>JAFUPV010000006.1 GCA_017472605.1 Lachnospiraceae bacterium
CGCTGCGTGTTGATGTAATCAACGAAGATTTAAAGCTGCGCAGGCTGTTTTACGATTTAAAGTCCATTTCAGATGCCTATGCGTTTAAGAGAATGCCGGAAGGCAGAACAAAATCTCTGATTGTGGAGGCGCTTAATGGTGCAGTGAATCAGCTGGATTTGAGAACACCTCATTCTCCGGAATTCGATGCGTCGGTTGCGGCTGCCCAGGCCTACATCGACGAGCATCTTTACAGGAATCCGGAGCTGACCGATCAGTCCGATGTGACTGCTACCTGCATCGGACATACCCACATTGACGTTGCCTGGTGGTGGACTGTTTCTCAGACGAGGGAGAAGACAGCAAGAAGCTTTTCCACCGTACTGAAGCTGATGGAGGAGTATCCGGACTATAAGTTCATGTCCAGTCAGCCTCAGCTCTATGTGTTCCTGAAGGAGCGTTATCCGGAGGTTTACGCGAAAGTGAAAGAGCGCGTAAAGGAAGGACGCTGGATTCCGGAGGGCGGAATGTGGCTGGAAGCAGACTGTAACCTGACATCGGGAGAGTCCCTGGTTCGTCAGTTCCTGTACGGAAAGCGTTTCTTCAAAGAAGAGTTCGGTGTGGACAGCAAAATTCTCTGGCTGCCGGATGTCTTCGGCTATTCCGGCGCGCTGCCCCAGATCATGAAGGAGTGCGGTATCAAATATTTCATGACTACCAAGCTGGCATGGAATCAGATTGACAAGTTCCCCAACGATACCTTCCTGTGGAAGGGACTGGACGGAACGGGTATCCTGACCCATCTGATCACCACACCAAGTGTTGGCGCCGATGTGAAGAAGGAACATTTCACAACCTACAACGGTATGCTGGAAGCTGATGCTGTGATCGGTGCCTGGGATCGCTATCAGAATAAAGACCTTAATGACAATGTGCTGATCTGCTATGGCTTCGGTGATGGCGGCGGTGGTCCGACCAGAGAAATGATGGAGAACGCAGCCCGCCTGGACAAGGGAATCAAGGGAATTCCGAAGGTTGTTCAGGAAAGTCCGCTGACCTGGTTTGAACGTCTGGATAAGAAAGTAAGCGGCAATAAGCGTCTGCCGGTATGGGAAGGCGAGCTGTATTTCGAATATCACAGAGGAACGCTGACTTCCATGGGCCGCAATAAGCGCGGAAACCGCAAGAGTGAACTGGCGATGATGGATCTGGAGCTTCTGTCTCTGCTGGCAGAGAAGGCAGGCATTGCCTATCCGGCCAAAGAGCTGGAGCGCATGTGGAAGGTGATTCTGCTGAATCAGTTCCATGATATTCTTCCGGGATCTTCCATCCATGAAGTGTATGAGGTAACAAAAGAAGAGTATGCAGAACTTCTTTCCACTGCGGACGCAATGAAGAAAGAACGGCTTGCTGCACTTGCCGGAGCCGGTGATGGAATCACACTGTTCAATACACTTGGCTTTGAGCGTGATGATGTGATCACAATCGACGAAAACGTGCTTGCAAAAAGCGGTAAGACAGGTGAAAATCTGGCACTGGTCGATGAAACAGGTACTGCTTATCCGATTCAGAAGACGGCTGACGGCGCAGTTGCTGCCGTTTGTAAGCTGCCGTCCAAGGGGAAAAAAGTGTTTGCGCTGAAGGAGATGTCCCCATCGGAATCGAATGCCGCAAATCCGTTCCGGCTGGAAGGAAACTGCCTGGAGACTCCGTTCTACACCGTAGAGCTGGATGAAAATGGTCAGTTTGCATCGATTTACGACAAAGAGAATGACCGCCCGGTACTGAAGGAGGGCATGAAGGGCAATCGTCTTGCAATGTATGAGGACAAACCGATGTGCTTCGACTGCTGGGATATCGACATGTACTATACGGAGAAGAGCTGGGACGTGACAGATGTTCTGCGGATGGAGTGGACCGAGATGGGTCCGGTCTGCGCAGTTCTGGAAATTGAGCGACGCATCAGCAAGTCCCGGATCCGTCAGAAGATTACGTTCTATGCAGACAGCCGCCAGATCCGTTTTGACACCTGGGTTGACTGGAAGGAGCATCAGCATCTGCTGAAGGTTCATTTCCCGGTTGACCTCCATACCGATGAGGCCACTTTCGATGTGCAGTTCGGAAGCCTGACAAGAAAGATCCACAGAAACACCACCTGGGATGATGCCAGATTTGAGAGCTGCGGTCAGAAATGGATGGACATGTCTGAAGGTCACTATGGTGTCAGCCTGCTCAATGACTGCAAATATGGTCATTCCGCACTGGATGGTGAGATGGCGCTGACGCTGATCAAGTCCGGTATTGAGCCGAATCCGACGGCAGACCAGGAGGAGCATGTATTTACCTACGCGCTCTATCCTCATGCAGGAAACTGGAGAGAAGCAGGTACCGTTGCCGAGTCCATGAAGCTGAATCAGCCGGTTTATGCAGAAAACGGCGGCATGGCGGGAACTTCTGCATCCATGCTTGCTGTTGACAAGAGCAATGTGATCATTGAGACGGTTAAGAAGGCGGAAGACGGCGACGGAATCATCATCCGCATGTATGAGTCTGAAAATGCCCGTACTAAGGCACATCTTACTCTGAATGTTCCGTTTGCATCTGTTGTGGAATGCAACTGTCTGGAAGAGGCAGAAGGAGAAGCTGCGGTAAGCGGCGACGGATTTGATTTTGTAATCAAACCCTATGAAATCAAAACTTTCCGTGTGAAATAAATGGAGCAGAGCGAAGGCTGTGCCTGTGGATTTTACGCGCTAAGATATCAAATGAAAAAATATCGTGCTGCAGTCGGTTGGACTGCGGCATGAAAGAAATGGGAGGAAAAGAACCATGGCAAAGATTATTGGTAATGCATTACCGGGAATTCCGTGGCAGGAGAAGCCGGAGGGATATGTTAAGCCGGTATGGAGATATGATAATAATCCGATCATCAAGAGAGATGCCATTCCGACATCCGGAAGTATCTTCAACAGTGCGGTTGTACCGTTTGAAGATGGCTATGCAGGTGTATTCCGCTGTGATAACCTTGGCATCAGCATGGATATCTATGCCGGATTCAGTAAGGATGCAATTCACTGGGAAATCAACCATGAGCCGATCACCTTTGTTGGTGATGATGAGGAACTGCTGGCACGTCAGTATCGCTATGATCCGCGTGTATGCTTCATCGAAGACAGATACTACATTACCTGGTGCAACGGATATCACGGACCGACAATCGGACTTGCATATACGTTTGATTTCAAGACTTTCTATCAGTTAGAGAATGCCTTCCTTCCTTATAACAGAAACGGCGTTCTGTTCCCGAGAAAGATCAATGGAAAGTACATGATGCTGAGCAGACCGAGTGATACCGGTCATACTCCGTTCGGTGATATTTTTGTCAGTCAGAGCCCGGATATGGAGCACTGGGGTCATCATCGTTTTGTAATGGGCAAGTACCCGGGTGATGCTTCTGCATGGCAGGCAACAAAGATCGGTCCGGGACCGGTTCCGATTGAGACAGACGAGGGATGGCTGCTGATCTATCACGGCGTTCTGCAGACCTGCAACGGCTTTGTTTACCGCATGGGCTGCGCGCTTCTTGATCTGGAACAGCCGTGGAAGGTGCTGTACCGCAGCAGATACTACATCATGGGACCGACGGAGCTCTACGAGCAGAATGGTGACGTTCCCAATGTTGTTTTCCCGTGCGCAACACTGACTGACGCGGAAACAGGAAGAATCGCAATCTACTACGGTGCAGCGGATACCGTTGTTGGACTGGCGTTTACTACTGTGGATGAGCTGATGAACTGGATGAAGGCAAATCCCTGCTGATAGTTCCGGTCATAGACAAAAAGACCGTCCGGCGAAGTCTGTTCGGACGGTCTGTGATTCCGAACAGGAGAAGAAAAAGAAAGGATCGAATGCGTGATGTGTTCGATCCTTTTTTTCTTCTTCTGTTTGCTGGCGGTGATGTTTTAATCACCGGTTGAAGCACGAAAGACGGGTTTACTGCGGATGTAAACGAGTTGATATTCGTCGTTTGGATAGTGGATCCGGTTGGTGATGCTCTGGGCAAGATGAACGCCAAGACGGGCATTGTTGACAGGGACGGTGGTAAGCGGAATCAGAGTGTTGAATTCCAGGCTGTCATCGTAGCCGGACACAAGAATGTCTTCCGGGATCCGGACATTGCGCTGGAGATAGTATTCAACAACCTGGTGCGCAATGTAGTCGCTGGCACAGACAATGGCTTCCGGACGTTCTTTCAGCCGGTCAAGCCAGGTATGGATGGTAGTCTGATAGTCCTCAATGCCGATCGGGTCAGTCAGGCAGGGAATGGAATCAACGGGGAGTCCGTTTCTCTGCATGGCGCGAAGATAGCCGAGATGACGTTCCCGGTTGGTCTGGGCATAGGCAATGTCGCCGATGAAATGAATCCGTTTTTTGCCGAGATCGATCATGTGCTGGACGATGGCATCGGTGTTGGCAATTCCTTCCAGAAGGAACAGGTTTCCGTTGATGGAAGAGAAGTCAATGGAAGAAGGACAATCCAGAAAAACTTTCTGAATCGGAAGCGCGTTGAGTGCTTCAATCAGGTGGATGTCGTAGATATTCATGACGATGAGGCCCTGACAGGTTCCGTTGGTGAGACAATCCGGAAGCGGTGCGCCGTCTTCCAGAGAGGACGGAAGGTAGGCATAAATCAGGTTGATGCCGTTTTGGGCAAGCGTCATTGCCTGATAGTGGATGATGCTCATCCAGAAATTGGAGGTTTCCGGGCGCGAGACGGCAACGGCGACGTTGATGGTCTGACCGGAAGCCTGTTTTTTTATGATCGGTTCCGCGGCAACCGGAAGATCGGCTGAACTGGAATCCTGAAGCAGGGAAAGCGGATAGCCCATGGCAACTGCCTGGAGCAGGATTGACTGACGGGTAGCAGGAGAGATGCCTGGTTTGTTGTTCAGGGCTTTCCATACGGTAACTCGTGATATGTTCAGCGCATCGGCAATCTGTTGATAGGTAACTTTTTTCATGGCAAATCTCCTTAATATAGCTGGATACATTTCATAAAAATCATAACTCAGCAAGGTAAAAAAATCAATTGGAAAAACCTCGAAAAATGGAGCTTTTTGTGGGATTATTTGGTTTTTTTTGACGGTATGTGGAATATGGGGAGAGGATTTGACGGAAATGGAGAGGAACATCGGCGCGTTTTCTTTCCGTTATTCGGAGGAGGGAACAAAGAACGGATGATTCGTGACTTGTAATAAACGACAGGACGTGTTAGAATAAGTAAGGATCGGGTCTGCTGTCAGGCAGACCCGACAGGAATCTTTCATCAGTTGAAAGACAGGGAAGAAAAGCAAAAAGGAGAGCGCAATGGAGAGAATGACAGTAAATGAGTACTTGCAGGTGCTTTCATCAAAGAGCCCGGTACCGGGCGGAGGCGGAACCAGCGCCCTTGGTGGGGCGATGGGAATGGCTCTTGGTTCGATGGTTGGAAATCTGACCACCGGGAAAAAGAAGTATGCAGCATATGAAACCGACATCAGACGTCTGATTGGAGAAGCAGAGAAGCTGCAGGAACAGCTGGTACATCTGATGAATGAAGATGCCGCTGTTTTTCAACCGGTTTCCGATGCCTATCGTCTTCCGAAGGAGACAGAGGAGCAGCTTGCATATCGGGAGCAGGTTCTGGAGACGACACTGAAGGGAGCCTGTCTTGTTCCGATAGAAGTGATCCGAAAATCCCTGGAAGGTCTGGATGTGCTGGAAGAACTGCTGGTGAAAGGTTCGGTGCTTGCTGTCAGCGATGTGGGCGTGGGAGCCGCGTTTCTTCGCACGGCGATCAATGGAGCAGTCCTGAACGTGTATATCAATACCAGGATGATGAAAAACAGAGAGCTGGCCAGTGAACTGAACCGTGAGACAAAGGAACTGCAGGAGCAGGGAATTGTGCGCGCAGACCGGCTGTACCAGCAGGTACTGGAAAAACTGGAAAACTAAGAGTCAGCAGAACCGTTGAAATAGAAAAGAGAGACAGAAGGAGTTTGTGGCTATGGAGATCTTAAAGGGAATGACAGTTGTGAATGCCATGAAAGAAACTATGAAATCGGAGATTGCCCAGATGGAGCAGGCACCGCTTCTTGCAATTGTCCGGGTCGGAGAACGTCCGGATGACTGTGCCTATGAGCGCGGCGCAATGAAACGGATGAGCGGTCTTGGAATCCGGACACGGTCCTGCGTCTTTGATGCGGATATCAGCAATGAAGCATTTCAGGAAGCGTTTCTGGCAATCAATGGCGATCCGGAGGTAGACGGAATCCTTCTCCTTCGGCCGCTGCCGTCCCAGATTGACGAAAAGGCGATTACGGAGTTGATTGATCCGAAGAAGGATGTGGACGGAATCAGTCCGGTTAACATGGCGAAGCTGTTCATGGGTGAGCCGGATGGGTTTGCACCATGCACACCGGAAGCAGTGGTTGAGATGCTGAAATTTGCCGGTGTGGAATTGGCGGGAAAGCATGCGGTTATCGTCGGACGGAGCCTTGTTGTGGGAAAACCGCTGGCTATGCTGCTGATGAAAGAGAACTGTACGGTGACTGTGTGCCATTCCAGAACAAAGAACCTGCAGGACGTGTGCCGCAGCGGAGAGATTCTTGTCGCGGCAATCGGAAAAGCCGAAATGCTGGACGGATCTTTTGCAGCGCCGGGAGCGGTTGTTCTCGATGTGGGAATTAATGTGAACCAGGAAGGAAAACTCTGCGGCGATGTGGCGTTTGACACGCTGGATGCGTCCGTTGCGCTGGCAACACCGGTTCCGGGCGGTGTCGGCACGGTTACAACGTCAGTTTTAGCGAAGCATGTGATCCGGGCTGCGAAACAGAGAAGGGAACATGCACAGCGGGACAAATAACAGCAGGGGAAGCTGCTGAGGCACAAGAACTGGAAAAGGATCAGGAAAGCAGAGCGACAGAAATGTTAGAGAATCTGCGGGAAAAGAAGCGCATAGGAACGTGTGCATGTGACAGAAGGAGGAGCTATGGGATTTTTACCGATCAATCGACAGGAAATGAAGGCGCGGGGCTGGGACGGAGTGGATTTCGTCTATGTAACCGGCGATGCCTATGTGGATCATCCTTCCTTTGGTCCGGCAATCATTAGCCGAATTCTGGAAGCAAACGGCTACCGTGTGGCGATACTGCCGCAGCCGGACTGGAAAAAGGATGAGGAGATTCGTCAGTTCGGAACGCCAAGACTTGGCTTTCTGGTATCCGGCGGCAACATGGATTCCATGGTAAATCACTATTCCGTTTCCAGAAAGAGACGAAAGACAGATGCGTTTACTCCGGGCGGCGTGATGGGAAAACGTCCGGATTATGCAACGATTGTATACTGTAATTACATTCGCAGAAGTTTTCCGGATACACCGCTGATCATTGGAGGGATTGAAGCTTCTCTGCGTCGTCTGGCACACTATGATTACTGGTCCGATAAAATGAAGCGTTCCATTCTAGTGGAGTCGCAGGCGGATCTGATTTCCTATGGAATGGGTGAGCATTCAATCGTGGAAATTGCCCAGGCACTGGACGCTCAGATTCCGGTCAGCGAGATTACGTTTATCCGCGGAACGGTTTTCAAAGTGAAATCGCTGGAACGGGTGCCGGATGCCCTTGTTCTTCCTTCCTATGATGAACTGACTGCCGATAAGCTGAACTATGCAAAAAGTTTCTATACCCAGTACTGCAATACGGATCCGTTCAGCGGCAGACAGCTGGCAGAGCCTTACGGAGCGAAATTGTATGTGGTTCAGAATCCGCCCGCCTATCCGCTGACAACACAGGAAATGGACGATGTCTACGCGCTTCCCTATGAGCGTACCTGGCATCCCTCCTACGACAAAGACGGAGGAATTCCGGCGTATTCCGAGGTGAAATTCAGTCTTGTCAGCAACCGCGGCTGTTTTGGCGGCTGCAGCTTCTGCGCGCTGACCTTCCATCAGGGACGGATCATCCAGACAAGGAGCCATGAATCCATCCTTCATGAAGCTTGTCGGATGACGCAGGAGACGGATTTCAAGGGCTATATCCATGATGTAGGCGGCCCGACGGCGAATTTCCGTCATCCAGCCTGTGAGAAGCAGCTGAAAAAAGGGGTGTGCACCGGAAAACAGTGTCTCTTCCCCCAGCCATGTAAAAACATGAAAGCGGACCACAGTGATTATCTGGAGCTGCTGCGCAAACTGCGGAGTCTTCCGAAGGTGAAAAAAGTGTTTATCCGTTCCGGCATCCGGTTTGACTATGTGCTGGCAGATTCGAATGACACGTTTCTTCGCGAGCTCTGCAGATATCATGTCAGCGGTCAGCTGAAAGTGGCACCGGAACATGTTTCCGATCCGGTTCTGCGAATGATGGGGAAACCGGGAAATGAGGTGTACCGGTGTTTTGTAAAGAAGTATCAGGAGATGAATAAAAAGCTGGGCATGGATCAGTATCTGGTTCCCTATCTGATGTCTTCCCATCCGGGTTCTACCTTAAAAGAAGCAGTGGAACTGGCGGAATATCTGCGCGAACTGGGATACATGCCGGAGCAGGTTCAGGATTTCTATCCGACGCCGTCAACCATTTCCACCTGCATGTACTACACCGGTGTGGATCCGCGTACCATGAAGCCGGTCTATGTGCCGAAGGATCCCCATGAAAAGGCGATGCAGCGTGCGCTGATCCAGTATCGGGATCCCAAGCTGTATGATCTGGTAAAGGAAGCACTGGAGCGCGCCGGAAGGACGGATCTGATCGGCTATGATAAAAAATGCCTGATCCGTCCGCAGAAGGAGAGCGGGAAGCATGGAAGTTTGCGCGATGGGGGAAGCAAAGGCGGTCCGCGCATGGACAGCAGCAGAGGAAAACATGGCAGCGAAAAAAACAGAGGCCATGTGAGTACCGGCGGTCAGAAGGTTGGTTTGCGTACTGACATCAGCAGGAATAGCCTGCATTCGGATGGAAAAGCGTTTGATAGAAAGAAGAGGGCTCGACGAAAATAGGAACGGAACGTTTTCAATTGATTGAATGAATGGAAATAGCAGGAAAGGGATTTTATGGAGAATAAAACGTTTGAAGAAATTACATTTGAAGAAATCACCTATGAAGATGTGAAGCAGAACAAAAAAGTGAACGCCTACATCAAGAAAGCAGACGAATCGTTAAGTGCGCTGGGCTTCACGGAGCACAGCTTTGCTCATGTCACAAAGGTGGCAGATGTTGCAAGCAGACTTCTTCTGATGCAGGGATATTCGGAACGGGAAGCGGAACTGGCGCGGATTGCAGGATACCTTCACGACATCGGAAATGTGATCAATCGTGTGGATCATGCCCAGAGCGGCGCAGTCATGGCGTTTCGCATTCTGGATCAGATGGGAGCGGAGCCCGATGACATTGCCACGATCATTACCGCAATCGGCAATCACGATGAATCCACGGCATTTCCGGTAAACGCCGTGGCTGCCGCGCTGATCATTGCCGACAAGACGGATGTGCGTTACACCCGTGTCCGCAACACGGATCCGACCACCTTCGACATTCATGACCGTGTCAATTATTCCGTAAAAGAAGCGGCTGTTGACATGGAAAAAGACGCTTATGTGCAGCTGCGGATCCGTCTGGACACCAGTGTGTGTGCAGTGATGGACTATTTTGAAATTTTCCTGGACCGCATGGTACTGTGCCGGAAGGCAGCGCAGAAGCTTGGTCTGGAATTTTATCTGGTGATCAATGATCAGCGGCTTCTTTAATCGGAATCTGTACTGCGGATCAGTTCAATGGTTCCGTCTGCAATGACAAAATCAAAGAAGGAAGTCTGCCGGTTTACTCCTCTGCTTTCTGCTTTTAACTGAAGCTTGCCGTTTTTGTCGTAAGCAAAGGAAAGGAGACTGGATTGGGAAGAAAAGAGCTTAGAATACTCGAGGGAACTATGTTCGTAAACCCGGAGTTCAAAAGAGAAAACACCGGAAGTACGGCCAGACCTGAGCTCGCACAGTTCTTCTGTCCCATCCATATCAATATCAAAAATTACACGGTCCAGGATATTATTTGGGAGAGACGAAAATGTGATTTGACTGTTTTCACCGGGTTCGATTTCAGCGAGCGTCAGATTGTTATATTTCACGGATACCTGGAAAATCTGCACATTGGCTTCCTCACTCTGACTTCGGCCATACACATATACCGTTCCGTCCTCATCCGTAAGCAGTGACAGAAAGTAACAGTCAGAAGAAAATCGGTTCTGATATTTCGTTTTTCCCCCATCACTGGCAGACAGCGTAAATTCCAGTAAACCGGAGCGGTAGAATTGGAAAAGTGTCAGCGTTTCCGGGACACCGTCCTGATCAATGTCAGCTTCCAGACGGTCGGAAGATGCTTTTAAAGCGTTCTGGTTTTTGAGAGGGCTGCCCGAAGAAATCCGTCGAAACACAGCGCCGTTTGGCACCGGACATTCGGCACCTTGAGCCGTTCCATACTGATAGGACGGCAACGGTGTCGAAAAAGCGGGAACGGTAGAGATGGTAAGGTTCGTATTCCCGTCATGCTTTTGGAACAGCCAGATGTTTCCGGTCGTTTTGTCGGTCAGGAGAATCTGCTCATCGGTTTCTTCATAGGTTCCGCTTAGAAGAGATTCCTGAAAAACGGAGTAGACGAACAGAAACGAGTTGTCCTGTTTCGAAAGCAGAAGTCTTGGACTGATCGGATCCGGGGAATCATTGTATGCGTAATGCCAGTAAGATGCGGCAGACGGTTCCGAAAGAAGCGCTTCCATTTCAGACGCGGCAGTCTGTCTGGATGGGACAGTTGCCTGGATTGGATCAGTCAGAAAACAGGCGGCGGTGATCAGGAAAAGAATCAGTGCTGCTGCGGTGAAGACAGCCGAGGGCTTTCGGAAATGAAGGATGGAGCGGATCCGTTTTTTTACATCTGTTTCACAAAATGCCAGCGGACAGCGTGGAAAGCCGGAATGGGTCTGACTGCAGGACAAAAGTGCTTCCGAATAGGCTTTGCGTTCCCTGCTGTCCATGGAACGGATCACCTGTTCATCGCAGGCAAGTTCGATGTCATGGCAAAAACGGATGTAGGCGATCCATACAAGCGGTTGGAACCAGTAAATGGTGAGCAGCAGAAAACCGAAGGGTTTCCACCAGTGATCATGACGTTTGATGTGCATGGTCTCATGGGCAATGACAGAATCGGCATCTTCCTGAGAAAGGAACGAGGGAAGGTAGATGCGAGGGCGAAAAATTCCCATGACAAAGGCGGTTGGAATGGTATCGCAGATCCAGATGTTGTCATTTTGCCGCATGGCGGTCCGGACGTTCTTTTTTACGTGGATGGTACTGATCAGACCATACAGCACCAGAACGAGGATTCCGGCTAACCAGAGAATGGAGACGACTGCGGACAGGATCTGGATCGGATTGGCGCTGGCGGCCGGTTCGGAAGCCAGAGATGTGGAAAGAATCGGGTTTACGATGGCATCGACAACGGGGACACCGCTGTCAATGGTTGGTGCATAGGAAAACATGATGTCCGGTGAGACCGTTTCCGGGGAGGGAATCAGACTGAAGACGCTTTCCAGCGGAAACGGAAGGATGAGCCGAAGCGCCACAAGGATCCAGAGCCGGCAGCAGAAGGCCCGGGACCCGTTTTTCAGAATCAGCTGAAGCAAAAGCACAGCAAGAATCAGCCATCCGGCGGAAATACTCATGTTCAGCAGTTTGAGAAAAATCTCTTCCTGGATCATAAACATACAAATCCCTCCTTTTATTTTTCTTGATCAATCGAATCAATCATCTGACGAATCTGGCTGATCTCATCCTGAGACAGCTTTTTTCGTTTGGTGAAGGCTGTAAGAAAGGCGGGAAGAGAACCATGGAAGGTGTCTTCCACAAACTGCTCACTCTGCAGCGCGTCAAAATCCGAACGGGACAGAAGTGAAGTAACCGTTCCGTTCTGATTCTGAAAAATTCCTCTTTCACACAGTTTTTTCAGTACCGTATAGGTTGTCGATTTCTTCCAGCCCAGTTCCCGGCTGCAGAGCTGAACCAGCTCGCCGGAAGTAACCGGTTCATTCTGCCAGATCAGATCGGCAAATCTGGATTCTACGAAGCCAAGTTTCAGTTCATTCATTGGAATTCCTCTCTTTCTGTTTCTCTGTGATAGCTTCCTTCTTGGGGGGGCTATGATATCCTTAATATCTGTGGTCTATCCGCAATAGACTTTCTGTTTGTAGTCTATCATGGATAGACCAATATGTCAACAATCTGGAAGGAATCTTTTTTGCGTATTGACGAAAAACAGGGAAAGGGATAACAGGAATTTGGGAAGAAAAACTTTCGTAGTTTACTTGTATAAAGCAAAAAAGTGTGATATACTCGTTCTATCTTTTGGAAAGACACAAAACTGGAGGAACTGACTATGTATATTACCTGTTTGGATCTGGAAGGCGTACTGGTACCTGAAATCTGGATTGCGTTTGCGCAGGCAAGCGGAATTCCGGAATTAAAGCGGACAACACGCGATGAGCCGGACTATGATAAACTGATGAAATGGCGCATCGGAATCCTGAAAGAGCATAAGCTTGGTTTAAAGGAGATTCAGGAGACGATTGCAACGATTGATCCGCTGCCAGGAGCAAAAGAGTTTCTTGATGAACTGCGCTCCTTTTCACAGGTAGTTATCATCAGCGATACCTTTACTCAGTTTGCAACCCCATTGATGAAGAAGCTTGGCTGGCCAACGATTTTCTGCAATACGCTGGAAGTGGCAGAGGATGGGGAGATTACCGGATTTAAGATGCGAATTGAGGACTCCAAACTGTCAACGGTAAAAGCGCTTCAGTCAATTGGCTTTGAAACCATTGCCGCCGGTGACAGCTACAACGATCTTGGAATGATCAGGGCAGGAAAATCCGGCTTCCTGTTCCGCAGCACGGAAAAAATCATCGCTGATCATCCGGAAATCCCGGCTTACGAAACGTTTGATGAGCTGATGGCTGCAATTAAGGGCGCAATGAAAGAATGAAAGTTGTGAAAGAACGGTGAGACGTGATGCTTGTTACAGAAGCCGGATTGATGGCTGTGTTTCAGATAAGGAGGAGAAAAAATGTTAGGATTTGAGGAAGTAATCAAGTACGATCCTGAGCTGGCTGCAGCGATGGAGGACGAGCTGGGAAGACAGAGAGACCATATTGAGCTGATTGCGTCGGAAAACTTTGTAAGCAAAGCGGTCATGGCGGCAATGGGAAGTCCGCTGACCAATAAATATGCGGAGGGGTATCCGGGCAAGCGTTACTATGGCGGCTGCCAGTATGTGGACGTGGTCGAAGATCTGGCAAGAGAGCGGGCGAAGAAGCTGTTCGGCTGTGAATATGTAAACGTTCAGCCTCACTCCGGCGCACAGGCAAACATGGCAGTTTTCTTTGCCATCCTTCAGCCGGGAGACACCTTCATGGGCATGAATCTTGACATGGGCGGTCATCTGACCCACGGAAGTCCAGTCAATCTTTCCGGTAAATATTTCCATGCAGTACCATATGGTGTCAACGATGACGGCTACATCGACTATGACGAAGTGCGCCGAATCGCGCTGGAATGCAAACCCAAGCTGATCGTGGCAGGTGCGTCTGCCTACGCAAGAGCCATTGATTTTAAGAAGTTCCGGGAAATCGCAGATGAGGTCGGCGCTGTTCTGATGGTAGATATGGCTCATATTGCAGGACTGGTAGCAGCCGGTCTCCACATGAGTCCGATTCCATATGCAGATGTAACGACTACAACGACCCATAAGACGCTTCGCGGACCGCGCGGCGGCATGATCCTGTGCAGCGAGGCAGTGAATAAGAAGTACAATTTCAACAAGGCCATTTTTCCGGGAATCCAGGGTGGTCCGCTGATGCATGTGATTGCCGGAAAAGCAGTCTGCTTCAAGGAGGCGCTGGATCCGTCCTTCAAGGTCTATGCCCAGCAGATCATTGATAATGCCCAGGCGCTGGCAGCAGGACTGACAAGCCGCGGCTTTGATCTGGTATCCGGCGGTACGGACAATCACCTGATGCTGGTGAATCTGATCAGCAAGGGCGTGACCGGCAAGCAGGCAGAAAAAATGCTGGATGCCGCAAACATTACATGCAACAAGAACACCATCCCCAACGACCCGCAGTCCGCGTTTACAACAAGCGGAATCCGTCTTGGAACAGCCGCAGTAACGACAAGAGGATTTACTCCGGCAGATATGGATGTGGTTGCAAATGCCATTGCACTGGTCATTGATGATGTGGAAAAGAACAAAGAAGAGGCGATGGCTCTTGTTAAGAGCCTGACGGATAAGTATCCGCTGTACTGACAATAACATATCACATGATTGATTTTCATCCATGCAGCTCTGTGAGAAGGAACGGGCTGCATGGATTTTTCTTTGCCTCTATAAATGGAGAATGAGCCTTGACAAACGGTACTTGCCATGATAATCTATACATAGATATACGATGCATAGAGGAACAATGCATATACCATAAGGAATCATGCAGGTGATTGCCATACAATGGATCTCTTCATGAAGAAGCGGATGGAGAACGGTATTGTATGGGGAAGTTCCATAAAAGAGTGTGTAATATAATTAAGAAAGAGAGGAAAACGGATATGAAGGTAAACAAGGAGCTTATGAAGGGAAGTACAACGATGCTTGTACTGAGCGTTCTGGAAAAACAGGAAATGTACGGCTATCAGATCATCAAAGAGCTGGAACGCCGTTCTGAAGATGTGTTTTCCATGAATGAAGGAACGCTTTATCCAATTTTGCATGCGATGGAGAAGGAAGCGTATCTGGAAGCGTACTGGGAGCAGAGTGAGTCTGCCAGAAAGAGGAAATATTACCGGATCACGCAGCAGGGTAGGAAAATGCTTCAGAAACAGAAAGAAGAATGGAAGGTTTATGCCTGCGCTGTCGGAAAGGTAATTGAAGCATTCTGAACGGCAAAAGCGGAATGGGGGTGAAGACATGACGGAGAAGACGGGAATTGGAACGCGAAAAAAGGAATGGTATCTGGATCAGGTGACCGGGCAGATTTCCGGAATCATCGAGAGACGGCAGGTGCGCATGGAACTGGAAGACCATCTTTCTGAACTTGCAGAAGAAAAGATGGGAAAAGGAATGGAAGAGCAGCTTGCCTGGAAAGAGGCGGTAGAAGAAATGGGAAATCCGGACGAGCAGGCGAGGCTGCTGGGGGAAATTCACTGTTACGATTCCTGGGGCGGCTACTATTGGGCGATTGAGATTCTGTGGATCGGTTTGCTGGTTCAGTTTTTTCCTTTGGAAGTGCCCATTGCGACAGCTATGATCGGAAAGCTGATTGTCTTTTACACGCTGACCCGCCTAAAGGGGATAGGAGAGGATTGGAAACGGGCCTGGAAGACGCTTGCGTTTGTTCTTGTTCTGGACGGATTTGGCGCGTCCGTTGCTGCGCTTCCGTGGGAATGGATCCGGCGGATGGGAGAAGTCGCTGTGCCGGTCATCAGCAATGTCGCTGTTCTTCTGCTCATTCGCTCTCTTGCTCAGGCTGTCATCGGACTCCTTGATTCGGAAGACGGAGAGCGGGCAGAAGTCCTGTCCTGGATCGAACAGGGATGGATCAGTCTGCTGACAGCGGCATTTGTGATTGCGTCGTTTCAGGGGAAGGAACGTCTGGAAATCCAGCTGGAAGGCGGTTTTTCCTTTTTCTTCGCTGTCGGATTCGCGGTGGCTGTGCTGATCGTTCAGATTTATCTCCTGAAGGAAAGCTATCATGTGAAGCATCTGCTTCAGGAGAAGGATGAAATTGGAATTGAGCCATTTACAAAGAAGCGATGGATTCCCTGGCTTGCTGCCGGAATTGGTCTTGCACTGACTCCATTTCTTTTTTCCATCATAGTTTCCTTCTGGCCTGTGAAACGTGTTCCATGGGAACAGCCGGGAGAGCTGGAGCAGGTGAAGGCAGAGCAGCTGATGCAAAGACTGGTCTATGAGACAGAGGGAGAGGGGAGCAGTGGAACGGAGCCATTGCAGGAGGAAATGCTGACAGAAATCATGACCATGCTCCCGGCGAAGGAGAAAGAAATCCTGCAGAGGGCAGAAGAGATCCGACTGGTGTGTGAGATGGATGAAAATGCCAGTGCCGTTTGGCAGCTTCTCTTCCTCGCACCATTGGAGGACGAAAAGGAGAGCGGAACGTATCGGATCGGAAGCATAACAATCCGGGAAGCGCCGTTTGACAGCTGTTGTGCAGCAGAATCTTTCTGGGTATCCCAGTGGGAGACGATTGAAACGGATTCCAGGCTTGAGGAGGAGCTGCGGACTCAGGTACCGTTTAACCGTGTTGCGGACGACGATCAGCAGTTTCTGCTTTACGAAGCAAATGGAACCTGGTATCGGTTTTGGGAACGCGAAGCGTTTTCCTTTGAACAGGTGCTGAGCATTCAGTATACGCTGCCGCAGGATGCAGACTGGATTTGCTGTTACCAGGCAATGACCGTTGCAATGGTCGGATGGAATCCGGGCAATTTTCTGGTCGGTATTGAGCAGGGAACGCAGAATGGATGGTTCCGGATTCCCTATGCCAATTTTGAATATCCCACTGCCCCGGGATCCTCTGGCGGCTGTGCGGAATGGGTCATTGCATTTCACCTGGAACAGTACTGGAACACGAGAAACCGTCAATTGGCAGAACACTGGAAACTGAATGAATTTCATTCCTGGTTCCCGGTCGGCGCTGCAGAAATGGATCAGCTGGAAAATGGCGGTTGAAAGACAGACGCGGATGTGCTAAAATACGCCTATCACAGAAAGAAAGGCAGAAAGAGCATGGAAACAAAAACCATTAAAATCAAATATTTTACCGATCAGATTGAAAAGCTGACCTACATTGACGGAAAATCCGACTGGATCGATCTTCGCGCGGCCGCTGATGTGGAGCTGAAAAAGGGAGAGTTCAAACTGATTCCTCTGGGCGTTGCCATGGAGCTTCCCAAAGGCTATGAAGCTCACATTGTGCCCCGCAGCAGCACATTTAAAAATTTCGGTGTAATTCAGGCAAATTCCTGCGGTATTGTCGACTGGTCTTACCATGGCGACAACGATCAGTACTTCTTCCCGGCCCTGGCGGTCAGAGATACAAAGATTTCAGTCAATGACCGGATCTGCCAGTTCCGCATTGTAGAAAACCAGCCAAAGATTGTGTTTGATGAAGTGGAGCATCTGAGCGATGAGGATCGCGGCGGCTTTGGAAGTACCGGAAAACAGTGATGCAAAAAAACAGCAGTTCCGGATATCTGTGAGTAAGAATCCTGGTTGACAACCTGTCAGGAAACGTTTATACTACCCTTAGTTTCAACAGATGAAGGTCTGTGATGAGACAGAATCCGGTGCGTGGAGCCGGCTGTCTAAGAAGGAGGAGAAAAAGCGATGGCAATTACTCAGTTATCCATTTTCATGGAAAACCGATTCGGAATGATCCGTAAACTGACAAAGATTTTAGGCGACAATGGGATTGATATCCGTGCCCTGAGCGTAACGGATACAGAAGGATTTGGTGTTCTGCGAATGATCGTGAGCGACACAAAGAAGGCAAAAGATGTCCTTTCCATGGAAGAGTGTATCGTTTCCACGACTCCTGTTCTTGGCGTTGTAATTCCTGATGTGCCCGGCGGACTTTCCAGCGTTCTGACAACACTTGCAGAGCACAAGATCAATATCGAATATCTGTATGCCTTTATCACAAGAAAAGGTACGCAGGCCTGTGTTGTGATCCATGTAAAGGAAAATACGAAAGCGGTAAAAGTGCTGACTGAGGCTGGTATCACATTGTTATCCGACGATCAGGTGCCGCTGCAGTAAAACGCTTCGGAAAAAAGATTGTTTTGTAACAAAGATTGTTTCGTAACAGAGAAAACAGAATCAAATAACTCGTAAAACATCATAATGTTTTACCGGATAGGATAGAAAAAGAAACAGATTCGGAAATGCGGTGCGTACGGACAGGTACCCTGATTTCCGAATCTGTTTCTTTTTCTATAAAGGAATGGGACAGGATTACTGCGGATCCTCCAGCTGCAGGATCAGTTCCTTTGCATAGGGAAGCGATTCAATCCAGTCGCAGAAGACATGCCATTCCTTCAGTTTATGATGTCTGCGGGCATGGTAAATGTTGATCAGTGTTTCGTAGTTGAAGCTGAGTGTGCGCATCTGCTGATAGCTGCTGGGGAGAAGCTGGATCATGTCATACCAGTCTTCTTTTGATTTTGTCTGCAGATAGCGTTTGCGGATCTCTTCCAACTTTTCAACAATGGTTTCCATGAATGCCAGGGTGTCCGGTGTCATCTGATCGCAGGAAAAGTCATCCAGTGTGAACTTTTTGCTGTGGATCTTGTGCATGGTGCTTGTGGAGTTTGCAACAGTAGCGACCTTGTAGGTGTCATATTCCTTCCACCAGTAGAGGGGAGCGGTGACATCAACAGAAACAAAAACCATGCGCAGGTACTTCCGGTGGTCCGAACCGGCTTTTGCAAGCCGTTTCGCCAGATCCAGATCATTGGGACCAAAAACAAAGGTACCGTCCGGTTCTGTGTGACTGTCCATCCGGTTCCAGCTGTTCATCGGGTTTCTCGCGCCGCGGATCGCGTTCTCAAAGTTCATAACAGATGTATTCTGAATTGTAAGCATGGGAATCTCCTTTTGTTTGTATCGTTGAAACATCCTGTCAGCCGATCCGGTGCAGACGCAGATACCGGAAGACGTGCTGACGATAGCTGCAGTTATTTTACCATAGTTTCTTTCCGGAGACAATAATCTTTTCTATTGCTTTTCCAACGCTGATTTGATACAATAAAGCGGAAAAATGATTTATAAACGCTCGACAGAATTCAGAAAGGAGAGAAACAGAGACCGTTTTTGTACCGGCAGGCTGCCGTCTGCTGCGCACGCGATTCTCTGCATAACCGAATATGAGAACAGAAGCATTGGAACGAATGAAAGAACTGCCCGGTGTTGTCGGCTATTACTATAAGAACCTGAATACAGGAGAAGAGGAATCGTTTCAAAGTGACAGCGCGGTAATCGCTGCCAGTGTGATTAAAATTCCGATCATGGCAGCCCTGTTTGATGAGGCAGAAAAGGGTCATGTGTCTCTGGATACAATGGTGACGCTTACGGCTGAAGATAAGCTTCCCAGCTGCGGTGCCATTACTTATCTTCATGACGGTCTGCAGCTGACGCTGGAGGATGTCTGTGTGCTGATGATCATTTTAAGTGATAATTCAGCGACCAATTTTCTGATTCGTTATCTGGGACGAGAAACGATTCAGAGGTGGATTGATGACAATGGGTATCAGGAGATCCGTCTGAACCGGAAGCTGTTTGATTCTGAGGCAAGTGCCCGCGGAATTGAGAACTATATTACTGCCGGTTCCATCGGAAACATGCTGGAAGCAATCTGGAAGGGCGAACTGGTTTCGAAGAAAGCGTCAGCGAGAATGCTGGAGATTCTTGGCGACCAGCGGCTTAACGGAAAGCTGCCGTTCTTCCTTCACAGCCTGGAAGACGGACCATGTGTAGCCCATAAAACAGGGGAAGACAGCGGGATTACCCATGACTGTGGAATCATTTACGACGAAGAGGATGCCTGGATCCTGTGCGTGACCGGATGGAAGACAGATGTTCCCCGTCTGGAGCGGTGCATGCAGGATGCGGCACTGGAAATTTATAATAAACGGAAAGAAGGAAACTGAGATGAGACTGATTGCAGCAGACAGTATTTTGACCATGTATGGAAAACCGGAAATCGGAACCTGTATTGATGAAGTTCTTTATGGAATGGGAATGGAGGTTCTGGAGGAAGCCGGTGACTATGTGAAAGTGCGTACCGATTACCGGTATGAAGGATATGTCAGAAAAGATCAGACAGCAGCAGGAACCTGGGAAGAGGTATGGGAGAATCTGGAACAGGAGAAAAAGGATACCCTGTTTTTGGGTTATGCCTGCACGTTTGCCAGAGTTCGCCAGAGCTATGCCGATGTTCAGTCCATTCCGAAGGTACAGGGCATCTGTCTGGTAAGCATTCCGGGTGGAGGCATTGTTCTGCGCGGCGTGACGAACGAGGACGGCTGGACGGCTGTCTGCCTGGCTGACGGACGGACCGGCTATGTGCGCGAAGACTTTCTGGAAGAACTGATCACAAAACCGCTTCCGGAGGAGGAGTTCCGCGCGGCTGTTGTAGAGACAGCCAAGAGATATCTTGGTACACAGTACCGCTGGGGCGGAAAGTCGCCTCTTGGCATTGACTGCTCCGGTCTCTGCTCCATTTCCTACATGATTCAGGGTGTGATGATTTACCGTGACGCACAGATTGTGGAAGGCTTCCCGGTAAAACCCATTCCGTTTGAGGAGAAAAAACCGGGTGATCTTCTGTATTTCCCGGGACATATTGCGATGTACATAGGCGATAACTATTACATTCACTCAACATCACGCCGTCACAGCGATGGTGTGGTGATCAACAGTTTTGATCCGAAAGATCCGCTGTACCGTGCAGATCTGCTGGAGAAGCTTTATGCGGTTGGAAGTATTTTTGCGGCAAAGCAGGAGGAGCTTTAACCATGAACGGTTTTATTGACTTACACTGCGATACGATATACAAGCTTCGCATGGCGCGAAAAGAAGGAAAACAGGTGGGCCTCCGCAGCCGGGAAGGCCACATCGATCTGCTTCGCCTGAAGGAAGCCGGTTACTGGATGCAGACGTTTGCGGCTTTTGTGGATCTTGGGGAAGAAAAGGATCCTGCTCTGGCTGCCATGGAGCTGATTGACATTTTCTATCAGGAAATGGAAGCAAATAAAGATCTGATCCGTCCCGTTACAACAGCGGATCAGGTGATTGAAAATCAGAAAAACGGTCTTCTCTCGGCGCTGCTGTCCATTGAGGAGGGCGGAGTCTGCAGAGGAAATCTGGCGTTGCTGCGCAATTTCTATCGGCTTGGTGTTCGCATGATGACTCTGACCTGGAACTATGAAAATGAGCTGGGATGGCCCAATACAGTGATTGAAGGCGGCGGAGAATATCTTGGCAGAAACAATACGGAGCATGGAGTAAAAGAACGCGGCTTTGAATTTCTGTCGGAGATGGAGCGTCTGGGCATGCTGATCGACGTTTCCCATTTGTCGGATGCCGGTTTTTATCAGGTGTATGACCACACAACAAAGCCGTTTATCGCAAGTCATTCCAATGCAAGAGCTGTCTGCTCCCATGTCAGAAATCTGACGGATGACATGATTCGGAAGATTGCAGAGCGGGGCGGCCTGACAGGAATCAATCTCTGCGCAAGCTTCACGGCAGAGGCTGCTACGGAGGAAGAGACACGCGGTACGGTCGAGGGTCTGGTCGGACACATCCGGCACATCGCTGATGTAGGCGGTATCGGCTGCATCGGTCTTGGAACAGATTACGATGGAATCGGCGACCGGGTGGAGCTGAGTCACTGCGGTAAGATGCCGCTGCTGGTGGACGGATTGAAAAAGGCAGGATTTCATGAAAGCGAGATCGATGCGATCTGCCATAATAATGTTTTGCGAGTGATGAAGGATGTTCTAAAAGATTAATTCAAAGCAGCTCAATGTTTTGTTGTTTTGATGAAGAGAAGTTGATCGATGTAAGGGGGTTTTTATTCTATGAAATACCGTGAATTTGGAAAACTGGGAATTGAAGTTTCCGCGCTTGGATTCGGCTGCATGCGCTTTCCGGTAACGGATCCGAAGGACAGTACAAAAATTGATGAAGAACTGGCAATGGCGATGCTTCGCAAAGCGATTGACAGCGGTGTGAACTATGTCGATACCGCGTGGCCGTACCATGGTCAGGCCAGTGAGCCGTTTGTCGGCCGGGCACTGAGGGACGGTTACCGGGAAAAGGTATATCTGGCTACCAAAATCCCGATGTGGGAAGTAAAGGAAGAAGCGGATTTTGACCGCTTCCTGAATGAACAGCTGAAGCGTCTGGAAACAGATCATATTGATTTCTATCTGCTTCACGCGCTGAACAGAGACCGCTGGGAGACAGTAAAGCGTTGTAATTTCCTTGCCAAGCTGGAAGAGGCAAAGGCAGACGGACGGATTCGGTATGCCGGATTTTCCTTCCACGATGATCTGGACTGTTTCAAAATGATCATTGACGGATATGAAAAATGGGATTTCTGCCAGATTCAGTATAATTATATCAACACGGATTATCAGGCGGGAACAGAAGGACTTCGCTACGCGGCTGACCGTGGAATCGGTGTCGTGATCATGGAGCCGCTTCTCGGCGGCAAGCTGGCGAATGCGCCGGAACAGGTGGAAAAAGCCCTCGATCCGTCCAGAAGACCGGTTCAGTGGGCGCTTGATTTCCTCTGGAGCCAGCCGGAAGTAAGCGTAGTTCTCAGCGGAATGAGTACCATGGAGCAGGTGGAGGACAATCTGGCACTGGCGGATGCTTCCCGGATCGGAAAACTGACCGCTGAGGAGTATGAAATGCTGAAGCGCGCAAAAGTGACGTTTGAGACGATGGCTCGGGTGCCATGTACCAAATGCGCGTACTGCATGCCGTGTCCGTTTGGGCTGGACATTCCGAAGACGTTTGAAGCGTACAACTGGACTGCGTCCCGAGGAATGGCAAAGGCGAAGGAACTCTATGAGACACTGGAGAAGAAGGCAGATGCCTGCAGAAAATGCCGCCGCTGTGAAAGAGAATGTCCGCAGAACATTAAAATCAGCGAAGTGATGTCTGATGTGGCAGCGTCATTCAAATAAGAGTGTTGCATTTCAGCGTACTTTATGATAAGATAACCATAACTGACAGACTGCTGTTGTCTGATGAGGTCAGCCAGCGGTAAATAGTAGAATGACAGGAGAACACCATGGACAAGAAACGCAGAGTAATGCTTAAATTAAGCGGAGAAGCCCTGGCAGGAGAGAAGAAGACAGGCTTTGATGAGGCAGTAGTAAAGACAGTTGCAGGTCAGGTAAAGGCATCGGTAGACAGCGGTGTACAGGTTGGAATCGTGATCGGCGGCGGAAACTTCTGGAGAGGACGTTCCAGCAATGCGATTGATCGCCCGAAGGCTGACCAGATCGGCATGCTTGCAACAGTCATGAACTGTATCTATGTATCCGAAATCTTCCGCTCCGAAGGAATGGAAACGGAAATCTTCACCCCGTTCCAGTGCAGTACTTTTACAAAGATGTTTTCCAAGGATGATGCAGTACAGGCGCTGAATGCCGGAAAGGTTGTGTTCTTTGCAGGAGGAACCGGTCACCCCTATTTCTCCACAGACACGGGAGTTGTGCTTCGCGCCATCGAGATGGAAGCGGATGTGATCCTTCTTGCAAAAGCGATTGACGGTGTCTATGACAGCGACCCGGCAAAGAATCCGGACGCAAAGAAGTATGACGAGATTTCAATTCAGGAAGTCGTTGACAAGCGCCTTGCAGTCATTGACCTGACTGCCTCCATCATGTGCATGGAAAATCACATGCCTCTTGCCGTGTTCGGCCTGAATGAAGAGGGAAGCATCAGCAATGCGCTCAATGGTGTGATCAACGGAACCATTGTGACAGCGTAAGCTTCTCTGAGACGTGAAAGCCGGAAACGGCGGAAAAAGAACGAGAATAACGAAAAGGAGTTAATTCATATGAAGGCTACAATTAAGAAATTTGAAGACAAGATGACAAAATCCTGTGCAGCGCTTGATGAAGAGCTGGCAACCATCCGTGCAGGACGTGCCAACCCGAATGTTCTGAACAAGATTATGGTCGAGTACTATGGTGTGCCGACTCCGATGCAGCAGGTTGGAAACATTTCCGTTCCGGAACCGCGCATCATCCAGATCAATCCGTGGGAGAAGAGTCTGCTTAAGAGCATTGAGAAGGCAATTCAGGTTTCCGATCTGGGCATCAACCCGACCAACGACGGTACCTGCATCCGCCTTGTTTTCCCGGAACTGACTGAGGAGAGAAGAAAAGATCTGTCCAAGGACGTTAAGAAGAAGGGAGAGGCTGCCAAGGTTGCAATCCGCAACATCCGCCGTGATGCCAATGACACACTGAAGAAGATGGAAAAGGCTACCGAAATCACAGAGGATGAGCGCAAGGAAGGCGAGGAGAAAATCCAGAAGCTGACAGACAAGTACATCGAAAAGGTGGATAAGTCTGTTGAGGTGAAGACCAAGGAGATTATGACTGTTTAATGGGGATGATAAAGGGGGCAGGGTCAATCCTGCCCTTTTCAGTCGTATGTGAAGAAAATGAATGATTGAGGGAGACTGGTATGGAAATTCAGAATGAACTGCAGGTTCCGTCCCATGTGGCGATTATCATGGACGGAAACGGACGCTGGGCCAGGCGCCGTGGGATGCCGCGGAAAATGGGACATGTTGAGGGGTGTAAGGTCGTTGAGCAGACAGTCAGGGACGCAGCTGATCTTGGAATCAGCTATCTGACTGTTTACGCGTTTTCAACGGAAAACTGGAAGCGTTCCGAGGATGAGGTTTCTGCTTTGATGCAGCTGTTTCGAATCTATATTAAAAAGCTGCTGAAGGTAGCCACGGAGAAGAATGTCAAAGTTGTGATGATCGGAGAACGGAGTCGTTTTGCACCGGATCTGATTGAAGGTCTCAATGAACTGGAAGAAAAAACAAAGGATAATACAAGAATGACCTTTGTAATTGCGATCAACTATGGAGCCAGAGATGAAATCCGCCGTGGAATGACAAGAATGGCTCAGGATGTCAAAGAAGGAAAACTGGAACCGGATTCCATTACCGAGCAGACCATAAACGGCTATCTGGACACAGCAGGACTTCCGGATCCGGATCTTCTGATCCGGACAAGCGGCGAGCTGCGCCTGTCCAATTTCCTGCTCTGGCAGCTGGCCTATACCGAACTGTATGTAACCGATGTTCTGTGGCCGGATTTTAACAAAGATTGTCTGGTTGAAGCAATCCGTTCCTATGGGAAAAGAGAACGGAGATTTGGCGGTGTGTTAAAGTAAATCCGCAGGAGGGAGTGTCTATGTTCATTACGAGAACAATCAGCGGAGCTGTTCTGCTGGCAATAACGATTCTTATGGTTGTCCTGGGCGGCCCGGTTCTGATGTGTTTTCTGATGGTGGTTTCACTGGTCGGAATGTTTGAATTGTATCGTGTTTTTGGAATAGAGAAAAAGCTTCCGGCATATATCGGATATGCGGGAGCGCTGGCGCTCTATCAGGTAATCTTCCTGAACCGGGCAGATCTGATTCTGGCTGTGCTGGTGATGGATTTCCTGCTGATCATGGCTGTCTATGTGTTCACCTATCCGAAATTCCACGCGTCTGAGATTACACCGGCGTTCTTTGCACTTGTCTATGCAGCCCTGATGCTGTCCTTTATTTACCGGACAAGAGAAGGCGCAGACGGTGCCTATGTGGTCTGGCTGATCTATATCAGTGCATGGGGATCCGATACCTGCGCCTATCTGGTTGGAAGAGCCATTGGCAAGCATAAAATGGCCCCCGTCTTAAGTCCGAAAAAATCAGTGGAGGGTGCCGTCGGCGGTGTAGCCGGAGCAGCGCTGATCGGTCTGATCTATGCAGCTGTTTTTCAGGACAACCTGACTGCGTTTGGAAATCCGATGGCGGCCTGCGCGCTGATTGGCGCCTGCGGAAGCCTGATTTCCATGGTAGGCGATCTGGCAGCTTCTGCCATTAAGAGAAACTATGAGATCAAGGACTATGGAAAACTGATCCCTGGTCACGGCGGAATCATGGATCGCTTCGACAGCATCATTTTCACGGCACCGGTTATCTTTTATCTGGTTCAGTTCCTTCAGACCATGTAAAAGAACGAAATAAACAGTATCGAAACAATGTTTTGTTAAAATCAGGATGGCTTCTGAGAAAGTCAGCGCTTTTTTGTGAACTCAGAGGCATTTGCAGAGAAAGGAACAGAGAGCATGAAAAAAATAGCAATTCTTGGTTCGACCGGTTCCATCGGTACCCAGAGCCTTGAAGTAATTGCCGCAAATCCGGACATGGAAGCAACCGTTCTGGCAGCGGGGAGTAACATTGTTTTATTAGAAGAACAGGTTCGGAAATTCCATCCGAAGCTTGTCTGCGTGTTCGACGAAACAAAGGCCAGGGAACTGAAAGGAAAGCTGGCTGATCTGCCAGTGACTGTGACTGCCGGAATGGATGGTCTTCTTGAGGCGGCCGTTTACCCGGATACGGATGTGGTGGTAACAGCTGTGGTCGGTATGATCGGTATCCGTCCCACCATTGCGGCAATCAAAGCCGGAAAGGACATTGCGCTGGCCAATAAAGAGACGCTGGTAACAGCCGGTCATCTGATCATGCCTCTTGTGAAGGAATATGGTGTCCGTCTGCTTCCTGTTGACAGTGAGCATTCGGCAATTTTCCAGTCTTTGTTCGGCGAGGAAAATCATCGCATTGACAAAATCCTTCTGACTGCTTCCGGCGGTCCGTTCCGCGGAAAAACAAGGGCGCAGATGGCAGATATCCGTCCGGAAGACGCGCTGAAGCACCCGAACTGGGTCATGGGAAGAAAGATCACAATTGATTCCTCCACCATGGTAAATAAGGGATTGGAGGTTATGGAAGCAAAATGGCTCTTCGGTGTGACTTACGATCAGGTAGAGGTGGTGATCCAGCCGCAGTCGGTGATTCACTCAATGGTACAGTTTGAGGACGGCGCGATCATTGCCCAGCTGGGAACCGCTGACATGAAGCTGCCGATCCAGCTGGCACTGACCTACCCGGAGCGCCGCTGTCTGTCCGGAAAGCGGATTGATTTTGCAGCTCTTGGCCAGCTGACCTTCTTTGCGCCGGATTTTGAAAACTTCCCGGGACTTGCCATGGCATATCAGGCCGGAAGAAAGGGAGGAAACATGCCGACGATCTACAATGCGGCCAACGAGAAAGCAGTTGCCCGCTTCCTTGATCATAAGCTGAGTTATCCGGGCATTACAGATTCCATTGCCGCCTGCATGGAGGCAGTTTCGTTCCAAGAACAGCCGTCACTGGAACGCATTCTTGAAACCGAACAGGAAGTATACGATTTCCTGGAGCGTTATTGGAGGTAATATGAACCCATTTAGTCTTGTAGCTCTGCTGATTATTCTTGGACTGGTCATCTTCATCCATGAATTTGGTCATTTTGTACTGGCAAAGAAAAACGGAGTTGGTGTGATTGAATTTTCCATCGGAATGGGGCCGCGCCTGTTTTCAACGGTTTGCAACGGAACCAGGTACTCTCTGAAGTGGGTGCCGTTTGGAGGTTCCTGTCAGATGCTTGGCGATGACAACGGAATCCCGGACCCGGACGCCGAGCCGATTACGGATGAAGAACATTGTTTTACCAATAAATCGGTATGGTCGAGGATTTCCATTGTCGCTGCAGGTCCGATTTTTAATTTCCTGCTTGCATTCGTCCTTGCTGTCATCGTTCTCAGCATGGCAGGAAGCGACAAATCCATTGTTACCGGACTGGTGGAAGGCTATCCGGCACAGGAAGCCGGTCTGCAGGCCGGTGATGAGATTGTGAAGCTGAACAGCGAGCCGATTCACATTTACCGGGATCTGCAGCTCTATCTGATGATGAATCCGGGAAAAGAACTGGATGTGACTTATCTGCGGGACGGTGAAAAACATACAACGACCATCGTGCCGGAATACAGTGAGGAAGACGGAGCCTGGCTGATGGGAATATATGGAGGCATTCGCTATGAACTGACCTGGCTGGAGACATTTGAGTACAGCTGGTATGAACTGCGGTACAATGTTCTGGCGGTTATTAAGAGTCTTGGAATGCTGTTTACCGGAGACCTTCCGCTGACCTCGTTTTCCGGACCGGTCGGCATCGCGACTACCGTGGATGATATTGTGGATGAGGTGAATGAAGCAACCGTTGATTCCAGCTTTTCTGACCGGGCAATCTCCATGTTCCTGACGCTTGCCAACTTTGTTGTCCTGATCAGTGCCAATCTTGGCGTGATGAATCTGCTTCCGATTCCTGCAATGGATGGAGGAAGACTGGTATTTCTGATCATTGAAGCACTGCGGGGCGAGCCGATTCCCAAGGAAAAAGAAGCAATTGTTCATGTGGCAGGATTTATTTTCCTGTTCCTGTTCATGATATTCATTCTGTTCAGCGATATTTATAAAGCGTTTGTTTAAGCGATGTGTCTGAAAAGGAATGAGAAAAGAGGAAATTCCGGAGAATCCGGGAAAGGATGAAGATATGATTCACAGAGAGCGGACAAAAGAAATCAGAATTGGTGACCGGGTGATCGGAGGAGGAAATCCGATCCTGATCCAGTCAATGACGAATACAAGAACAGATGATGTGGAAAAGACGGTGGATCAGATCCTTCGTCTGGAAGAAGCCGGTTGTGAGATCATCCGAAGCACAGTGCCGGATATGGAATCGGCAAAGGCTTTTGAGAAGATAAAGAACCGGATTCACATACCGCTTGTTGCGGATATTCATTTTGATTACCGCCTTGCCATTGCAGCAATGGAGTATGGCGCAGATAAAATTCGAATTAATCCAGGCAACATCGGGGCAAGAGAGCGTGTGGAAGCTGTTGTGAACACGGCAAAAGCATGCAGGGTTCCGATCCGTGTCGGTGTAAACAGCGGTTCGCTGGAAAAGTCGCTGATTGAGAAATATGGTTCTGTGACAGCGGAAGGTCTGGTGGAAAGCGCCCTTGATAAGGTTCGTCTGATCGAAGAAATGGGATATGATCAGATGGTAATCAGCATCAAGTCCTCCAATGTAATGATGTGTGTGAAAGCACATGAGCTGATCGCGCAGAAGACAGACTATCCGCTTCATGTGGGCATCACAGAAGCGGGAACGGTAACAGCCGGAAACATCAAGTCGGCTGTGGGACTTGGAATGATTCTTGGACAGGGGATCGGCGATACGATCCGTGTGTCGCTGACCGGTGATCCGGTGGAGGAAATCAAATCCGCGAAGCTGATCCTGCGCACGCTGGATCTTCGAAAGGGCGGCATTGAAGTGGTATCCTGTCCCACCTGCGGAAGAACAAAGATCGATCTGATCGGTCTTGCAAATCAGGTAGAGACAATGGTAAGCGGTTATGATCTTGATATCAAGGTTGCAGTCATGGGCTGCGTGGTGAATGGTCCCGGCGAGGCGAGAGAAGCAGATCTTGGAATTGCAGGAGGAGACGGCTGCGGCGTTCTGATCCGAAAGGGCGAGATTATCCGGAAAGTACCGGAGAATGAGCTTCTGAACGCGTTGAAGGACGAACTGGACCGCTGGAACGGGTGAGACAATCCACCTGTGACATTTCGGCGCGGACGATCGATCCTTTAAAAAAGCGTTAAATTAGTTAAGAAAATTGAAAGAAAGTTCCATAAATTGGAACTTGCAGAATGCGTGGGGATATTATAGAATTAACTCATTCCGAAGACAGGCAGAAAGGAGAAAACGGCATGGCAAAGGCTTTTCTTGAAACCTTCCCGACACTGACTTTAAAAGCAGAAACAAAGGGATTGCTGGAAAAGTGTGAAGTAGCCGCTTTGAAATACAACAAAGACAAAACGGCAATCCATGTGTACATGGTAGCGGAACGCCTGATAGGAAAAGAACAGATCTACCAGCTGGAACAGGATATGGAAAAGCAGCTGTTTCCTCAGGGTGAATTGAAAATCAAGATCGTGGAGTCCTTTCGCCTGTCTAATCAGTACACGGTGAAATATCTGGTGGATGCCTACCGGGACAGCATTTTAACCGAAGTAAAGCAGACCAGTGATCTGGATTACCACATTCTGTTCCGCAGCAAATGGGAAGTGGAAAATGATAATCTTCGTCTGATCGTTCCGGACAGTGTGATGGCGCGGTCCAGAAGCCCCTATCTGAAGGACTGGGTGACACAGGTCTTTACCGAACGTTGTGCGACGAAGGTACCGGTAGATATTGAATTTGAAAAGGCGGATACTTCCAGACTGGAAGAGCAGAAAAAACGTCAGGAGGCAGCTGCAATTGCCCGGATCCTCAAGGAGAACGGAAGAGCTGCGGATCCGAATGAGGAGACCATTGGTTTAGGAGCTGAAGCAGTGGAAAAAGCCGCTTCCGGTTCGGAAACTCCGGTTTCTGCGGCAAAGGCAGAGAAAGAATCGGCAAAAGCTGCGGAAGCGAACCATAACAAAGAAAACAACGCAGCGTCAAAGAATCAGGAAAACGGACAGCAGGGCGAGCGGAAGCTCTTTACGAAGGGAAGCCGCCAGTCTTTCCAGAAGACGCTTGTCCGTGGAAATAATCCGAACCTGATTTATGGACGCGATTTTGAATATACATCGCTGACACCGATCAACGATATCCAGGAAGAAATCGGTGAGGTGACAATTAAAGGAAAAATTGTTGCAAATGTGGAACGGGAACTGCGAAACGGCGAGAAGACCATTGTTTCACTGGCAGTGACCGACAAGACAGACACCATCATGATCAAGATCTTCGTTCCAAACGAATTTCTGCCGGAGCTTCGGCCAAATGTGAAGGAAGGCTGCTGTGTCATTGTAAAAGGAGTCGCTGTTCTTGACCGCTTTGATCATGAAGTGACCATTGGTTCTGTCGTTGGAATCAGCAAGGGAACCTGGGAAGAGACAAAGCGTGTGGATGACGAGCCGGTTAAGCGTGTCGAGCTTCACTGCCATACGAAAGCCAGTGAAATGGATGCGGTAACAGATGCAAAGACACTTGTCAATCAGGCAAAAGCCTGGGGACACCGCGCACTGGCAATCACCGACCACGGATGTGCCTACGCTTTCCCGGAAGCGGCTCATGCGCTGAGCAAGGGCGACACGTTCCAGGTGATCTATGGCTGTGAAGGATATCTGGTCGATGACATGAAACAGATCGTTACCAATCCGAAAGGTCAGAGCCTGGAAGACGATTATGTTGTTTTTGATATTGAGACCACCGGTTTTTCCTCCGTGAAGAACCACATCATCGAAATTGGTGCGGTAAAGGTGTCAAAGGGAGCGATCGTTGACCGCTTTTCCTGTTTTGTCAATCCAAGAGAACCGATTCCCTTTGAGATTGAGCATCTGACCGGAATCAATGATGACATGGTCTGTGAGGAACCGGGGATCGAAGAAATTCTTCCGAAATTCCTTGAATTTTCCAACGGATGTGTCATGGTTGCCCATAATGCTGACTTTGATATGGGATTTATCCTTGCCAATGCAAAACAGCTGGGGTATAATGACTATGACCCGACTTATGTCGATACCGTCGGACTGGCCCGTTACCTTCTGCCGCATCTGAGCCGCTTCAAGCTGGACACTGTGGCAAAGGAGCTTGGCGTCAAGCTGGAAAACCATCACCGTGCGGTTGATGATGCCGGTGCAACCGCTGAGATTTTTGTAAAGCTTCTGGTCATGCTGGCGGAGCAGGAAATTTTTACGCTGCAGGACATCATTGAGAAAGCGAAGCTGTCACCATCGGCAATCATGAAAATGCCGACTTACCATATCATTCTTCTGGCAGCCAACGAGCAGGGACGGATCAATCTGTATCGTCTGATCTCCATGTCCCATGTTACTTATTTTGCACGCCGTCCCCGTTTTCCACGCTCGGAAATCATGAAATACCGGGAAGGTATTATCATCGGATCGGCCTGTGAAGCAGGAGAACTGATCCGGGCCATCGTTTCCGGTGAAAGTGATGATGAACTGCTGCGGATTGCGGATTTCTATGACTATCTGGAAATTCAGCCCACTGCGAACAACGAATTCATGCTTCGCAAAGACGACAATCCTTATCAGACGATGGAGGATCTGGAGGGAATCTCGAGAAAAGTGGTTGAACTGGGTGAAAAACTGGAAAAACCGGTCTGTGCAACCTGTGATGTTCATTTCATGAATCCGGAGGACGAAGTGTACCGCCGGATCATCATGAAAGGAAAAGGATTTGATGACGCAGATTTCCAGCCGCCACTGTACTATCGGACAACCAGGGAGATGCTGGATGAATTTGCTTTTCTTGGCAGTGATAAGGCCTATGAGGTTGTGGTCACCAATACAAATCTGATCGCGGACCGCCTGGACATGATTGCTCCGGTCCGTCCGGACAAGTGCCCGCCGGTTATTGAAAATTCCGATGCGGATCTGCGTGCCATCTGCATGAACAAGGCGCACTCCATGTATGGAGATCCGCTTCCAAAGATTGTAGAAGACCGTCTGGAACGCGAACTGAATTCCATCATTTCCAATGGCTATGCCGTAATGTACCTGATTGCGCAGAAGCTGGTAAATAAGTCCAATGCAGACGGTTATCTGGTAGGCTCACGAGGTTCCGTTGGTTCCTCTTTTGCGGCGACCATGTCGGGAATTACGGAGGTAAATCCGTTAAGTCCCCATTATTACTGCAAAAAATGTCACTACAGTGATTTTGAATCGGATGATGTCCGTCAGTTTTCCGGCGGCGCAGGCTGTGATATGCCGGATAAAAACTGTCCGGTATGCGGGGAAAAGCTGATCAAGGACGGATATGACATTCCGTTTGAGACCTTCCTTGGTTTCTACGGAGATAAGGAGCCGGATATTGACTTAAACTTTTCCGGTGAATATCAGAGTAAGGCTCATGCCTATACCGAAGTTATTTTCGGTGCCGGTCAGACCTTCCGTGCGGGTACGGTTGGTACGCTGGCAGACAAGACCGCCTATGGTTTTGTGAAAAACTATTTTGAAGAAAAGAATCAGCATAAGCGGGAATGCGAGATCAACCGGCTTGTTCTTGGATGTACCGGAGTCAAGCGAAGCTCCGGACAGCATCCGGGAGGAATCATTGTTCTTCCTGTTGGAGAGGATATCAACTCCTTTACACCGGTTCAGCATCCTGCAGATGATATGACAACAAGCACCATTACAACGCACTTTGATTACCACTCCATTGACCATAACCTGCTGAAGCTGGACATTCTCGGCCATGATGACCCGACCATGATCCGAATGCTTCAGGATCTGACCGGAGAGGATCCGACGACCTTTCCTCTGGATAGCCCGGAGGTCATGTCGCTGTTCCGCGACACCTCTGCCCTGGGAATTAAGCCGGAGGATATTGGCGGATGTAAGCTGGGAGCTCTTGGTCTGCCGGAGTTTGGTACCGATTTCGCGATGCAGATGTTAATTGAAACACAGCCGAAATACTTTTCTGACCTGGTGCGTATCGCCGGTCTGTCACACGGAACAGATGTGTGGCTGGGCAATGCGCAGACTCTGCTTCAGGAAGGAAAGGCGACCATCTCAACGGCAATCTGTACACGAGATGACATCATGGTCTACCTGATTAACAAGGGACTGGAAAAAGGTCAGGCGTTTAAAATCATGGAGTCTGTCCGAAAGGGTAAGGGCCTGACACCGGAATGGGAACAGGAGATGACAAGTCACGATGTGCCGGACTGGTATATCTGGTCCTGTAAAAAGATTAAGTACATGTTCCCGAAAGCCCATGCGGCCGCCTATGTCATGATGATGTGGCGAATTGCCTACTGAAAGATTTTTTATCCGCTTGCCTATTATGCCGCCTATTTCAGCATCCGTGCAACCGGATTCTCCTACGAGCTGATGTGCCGTGGAAGAGATGTCCTGGAACGGAATCTGGCTGATTATAAGAGCCGTGCCGATTCGCTTTCTCCCAAGGAGAAGGATGTTATGAAGGATATGCGAATTGTACAGGAGATGTACGCAAGAGGATTTGATTTTCTTCCCATTGATCTGTTCCGTGTTCAGGCGAACCGTTTTCAGATCATCGACGGAAAACTGATGCCGTCACTGAGTTCTGTGGAAGGTCTCGGCGGCAAAGCAGCTGAGTCTATTGTAGATGCTGCCAAGGATGGCCCGTTTTTGTCCCGGCAGGATTTCAGAGAACGGGCAAAGGTCGGACAGACTGTTTCGGATAAGCTTCATGATCTGGGAATCCTTGCGGATATACCGGAGAGCAATCAGCTTTCTATTTTTGATATGATGTAAATCCGGAACGCTGAATTTTATTTCATGAATCGGTGTGCCGGAATGTTGAAGTTTGATGCAAAGGGAAAAAAGAGAGGAGTGATGATATGCGTAAGATGAATCAATGGAAATACTTCGTGCTGACAGCAGGTGTCCTGACAGCTGCGCTGATGAGCGGCTGCCAGAACAGCAATGCCAGAACGAAAACACTTCCTGCTAAGATTGAAACGTCACAGGAGGAAAGTGAGACCAGTCTGGAAGGTTTTACGCAGGAGGAGACAACGGAGGAAGAAACGGAAACCGAAGAGACAAGGGAGGTTTTTGTGTTTTCTGTAAAGGCGGACTTTGATGGAGAGGAAACAACGGAGGAAGAACTGACTATGGAGGACATGACCTCCATTGAGATTCCGGAGTCCAGTGCAGCAATATCAGTACCAACGATAACAAAACCGGCTCCAACGCCAGCCCCGACGACACCGGCCCCGACGACACCGGCCCCGACGCCAGCCCCGACGACACCGGCTCCGACACCAGCGCCAACCACACCGGCTCCGACAACACCGGCCCCAACCACGCCAGCGCCGGAAACACCGGCACCAACAACACCGGCTCCGGAAGAGACGACGCCAGCGCCGGAAACACCGGAGGCAACTTCTCCGATTCCGGAAGAAACAACCGCGCCGATTGGAACACCGGAGCAGACAACACCTGCACCGGAATCGACGACACCGACACCAACAACGGCAGCACCGGAAACCGCGCCTCCAACGACAGCAGCACCTGCGACAGAACCTGCTACACAGACGCCGCCTGCAACCGAGCCGACGACACCGGCACCGGCAGCTACAACGGCTCCATCAGAACCGGCAGCTCAGACGGAGCCGGTTCCCCAGTCAGAGCCGCAGACGGAGCCGGTACCGCAGTCAGAGCCAGCAGCAGATCCGGTACCGCAGCAGGAAGAGACGACTGCTGAGGCAGTACCGTCTGTGTTTTCACTGGAACCGCAGACCGTGGAGACAACACCGGAGACACATGTACATAATTACCAGGCGATTGTACGTGTAGAACCGATGTGCGCAAAAGAAGGAAGCACCACGTTTCGATGTGTTGACTGCAGTGACTCCTACGTTGAAGTGATTCCTGCAACCGGCATTCATGTCTATGAACTGGTACAGGAGAGCAGCGCGGATCAGGGTGAGATCCTGAAGTGTTTTAACTGTGGTTATACAATTGGACAGTAAATGATGTATAAAAAAACGACGTTGAATTCACAAGCTGGATTCAACGTCGTTTTGTCATTGGGATTGGAAATGGATCACGCCTGCTCCCGATACTTCCGAAGCAGCGACTGCAGCTTCTCGGTCGGATCCAGCGTTTTTCCAATCGGAACATCGTGGTTGAGAGAATTGATGATGGCAGCAGTGAATTTGCTCATGTCTGCCTCGATGTACCATTCCTTGGTAAACAGCTCCGGATCGCGGTAGTTCAGGTTGGTAGTGATTACGTTGTCGATGTAGCCTCTTGCGTAGAAGTCATCGAACTTTTGGAAGCCGTCGGTGAACAGACCGAAGGTACAGCAGACCATTACCTTGTCGGCACCGCGGTCTTTCAGCTCTCTTGCGGTATCCAGCATGCTTTCGCCGGAGGAAATCATGTCATCCACAATCAGAACGGTCTTGCCCTTTACGTCAGCGCCGAGGAATTCGTGGGCTACGATCGGGTTCTTTCCGTTGACAACGGTGGAGTAGTCACGGCGCTTATAGAACATACCCATGTCAACGCCAAGGTTGTTGGCAAGGTAAACCGAACGACTCATGGCGCCCTCGTCCGGGCTGATGACCATTAAGTGCTCCTTATCAATCTTCAGATCCGGAACGCGCTTTAACAGGGCTTTTACGAACTGATACGGCGGCTGGAAATTGTCGAAACCGCTTAACGGGATGGAGTTCTGAACACGCGGGTCGTGGGCATCAAAGGTGATGATGTTGGATACGCCCATTCCGACCAGCTCCTGAAGCGCCCAGGCACAGTCAAGGGATTCGCGTCTGGTACGCTTGTGCTGGCGTCCTTCATAGAGGAACGGCATCACAACGTTTACACGGCGGGCATTGCCGCAGCAGCCAATCAGACGTTTCAGATCCTGAAAATGGTTGTCGGGAGACATGTGGTTTACTTCACCGCTGACTGTGTAGGTCAGGCTGTAGTTGGTAACGTCAACCATCGCGAAAATATCCATTCCGCGAACGGACTCTTTCAGAACACATTTTGCTTCACCTGAACCAAAGCGGGAGCAGCTGAACTTCAGCAGATAGGAATCTGCATCGTAGCCGCGAAAATCAAGACTTCCTTTCCGGGCAAGAAGCGCTTCCGCATCGTGACGACGGAATGCGACAATGTGATCGTTGACGGCATTGGCAAAATCGGCGCTGCCGGCCAGTGCTGCAATTTTCAGGGGTCCTACGGGAATATTGTCCTCAAAAACATAATCCTTATTAGCCATTTCATCCTCCACACCGCAATATGTGCGGCCTTTGTTGTTTCAGCATTCAGAAGACAGCCGGGACAGAATGTCCGTCCTCCCTGAACACCGCGTAAAAATCTGGTAAAAACCATACCACTCATATTTATACCATTAGTTAAATTCATTCGTCAAGGCTAAAACAGCAATTCTTTACAAATTACTGTTTTATTGTTATAATATCCGTGAAGCAGTGAGCCGCGCGCGGCACTTGCATGAATGAAAAGAAATCAGGAGTTTGTTTATGAGAAAAACATATGCTCATCAGATAAAGTCAGTGGCATCCGGCTCCATCGGCGAGGAACTGGAGCTGGAGCCGGGAGATAAGATTCTGGAAATCAACGGCGAGATCATTGAGGACATCCTCGACTATCGCTACTACATTCAGAACGAAGAAATCTCAATGGTTGTCGAAAAAAAGGATGGAACGCAGGTCGATTGGGAGTTTGATAAGGAATTATATGAGGATCTTGGAATCGAGTTTGAAAGCGGTCTGATGTCTGATTACCGTTCCTGCACCAATCAGTGCATTTTCTGTTTCATTGACCAGATGCCGCCCGGCATGCGGGAAACGCTTTATTTTAAGGATGACGATGCAAGACTGTCCTTTTTGCAGGGAAACTATATTACGATGACCAACATGAAGCAGCATGATCTGGACCGGATTGTAAAGTACCATTTATCTCCTATTAATATATCTGTACAGACAACCAATCCGGAACTTCGCTGCATGATGCTCCATAACCGGTTTGCCGGAGATATCATGGAAAAGATGCAGATGCTCAAAGAAGCGGGAATTGAGATGAATGGACAGATTGTTCTCTGCAAAGGGGTCAATGATGGAAAGGAGCTGGCTCGAAGCCTCCGCGATCTGGCCGGTCTCTATCCGCAGATGGAAAGCGTTTCTGTTGTGCCGGTAGGATTGAGCAAATACAGGGATGGCCTGTACCCGCTTGAGCCGCTGACAAAAGAGGATGCAGAAAACGCACTTGCGGTCATTGAGGAGATTCAGAGGGAAATGTACGATCAGCATGGAACCCATTTTGTCCATGCCAGTGACGAATTCTATCTTCTGGCAGAACGGGACCTGCCGGAGGAAGAATGCTATGACGGCTATGTTCAGCTGGAGAACGGTGTGGGAATGCTGCGCCTGCTGATCGAGGAAACGTCCTGGGCGCTGGAAGAAATGGACGGGGATGACCGTGTGCGGACCATTTCCCTTGCCACTGGAAAACTGGCTTACCCCTACCTCTTCCGGATTGCGGAGCAGGTGATGACAAAGTTTCCGGGGATCCGGATCCATGTCTATGCGATTCGGAATGAGTTCTTTGGGGAAACAATCACGGTATCCGGTCTGATCACCGGAACGGACCTGAAAGAGCAGTTGAAAGACCGAGAGCTTGGTGATGTGCTTCTTCTTCCTGCGAACATGTTCCGCAGCGGCGAAGAAGTCTTTCTTGATGATATCAGCTGTAAGGAATTGGAAAATGCTTTACAAGTTCCGATAAATATTGTAAAATCAGACGGTCAGGACCTGATTCTTGCCATGATCGGTGAAGAACGGGAGAACGGAGGACTTCTCCATTCGCCATATGAGCAGGAGGGCTGACAAAGGAGGAAATAGTTTTATGAGTAAACCAATTGTCGCGATTGTCGGAAGACCAAATGTCGGAAAATCAACACTGTTTAATGTGCTGGCCGGCGACACGATTTCCATTGTAAAAGATACGCCCGGTGTGACCAGAGACCGCATCTACGCAGACTGCACCTGGCTGAATTATCAGTTCACTCTGATCGATACCGGCGGTATTGAGCCGGATTCATCGGACATCATTCTGTCTCAGATGCGCGAGCAGGCAGAAATCGCCATTGATACGGCGGATGTGATCCTGTTCATGACGGATGTGAAGCAGGGCCTGGTCGATTCCGACGGAAAAGTGGCAGATATGCTTCGCCGCAGCCATAAACCGGTTGTTCTCTGTGTCAATAAGGTGGATTCCTTTAAAAAGCAGGAAGCCGACGTCTATGAGTTCTACAATCTTGGAATCGGTGATCCCTATGCGGTATCGGCAGCCAACCGCCAGGGACTTGGTGATCTGCTGGAAGCTGTTGTTGCCCATTTCAAACCGGAAGATGCCGACGCGCCGGAAGATGAGCGTCCGCGTATCGCCATCGTCGGAAAGCCGAATGTTGGAAAGTCTTCCATTGTAAATCGTCTTGTCGGTGAAAACCGCGTGATCGTTTCCGATATCGCAGGAACAACAAGAGATGCAGTCGATACGCCGCTTGTGCGCGGAGATAAGGAGTATGTGCTGATTGATACAGCCGGTCTGCGCCGCAAGAGTAAGATCAAAGAAGAGCTGGAACGCTACAGCATCATCCGTACCGTAGCGGCAGTTGAGAGAGCGGATGTGGTTGTGCTTGTAATCGATGCCCAGGAAGGCGTGACAGAGCAGGATGCAAAGATTGCCGGAATTGCCCATGAGCGCGGCAAGGGCATCATCATTGCCGTGAACAAATGGGATGCCATCAAGAAGGATGACAAAACCATGTACCGGTTTACCGAGCAGATCCGTGAAATTCTGTCCTACCTGGACTATGCGGAGACGCTGTTCATTTCGGCAAAGACCGGTCAGCGCCTGGATCGTCTGTTTGAGATCGCGGATATGGTTATTCAGAATCAGAATCAGCGTGTTGCAACAGGTGTTCTCAATGAGATCATGACGGAAGCGGTTACCATGCAGCAGCCGCCGTCTGACAAAGGACGCCGCCTGAAACTGTTCTACATGACCCAGGTAGCGGTAAAGCCGCCGACATTCGTGATCTTTGTAAACGACAAAAAACTGATGCATTATTCCTACACCAGATACATTGAAAATCAGATCAGAAAGGCCTTTGGATTCCGCGGTACTTCGCTGAAATTCATTATCAGAGAACGAAAGGACGATAACGTATGATTCGCGTATTGCTGCTGATAATCGGCTATTGCTGCGGTCTGCTGCAGACAGGCTATCTCTACGGAAAGATGAACGGAATTGATATCCGTTCCAAAGGAAGCGGAAATTCCGGCGCGACCAATACGCTTCGTGTCCTTGGAAAAAAGGCGGGACTGATCGTGTTCCTGGGCGATTTTCTGAAATCACTGATCCCATGCGTCATTGTCCGTTCGCTGTTTGGCGATTCGGAAGGCGTTCTTGTGTACATGCTGTACATGGCGCTGGGAGTCATTCTCGGACATAACTACCCATGCTATCTGAACTTCAGGGGAGGAAAGGGAATTGCATGCACGGCTGGTCTGATCCTTGCTCTTGACATTCGGATCGGAGTTGTCTGCCTGGCTGCTTTCATTGCAGTTGTGGCAATCACGAGATTTGTCTCCCTTGGTTCTCTGTTTGTGACGACGATCAATCTGATCATGGCGATCATCTTCTGGAAGATTGGATGGTTTACCGTTGGAGCCGGGTTTGTCCCGGAATATGTGATCCTGTTGGCTGTGATTACCGCACTTTCCTATGTTCGCCACCGCGCAAACATTGTGCGTCTGATGAACGGAACAGAAAATAAAATCGGTCAGAAAAAATCATGAGTGGATTCTGTGGGGAGAGACTGCATTCAGAAGATATATGACGGAGTAAATTGCGCCATGAGCGCGGAAAGAGGTTGTTATGGCACAAGTCAGTATTATTGGAACCGGCACCTGGGGAATCGCTCTGGGAATCATGCTGGCAGAAAATGGGCATCAGGTGACGGCCTGGTCAGCGATCCCTGCGGAAATTGAACAGTTAAAGGCAACATATTCCTGCAAAAATCTTCCTGGTGTCCGGATTCCGGATTCCATCACGTTTACAACAAGCCTGGAAGAAGCATGCACAAAGAAAGAACTGCTGGTTCTGTCAGTGCCGTCTGTCTTCACAAGAGGTGTGGCAAGGCAGATGAAACCGTTTGTGAAAGAGGGACAGCTGATCGTCGATGTGGCAAAAGGAATCGAGGAATCGACGCTGATGACGATGTCACAGCAGATTGAGGAAGAGCTTTCCATGGCAAACGTTGCGGTACTGTCCGGGCCAAGCCATGCGGAAGAGGTGAGCCGGAAAATCCCAACCACCTGTGTGGCTGGTGCCCGCGACAAAGAGACGGCACAGACGGTTCAGAATTTCTTCATGTCTCCTGTGTTCCGCATTTACACCAGCCCGGATATCATCGGAATTGAGCTTGGAGGCGCGCTGAAGAACGTGATCGCTCTGGCAGCCGGCATTTCCGATGGACTTGGCTGCGGAGACAATACAAAAGCGGCTCTGATGACAAGAGGAATTGCAGAGATCAGTCGTCTTGGTGTGAAAATGGGCGGTCATCCGGAGACCTTTTCCGGTTTGTCCGGCATCGGAGACCTGATCGTAACCTGTACCAGCATGCACAGCCGCAACCGCCGCGCCGGAATCCTGATCGGCCAGGGAAAATCCATGCAGGAGGCAATGGATGAGGTGCAGATGGTTGTGGAAGGTGTCTATTCCGCAAAAGCAGCGCTGGCGCTTGGAAAGAAATACGGCGTTTCTCTGCCGATCATTGAGCAGGTCAATGCCGTGCTGTTCGACGGAAAATCGGCAAAAGAGGCTTTGGCTGATCTGATGGGAAGAGACAAAACAGCAGAAGCGGATTTTTCTTCTGTTGAGTGGTAATTCAATAACGGCCAGGAGGCAGGAACAGAAAAGGGAACCGGAAGATGGTGCATGAACTGTCTGTCCGGTTTCCTTTTGTTCTTCCGAAAAGAACTGTCATAATCCGTACAACGCTGCATATACATGGATTAGTAAGAGACAAAGTCCAAACGGGAAGCGGCCGGTTTGGGCAGTGCTGCAGCAGGAGGCAGATCTATGAAGGAATTCCATGTATACAAAGATATCAGACAACGGACAAACGGAGAAATCTATCTTGGTGTGGTAGGTCCTGTGAGAACCGGAAAATCAACGTTCATTCGCCGGTTCATGGAACATATGGTTCTTGTGCGGATGGAGGACGGCCCGCAGAAGCAGCGGACCAGAGACGAATTGCCTCAGGCAGGCTCAGGCCGGATGATCATGACAACGGAACCGAAATTCATTCCGACGGAAGCGGCGTCAGTCAGTCTGGAGGATGGCACTTCTGTAAAAATCCGCATGATCGACTGCGTCGGCTTTATGGCAGAAGGTGCTGTCGGGGAAAAGCAGGAGGAGGCGGAGCGCCTGGTTCGCACCCCCTGGTTTGATCATGAAATTCCGTTTTCACAGGCAGCAGAGATCGGGACTCAGAAAGTGATTGAAGAGCACAGCACGCTTGGAATTGTTGTTACAACGGACGGAACCATTGGCGAGCTTTCTCGCGAGGCTTATCTGGCACCGGAGGAGAAGACGGTCAATGAGCTGAAAAAGCTGAAAAAGCCGTTTGTTGTTCTGCTCAACTCCAGAGAGCCGCTGGAAGAACGTGCGCAGGTGCTGGCAAAACAGCTGAAAGAAAAGTATCAGGTCAGTGTTCTTCCCATGAACTGCGAAAAGCTGGGAAGCAGCGACATTCTCCGCCTGCTGGAGGAACTGCTGATGGAATTTCCGATCCATGAAATTTTCTTTCAGATCCCGGATTGGATGAAGGTGCTGCCAATGTCCCATCCGCTGAAGCAGAAGGTAATCCGGCTGGCAAAAACCATACTGAATGACGTTTCGTGCATGAAAGATGCGGAACGCATGGGAAGAACAGAGCTGCCGGAGGAAATGAAATGTCTTCAGACAGAGAAGCTGAGTCTGGACAGCGGACAGATTACATACAGCATGACAATGAAGCCGGAGGTGTATTTCCGTGTTCTGACGGAGTGCGTGGGAATGCCGATCACGTCCGAGGAGCAGCTTCTTCAGACGCTGAAGGCCTATGCGCAGATCCGGGATCAGTACAGTAAGGTGAGAAGTGCCATGGAATCGGTTGAACAGAAGGGCTACGGAGTGGTAACGCCGGACCGCGGCCAGATCCTTCTGGATGAACCGCAGGTGATGCGTCATGGAAACCGGTATGGCGTCAAAATGAAAGCCACAGCACCATCCGTTCACATGATCCGGAGCATGGTAGAGACAGAGATTGCTCCCATTGTAGGAAGTGAACAGCAGGCACAGGATCTGATTGAGTACATCAAAAAAAATGCGACAGAACGCGACGGCGGAATCTGGGAAACAAACATCTTCGGAAAATCCATTGAGCAGATTGTCGATGACGGAATCAGCGCAAAAATCAATCAGATGACAGATGACTGCCAGCAGAAGCTGCAGGATGCCATGGAAAAGATCATTAATGACAGCAACGGCGGAATGATCTGTATCATCATCTGATCACAGCGGTTACAGCCGGCACTGACACAGGAAGGTCTTCGCAGGGGAAATTGGCACAGCATGTGCTTGAAATGAGATAAGTAATATGGTAAAGTAGGAGCAGCAGGGCAAAGGTCCTGCTGTTGCTGTATAGAGAATCATGTGAGGCAGGGAGAAAACATGCTGAAAGAGAAAAAACTGTTTTTATTTGATATTGACGGAACGGTATGCCAGGGGGCACGTCTGATTGATGGAACGCGGGAATTTCTTCGCGATATCAAGGCCAGCGGCGGACAGTTTGTGTTTATAACAAATAATTCAACAAAGAGTATCAATGACTATATCCAGAAATTCCAGCAGCTGGGAATCATGACCGATGCGTCCAATTTTGTAACGGCATCCTATGCATCGATCCAGTACTTAAAAAAGCATTATCCGGATCAGCTGATCTATGTGATGGGAACAAAATCCCTTGTGCGTGAACTGAAGAATCATCAGATCCGAGTGACAACGGACTGTGAGGATCCGGATATTGCCTGTGTGCTTGTTGCCTATGACAATGAGCTGACGTATGAGAAACTGACGGATACCTGCAAGCTGTTAAGTACAGGAACGGTAGACTATCTGGCAACCAATCCGGATTATGTCTGTCCCATTGAGTTTGGCTTTGTACCGGACTGCGGCGCCATCTGCGAAATGATTGCCCATGCGGTAAAGCGGATGCCGATGTTTATCGGAAAGCCGGAAACGGTGATGGTAGACGCGTCTCTGAAGCTGAACCACTTTACAAAAGAGGAGACGCTTGTGGTCGGCGACCGGCTGTATACGGACATTCTCTGCGGTGTGAACGCGGGAGTGGAAACGGCGCTGGTACTGACGGGGGAAGCAACCAGAGAGGATGCCGCGGCAAGCAGCTACAAGCCGGATTATATTTTTGAAACGGTGGCACAGCTGTATGAAGCGTGGCGTTGATGGCAGGCATTGACAAGAAACAATGTCAGCAAACCGTGTCAGCAGGTAATGAAGACCGCGGAAACAAAAAAGCAGTGAAAACAGACTGCCTGATGGGATGTGTCCGGAAGACAGGGATTTGTGAGCGTACGCTCAGAGGAGGAAAGCGGATGAAACGGGGAATGAGAAAAAAGATAAGCGGCTTATTGGCGGCAGTAATACTGGGAGTTGGCACAATGCTGAGCAGTATTCTGCCTGGGGCAGAAGAGACAATGGCTGCTCAGGCGGCGCCACAGATTACCGATGTTTCCGTTGCGGATGTGACAGCAGCCGGCTATCGTGTGACAGTTACGTTTGCGGCAGAGGCAGGTGTGAGGGAAGTGCTGATGCCTACCTGGACAGACGCGAACTGGCAGGACGATCTGATCTGGCATCAGGCGCAGGTAAATGGAAAACGGGCGTCATTTTATGTGTCGGTTTCCGCTCATAAAGGGGAATGCGGTTCTTACATCACCCATGTCTATGTAAAGGACAAAAATGGCAATCAGGCACTGGAAGGTGTCAATGTGGCGGTTCCGGGAAAACAGCAGACATCTCAGGCTGCACCGGCGATTTCTGAACTGAAGGTAACGGAACTGACATCGGCCGGCTATCGGGTAACCGCAGATTTTACAGCAGAAGCCGGTGTCAGGGAAGTGCTGATGCCAACCTGGACCGATAAAAACGGTCAGGATGACCTGATCTGGCATCAGGCAGAGGTGAACGGCAATATTGCTTCCTTTTATGTGCCGGTTTCCGCTCATAAAGGGGAGAAGGGTGCGTATATCACTCATGTCTATGTAAAGGACAAAAGTGGCAGGCAGGCTCTGGAAGGGGTAAACGTTACCGTGCCGCAGGGATCGTCCGGCCAGCAGACGCAGGAGAAAGCACCGCAGATCACCTCAATAAAGGCAACGGAAGTGACCGATACCGGATACCGGGTAACTGTTTCTTTTACCGCCTCTGCCGGTGTGCGCGAGGTGCTGATGCCGACCTGGACGGAAAGAAACGGACAGGATGACCTGATCTGGCACCAGGCAGACGTGAACGGAGATACCGCTGAATTTTATGTTCCCGTTTCTTCGCACCGAAAGGAAAGTGGAACGTATATTACTCATGTTTATGTGAAGGATGTCAACGGAAGACAGGCACTGGAAGGGATCCAAACAGAAGTGCCGGCGAAACAGCAGCAGACAGAGGAGAAGCTCGCTGTGACGAAGGCGGTTGTCACAGATGTGACATCAGAAGGCTACCATGTCCGCGTTACCTTTACTGCGCCGGCAGGCGTGAGCCGTGTCCTTGTGCCGACCTGGACGGTAACGAATGGTCAGGATGATCTGATCTGGCATCAGGCACAGGTGGAAGGAAATACTGCCTCTTTCTATGTGACCGCGTCTGCGCATAAAAAGGAAACCGGCGAGTACATCACCCATGTTTATGTCTATGATAAGGCTGGAAATCTGGCTCCTCTGGTGGGACTTGGAGCAGTTCTGCCTTCTGCTTCATCCGGAACTCAGAATGGGCACACTGTCTGCATTGATGCCGGTCATCAGAGGGCTGGAATCAGCGAAAAGGAACCGAACGGACCGGGCTCTTCTGTAATGAAAGCGAAACTGACAAGCGGAACAGCCGGATGTGTGACCGGACTGGCAGAGCATCAGCTGAATCTGGCGGTTTCACTGGCATTAAAGCAGGAGCTGATCAGCCGCGGCTATCAGGTCGTGATGATCCGTGAGACGGACGACTGCCCCAGGAGCAACGCGGAGCGGGCGGTGATTGCAAACAACAGCGGCGCGGAGATTTTTGTACGGATCCATGCCAACAGCTCAACGAATTCCAGCGTATCAGGCGCCATGTTTTACGGACCTTCTGCGGCGAATCCTTTTCTGAGTGCTTCTGTGATCCGGGAGAGCAATCGTCTGTCTGCGGTGATGCTGGATGAATTCTGTGCCGCAACGGGAGCATATAAGCGGGGACTGATCCAGGATGATACCATGACGGGAATCAACTGGTGCACCATCCCGGTAACTATTGTGGAAATGGGATTCATGTCCAATCCGACAGAGGACCGGCTGATGGCAGATCCGTCCTATCAGGCGAAAATGGTACAGGGACTCGCCAATGGTATTGATGCGTATTTTGGAAGATAAGAAGAGTGGGGATTGTGACTGATCTGGAACCGGAGCGGATAACTTTGGACAAGTTGAAGAGACAAGGGTTGACGATATCAGAAAAAAAGGGTATGATGAAACATAACTGTTCGTTTGTGCGGTCAAAAAGCGACAGCTGATCTGCACGGAATGAAAAAGACAAAAATCGGAGGATGAAAGAATGAGTCAGGAAATGAAGCTGCTGTATGCGGTTTTGATCGCTGCAGTGATCGGCTTTATCATTTATCAGATCGTCAGCAAGGAAAAACGGATCAGGAACCGTTTCCTGCGTCAGATTGCCAGCTCCTGGGGAGCGCTGCCCAACCGTGAATATGATTTCGGTGAGCTGGAGCATATTGCGCGGTACTATGAGAACACAAAAGAAGAAGGCTACACGGTTGACGAGATTACCTGGAATGACCTGGACATGGATTCGGTCTATTCCATGATCAATAACTGCCGAAACAGCTGCGGTGACGATTATCTCTACAAGATGCTGCATACCCCGCTGAAAACAAAGGCCGAACTGGATGAGCGCAAGCGTGTCATCAACTATTTTGCCAATCATGAAAGCATCCGTACCAAATATCAGCTGGAGCTTTCCAAAGTAGGACATACCAGGAAGTTTGCAATGATCGAATATGTGAAAACAATTTCCGGTCTGATCCCGGACAGCAATCTGGGTAACTATCTGCAGCTTCTGATGTATCCGGCAGCAATTGTTCTGATCATTCTGGATCCTGCAATCGGAATCCTGTTTGCGCTTGGTGCTCTGATCTACAACATCTATACCTATTTTAAAACAAAGAGCTCCATTGAGCCTTACTATGTGACAGTAGGCGCGATTGTTCATCTGGTATCCTGCGCCCAGGGAATTCTGAAGCTGGATGTGTCTGAACTGCGTGAGTACACGTCCCGTCTGAAGGATTCTGCAAAGATCCTGAATTCCGTCAAAAAGGATTCCAAATTCCTTGGCTCGGTGGATAAGATGAGCGGGGACATGTCTTCCCTGTTTGCCGACTATCTCAACATGTTTCTTCGTCTGGACCTGATCAAATTCAACCGTCTGGTGACGAAGCTTCAGAAACACAAAGCAGACATTCTTGTTCTGATGGAAGAAATCGGACGTCTGGATGCCTACATTACCATTGCATCCTTCCGTGAGATGCTGCCGTTCTGGTGTGAGGCGGAGCTGGAAGAGACGAAGTCCTGCCGTCTGGAGGCAAAGGATCTGTATCACCCGCTTCTGTCTGAGCCGGTCGCAAACAGCATCTGTGTTGAGAAGCCGGTTCTTCTGACCGGTTCCAATGCGTCCGGTAAGTCCACGTTCCTGAAAACCGTCGCGATCAACTCTCTGCTGGCGCAGACCTGCGGCATGGCACTTGCTCACAGCTTCTCCTCCAGCTTCTTCCGGATCTATTCCTCCATGGCGCTGAAGGACAACCTGCAGGGCAGTGAGAGCTATTTTATCGTAGAGATCAAGTCTCTGAAGCGAATCATGGACGCGGTCGGGGAAGAAGAACGTCCGGTTATCTGCTTCGTGGACGAAGTCCTTCGCGGAACCAATACCGTTGAGCGAATTGCCGCTTCCAGCCGGATCCTTCAGAATTTCGCAAAACAGGGCGTTATGTGCTTTGCTGCCACCCATGATATTGAGCTGACCCACATGCTGGAGGATCAGTATGCAAACTACCACTTCAAAGAAGATGTGGTTGATAATGACGTTATTTTCAACTATCGTCTCTACGAGGGAAGAGCGACGTCCCGCAACGCGATCAAGCTGCTTGGTGTGCTTGGATATGATGAAGCAGTCATTAAGCAGGCAGATGAGACGGCGAAACGGTTCCTGGAAAAAGGAGTCTGGAGTCTGGAGGGCTGATGATGGAGGTATCAATCTACACCGATGGTTCTGCAAGAGGAAACCCCAACGGTCCCGGCGGATATGGAACGGTGATTCATTTTACCGATGCGAAAGGGACGCTTCATGAGCGGGAATTTTCCGCCGGATATGTGAAAACCACAAACAACCGGATGGAGCTGATGGCTGCCATTGTCGGTCTGGAAGCGCTGATTAAGCCGTGTCAGGTAACCCTGTATTCCGATTCGCAGTATCTGGTCAAAGCGTTTAATGACCACTGGATCGACGGCTGGATCAAAAAAGGCTGGATGCGGAGCAAGTCGGAGCCGGTAAAAAACGTGGATCTCTGGAAACGGCTTCTGCGGGCGAAACAGCCCCATCAGGTAAATTTTGTCTGGGTGCGCGGTCACAATGGCCATGAAATGAATGAACGCTGTGATCAGCTTGCGACCTCGGCGGCGGACGGGAATAATTTGCTGGTGGATGAGGGGCTTGATGAGTGAAACGGGTGCGCCTGCCGAAAGACAGAGCGAATCTGAGTAAAACCGTACTTTACAACCACAAAAGGATATGTTAAAATAAAAAAATTGCTGATGCTCCTGTGTTTTCCCGCAATCAGATTGCAGACAAACACGTGTTGGGTGAGGGTAATGAAAGATAAACGGAGGCATATAGCTGTGAAAAAATATGGAGTAAATGAATTAAGAAAGATGTTCCTGGAATTCATGGAGAGCAAGGGACATCTGTCAATGAAGAGCTTTTCGCTGGTACCGCATAATGATAACAGTCTTCTGATTATCAATTCCGGTATGGCACCATTAAAGCCCTACTTTACCGGACAGGAGATTCCGCCGAGAAGACGTGTGACGACCTGCCAGAAATGTATCCGTACCGGCGACATCGAGAATATCGGTAAGACAGCACGTCACGGTACCTTCTTTGAGATGCTTGGAAATTTCTCCTTTGGCGATTATTTCAAAAAAGAAGCAATCGCATGGAGCTGGGAGTTTCTGACGGAAGTAGTTGGTCTGGAAGCTGACCGCCTCTATCCGTCCATCTATGAAAATGATGATGAAGCCTTTGAAATCTGGAATAAGCAGCAGGGAATCCCGGCTGAGCGCATTTTCCGTTTCGGCAAGGCTGATAACTTCTGGGAGCATGGCTCCGGTCCCTGCGGTCCCTGCTCTGAGATTTACTATGACAGAGGCGAGAAATACGGCTGCGGAAAGCCGGGCTGTACCGTTGGCTGCGAGTGTGACCGTTTCATCGAGGTATGGAACAACGTGTTCACCCAGTTTGACAACGATGGCAAGGGCAACTACACCGAGCTTGCTCAGAAGAACATTGATACAGGAATGGGTCTGGAGCGTCTTGCAGTTGTTGTTCAGGACGTGGATTCCATTTTCGATGTGGATACGCTTCGCGAGCTGACAAGCCGTGTTGGCGAGATGGCAAATGTGGAGTACCATGCAGATGCAAAGAAGGATGTTTCCATCCGCATCATTACAGATCACATCCGTTCTGTTACCTTCATGATTTCCGATGGAATCATGCCGTCCAACGAGGGAAGAGGCTATGTCCTGCGCCGTCTGCTTCGCCGCGCGGCACGCCATGGAAGAATCCTGGGCATTCAGGGACTGTTCCTGAACGAGCTGGCAAAGACGGTAATTGCTACCTCCAGAGACGGATATCCGGAGCTGGAAGAGAAGAGAGAAATGATCCTCAAGGTAATCGCTGAGGAAGAGAATAAATTCAATAAGACCATCGACCAGGGTCTGACCATCCTTGAGGAGATGGAGGCAGGCGTTACTGCTGCAGGAAAGACCGTTCTTGCCGGTGAGGATGCGTTCAAGCTCTATGATACCTATGGATTCCCGCTGGATCTGACGAAAGAAATCCTGGAGGAGAAGGGCTTCACCGTTGACGAGGAAGGCTTCCAGGTATGCATGAAGAAGCAGAAGGAAGCTGCCCGCGCTGCCCGCAAGACAACAAACTACATGGGTGCTGATGTGACGGTATACCAGTCCATCGATCCGGCAATCACCAGCGTGTTTGTCGGCTATGACAGACTGAACCATTCTTCAAAAATCAGCGTTCTGACCACAGAGGATGAGCTGGTAGAGGCACTGACCGACGGCCAGGCAGGTACGGTGATCGTGGATGAGACTCCGTTCTATGCAACCATGGGCGGTCAGGAAGGCGATAAGGGCGTGATCACGGCTGACGGCGCTGTGTTTGAGGTTCTGGATACCATCAAGCTGCAGGGCGGCAAGGTAGGCCATGTGGGCGTGATGAAGATGGGAATGCTGACAGTCGGTCAGGCGGTAACGCTGTCCGTCAATGAGCAGCAGCGCGCGCTTACCTGCAAGAATCACAGTGCGACCCATCTGCTTCAGAAGGCACTGCGCACCGTTCTTGGAAGCCATGTAGAACAGGCCGGTTCTCTTGTAACCATGGACAGACTGCGTTTTGACTTTACGCACTTCCAGGCAATGACAAGAGAGGAACTGGATCAGGTAGAGGCAATTGTAAACGCACAGATCAATGCTTCCCTTCCGGTTGTAACAAAGGTAATGCCGATTGCCGAGGCGAAGAAGCTTGGTGCAATGGCTCTGTTCGGTGAGAAATACGGCGAAGAGGTACGCGTAGTGACAATGGGAGATTTCTCTCTGGAGCTTTGCGGCGGTACTCACGTTGAAAATACGAATACAATCGCTTCCTTCAAGATTATTTCCGAGTCCGGCGTAGCAGCTGGTGTGAGACGTATTGAGGCTCTTACTTCAGACGGACTGACTGCTTACTACGAGCAGCAGGCAAAGATGCTCTATGAGGCGTGTGCAGCGGCTAAGACAACTCCTGAGAAGCTTACCTCCAGAATTGAGGCGCTTCTGGCTGAAATCAAGGCGCTGTCCTCTGAGAATGAGAAGCTGAAGAACCAGATGGCGAAGGATGCGCTTGGCGATGTCATGAACCAGGTGAAGGAAGTAAAGGGTGTCAAGCTGCTTGCTGTCAGCATGAAAGACGTTGACATGAACGAGCTTCGCAACCTTGGCGATCAGCTGAAAGAGAAGCTGGGCGAAGGCGTTGTTGTAATCGCTTCTGTTCAGGGCGGAAAGGTAAACCTGATGGCAACTGCGACGGATGGAGCAATCAAGGCAGGCGCCCATGCAGGAAACCTGATTAAGGGAATTGCAGCTCTTGTCGGCGGAGGCGGCGGCGGACGTCCCAACATGGCTCAGGCAGGCGGAAAGAATCCGGACGGCGTAGATGCTGCGTTGGCTAAGGCGGTTGAAGTTCTGGAGTCTCAGATCCGCTGATTCTGCTGCCAAAACGGTAAAAAGTCAGTGGCTGCAGCGTTCGTTTTGGGTGCACGAAAAAAAGTTTAAAAAATATAGAAAAATTTGTTGACGAATTTCTATTCTGTGATATAATAAATATCGTGCTAAAAATACCCAAACAGTTGTATTTGCACAAGTACACAACTGGAGGGAGGTTAGGTGTGAGCTTATGTCTAATGTTATCGTAAAAGAGAACGAGAGTCTGGACAGCGCTTTACGCAGATTCAAGAGAAACTGTGCGAAGGCTGGTATTCAGCAGGAAATTCGTAAGAGAGAGCATTACGAGAAGCCAAGCGTAAGACGCAAGAAGAAGTCTGAAGCTGCTAGAAAGCGTAAGTATAATTGATCGGTTGATGCTTTTATGGAGAGGCTGTATTTACAGTCTCTCCATTTTGCGTTGTTTATACATCTGTTTGCAGGTTCTGTATCGCAAACGGAATACATATAATAAACAGAGCACAGGCGGCGGTTTGATGATGAGAAAAAGAAAACAGAAGGTTCTGGCTCTGAAAGGAAAAGACAAAAAGAAAAGGAAGAAAGGAATTGATCTGATTGAATGTCTGCAGCTGCCGAGAGATGTGTGTCAGGGAATGGAAATGGCGACTGTCTGTGGAGACAGGGAGATCAGTCTGCGGTGTTTTAAACAGATTCAGAAAGCGGACAGCCGGGAGGTGATTGTGTCTGCCCGGTGTCATACGATACGGATTTGCGGAGAAAATCTGGAGCTTGCCTATTATACGCGGGATGAGGTAAAGATAAGCGGCAGGATTGTGTCGATCAGCTATGAAAAGAGGTAGGTGTCTGTGGAGATGATCACAGTTACGATCGAAATAACAGGTCCGGAGCGTGTTCGTTTTCTGCACATCGGTACACATCATGGAATTGTGTTTCGCCGGGTGCAGATGGGAGAGGACAGGATTTTGTGTCAGGTCAGCGCAGCAGACTGCAGGCGTCTTTGCGAGCTGCGTCATAAAGCAGAGATCCGCATTCGGATTCGGAAGCGTCATGGTTTCTTCTTCTGGCTGAAAAAGAACCGTTCAAGGAAAATGGCCTGGATCTGGGCATGCCTGGCTTTTGGCAGTCTGTATCTTCTGTCGCTGTTTGTCTGGGACATATCCTTTGAAGGAAATGTAAGATATACGGACAGTTATCTGCTGCGGTATGTGTCGGAGCTGGGCTACGAACCGGGAATTTGGATCGGCGGTGTATCCTGTTCGGATCTTGAGAAGGAAATCAGAAGCGATTACAGCGACATTACCTGGGTCTCTGCCAGAATTGAGGGAACAAGACTGGTTATTCAGATCAGAGAAGGAGAAGCGGTCGGACAGGCAGAGAAGGAACAGACGGTCAGCAGTCTGGCTGCCACAAAATCAGGGATTGTGACCAGGATGGTGACACGTGAGGGAATACCGCAGGTGGAGATTGGAGAAGAAGTGAATCAGGGAACCATCCTGGTAAGCGGAGAAATCCCGATTCTCAACGACTCCCTGGAAACCGATCATTACCGGTACTGTCAGGCTTCTGCTGATGTCTGGATCCGCTACGGTTCCTGGTTTGAGTATCGGGTGAACCGTCAGCAGATCAGGCGGATTTATGAGAAAACGGTAACAGGCCCCGGTCTGCGGATTGGCAGTCAGGTGATTTTCCTGCCGCAGATCAAAACGAACGGCAAGCAGGAAGTAATGATCGAACAGGATCCGATTCGACTGTTTGAAAATTTCTATCTGCCCTGTTTTGTTCTGCGCCGGACGTTGCGGACGTACAGGGAAGAACCGGTAATCTGCAGCGATGAAGAATTGAACAGGCAGGTAACGGAGCGTTTTCTTGCATATCTGGAAAATTTAGAAAAAATAGGGGTGGAAATTATTGAAAATAATGTTACAATAGATATGAATGAGGAGTTCTGCCTGATGAAGGGAACACTGGTGCTGGAGGAGAATGCAGTCCGGTCGGTTCCGATTGAGGCGGTGCCAACCCCTGATAATGAAATGTAGGAGATAATGAATGAGTGTAACGGAAACAACCATTGAGATACCATTTACACACCAGCAGAATGTATTCGGTCAGTTTGACTGTTATGTAAAGAAAATAGAACGGGCGCTTCATGTAACCATGATCAATCGGGATGAGTCGGTAAAAATTGCGGGAGCAAAACATTCCGTTGAAGCTGCAGTCTCTGTTCTGAACACACTCTGCGAACTGTCGCGCCGGGGAAATGCTATTACCGAACAGAATGTAGATTACACCCTTTCCATGGCCATGTCGGAGCGGAGTGAAGAAGTGCTTGAGATTGACAAAGATGTGATTTGCCGTACCATTGGAGGAAAACCGGTGAAGCCGAAAACGGTGGGTCAGAAGCGTTATGTCGATACCATTCGTGAAAAAATGATCGTTTTCGGAATCGGACCGGCAGGTACAGGAAAAACCTATCTGGCGATGGCAATGGCGATCAATGCGTTTAAAAGCGGAGAAGTGAACCGGATTATCCTGACCAGACCAGCCATTGAGGCGGGAGAAAAACTGGGATTTTTGCCTGGAGATCTGCAGAGCAAGATCGATCCCTATCTGCGCCCTCTGTATGATGCTCTCTATCAGATCATGGGAGCGGAAAGCTTTCTTCACAATTCGGAGAAAGGACTGATCGAGGTTGCGCCGCTTGCCTATATGAGAGGACGTACGCTGGATAATGCCTACATCATTCTTGACGAGGCGCAGAATACAACACCGGCCCAGATGAAAATGTTTCTGACAAGAATCGGTTTCGGCTCAAAAGTAATCATCACCGGAGACATGACGCAGAAGGACCTGCCGGTGGGAACCGCATCCGGACTGGACACGGCGATCCGTGTTTTAAAGGATGTGGAAGATATCGGCTTCGTTTATCTGGACAATAAGGATGTGGTAAGGCATCCGCTGGTGCAGAAGATTGTGCAGGCATACGAGGTGTATGAAAAGAAACAGAAAATTGCGGAATATGCAAGAAAGGGCAGGACGAGATGACAATAGCGATTGAACATGAATCCGCGATTAAGCTGGATTTTGATTATGAAGAGCTGATTGGCCGCGTGGTAATGGGGTGCATGGATTTTGAAAATTGTCCCTATGAAGCAGAAGTCAATGTGCTTCTGACAGACAATGAGCAGATCCATGAAATCAACCGGGAGCATCGCGGAATTGATGCGCCGACCGATGTGCTGTCATTCCCCATGGTTGACTATGAGCATCCGGCTGATTTTGACCCGCTGGAGGATGCTTCGGAGGACTATTTCAATTTCGAAACCGGCGAACTGGTACTGGGAGATATCATCATTTCCCTTGAGAAAGTACTGGAGCAGGCGGATAACTATGGGCATTCCATCCAGAGAGAGCTGGCATTCCTTGTCGCTCACAGCATGCTTCACCTGTTCGGCTATGACCACATGGAGGAAGAAGAGCGCGCCGTGATGGAAGAACGTCAGCGCACCATACTTGCAGAGCTTGGCATTAATCGCTGAGTAAAGCAGAACAGTAACAAAGATAAAGAGGAAACATACAATGGGAAAGAGCAAAACCAACGAATTTATTGCCCAGGGAAGCATCCTGGCTATTGCATCGATTCTGGTCCGCCTGATTGGCATGGTTTACCGGATTCCGATGACATCCATCATTGGAGACGAAGGAAACGCGTTATATTCATATGCATACAGCATTTACACCATTCTTCTGCTGCTGTCATCCTACAGTCTGCCCCTTGCTGTGTCAAAAATGGTATCAGCCAGAGTAGAAGCGGGGCAGTGGAAGAACGTAGAACGGACTTTTCAGTGCGCGATACTGTTCGGACTGCTTGTAGGAACTGTTTTCGCGCTGCTTGTTCTGTTTGGCGCAAAGGCATTTACCACCGTTCTTTATAAGGATGAACTGGCGGCAATCGCTCTGCGTTTCATGGCTCCAACCATTCTGATCATGGCTCTGCTCGGTGTGTTCCGCGGATTTTTCCAGGGACTACAGACGACGAAGCCGACCGCTGTATCACAGCTTCTGGAGCAGATCGTCAATGCAGTCGTTTCTGTTGCTGGTGCGTGGTTTTTGTTTGGCTATGGAACGGGAATGAATGAAGAACTGGCCGTTTCCGGTCTGGATCATGCCTGGGGCGCGGCAGGAGGTGCCATCGGTACCGGCGCGGGAGCACTGGTTGCTCTGATTTTTGTTGCCGCTCTGTTTTTCAGAAGCCATAAAACCTTCAGCCAGCAGGTCAATGCCGACCGTTTGGGCTATGTGGAAGACTACAGCACCATTTTCCGTACGCTGCTGATGATTGCTGTTCCGGTTATTTTGAGTACCGCTGTTTATAATCTGGTTGATCTGATCGACGGCAGTCTGTTCAGCTATTTTATGGCTTCTGAGGAAGCGGAGACCAGAAAGAGCATCTGGGGAGCATACAGTGGAAAGACGCTGCTGATGATCCACATTCCCGTTTCCATCGCTTCTGCAATGGCAGTGTCTCTTGTTCCAAGTCTGACGGCTGCCTATTCCAGCGGAAAGAAGAAGCTGGTATACCGGAAGATTAACGCAATTATGAAGTTTATCAGCACCATTGCGTTTCCGTGTGCGGCTGGTCTGATTATCCTTGCAGATCCCATCATCAAGACGCTCTTCCCTGGTGATACAAGCAGTGCAGCGTCCTATCTGGCCGCCTGCGGTGTTTCTGTGATTGTGTTCTCGATTTCTACGATCACGAATTCAATTCTGCAGGGAATTGATGAAATGAAGGTGCCGGTCATCCATTCGGCAATCTCACTTGTGGTTCATGTCATTCTGGCGGCAATCCTGATGTGGGGATTCAAGCTTGGCATCTATGGAATTATCATCAGCTACATCTGTTTTGGTCTTCTGATGAGTATTCTGAATCTGAACGCGCTGTACCGTTACCTGGGATACCGTCCTCATCTGGGAACGACGCTGATCCTTCCGCTGATCTGCACGGCAATCATGAGCGTTGTCTGCTTCGCAGTTTATCAGATCCTCCACCTGTTTGCAGGAAAAGCTGTTCCGATGATTCTTGCAATTCTTGCGGCAGTGGCTGTATACTTTGTACTTATCATTAAAACCGGTCTGATGACAGAACGCGATCTGAATGATCTTCCTATGGGATCTAAAATTGCCGGGCTGGCAAAAAGGACAGGACTGCTTTGATTCAGGCGGTAAATAACGCAGAATGCCGGACGATTAGGGTCCGGCATTCTGCTGCGTTGTGCAGATTCGGGCCGAACCGGTGACAGATCCGGCCGGATGGGACGTGCTTTCCGTTTTTTTCGGGAACAAATAGAAGAAGCAGGACTGGAAGAACGGATTTGTGTCCATACTTATGACAGGAACAAAAATGAGAAAGGGAATGTCATGAAGTATTTCGGATATGTAATCAGCTTGTTTCTTGTCCTCTTTCTGATATCAGAAATCGCATATGCCGTATCTGGTGAATGGTTATCTACGGAAAACGAAGAGGAATCCCCGATTGCGTCGTATGAAGAACGTCTGGACCGAAGCGTGCCGCGGCTGAAGGGAAATGCGGTACTGATCTGGGTGCTGGAAGATACGGAACAGGAAACAGAAGAAGAAAAAATTCGGGAATGGATGAATCTGAAACCGGCGGATTATGCCGGTCTGGATCAGAGCGGGTTTGAGCAGATGCTCGATGAACGGCAGCCTGCACCGGAAATGGCGGAGCTTGGACTGACAGAGTTTGAGATTCGCTCCTTCACCGGTTATGAAGCGGTAATTGCCGTGAAACGAAGGGAAACGGAGACATCCCGTTTTGGCTACTGGTGCCAGCTTCAGGAAGACAGGATCCGTGTCCTTTCTACAGACAGCGAAGCACTGGTGCTGGAACAGAAATACAAGCCCGGCAGTCTGACAGCCGGGACACTTCGCAGACTGAAACAGGGCTGCTATCTGGAAACGTATGAGCAGCTGATCCATGTTCTGGAGTGATAAAGATGGAGGCAGGATGGGAAAGGTATTGATCATCGGAGCAGGTGCTTCCGGTATGACGGCTGCTGTGACGGCAGCAAGGCGCGGTCACAAGGTGACACTGGTGGACTGCAATGACAGAGTCGGAAAAAAAATTCTTGCAACGGGGAACGGGAAATGTAATTTTACTAACGCGATTATGAGTCCCGATTGTTTCCGAAGTGAGAATCCAGAGATTGCGGGAAGAATACTGTCCGGGTTCGGAACAAAGGAAACGCTTCGTTTTCTTGGCGGTCTGGGAATTGAGCCTGCCGTAAAAAACGGATACTACTATCCGGCTTCCGGTCAGGCATCTTCCGTGGTTTCTGTGTTTGAGATGGAATTAAAGCATCTTGGCGTGTCGCTGATGCTTGGACAGAAGGCATCTGACATAAAACGGACAGAAAATGGATTTTCAGTTACCGTTGGAGAAACGACAGTCGGCGCGGATTCGGTGATCCTGTCATGCGGATCAAAAGCGGGAATTTCTCCGCAGAAAGCGGCAGGCGGTTATGAGCTGGCACAGAAAATGGGGCACAGTCTGACGATGATGGTCCCTGGTCTGACCGGAATCCGCTGCAGGGGAAATTTCCGGAGTGAATGGAGCGGTGTCCGGACGGAAGGGAGAATTACAGTGCGGCTGCAGAACGGAAAACGGAATCCGATCCTTGCGACCGATGTCGGTGAGCTTCAGCTGACCGATTACGGCGTGTCCGGTATTCCTGCGTTCCAGGTCAGCCGATTTGCGGCAATGGCACTGGCGGGCAGGAAGAGAGTGATCGTTGAACTGGACTTTTTTCCCCATGTTTCGCAAAAAGAACTGGAGGAAATGCTGAGCGGACGCCAGAAACGGATGCGATACAAATCGGCGGAAGAAATGCTGATTGGTCTGCTGCCGGATAAGCTGATCCGTGTGTTCAGAAAACAGGCGGGAGATTCGCCGCAGGCATTGGCGGCATGCATGAAATCGTTTGTGCTGGAGGTGGCAGAAGTGAATCCGATCCATCAGGCGCAGGTCTGTGCGGGCGGCGTGCGTCTGACTGAGATACAGGAAGAAACGATGGAATCCCGGATAATTCCCGGATTATATCTTACAGGCGAGATGCTGGATGCGGAGGGAATCTGTGGAGGCTATAATCTGCAGTGGGCCTGGGCGACAGGAACGCTTGCCGGAAAGAGTGTACTGAAATGATACGAATTAATAATCTGAAGCTGCCGTGTTCGCATTCAGAAGCAGATCTTCAGAAAAAAATATATAAGCTGTTAAAGCTGGAAGCGAAAACACCGGTAAGCTGGACCATTGTCAGACGGTCCCTGGATGCGAGAAAGAAACCGCAGCTGTTTTTTATCTATGTGATAGATGTCTGCGTGATGGCTGGAAACGAAGAGAAAACCGTCCGATTTTTACATAATCCGGACATTGTCATGGCACCGGAAGAACGCTATCAGTTTCCAAAACCGGGCATGGAACGGATGAAACAGAGGCCGGTTATTGTTGGAATGGGACCGGCAGGACTGTTTTGCGGTTATCTGCTGGCACAGCAGGGGTATGCGCCCATTCTGCTGGAGCGGGGCGGCGATGTGACACAGCGTACAAAAGCAGTGGAACAGTTCTGGAACGGAGAGGCGCTGGATCCTTCAACGAATGTTTCGTTTGGGGAAGGCGGAGCCGGTACGTTTTCCGATGGAAAGCTGAATACGCTGGTTAAGGACAAAATGTTCCGCAACCGGAAGGTGCTGGAACTGTTTGTCAGACATGGTGCGCCGCAGGAGATTCTTTATCTTCAGAAACCGCATATCGGAACCGATGTTCTGAGAAACGTAGTGATGGAAATGCGTCAGCAGATCATCCGCATGGGCGGAGAAGTACGGTTTCATGCCCAGGTGACCGGATTTGATATCGCAGATGGAGCAATCCGCGGTGTGTACGTGAACGGTACCGAATATCTGCCCTGTCAGACGCTTGTTCTCGCAATCGGTCACAGTGCCAGAGACACGTTTTATGAACTGTCTGCGAAGCTGTTCATGGAACCGAAAGCGTTTGCTGTCGGCGTTCGGATTGAGCACCCGCAGTCAATGATTAATCTGTCCCAATATGGAGAAGAACAGGTGAAAGGACTTGGTGCCGCTGATTATAAATTGACATGCCAGACATCCAATGGACGCGGCGTTTACAGCTTTTGCATGTGTCCGGGCGGATTTGTTGTCAATGCGTCCAGCGAACCGGGCCGTCTTGCCGTCAACGGAATGAGCAATCATGCAAGAAATGAGAAGAATGCGAATTCGGCTCTGATTGTGACGGTAACACCGGATGATTTCGGCGGCCAGGGCGTTCTTGCCGGAGTGGAATTTCAGAGAAAACTGGAGGAAGCGGCTTTTCTGCAGTGTCAGGGTCGGATCCCTGTGCAGCTGTACCGCGATTTTGCTGAGAATCGTCCGTCAACCGGTTTGGGAGAGGTTTCTCCCTGCATGAAGGGCGCGTTTGGATTTGCTGATCTGAACCAGGTTCTGCCGAAATTTGCGGCAGATGCCATGAAAGAAGCAATGCCGGTGTTTGGCAGCAGGATTCGCGGATTTGACCGTGAAGACGCGCTGCTTTCCGGTGTGGAAAGCAGGACTTCTTCGCCGCTGCGGATTGTGCGGGATGAGAATGGAGAAAGCAGTGTGAAGGGAATTTATCCGTGCGGAGAGGGTGCCGGCTATGCGGGCGGTATCACGTCTGCCGCTATGGACGGAATCCGGACAGCAGAATGGATCGCGTCCCGGTACAGGCCCTGGACAACGGAGTCATTGTAATTAAGAAGAAGGAGAAGACAGGGAAATGAAAAGCATTACCGAAAAAGAGATTGGAAGAATTAATGAGCTGTACCATAAACAGAAGGCCGGAACCTTGACACCGGAAGAAGCAGCAGAACAGGCCCAGCTTCGAAAAGACTACATTGCTGCAATCCGTGCCAGCCTGAGAGGTTCGCTGGAGACTGTGAAGATTCAGGAACCGGACGGAACGATGATCGATGTGAAAGAGAGACATGATAAAAAGTATCCGGGTGGAGAACATTGATGCCGGCTTGTGACAGCGGGGAGCAGATCGGATGAGTACGGAAAAAAAGCGTGTTCGGAAAATGGCGCTGAGACTGCGGGATCAGCTGGAAGGACGTCAGGAGAAATCAGAGACAATTGCTGTTTTCCTGAGAGCGTCTCAATGGTACCGGGAGGCAAAGCGGGTATTCCTGTATCTTTCCTTCCGGTCAGAAGTCGATACGTGGAAGCTTCTTGAACAAATCTGGAATGACGGAAAAGAAACGGCAGTACCGAGAACGGAAGGAACGGACCTGGTTTTCTGTCTGATCGAGTCCAGGGAGGAGCTTATGAGCGGTTTTTGCGGAATCCAGGAGCCGCTTAGAAGCTGTCAGACAGTCAGGCCAAAGGTCGGCGATCTGATTCTTGTTCCGGGCGCGGCTTTTGACGGACGGGGCTTTCGAATGGGGTATGGAGGCGGTTTTTATGACCGATTTCTAAGCGGCATACCGGGTAGCTGCAGACGGATCGGGCTTGCGTTTGAGAGTCAGGTGTTTGAAGAAATACCAACAGATCTCCATGACTGCAGACTGGATGGCGTGATCACAGAGAAAGGGGTTCATACAGGATACGATGAGAATAACGATTCTGACGGTCGGTAAGATCAAAGAGAAATACTGGGTACAGGCAATTGACGAGTATCGAAAACGTCTGGGTGCCTATGTAAAACTGGAAGTGGCAGAAGTGGCGGATGAGAAAACGCCGGATCAGGCATCGGAGGCGCTGGAAGCGCAGATTCGAAAAAAAGAAGGGGAGCGGCTGCTTGCCAGGTGTCCGCAGGATGCCTATGTGATTGCACTGGCGATTCAGGGGAAAAGCCTTACCTCGGAAGAACTGGCGCAGAAGATCAATTCTCTCGGCATCTATGGCACGTCCCACATTGTTTTTGTCATCGGCGGCTCGCTGGGACTGAGCAGTGATGTGCTGGCAAGAGCAGATTATCAGCTCAGTTTTTCTGCAATGACCTTCCCGCACCAGATGATGCGGGTGATATTGCTGGAGCAGATCTACCGAAGCTTCCGGATCATAAACAACGAGCCATATCATAAATAGGAATCCGATGGTTTATTCTTGACAGATATCGGGTGAGGGAGTATAATTATTTTAATATTATGCTCAATTGTGGAAGTTGTTCATGGATTGGGCGGTGCGGGAGGCGTTTGATGAGACGGATACGTGAGAACAGAAAAGGATTTACGCTGGTCGAAATGGTTGTTGTCATGGTAATTATTGCGATTCTGGCAACACTGATGATCGGCGCACTGAACGGCTACATAGACAAAGCAAAAGAAAAAATGGCTCTTTCGTACTGCAGAAGCGTTGTTGTTGCGGCACAGACACAGTTAAGTGAAGCCTATGCTGCCGGCCAGACACCGACCACTCTGGATGGACCGAACAATACCTACTTTACGACAGCGAAAGTAAGAGAACTTGCAGCAATTCCGGATGATGTGTATATCGAAGCAGTTGAAGCAAGGGATGGAAAAGTCGAGTTTGTCTGCGTTCGTCTCAGCGAAGACAGCGACTTCCTGTACACCTATGAGGATGGTGTGTTTACAAAGGGAGAACGGTTCTCGTTTGAAGGAAACTGATTTTTGCAAAGGAGCCAGAAAGCAGTTTGTCCTTTGACAAGGCAAAGGTGCCGGTGATACGTTTGATCGGTCTGCGCCTGGAAAGAAAAGAAACGGGAATCAGAAACAGTGAATCAGAAAGAGGGGAAGCGGATTACTTATGGTGGAGAAATTCAGAAGGGGAAGAAAAGATAACAGGGGATTTACTCTGGTTGAGATGGTTGTCGTAATGGTGATTATCGCCATTCTGGCAACGCTGATGATCGGTGCATTAAACGGATATATCGATAAGGCAAAGGAAAAGACAGCAGTTGCAAACTGCCGATCGGTTGTTGTTGCTGCCCAGACACAGCTGTCTGAGGAATATGCGAAGGGGCACGCGTACAGCGGAACCACCTGGGACCGTACCTCCGGATCGGAATACACAATGAAGAAAGTGCTTGAGCTTGCGGACCTTGTTGGAAAGGTAACGGTAGTCAGCCAGTCTGTCAGCGACGGTACGGTGAATTCCATGGATGTGAAAACAGGAGACATTACTGCCAGATATACCGATGATGGCGGAATCGTGATTTTGAACTGAAAATAAGAATGTTATAAGGGCAGAGCAATCTGCCCTTGTTCTGCTAAGGAGGAAGGCAAATGGATGGACTGGATGTGCTGGCTGTTCTTCTCTGTGTTCTGGTGTTTCTGACAGGAATGGTGGTATTTTCGTTCCTGAACGTAGTGATATACCGGCTTCCGAAGAAGCAGGACTTTGTAAAAGGCAGGTCCTTTTGTCCCTCCTGCGGCTGTCAGCTGAGAGGATATGACATGATCCCGGTTCTCAGCTGGATTCTGCTGCGCGGGCGGTGCAGAAACTGCGGCGGGCGGATTTCGTTTCGTTATCCGCTGATGGAAGTGGCTGGTGGCCTGCTTTGTCTTCTCTGTCTGTACCGATTTGGCCGGTGGAACGGTTTTTTCTATCAGATAAGCGGGGAAATGCTGCTGGCATTTTGTGTGATCAGCGTCCTTGCTGTGATTTTCTGGATCGATTTTGACACGATGGAGATTCCCAATGGACTGACAGCAGTGCTGATCATTCCTGCCATTCTTTCCCTGGCTGTTATGGACGGGCCCGGGCTGCTTTCCAGAGTAATCGGCTTTTTTTCGGTCAGCCTGCCCATGCTGCTGCTGACGATGGCAGTCGATCAGGCCTTTGGCGGCGGAGATATCAAGCTGATGGCAGTGATTGGTTTTTTTCTCGGATGGAAGATGTGCCTGACTGCTTTTTTTCTGGCCATTTTGATTGGCGGTGTGTACGGGATTGCAGTGCTTCTGCTGAAAAGAAAGGGGAGAAAGGATCATTTTGCCTTCGGTCCCTGTCTGTGCGTCGGAACGGTGCTTGCAATGATTTGGGGTGAACAGCTGCTTGGCTGGTATTTATCCTTGATTTTATAGAGGTGATGGTATGCCGAAATACAGTTATACTGCCAGAGATGAGCAGGGTAAAAAAAGAAAAGGTGAAGTCTACGCGGACAGCGAATCTCAGCTCTATGAGATGCTGAGAGCGAACAATCAGTTCCTTCTGTCATGTACGGATGCGGAGAAGAACAGAAAACATTACCGCAGAATGCGGACCATGCAGCTTTCTGATTTCTGCAGACAGCTTGGAACACTGCTGTCTGCCGGCGTTTCCCTGGTCCGTGCGCTGCACATCATGGAGAATGACGAAACAATCAGTGAGGAACAGAAAACCATTCTTTCCGACATCATGCGTCTTGTTCGCCAGGGAGAATCGTTTTCCGAGGCGCTGGCATCTCAGAACGGCGCCTTCCCGGAGCTGCTGATCAACATGTTTCGCTCGGCAGAAGAAACAGGAAGTCTTGACCGGACGGCGATGCGGATGGCGGAACACTATCAGAAGGAATATCGGCTCCAGACGAAGATCCGGAGTGCAATGATGTATCCGAAGATTCTGGCAGTCGTGATCGCAGCGGTAGTTATGATCATTTTTTCGTTCATCATGCCGCAGCTGACCAGCGTCTTTCAGGACATGGAGCTGCCGGTGCTGACGCAGGTGATGCTGGCAATTTCAGCGTTTGTGCGGAATTACTGGATGGCTCTTCTGGTGGGAATTGCAATCCTGTTTTTGCTGTGGAAACTGGCTGCACGGACTGCTGTTGTCCGTCTGTTTCTGGATAAATGGAAATTGAAACTGCCGGTGATCGGTAAGCTGATGCGCATCATCTACACGGCGCGGTTTGCGAGAACTCTGTGTTCTCTCTATACAAGCGGAATCCCTATTGTAACCGCGCTGCAGGTGGGAAAAAATACACTTGGAAACCGGTATCTGGAGCTGCAGTTTGATGAGGCGATCATGCGTGTAAGAAGGGGAGAAACACTGGCCAGCGCAATCGATGGAATTGATGGATTCCACAAAAAGCTTTCCGGAAGCATTGCAATCGGAGAAGAAACGGGAAGCCTGGATTCCATGCTGATTTCGATTGCTGATTCCTTTGACTATGATGCGGAAACGGCTTTGACGAAGATGGTTGGATATCTGGAGCCGGTAATGATCATTCTGATGGCTCTTATTGTCGGTGTGATCATGATTTCAGTTATGATGCCGTTAGTCAATATGTACTCGGAAATTGAGGGCAGCGGAGCATATTAAACAGCTGTCTGGAAATCGTTGGTTTGGGGGAAGAATTGATGGATACATCTGTATATATAACAAATCAGTCACTGTATGTGGTGACTGGAAGAGGTTCGGGAACAAAGGTAAAGATTAAAAAGGTATATCATCTTCCGATCCCGGAAGGCGTGATGATGAACGGGATCATCACCAATGATTCGCTGTTGGCGGAAGAGCTTTCCGCTTACTGGAAAACATATCGCCTGCCGAAGAAAAAGATCCGTCTTGTGATTGATTCCGGTAAGTTTCTGACAAAAACAATGGAAGTTCCCTACCTGAAAGATGAGGAGCTTCTGAAGGTGATTCGCATGGAATTTCAGGATGCGGACCGCGAGGAACTGCTTTTTGACTATTTCCCGCTGGAGAAAACGGATGAATACAGTCTCAATGAACTGTTCTGTGCAGCTGTGGAAAAACAGGTGCTTGAAAGCTATGTCTCACTGTTCCATGGACTGAAAATATCCCTTTCCTCGATTAATATTGGATATGCATGTCTGCTGAAAGCTGCATTTGGCACAGGTGCCTTTGCCGGAAAGACAAGCATCCTGATGATGATGGAGGGCGACAATGTAATCAGTACGCTGTTTGAAAATGGAAGATACATCTACAGCCGCCGAAACCGTCTGTTTAATGAGCCGGGAAGCACGGCAAGGTGTTCCGAGCTGGCAAGAATTGTTTCTGATATTCAGCAGTTCCAGGTCAGCCGCCGGAATGAGTTTGTGATCCGTTCCATTGACACGTCGGGTTTTGAACGGGAAAATCTGGAGGAATTCAGAAATCAGATTGCTTTTCTCGATATTAAAATCGAAGAACTGACCTGGCTGGGTGGAGTCCGGTTCCCGGCGACAAAGATCACAAAAGAGGGAGAAAAGAAAACGGTTGCCGGAGACCATCTGTATAACATCGGCAATCTGATGCGGTAAGGAAAGAGGAAGGGAATATGGCACAGGATACCAAACAGACGAAACGAAAAAAGATTAAGGCAATCCCTTCACGGCAGATTGACTTTTACAGCCGGCTGCAGCGGACACCGGAAAAAATGGAAGCGAGACGAAAAAAACGTCTGGCTGTTCTGGCAGCAGTGGCGGTCATGGCGGTGCTGGCCGCTGTTCAGGTGATTTTATATATGCAGGTGACGTCGCTGGAACGGGAAACGGAAAAGCTTCGTATCTATCTGGCGCAGGAGGAATTACAGGAACGGTCATCGTATGCGGATCAGCTGATTCTGGATGCCGGAGCAACGAAACGAAAGCTGGAAGATGTATCCAATGCGGCGGAAAATATTAACAGCTATCCAATTGTTACAACAGAGATGATTGAGCTGCTGGAACAGAGCTGCCCGGATCTGGTACAGATTACAATCACCGGTTATCAGTCGCTGAATGGTCAGCTGCTGTTTGACGCGGTTGCTCCCAAGGAGACGGACATTTCCGACGCCATCGTGATCTGGCGTGATGAACTGGATATCTTCGAAGATGTATATTATACTGGTTTTACCGAGAACTATGACAGTGTGACAGAAACAGAAACCTATCAGGTGAAAGTAACCTGTATTCTGAAAGAAGAAACCGGAAAGTGAGGCAGGAGATGAAACTGGAATTAAAAGTGACCAGACGGGATAAGATCCTGCTGGCAGTCATGGGAATTGCTGCATTGCTGGTCGGGTATGTTTATTTTGGTGTGATCCGCCCGACCAATCGGATGGAGGAGCTGACAATGGAGCAGGAGCTGCTTGAAATGCAGAAGCAGCAGGTTGATATGAAGCTGGCACAGATTCCTGTCTATGAGCTTGCTGTTGCAAACGATTCTGCTGCCTATGAAGAGACAATTCAGAGCTTTCATCCAATCATGACAAACGATGAAGTGGGAGCTTTTGTAACGGATCTGATGGTTGACAAGGGCATGAAAATCCAGGATCTGGAGATTCAGTCGGCAAAGCTCATGGAAATTGCACCGTATCTGTACAGTGAAAAAGCAAAGGCTCAGGAAACGGAAGAATCCGCTGAGCAGGAATACACAGAAACGAATCCCAATCAGACAGAAATCGTTTACAGCTGTGAGGTTTCATGCCGTGCCATCGGTGATCGTTCTCAGGTGCTGGAGGTGCTGGATGTTTTGTCAAAGGAGGAAGGCGTAAGGGTTTCTTCGTTTTCCGTCGGTGACATTACAAGGCAGGTCGGACGGGGAGAAAACATCACTTACACAAAGAAAAAGGAACTGGATCTGAAGCTGGTAATCTATATGTGCAGGAAGTAGGTCGGATATGGCAAATGAGAAGAATATACGAATTGGTGATGTGCTGAAAAGCTATGGCTACATCAATGATATGCAGCTGGAACGTGCTCTGGATTATCAGAAGCAGCATAAAGGAATGCGAATCGGTGAAGCACTGGTTGAGCTTGGTTTTGTAACAGAAAAACAGAAACTGGAAGCACTTGCCAAGCGAATGGATCTGCTCTATGTGGAGATTCCGAGGCTGACTGTGCAGATTGAAGCGGTAGAGCTGATTCCCAAGCAGCTTGCCCAGCGCTATCAGATGCTGGCAGTGCAGAAGCAGGAGAATAACCTGACGCTTGTTGTGAATGATCCGCTGGATTTCTATGCGATTGAAGATATTCGTCAGATTACCGGAATGAATCTGCGGCTGTGGCTTGCAGAGCCGGCGCCGCTTCGAAGCGCAATCAATTATTACTACTCAGAAATTGATGCAAGAAAAGCCGCTACCTCAGCAAACCAGATGGCAGAGGAGCAGCTGCAGGAGCTGGAAGTGGAAGAAGGCGACGGAGATGCGCCGATCATTAAGCTTCTGAACAATCTGATTGCCAGAGGCTATAACATGAACGCTTCCGATATCCATGTGGAGCCATTTGAAGAGAAGAGTTCGGTCCGGATTCGTGTGGATGGTCAGCTTCTTGACTATGTAACCCTTCAGAAATCCATTCATCAGAATCTGATTGCCCGCATTAAAATTCTGTCCGCTCTGAATATTGCGGAAAAACGTCTGCCTCAGGACGGCCATTTCCGATATCGTGTCTTAAATGAAGATATTAACATCCGTGTCTCTGTGATTCCTACGGTATATGGAGAAAAAGCGGTGCTGCGTCTTCTGACTGCCAATAACCGGATTGAGCGTTCCGAGACGTTTGGAATGACACCGGAGCATTACGAAGAATTCAGCAGGATGCTGGACGCGCCAAACGGAATCATCTATCTGACCGGTCCAACCGGTTCCGGAAAGACAACAACACTCTATATGGCACTTTCAAAGATAAGCAGCCACAAGATTAACATCGCAACAATCGAAGATCCGGTGGAACGCCGTCTGCCCCGTGTGAATCAGAGTCAGGTAAACACGGTTGCAGGAATGACGTTTGAACGGGGACTTCGTTCCCTTCTCCGTCAGGATCCGGATGTCATCATGGTCGGTGAGACACGTGACCCGGAGACAGCTTCCATTTCTGTTCGGGCTGCAATTACAGGACACCTGGTGTTCAGCACGCTTCACACCAATGATGCGGTTACATCGATCATTCGTCTGGTGGACATGGGAGTGGAACCTTATCTGGTGGCGAACTCACTGATCGGTCTTGTTGCGCAGCGTCTGGTGCGGAAAGTATGCCCGGAATGCGGTGTTTATGAAGAGCCGACAGAGGATGAGCGCGTGCTGATTGGAAACGGGATTCAAAAAGTGCGCAGGAGCAGGGGATGCAATACCTGTAACCAGACCGGATATCTGGGACGGACTGCAATCCATGAGATACTCAGCATCGACCATACGATGCGAAAGATGATCACAGACGGTGCATCCGTGGAAGATCTGCAGGAATATGCGGTAAAGGAAAGAAAGATGTCTACTCTGAAGGAAGAGGCGCTGAAGCTTGTCCGTGACGGAGTGACAACAGTCGAAGAATTAAAGAAGGTTGCATTTTATCTATAAAAGAAGCAGCTTGGGAAAGGGGATCCGAATGAAAACAGACCGAATTGTGAAAGAAGCAAGAATGCTTGGTGCTTCCGATATCCATATCAGCGTTGGATCTGCGCTGCGCTTCCGGATCAATGGACAGCTGAAGGCATGCGAATACCTGTTTTCTGACGAAGAGACGGAAGAAATGATTCGATCCATGGCAGATGAAGAGCAGATCGCGCAAGTACTTGCCGGTACCGATTTGGATTTTGCAATGGAAACGTCAGATGGAATGCGTCAGCGAGTGAACGTGTTCAGACAGCAGGGAAAGCTGGCTGCAGTGATCCGGCTGCTGCAGGATAGGATTCCTTCTCTGGAACAATTGAAGCTGCCGCCTGTTCTGAAAAAACTGGCAGATGAGCCAAGAGGACTGATTCTGGTAACAGGCCCAACCGGTTCCGGAAAGTCTACGACGCTGGCGGCGATGATTGACTACATCAACCACAGCCGGGCAGATCACATTCTGACGATAGAAGATCCAATTGAATATGTTTACAAACAGGATCGGGCAGCGATCCATCAGCGCGAGGTCGGCAGGGATGTTCCAACGTTTGCTGCGGCACTGCGTTCGGCGCTGCGCGAAGATCCGGATGTCATCCTTGTCGGAGAGATGAGAGACTATGAAACGATTTCTGCTGCAGTGACGGCAGCGGAGACCGGTCATCTGGTATTGTCTACCTTACATACAACAGGAGCAGCCCAGACGATTGACCGGATTATCGATGTCTGTCCGGGTGAGACACAGAATCAGATCCGAACACAGCTTGCAGGCGTCTTAAAAGGTGTAGTAACACAGGCGCTGGTTCCTACAGCTGACCAAAGAGGACGTGTTGCTGCTACGGAGATTCTGACAGGTACGGATGCGGTTCTGAATCTGGTGCGTGAGAATAAGTGTCACCAGCTGAACGCGGTAATGCAGTCCGGTGCAGCAGCAGGTATGCATACACTGAACAGCGATCTGGCAAGGCTTGTCAGCTGCGGATACATTACAAAAGAAGCCGCAATGAAATATGCAGCTGATAAGCGGGATCTGCAGCAGTATCTGACCGGTCTGTAAAAGGAGAAAGTCAGGAAATGCAGCCTGCAAACAATTGATGAATGGAGTAATGAAACAATGTTACAAAGAGGTGATGGCATGATAAAAGAATGCTTTATACAGTGCAGAAGACGGCTGGGGACCATTCGAACCGGCGGTTTTACGCTGACGGAACTGATGGCAGTTCTGGCGATTCTTTCTGTCCTGCTGACTGTTTCTGTCGGAGGGATTGCTGCTTACCAGAAATGGGCGGGATTTCGCAGACAGAATGAATATGCCCAGACATTGTTTACTGCTGCCCAGTCCGGACTGACCAGATACAGCGTAAGCGGGCAGAACAAAGAACTGCAAAACATTGTTTCGAAAGAACAGACGTCAGCCGGCGGCGCACTTTATGAGGATGGCCGATGGAAGATTGCCCAGAATCTGCGGTCCGATTATTCCGGCACCGAGCAGGCAATTACCGCTGAGATGATCTGGAATATCAGTGCAGGGCAGTTTGATGCATATTATCGCTATGGGGCCATTTACTATCTGATCGGAACACCGGCTGACTATCAGAACTATCGGAACAAAACGGCAGGTGATGCGCATCAGGCGCTTTATGATCTGTTTGAGCACTATCTTTATGATAAATCAATTCTGGCCTCCGGTGTGATTGCAGTTGAATTTGATCCGGCGGAAGGTCTGGTGTATTCTGCGTTTTACAGTGATTCTGTTTCTTCGTTTACCTACACGGGTGGCTCCGAAAAGGGACGCAGCTTTAATCTGTCGGATCGAACCTATTCGGTACGCGAACAGTATCAGGTAGGATACTATGGCGTGGATACGCTGTCACGGTCCACATCATCCCTGCCGATGCCGGTTGTAAGCAGCGTGTCGCTGAATAACGGGGAAACATTGAATCTCACCTGGTCTCTGTCAAAAGAGGAACAGGCGCTGATGGAACTGACTTACGTTGTAACATTGTTTGATTCTTTAACTGGCGATGCTGTTCTCGGGATTACAGTGAACCGCAGCAGAATTGAAGGCGGACTTGGATATTACCGTCTTCCTGTTTTGAATGAAGAGGAGTCAGAAGACGATGTACAGCTGATTTTCTGCGACGTAGTCCGCTATACGGACCAGGGAGCTGTTTCGCTTGGTGAGTATCCGTTTCTCGGATATGTGGGAACTGATGATGATCAGCATGCAGAGATTACTCTTGTTCTGGATGCGGTAGATCTGGCTGCAACCGAGCAGGCCTATCAGCGTTACCGGGAAAGTCTTCGGGAGGACGGCAGTTTTGCGGCTTCCGTTTCGTTCCTTGATCAGAGTGAGTCAAATGATATCAGCTGTACACTGAGCCTTCATCGGTTTGGCCTGGAGGCTTATGGTGTGGAAGAGATATACTGCAGTGTGCAGGGATATGCGGTAAACTATAAACTGACAGCTGCAAGACAGAGTAATCAGGAAAACATGTATTTTGGATCGGAAAAAAATCTGTCCGGGGCAGATTCGGGAGAAGAAACATCCTCTGAGAATCAATCCCAAGCGGTATATTCCATTGAGAATGCACGTCATCTGAATAACATCCGCTATGCGGAGCTGATGAAAGACGAAAGTCTGAAAACAAACATAATATTGTTTGATGAGAAGGAATTAAGGCCGTCAGCCTATGAAATAACGGATTCCTTCGCATGGGGCTATCCAGTTGGAGAGCAGAGTGAGCTGACAAGTGGAGAGCAGAGTGCGCTGGCAAGTGAAGAGCAGAGTGCGCTGGCAAGTGAAGAGCAGTCCTGGAGCAGTTCATCAATCCTCTATCAGAAGTGTGTGTTCCGGAATGGAAGCCCTGTTCTGGAAGAAGAAGATGGATCGCTGGCTGCTTTCCCTTCGATTTCCTATCTCAGAGCATCTTCCAGTCTGTATTCTGTGGAGACGGAAGATGGCAAGACGGAAACGATTGATTATCTGATCATCAATGATGAGGGAAATGATGGCTGTATTCTGGCAAATGCTGCGGAAAGCAGTGAGGAAAGCTCCCTGACAGGAGCCGCTCTGATCATTGATAATGAAGGTGTGATAAAAAATCTGAAACTGGATCATGTCCAGGTTGAGGGTTACAGCCGTGTGGCTGCATTCTGTGCCAATAATAAGGGAACGCTGTACAATCTGGAGACGGTTGGCGGAACCATTTCGGGTGTTGAGTTTGTGGGAGGTGTTTTTGCGTCACACAACGATCCGTTTGCTGCGGCTGCTGCAGATTACCGTGATCTGGTAAATTGTGCGGATGTTTCCGGAGTGATTTATGTGGGAGGAATCAGCGGTCAGCTGGTCAGCGGAATGTCGTTTTCCTTTTCCGACGATGTGTGGACGGAAAGCACCGGTGCCATTTTAATGGAAAACTGCAGGAACTATGGTGTTGTATCTGCAGTCATCCCTGACAGCAAAGAAGAATTGTCTGAAGAACTGGAACCGGCATATTTCGGCGGTATTGTCGGTGAGGCATGGAACCAGACGGAAGATGCCGATGCGCTGATTATCCGTGACTGCGAAAGCAGCCCGGATTATGAGGAAATTCTGGAAGAGGCGCAGGATGTGGATTATCTGTGCAGGGGGAACTATGTGGGAGGAATTGCCGGAAGCCTGGAAGGAGCGAAACTGGTAAACTGTTCCATTGGTCAGTCAGTGTCCCAGTCTGCATTGAATGAACTTCTGCTTAATGAGACGGACGATACTGCGCTCTGGGTATTCGGTGAGAATTTTGTAGGAGGAATTGCCGGATATAATAATGGAACGATTCTGTACGAAGAGGAAACATGCTGTACGATTCATGTGAAAGGCATGGATCTGGTCGGCGGAATTGTCGGCTATAATGATGTCAATGGTGTTGTGGATGGGGTCCGGATTGCTGACAGCAGCATTTCCGGAAGAAATCTGGTTGGTGGATTTTATGGCCTGAATGCGTCTGCCGGCCTGTTTGCGTCTGCGCTGTTTGAAGGCAGTAATCTGAGCGTTTCCGGAACGCACATGACAGGCGGTGTGATTGGCGGAAATGTGGTGCCGTCTGATGAAGACCTGACGGTACGGTTTGATTCAGCCGGATATCAGGTACAGGTTGCTTCGGATGGTGCGTATGCGGGCGGTCTGATTGGCTATCACATGATGCTGGCTGCAGAGGAAAAGGATACGGAAACACTTTCCGGTGAGATCCGTCAGCTGATTACAGCGCTGTTAGGGGATGAAGAGCAGGGAATGGCTGCCATGACAGCTTCTGATATGGAGACACTGGAAATGCTGGTCTCTTTTGTGGAGGATGGCATGACAGCAACTGCTTCAGATGCCGTGCTGGCAGTGGAAGGCGGATGGGATGGATTGGATGACGGCAGCAGTGAAATGCCGGAACTGGATCCGGAACATCCGGATGGGGAGAATTCTGATTCAGAAAAACAGGATGACGAGGTGCTTCTGACGAATCTTCTGGCCGATGCGTCTGCAGAGGAATCCGGTAGCAATTCTGTTTCCGGACAGATTTATGTCGGCGGAGTGATTGGTGGCTGCCAGGAAGAGGCTGTGCTGATGATCCGCCAGGTGAAAAATATGCTTTCTGTTGAAGCAGGGAATGCGGTTTTGGGAAGAGAGTTGGGGGACGGAGATCCCTATCTGTACTCCTATGCAGGAGGAATTATTGGAAAGCTGCCGGCAGATGGTATCCTTGTGTCCAGCTGCAATGCGGAAGATATTGTGGTACAGGCGGCAGGAACAATAACTGGCGGTCTGACGGAAGTAAACAGCGGAATAATCGAACAATGTTTTGTAAATTCTCTCGGCAATGAAACAACCGGTTCCGTTGGCGGTATTGCAGGTATTAATCTTCCTTCTGCAACGGTAGAAAACTGCGAACTGACAGGAACGATTACCGGATGGGGCCGCGTGGGAGGAATTGTCTGTGAAAACTATGGTTTCATGGTTGACTGCGGTGTAAAAACAGGAAAACTGAATGTAATGGGCGAACGCGAACAGACAGATTCACCGGATGACGCGGCAGTGGTTGATTCGGTGTCAATGAGTTCGGAAACAATGGATCCTGCAGCGGGAGGCCTTGCTGCATATGCGGCAAGAGGAAGTGTTACTTCATTTACTCAGGATCAGGACTTGACCATTTCCATTGAAGGAGATGGTGTACATGTGGGCGGTCTTCTTGGTATTGCAGCCGGAGCTGTTGAGCTTGCAGAAGAATGTGTGCTGACTCTGACAAAGGAAAGCTCGATTGCGGGTGCCTGCGCGGTTGGAGGAATGATTGGTGTGCTGGATGCGGATCCAGAAAACGGAATCCGCATCAGTGGGCTGCGCAATCTGGCGTCTGTCACTGCAAAGGAGGAATATGCAGGCGGCATTGCTGCTGTTGTTTCTCTGTCACAGAATGCAAAAACAGAAGTTTCTTCAGAAGCATCCGAAGAAACAACGGTGATTTCTCCAATGATTTTGCTGGAGGATCTGGTAAATGCAGGAACAATCAGTGCGTCGGGACAGACAGGCGGTCTGATTGCGGCAATTGAGAACACGGGTGGTGTCGATTCGAACAGTCATGCAGGTGTGCGCCTGGAGCAGTGTGAGAATCATGGCCTGATTCTTTCCGAAAAGGAAGGAAATGCCGCTGGTGTGATTGCATTTGCGTCAGCTGATCAGCTGGAACTGGTCAACTGTGTGAACACCGGACTGATCCAGGGAAATGAAAACAGTGCCGGTATTGCAGCCGACATGACGCTGGCAAAGCAGTTGATGATTGATCACTGCCGCAATTATGGCTATGCTTATCAGGATATGGAAGCGGTATTTTCGGGAATTCTCGGATGTTCGGCAAAAACAGGTGCCGAAATCAACAGCAGCTATGGGGTATCTGCGCCGATGTATCCGATTACGGATTCGGATGCGGATACCGTCAACTCCTACTGCATAAATACCGAAAAGGAAGATCATCCGTCATTTGGCGCAGTAACCATTACCAATTCGCGTCGGCTCTATGGCGGGAAAGCGGTTTTGTTTGCAGACTGGCTGACGGGCGAAAATGACCTTTCTGCGCTGGTTGACAAAGAAGCTGGACATTCAGAGAATGCAGCTGTTTATCCGGCGAATGAGGAAGAAATCTGGTCTGATTATATCTTTCTGCTGAATCAGCCCATTGACCTGCAGGAAATTGCGGTTTTCTGGTATCGGGAGGATTCGAATCAGGCGATAACTGATTATGTAATTGAATACAGCACGCTTTCTGATCCGGGATTTACCGGCTGGATTCCGCTGTTTCTGGCAGAGGAAACGGATGACCGCAGAATTGGAGAGCAGGGAGAAGAAATCTTTTCTCTGGAAGAGCCTGTCGAGCATGTTCTGGCAGTACGTGTAAAGATCAGAGGAATGAAAACCGTTCATGGAGTGGATGAAATCTGTTTCCGTGGATATCTGAATGAATGTGCATATGACAGTTCTCTGGAACAGAATCTGATTCAGTGGGAAGCGGATGAGGAAGCCGTTGACATTGGCGGATTCTGTTATCCGGCACAGATGCCTGCAGAAATGTCGGCAGAAGTGAATGGAAAAGGAATTCTGCTGAATCCGGTTTATGATGCGGAGCAATCCATGTACCAGCTGCGTGACCGCTGGGATCGTCTTGTCATTGACCAGCTGCCTCTTGATCCGGGCAAAGAAGAATATGCGGATTCGCTGGACAACCGTCTGCTTATCAGCGGAAGCGAAGCAGATAACAGCCGTTACCAGCTGTACCTCATGGATGACCCATGGCTGATTCCGGTGGAAGCGGAAGAGACAGCTGAACTGGAAGCACCGACAGATCCGGTGATCACAGACTGTGGTTCCTGGTTCCTTGTAAGCTGGACACCGGCTGATCAGGTGACTGAATATGAGGTTGTGATCACGCTCTATGATGAGGCAGGAGAGGTGATTGGAACAGAACCGCCGGTACGGACAAAACAGACATGGATACCGGTGATCCGGAATCAGGATGGAACGGAGCCATTTGTTTCATTCCAGGCAGAGATTTACAGCGTGAGGGATGAGGAATTGTCGGCATTCGGTGTTCAGACAGAGCGTTATCAGGCTGCAGTGCAGCTTCCGGAGCCGGTGATTCACGTGAATTACGACGGTGAGACCGGGGAAGACGGCGATCTGAATCTGGATGAGTTCCATATCACCTGGGATCAGCCGGAATATCTGGAACCGGATTCTAAGGAGGCTTATCTGGATGCCAGATATTCCTGGCAGATCAGCGGAATCTATGAAGACGGAACGGAAGAAATGATTGCGGAAATGGAGGATTCGGATGCCAGAGAGCTGCTGCTTGATGCAGAGGACTGGGAATACGAATTCATCCGTGTCCGGATCGAACGGATTAACAACAAAAATGGCGGCGCATATGGACTGTCTGCGGTGAGCGAACCGGAACTGTATCACCGGAAGCTGTATCTGAGCAGAACGGCAGCACCGCAGATCAGACTGGCTGATGGAGCAGAAGGAACACCTCTGCGCTATCACCATGTATATGAAATCAGCTGGGATGCAGTTCCTGCCGCACAGCGAACGGAAGTGGATCATTACCAGATTACTGTCTGCAGACCGGGTCAGACAGAGGATGCGATTCCGCCGGAAACAGAAATGGAATCGGCAGCAGACCAGGAAACGGAGTCTGGTTCGGATGCCTCCGGTGAGTCGGAGAATGAGGAAACGGAAGGTAATCTGGGGGAGGATGCGGAGCCTGCAGCTGACGCTGTCTTTGAGATTTCCGCGACCGGAGAAGACAGACAGACGGCGCAGATTGATCTGAATTCGTTTGCATTCGGTGAAACAGTAACAATATCTGTTCAGGCGATTGCAAAGCAGGAGTCAGAGCGGTATCGTGATGCAAGAACCGGTGAGAGTACAGAACTGATTCTTCCGGCAATCCCTTATCCTCCGGAAATGAATGGCCATCTGTCTCTCGGACCGGTAAAGGCGGAAGCGACAGATTCGTTGACTGTCGAAGAATTTGAGCAATACGGATTCCGGTTAACAATGACTGATCCGAACGAATCAATGTTTACTCAGAATACCGGTCATTATGAAACAATCCTTCAGCTGTATGATTCTGTTAATGGAACATTGTTGTATGAAATTTCGGATACGCATCAATCAGGAACTGCGGATCCGTCCGGAGCAATTCATTCGGATACGAATGTTCTGGCAATGTCCGGCAATCTGGCTGAAAGCAGTCTGGAGATTCAGGGGATTTCTGCAGATTATGCCGGTACCTGGCTGAAAGTGATCCTGCGGTCTGTAACAGAAAAGGGAACGTCTGTCTGGACAGATGACTATGCAGGTGATTCCAATCTCTCTGCTGTTACCGCAGAGAAATGGTATCAGCTTCCGGCAGTTCGGATCGATCTTCCGGAAATAACGGAAACGGAAGAGGAAGTTGTTTATTCGCCATGGTATCATGGAGAGGAAGACACCAGTGAAGAACGGCAGCAGACGGTGCTGCAGAACAGCTATGTGTTTGGTGAGACCGAATATGCGGACGGCTATGTGATTTTTCTTGTGAGAAAAGCAGGCCTGACGGATATGGGAACCAGATCATGGGATTGTGATTGGTACAGTACCAGTTCCGATACCGTTGTGATACACAGAGATGGCACGGATCTGGATGGAATGCCGCTGTATCAGGTTGATTTTCAGTCCTCGGATCCACTGACAGCAGACGGAACTTCTTCTGATCTGTGGACATCGGATCAGGAACGTTGGCTGACACATCTGGTGCCGGAAATTACAGAATCGGAGGATGAGACAGAAACGACTCTCCTTTATCAGCTTCCGGGCCCGATTGAAATAAAAGAAACAGAGGAAACGGAAGAGGCAGGATGTCTGCTGGTATCTTCCTGGCTGAAGATCATTTGCACAAAGGAAACGGAAGCGGACGGAAGCGTCACATGGAAAACAGAGTTTGCGATAACTGTACCGGATAACGATCAGCAGGAATCCCTCATTTTCGATGAAAAGACAGAAATACGCAGTCTGCAGTTGGTTCAGATCTGTGCATATGAAAAAGCATTTGATAAAACGGAACAGGAAGCCAGCGGACTTCCCTATCGTGACTCCAGGATCTATTCCTGGTACCGGGCAGAGGAGAATGGGCAGAATACGGTGAAAACGGTGATTCTGGATGAATCGGATGAAAAGCCGGTTATGGAATACGTTCCGCTGGAAAATTCCGATGAGAATCTGATTGCCTATGAACTTTCACCATACGGGGATGCAGTTTATGAAATGCACCTGCTGATCCGTGATGCGCAGGGAAACCTTGTTGCAGAAGAGATTCGCAGCGTTTCCTGGAAAATGGAAGAACAGAAACGGACTTCGATGATTTATCTGCCGGATCTGGCAGACTGCAGCGAAGCTCTGGTAATCAGCCCAATCGGATATTCTGCATATGCGCAGAACTGCTGCGATCCGCAGCAGCCGGTGAATGTCACAGTGAGACTGCGCACCGTCGATGAGGTGACAGGTCTTTCCAGGTGGAGTGAGGAACTTGCGCTGTGGAATTATGTTGAAAATCAGTGGATGCCAACCGGACAGGGCTCACTTCCGGAATTGAAACTGGATGATTTGACGAGAAATCAGTATCGTCTGGAAGCAGCTGCGATTGAAGTAACCGTTGAAAAGACCATTCATGAAACAGATGATGAGGAATCACCGGAGGAAACTGCTCCATCAGATACAGCGGCGGATGGAGAAACGGAAACCGTGCCGGAGCAGGAAACTACGCCGGGACAGGAAACTGTGTCGGGACAGACTGACGCGTCGGATACCGCATCCGGAACGACATCAGAAACCGGTTCGGCAGACGAAACAACTGGCGAATCCGATTCACAGACTACAATTGTTCTCAATGCGTCGGAATCGGTAATCAGCTGGGAGTGGCTGGAAACCGAAGCGAAAGTGCAGGCGTTCCAGATCAGCGTTCATCCATCAGGAGCTGCCGCTGAAGATGTGATTCTTCTCGATATCCCAACACAGCTTGAAGATGAAAATCCTCAGGAGCAGTCACCATACATGCTGTTCACGAAAGAATTCGGAGAGGAAATGCCGGAAGAAGGAACTTCGGAGGAAGAAACCACAGAGGAGAAGACCACAGAGGAGGAAACCTCGGAGGAAGAAACCACAGAGGATGAAACCTTGGAGGAAGAGACTTCGGAGGAGGAAACCACAGTAGAGGAAACCTCGGAGGAAGAGACTACGGAGGAAGAAACCACAGAAGAGGAAACCTCGGAGGAAGAGACTACGGAGGAAGAAACCACAGAAGAGGAAACCTCGGAGGAAGAGACTACGATAGAGGAAACTTCGAAGGAGGAGACCACAGAGGAAGAATCTTCTGAGGAAGTAACCACAGTAGAGGAAACTTCAGAGGAAGAAGTCACAGAAGCGGAAACCTCTGCAGAGGAAACAACAGCGGAGTCGGCCACAGCCGAACCGGCAACCACAGCCGAGCCGGCAACCACAGCTGAGCCAGAAACCACAGCCGAATCGGCAACAACAGTTGCACCGGCAACCACAGCCGAGCCAGAAACCACAGCCGAATCGGCAACAACAGTTGCACCAGCAACCACAGCCGAACCGGCAACCACAGCCGAATCGGCAACCACAGCTGAGCCGGCAACCACAGCCGAATCGGCAACAACAGTTGCACCGGCAACCACAGCTGAACAGGCAACCACAGCTGAGCCGGCAACCACAGCCGAATCGGCAACCACAGCTGAGCCGGCAACCACAGTTGCACCAGCAACCACAGTCGCGCCAGTAACCACAGCCGAGCCGGCAACCACAGTCGCTCCAGCAACCACAGCTGAGCTGACAACAGCCGCTGAACCGTCATCAACACTGGAGCCGATAACGGCACCGGAACCGCTGACAGCGGAAGAACCAGCAGCAGAGGAAACGGCGGGGACGGTTTCAGCCAGCGTGAAACCGGTTGTATTCTATCTGAGAATGCAGGCTCTGATCGCGGAGGAGCCGGATTACCGATATTCCCTGACCTGCATGCTGGAAGTGGAAGCGTTCACCAACGAGGATGGTATTGACGGCTATCGATTCCGGCTTCATATACCCAATGTTACATGGACCGATGAGTCGGAGGATGCAGAGCATCTTCAGCCGGTCATGCTGGTTGATGAGGTGAAAATAACAAAGATTGCATCGGAGCTGGTTCGCGACACGGTTTATAAGGATGTAGTGTATACGGTTGATTTCACAGAAACACAGGAATAGGAAAAAGAGAGGAGGTGCAGCTATGGAACAGATGAAAAAAAATCAAAAGGGAATGGCAATGATCATTGTTGTCTGCATCATGGCAGTACTGATGGCTTTGTCACTGGCTCTGCTGGCTGCGTCTTCTCTTCTGATCGGAAATGCGCAGAATACGGCGGATGAAGAACAGGTTCGCAGCTTTACTGTATCTGTCAACCGAAGGATTGAGGAAGAGCTGACCGGTACGGCAGATGAGATTCGTCGGAACGGATCACCGGCAATCCGAAGCTGGATCAATGAAAAAATGTCCGGCGGGATGTGGACGGAATATGATCCGGCTCTGGAATCGTCCGCGCAGACATCAGCAATTCAACAATTGTCCATGGAGCAGACAGAGGCAGTTGGAGAAGGAAAACTGATCCGTTCCTGCGAGCTGAAGCTGTTCTGGGAATGCCTGGAAGAACGAAAAGTCGAAGAAAAACTGGCTGACGGAACGGTTTTCGAAGGAATCGAGTCAGAACTGCAGCTGACGGCAGAGATTACCTGTACAACAAGAAGTGGGAACCGCTATACAGCGGCAACAATTTTCGGCTGTAAAAAGCGGAGTGACGAGGATGAGTATTACTGGTATATCAGTGGAAGGGAGTAAGGGTGAAACGAATTATAAAGAATTCCAGAGGAACCAGTCTGGTAAGTGTTATGATCGCCTTTCTGGTTCTGATGATCATCATGACCATCTTTCTTCAGGCTGTCAGACTCTCAGGCAACATGGTGATCCGTGCAACTCAGATTCGGGAATCCGCCCAGACGCTTGCCCAGGGCTATTATACCGATCAGCAGGCCGCCGCAGCTGTCAGTGAAACTCCGGCTGTTTTTTACCAGGGAGCAGGGGAGTGTTTTCGCATGGAAATTACATTGAAGTGCTATACCGATCCGGTCCATGGGGGACAATACTATTTCTTTGACTGAGAGGGATGCTATGAAACGGATAAAAAACAGGCGGGGAACCACGTTAGTTGAACTGATGGTAACGCTTGCGCTGATCGGAATCTTTCTGGTTGTTTCCGCGGCAGCCGTAACAAACGGTCTTCGGGTGTTTGTCCAGGTAAAAACGACAGCCAACGCAATTGTCGTCAGTGATACGATTCTTGATAAAATTTCCGGTGAGCTGACAGCAGCCAGAAAACGGGCAGCAGTCAGTGAATCACAGGATGCAGTTGCTTTTTACACGAGAACAGGAAGTCTGGTCTCCATCCGGGCAAAAGACGGAAGGATGAACATGCACTATTATCCGGTTACCGGCAGCAATGGAAACGGAGCCGTTGTGTACGAGGCGGCGGACTGGCAGTTTGACCAGAAAATGTATCAGGGACTGACACTGGAATCCCTTCGGTTTGCTGTACAGTCAGGAAGCTCATCCAATGTGATCCAGGTTGCAATCCAGCTGAGAAAAGGTGATTTTGTATACACAGACAGCCGATGGGTGGAATGTACCGATCCGGACATGAAAGCAATTGCAGTCGTTCCGTCAATCACAGATGATCCGAATTCCGTGTTTCCCTGATGGAAAGCAGGTTTCACATGAGAGAGGCTCATGCGGACAGAATATAGTAAAAACAAAATTGGAGGAAAGCGTCGCGTCAGCGGCGCTTTTTTTGCATATTTTCCATGCCTGTACATATATTGTGATAAACGAGAACGCAAATGGATGGATCAAGGAGGTGAAACGGATGGGTGCAGCTGAAACGCTATTCCCTCTTCTTCCATCGGAGATAAAAAAACGGCTGGAAGGCTGGGAGAAAGAACTGGATCATCTGGAGGAGATTCGTTTTCGCGTTGGAAGAGAACTGACCTTCTGCGGAAACGGTTCCATTCGGTGGCTTTCACAGAAAGGCGGTTTTCAACCGGTCAGACAGGGAAGCTACCGCGTAACCGGAAAGGATCTGGAACTGTTTCTGGCAGCCTGCAGTGAATATTCGCTTTATGCCTATCAGGATCAGATTGCTTCCGGCTTTCTGACAATCCGCGGCGGTCACCGGATTGGATTTGCCGGATCGCTGCTGATGGAAAACGGAAGAATCAATGGCTTTTCTGATTTCGGAAGCATCAATCTGAGAATTGCGCATGAAGTCACTGGATGCGCAGTTCCTGTTTTCCGAAAACTGTTTGACCGGGAGCGGTTCTGCAATACGCTGATCCTGTCTCCGCCAGGACGGGGGAAAACAACATTGATGCGTGATCTGATCCGTCTTCTGTCCGGAGGAAGTGAATTCCGTTCCGGCTGCGCAGTATCCGTTTCCGACGAAAGAGGAGAACTTGCAGCATGTTACCGCGGCATTCCGCAGATGGATCTGGGATGGAATACCGATGTGCTCGATGGAGGCAGAAAAGATCAGAATCTGTGGCTTCTGATCCGCACCATGAATCCGGAGATTCTGGCCATGGATGAAATCGGAGGCGAAACGGAAATGCAGCTGCTGGAAACGGCATCCACCTGGGGAATCGGCCTTCTGGCAACCATGCACGGAACCTTTCAGACGCTGACCAGGAGCCAGGGAACATGGATGGGACTGTTTGAGCGGTTTGTGGAACCGGTTCCCGTGTCGGGAAGCTGGAACTATCGCGTGTACAGCAGGGAGGGAAATGAATGCCTCTGAAAACAGCAGGAATCATCTGCATTGCGTTGGGAATCCTGCTTTGCGGAAAAGAAGTGGAAGAAAGGACGGCGAAGCGATTGAAAGAACTGGAAGAATTCCACCGGTTCCTCGGATTTCTGGAACAGGAGATTACCTGCAGGCAGACCGTTTTTTCTTCTGTTCTGGAAAAAGCACATCCGCTTGGCAGCGGATGTCTGAGAACGTTTATCGCTCGTCTCAAGGATGTCCCGGAATATGGGCATAGGCCGATGAATGAACTCTGGGACCAGGCAGTCCGGCAGACATACGGACCGGTTGGTCTGAAACAGGAGGAACTGCAGATCATGAGACAGACAGGCACTGCATTCCTCTGCATGCAGAGAGGGATGATCGGAAACCGTCTGAGAACCGATCGGGAACAGCTTGGGCATCTGATCGAAGCGCGCAGAGACTGCCAGCAGAAAGACAGCCATCTCTATCGCAGTCTGAGTATCATGGCCAGTCTGCTTGCCGTTCTGATTCTGATATGACAGGGAGGGGAATTGTGGATGTTAATCTGATTTTTAAAATTGCCGCGGTTGGCATACTCGTATCGGTTGTATCTCAGGTGCTGAAACAAAGCGGCAGAGAAGAGCAGGCCTACCTTGCAACCCTTGCCGGCCTGATCCTTGTTCTGTTCTGGCTGATTCCCTGTATCAGTGACCTCTTTGACTCCATACGCAGTCTGTTTGCGCTGTGAGAAGCTGCGGGAAAGAAGGTGGAACCGTTGGATATGTTCAAGATTGCTCTGTGCGGCGTTGTGACCGCTTTGCTGGCGACTCATCTTCGTGCAGTAAAAGAAGAATACCGTCTGTTCGTCATCCTGGCAGCCGGACTTGTGTTTACTTTCTGGATTCTGGACAAGATGACCTGGTTTGTAGACAGTCTGAAACAGATACAGGAATACACCTCCATTGATCCCATTTATATGAACTGTATTCTGCGTATGATCGGAATCACATGCATCTGTGAATTTTCCGCAAATCTTTGCCGGGACAGTGGACATGAAACACTGGCGGAACAGATATCCATGCTGGCCAGACTGGTGATTCTCAGCTTCAGCGTTCCCATCGTCCTTGCAATTCTGGAATCCATTCACGGCATGCTATGAGGTAGATGATGAAACATATCCTGATTCTGCTTCTTGTCTCCATTCTTCTGGGAACAGGCACAGAAGCAGCAGAAAACGACGGCCGTCTTCCGGAGACAGAGGAATCGGTCTGGTCGCTGGAAGACTATGATTTTGGAGAACTGCAGGCATTTCTCAATCAGAATTTTGACGAGGAAGTGCCTGAATTCGAAGAACTGGCCCAAAGTCTGATAAACGGAGATTTCTCTTCATTTCTGGAAACAATCGGACGGTTTCTGAGGGAACTGCTGGTGGGGGAGATTCAGAAAAACCGGCTGGCGTTAGTGCGCGTCCTGCTTCTTGCGATCAGTGCCGCGCTGTTCTCCAACATTGCCTCCGTGTTCCGCGACAACCAGATTTCCCAGAATGCCTGGTTTGTGATTTATCTGATGCTGTCCCAGACACTGCTTTCCGTATTCGGGAGCTGCTATGAAACCTGTCTGCTTTATCTGGACAGGCTTCTGACCTTTGTGAAGCTTCTCATACCAGCCTTCTCCATTGCCTTATCCTGTGTCTGCGGAGCAGCAGCCATGAGCATCTGGTATCAGCTGACTTTTTTGCTGATCACGCTGATTGACTGGGTCTTTCTCTATCTGCTTCTGCCCGGGATCAAAATCTATGTCTGTCTTTCTCTGCTCAATGAACTGACCATGGAAGACTATCTTTCCGGTTTTCTGGAATTGCTGCGCATGCTGGCGGAGTGGATTCTGAAAACAATAACAGGTATTGTAGTAGGCATGCAGGTCATTCAGGGACTGATTTTGCCGGCAGCCAGTCAGAGTGCGGGAACGCTGATCAATAAACTGATCCAGGCAGTTCCAGGGATCGGAAGCGGGATACGCAGCGCGTCTGAGCTGATGATCGGGACAGGAGTTCTGATCAAAAACGGGATCGGTGCTGCCGGTGTGCTGGTTATTGCCGTAATCTGTCTGATTCCTGTGACCCAGTTCTGCGTAATCGTTGTCATGTATTACGGCGCCGGCGCAATCATTCAGCCGGTTGCGGATGAACGGATCAAAAACTGCATGACGCAGACGGCATATGGGATCCGGATGCTGATGAAGGTAATTGCGATCGCCGCATTTCTGTTTGCCGTATCCGTTGCACTGATCTGCGTCTTTACCAGCCGTGTCTTTTAGCTGATTCAGACAATGGGCCAGACCGCTGTCAAAACGGTACAGCAGGGAAAGGAGGTATTTTATTGGACATCATGCTGTGGATCCGTCAGATCTGCGGATTTCTGATTCTTTCTTCGCTTCTCCGGTATCTGCTGCCGGAAAAATATTATCAGACCTATGTGAAGCTGTTTCTGAATCTGCTCCTGGTTCTTCTTCTGGCCAGACCGCTGCTGAGCTTTGACCGGGAGCAGATGAATCAGGTGTGGCAGGAAGCGTCAGTCAGAATTGCGGATGAGAACTGGAAACAGCAGTTGAATCGTCTGGTTCTGACTGCCCAGTCCAGAGAACAGCTGGAACCGCTTCTGCAGAATGAACTGGATGAGAGGCTGGCAGAACGTGGCTATGAAGCAGATGATGTCACACTGATAACGGACGAACGGACCGGGAATATCACAGAAATTCAGCTGGATGTAAAGCAGCGAAATGACAGCATAACCGTTCCGGCAATCCGTACGCAGGGAGGTGTCTGGCGCCTGAATGAGGAAGAGGTGCAGCTGGAGCAGTATCTGCAGCAGGAGCTTTCTCTTTCTTCAGAGGTCGGACTTTCCGTAACAATCGTTTTCTGATAAATCAGGAGGAGCCTTGTGATCAGATCAATAACAGATGCAGTGAAAAAAATCGGAATTCTGCGGATTCTGCTGATGATGCTTGCCGGAGTCGTTCTGATTCTCTGTTCCATTCCTGTGACGAATGAAGACAGGGGAGAATCGATGGTCAACGAAACAGAGAGCAGAATCGAGCCGGAAATGGAGCGGACATATGAGGAAGCGCTGGAGAACCGGCTGAAAAACATGCTGGAGCAGATGGAAGGTGTCCGATCAGCGGATGTCATGATCACGCTGGCGGCGGGGAGCCGGAAAATCATCAGCAGAGATGAAGTCATACAGGAAGAACTGGAGTCCGACGCGTCAGCAGACGGCATGGTTCAGAATCACCGTGTCAGCAGAAGCGAATCGACTGCCGTTTTGACGGAACAGACGGACGGGAGCAGACAGCCATATGTACTGCAGGAAATCTGCCCGGAAATTCTGGGAATTCTGGTTCTGGCAGATGCGGATCTGACGCCGTCGATGAAGGAAGAAATAAACGGCGCGGTACAGGCATTATTTCAGGTGGAAGCGCATAGAATCAGAGTATTAGAGAAAAAATCATCATCGGAGGGTTAATCATTGAGACGAATCATGAAACGGAATCAGGTAGTGATCACCGCCCTGGCAGTGATGCTGGCAGTTGCCGGATATCTTACCTATGCGGGAAAGCAGGATCTGAACCGGTTGAATCAGGCACAGACTGCAGTTCTCCCATCGAAAGCCTACGATACATATGTAGCGGGAACCGGGACGGATGAAGGACAGGAGCTGGCGGATGAGGATTCGTTAACCGGTTCGGGGGAGGGCGCCGCAGCGGATGCAGAGAATACCGGCGCAGGAAGTGCCGTCCCGGCAGGCGGCGACCGTGTGGTATCATCCGGTACAGAAGATGCAGCGGCCGATGCAGCGGGTGAGGACGGAAACCAGGCACCGGAGGCATCGGCCACGCTTTCCGCGGATCAGAGCAATCTGACAGAGATTGACAGTCTGGACTATGACATTGTAAATCCAGGCGAAGCTGTTTTGACCAACGGACTGACAGTCAGTGATTATCTGGCATCGGCGCGTCTGTCAAGAGAACAGGTAAGGGGAAAGAACAGGGAAGACCTGCTGAAGGTCATCGATGATGACGGAACGGATACAGCAATGCGGCAGGCGGCTGTTGATAAAATGGTAGAGCTGACCGACAACAGTGACAAGGAGTGTGCGGCGGAAACACTGCTGTGCGCAAAAGGCTTTGACAACTCCATTGTCAGCATAACAGACGGGAAAGTTGATGTTGTGATCTGCAGAGCGCAGCTGACAGACGCGGAGCTGGCTCAGATCGAAGATATCGTGAAGCGAAAAACCGATGTTTCCGCAGCAGATATCGTTATTTCACTGATGGATGTCACTCAATAGATGAAATTTATAAAAAAGGTTTGCAAACAGATGAAAATTTGATATAATGCTTTTCAGAAGCATAGAGGAGGTACAGCTATGTCTAAGGAATATAAATCCGAATCCGTTACACTTCAGGGTGAGTGCAGCGGTGAGTTAAAGATCGCGAATGAAGTCGTTGCCATCATTGCCGCACTGGCAGCAACGGAAGTCGACGGCGTTGTTTCCCTGGTCGGAAACATGACCCATGAGCTGATCGCAAAGCTTGGAATGAAAAATCTTTCCAAAGGAATCAGCGTAACTGTGGAGGACGGAATCGTTCATACACAGGTATCTCTTGTGATCCAGTACGGATACAGCGTTCCGGAAGTGTCCGCAAAAGTACAGGATAAGATCAAGACAGCAATCGAAAACATGACAGGACTCCAGGTAGAATCCGTCCGTGTAACGATTGCAGGCGTCAATATGTAACGCAAAGGCAGCAAAAATGGGTGCCATGACCGGCACCCATCTTTTGGGTCAGGTAGAAAAGCACAGGATACTGCAGGGGATAGTTGGTTGCAGATCGGACAAGGAGAACCATGAATCGCAGACAGTTAAGAGATTACACATTTAAATTATTATTCCATGTAACATTTTACGAAAACGGAGAGCTGGAGGAGCAACTGGAAACCTATCTCAATGAGTGCATGTTTCCGGAGGAAGGACAGCTTCTTTTGATCGAATCCGAGAAGGAAGAACTGAAAACCCGCTTCCACGCAATCGTTGAAAAGCTGCCGCAGATCAATGAGCGGATCGGTCAGTCTTCCGAAGGCTGGAAGCCGGAGCGAATGAACCGTGTGGATCTGTCGATCCTTCGTCTTGCCTGCTATGAGATGGATTACGACGCGGAAGTTCCTCAGAAGGTAGCCATCAACGAAGCGGTTGAACTGGCAAAGAAATATGGCGGTGATGAGTCTCCGCGTTTTGTGAATGGAATTTTGTCCAAGCTTGTCAGAGCAGAAGAAACGCCGTACCTGACCGAATAATCAGTCGGCAGGTGCGCGAAAGGAAACAGGATGGCAAGTGTTTATACCGTTGCGCAGATCACTGCGTATATTAAACATATGTTTGAGCAGGATTTTGCATTAAATCGTGTCTCAGTTAAAGGCGAGGTGTCAAACTGTAAGTATCATTCCAGTGGGCATCTCTATTTCACATTGAAGGATTCTGCCGGAGCCATCAGCTGCATCATGTTTGCCGGCTCCCGAAAACCGGGTGATATCCGGCTTCGGGACGGAATTCAGGTGATTGCAAAAGGCAGTGTCCGTGTTTACGAACGGGACGGAAAATACAGTCTCCATGTGACAGAGCTGAAGGAAGACGGAATCGGCGATCTGTACCGGATGTTTGAAGCGAGGCGTCGTGAGCTGGAAGAAATGGGAATGTTTGCTTCCGAGTACAAGAAGCCGATTCCACGCTTTTGCGCGACCGTTGGGATCGTGACAGCGGAAACAGGAGCAGCCATACGCGACATCATTAACATTGCTTCCAGAAGAAACCCCTATGTCCAGCTGATTCTCTGTCCGGCACAGGTTCAGGGAGCCGGTGCCGCGTCCAGCATTGTCCATGCAATTGAAACACTGGATGAGCTGGGGCTGGACTGCATGATTGTGGGACGAGGCGGCGGATCCATCGAAGACCTCTGGGCTTTCAATGAAGAATCGGTTGCCAGAGCGATTTTTTCCTGTGATACGCCTGTCATTTCCGCAGTCGGCCATGAAACGGACTTTACCATTGCCGATTTTGTTGCTGATCTTCGCGCACCGACGCCTTCTGCAGCGGCAGAGCTGGCGGTCTATGACTATGAAGCGCTGATGAGCCGCCTTCTGGATGCACAGACAAGACTGGATCAGGCTATGGGGCGCCGGCTGGAAGAGACAAACGCCAGGGTGGAGAAATGCCTGCTGAAACTTCAGCTTCTCCATCCGGAATCCAGGATTCAGAAAAAGAAAGAACAGCTGCAGGCAATGGAAGCGCAGCTGTTTGCCCGCATGGCGGATGAAATCCGCAGATACCGCTACCAGCTCGGAATGAAAGCACAGAAGCTGGATGCCATTTCACCGCTGAAACGGCTTTCCGGCGGCTATGCGCTGATCACGGACGAAACGGAGCAGCCGCTTGAGGGAATCGGAAATCTGGCAATCGGGCAGCCAGTGCGGATTCACATGAAGGATGGAATTGCTGCTGCAGCAATTACGGAGATTCAGAAGCGAACGATCACGGATCCGGGAACGTGCGAGACGGGAAGCATTCGCTCAGGAAAGGAAGAGCAGCTATGACAATTGATGAAAATCTGAATCAGTTAAACGAGATCATGGCATCCATGGAGCAGGACAGCCTGACTCTGGAGCAGTCTCTGGCGAAATTCGAGGAAGGAATCCGTCTGGTAAACGAATGCCGGAAAATGATTGACGCAGTGGAAAAACGAATTCAGGTAATAGAAAATAACAGGGAATTTGAATCATAAAAACAGAGGCGCAGTATGAAAACGTTTGAAGAAAGATTACAGGAAAAAACCAGGGCAGCGGAGGCTGCTGTGAGAAATTATCTGCCAGAGGAGAGCGGATTCCAGAAAAATCTGATTGAAGCTTCCAATTACAGTGTGCTGGCAGGCGGGAAACGCCTGCGTCCCCTGATCATGCAGGCGGTCTATGAAGCCTTCGGCGGAATCGGTGCAGGCGTGGAACCCTTTATGGCAGGTCTGGAGATGATCCATTCCTCCTCCCTTGTCCACGATGATCTGCCGTGCATGGACAACGACGAATACCGCAGAGGAAAGCTGACCACCTGGAAGAAATACGGCTATGACATGGCTGTTCTTGCAGGAGACGATCTGCTGGTAGAGGCATTTGCGGCAGCTTCCCATGCGATGGAGCTGGGAATCCGTCCGGAGCTGGTTGTAAAGGGCATGCGTGTTCTTGCACAGAAAGCGGGAATTTTCGGAATGATTGGCGGTCAGAGCGTGGATGTGGAGCTGACCGGAAAAGAGGTGCTGCCGGATCAGCTTGACTTTATCAACCGGCTGAAAACAGGCGCTCTGCTGGAAGCTGCCATGATGATTGGCTGCATTCTGGCAGGCGGAAGTGAAGAGGAAGTAAAGGAAATGGAAATCATTGCATCGCGCATCGGTGTTGCGTTCCAGATCCGTGATGATATTCTTGATGTGACATCAACAACAGAAATTCTTGGAAAACCGGTCAACAGCGATGAGAAAAACCAGAAAAATACCTATGTATTTCTTCATGGTATTCAGGAAGCAGAACAGAAGGTGGAAGAATATTCCGGCGAAGCAAGAGAACGTCTGGCAAAGGTTCTCCCCAATGATACGTTCCTGATCCAGCTGGTCGAATGGCTGATCCACAGAGAAAAGTAAGAAATTCAATTCGACACGAAAGAGTGGGAGACATGCGATGGTACTAGAAAAGATACACCAGTGCAATGACATCAAACGGATTCCGATGGAGGAACTGCCGATTCTGGCTTCCGAAATCCGTGAATTCCTGATCGACAGCGTCAGCGAATGCGGCGGACATCTGGCTTCAAATCTTGGTACGGTAGAGCTGACACTTGCGCTTCACCGGTGTCTGGATCTGCCAACCGATAAAATAATCTGGGATGTGGGTCATCAGGCATACACCCATAAAATTCTGACAGGCCGTGCCGAGCAGTTTCAAACGCTCAGGAAGCACAATGGACTCAGCGGCTTCCCCAAGCGGTCGGAAAGTGACTGCGATGTGTTCGATACCGGTCACAGCTCAACCTCTATTTCTGCAGGTCTCGGCATGGTATGCGCCCGTGAGCTGGATGATGACAGCTATCATGTGGTATCTGTCATCGGAGACGGCTCCCTGACCGGAGGAATGGCATATGAAGCGCTGAACAATGCGGCGTCCGTACACAGCAATTTCATTATCATATTAAATGATAATAACATGTCCATCTCCAGGAATGTAGGAGGCATGTCCCGATATCTGGCGGGAATCCGCACGTACCGCGGCTACAATAATCTGAAGGAAAATGTGGCGGCTACGCTGAACCGGATCCCGGGAATCGGCAGCGGGCTTGTTCAGAACATTTCCAAAACAAAAAACGGCATCAAGCAGCTGATGCTGAACGGCATGCTGTTTGAGAACATGGGAATCACCTATCTTGGCCCGGTAGACGGTCATGATATCAATGCGCTGATTCAGGTGATCAACGACGCGAAAAATCTGGACCGCGCTGTTTTGATCCATGTAAATACTCAGAAGGGAAGAGGCTATGATCCGGCTGTTTCCCGTCCCGATAAATTCCATGGAGTTTCTCCGTTCAATAAAGAAACGGGAGAAGCAAAAACAAAGAAAACAAAGAAAACCTATACCGATGTGTTCTCGTCCGCGCTCTGCAAACTGGCAGAAAGCCATCCGAAACTGGTTGCGATCACGGCAGCCATGACCGACGGAACGGGAATGGCGGAATTTGCAAAGCAGTATCCAAAGCGGTTCTTTGATGTGGGAATTGCGGAGGAGCATGCGGTGACCTTTGCAGCAGGAATGGCGGCACGTGGCTATCATCCGATTGTTGCTGTCTATTCTTCCTTCATGCAGAGAGCCTATGATCAGATTCTCCATGATGTCTGTCTTCAGAATCTTCCGGTCACCTTCTGTCTGGACCGTGCCGGTCTTGTCGGGGATGACGGAGAGACGCATCAGGGTGTATTCGATATCTCCTATCTGAAAATGATTCCGAACATGGTTGTTCTTGCTCCCAAGGATGGAGAAGAGCTGGAGCAGATGCTGGAATTTGCCGCCTCCTATAACGGTCCGACCGCGATCCGCTACCCGAAGACGGCAGCCGGTGCAATCCGAACAGAGGAAAGACTGCCCATTGTTCCTGGAAAGAGCGAGGTTCTGGAACGGGGAAAGAAGGTTGCACTTCTGGCCTATGGTTCGATGACGGAAACGGCGCTGGAGACGGCACAGATCCTGAAAAGCAGGGGAATCTGTCCGACGGTGGTGAACCTTCGGTTTGCAAAACCGCTGGATCTTGCAGTTCTTGGCGAGCTGACCGCAGATCATGAGCTGTTTGTTTCCATGGAAGAGAATGTAATTTCCGGTGGAATCGGAGAAGAAATCGGCAGCTTTCTGGCATCGGCAGGCAGCCAGGCAAATTTGCTTGCGATCGGAATTCCCGACCGGTTCATTCCTCACGGAACCATTGATGAGCTGAAACAGGAGCTCCAGCTGGATGCCGGCGGAATTGCCGCACAGATCCTTTCGCTGTATGAAAAATAGGGAGGCATGACATGAAAGAACGTCTGGATGTGCTGCTTGTTAACATGGGCTATGCACCTTCACGTGAAAAGGCAAAAGCAATCATCATGTCCGGCAATGTCTATGTAAACGGACAGAAAGAAGACAAAGCCGGATCAATGTTTGATCCGTACGCACCGATTGAAGTGCGCGGAAATGAATTAAAATATGTAAGCAGAGGCGGACTGAAGCTGGAAAAAGCCATGCAGCAGTTCCCAATCTGTCTGGAAGGCCGCGTCTGCATGGATGTTGGCGCGTCGACCGGTGGATTTACAGACTGCATGCTGCAGAACGGCGCCTGCAAGGTCTATGCAGTGGATGTGGGACATGGGCAGCTGGCGTGGAAGCTTCGTCAGAATCCTGCCGTGGTATGCATGGAAAAAACGAACATCCGCTATGTGACGCCGGAGGATATTGAAGAAAAGGCTGATTTCGTATCGATTGACGTCTCCTTTATCTCACTGACCAAGGTTCTTGGTCCGGTGAAAGAGCTGATGAGCGACCGTGCTTCCATGGTCTGCCTGATTAAACCGCAGTTTGAAGCAGGCAGAGAAAAGGTTGGAAAAAAAGGCGTGGTCAGAGAACGGGAGACTCACATCGAAGTCGTAGAGACCGTGATCGCCTTTGCAAAAGAGCTGGGATTTGGGATCATGGGACTTGAGTTTTCACCGATCAAGGGACCGGAGGGAAACATCGAATACCTTCTCTACCTGCAGAAAAACCCGACAACGGAGGAAACGGCTGTTTCGGCGCCGGATGTGACTGCGCTGGTTGACCAGTCTCATGAACTTTTATCTGCAAAAGCGGAGAAGTGAGGCGGTTATGAAGCATTTTTATGTAATTCCCAATTACTCAAAGGAACGCACCTATCCCTGCGCCTGCAGAATCCGCAGCTTTCTGGTGGAGCGCGGGGCTTCCTGCGAGATCAGCCCCCAGCTTTCGGGCTCCTGCGGGGAATTCCTCTACACTGACGCGGACCGGATTCCGATGGAGACCCAGTGCGTCATTGTTCTTGGCGGTGACGGCACACTGATCCAGGCGGTTCATGATCTGAAAAACCGCGATATTCCGATCATCGGAGTGAATCTTGGAAACATCGGCTATCTGGCGGAGATTGACGAAGAATCGCTTTACCGGACGCTGGAGCGTCTTCTTGCGGATGAATATTTTCTGGAAGAACGGATGACACTGGAAGGAGAGATCATCCGTGAAGGTGAAATGATCTATCGTGATGTGGCGTTTAATGACATCATTCTGTCCAGAAGCTCCGGCTTGAAAATGTGCTACTTTTCCCTCTATGTAAACGGACAGTTTCTGTCACACTATGCGGCAGACGGCATGATTGCTGCGACGCCGACCGGTTCGACGGCCTACAGTCTCTCCGCAGGAGGTCCAATCATGATGCCGTCTTCCGAGCTGTTTGTTCTGACACCGATCTGTCCCCACACCGTTGCAAATGCGCGAAGCATCGTCCTTCCAGGGGATGCGGTGATCGAACTGGAGGTGGAAGGGAAAGCGGAAGATACAGCGTCTATCCCCTGTGCATATTTTGATGCGCATACGTCCATTGAACTGAAACCGCAGGATCGGATTCGCGTTGTCTGCGGTGCAAAACCGGTCCGTATGATCCGTATGAACCGGACCAGCTTTTTCGAGACGCTGCGCAAAAAGCTGAATCAATAGTAGAATCCGGTCCGCGCGAACCGGAAGAAAGCCAAGAGGAGAATGGTTGTGAAGTCGATACGACAGCAGAAAATACTGGAAATTATCGAACAGTATGAAATAGAGACACAAGAAGAGCTTGCTCTGCGTCTGAAAGAGCAGGGAATGAGTGTAACTCAGGCGACAGTTTCCCGCGATATCAGAGAACTGAAGCTGAAAAAGCGCCCCGGTTCATCGGGATCGCCGGTATATGCTGTCCGCACGGAGCCGAAGCACATGCCGGAAGACAAGTACATACGTGTCCTGAAAGACAGTTTTGTCAGCATGGATGCCGCAATGAACATTCTTGTGATCAAAACGGTGTCCGGAATGGCAATGGCAGCTGCAGCGGCGCTGGATGCCTGCGCGTTCTACGAGATACTTGGCTGCATTGCCGGTGATGATACGATCATGTGCGCGGTTCGTTCCGTGCAGGATACCGTTGTGGTAAAAAAGAAGATTGAAGCGATTCTTGACTGAAAAGATGAGGTAACAGATGCTTGAAAGCCTTTATGTAAAAAATCTTGCACTGATTGATAAAACGGAGATCTGTTTTACTCCGGGACTGAACATACTAAGCGGTGAGACAGGTGCCGGTAAATCGATCCTGATCGGATCGGTGATGATCGCGCTTGGATCTAAAGTACCGAAGGACATGATCCGCAACCATGAAAAGGAAGCCTATATCGAGCTTGTTTTTTCCGTTCATGGAGAAGGACTGCTGGAGAAGCTGGAGCAGATGGACATTGTACCGGAGGAAGGACAGCTGATCATTTCCAGACGGATCCGTGAAAACAGGAGCATCTGTAAGATCAACGGAGAGACGGTGACAGCCGCCCGTGTAAGAGAAGCGGCCGCTCTTTTGCTGGATGTCCATGGGCAGCATGAGCATCAGAAGCTTCTCATGCCCATGCGGCAGCTGGAGATTGTGGACCGGTTTGGTCAGTCTTCTGGAATTCTGACAGTTCGTCAGGAAGTCGCCCGGCTCTATCACCAGCTTCAGGAATGTCAGAAGGAACTGGAAAAGAGCTGTGTGGATGAGGCAGTCCGGATCCGGACAGTTGACATTCTCAATTTCGAAATCGAGGAGATTGAGCAGGCACAGATCCGTCCGGGAGAAGAACAGGAACTGGAGCAGGAATGGAAGAAGCTGCGCAGCCAGGAAGTGATCAAGCGTGGACTTCGCCAGATTGAGGTGTTTGTGTCGGCGGAGGAAGGAAGCGCTGCGGATCAGATTTCAAAGGCGGTGGTCAGCGCTGCGGAACTGACGGAATATGATCCCGAGCTGAAGCAGCTCCACAGCCAGCTTATGGATGCGGAATCGATTCTTTCCGACTGCAGTCACGCGGTCAGCCGCCTTCTGGACCAGGAAGAAGACAGCCAGGAACGGTTTCTGGAAGTCGGCGGTCGGCTGGATGAGATCCGACATCTTCTTCAGAAGTATAACTGCGATGAGGAAGGACTTCTGTTTCTTCTGGATGAGAAAAAGAAGGAACTGGAGACCTATCTGAATCTGGAAGAAATCAAAAAGAAGCTGGAACGTCAGGTGAACCGGATTCAAAAAAAGCTGGAGCAGGCGTCAGAGGATCTGTCTGCCCGCCGCAGAGAAGCGGCGGCCATTCTGGAGAAATCGCTGATTGCGGCGCTGATCGATCTGAATTTTCTGGATATCCGCTTTGAGATCCGTTTCGATCGGACGGCGCAGATCGGTGTACACGGAATGGACGATGTGCAGTTTTACCTTGCAACGAATCCTGGTGAACCGGTAAAACCGCTGTCGATGGTTGCTTCCGGCGGTGAGCTTTCGCGTATTATGCTTGCGATTAAGTCGGTTCTGGCGGAAAAGGAAGAGACAGAAACGCTGATTTTCGATGAGATCGATGCCGGAATCAGCGGACGAACTGCCCAGAAGGTAGCAGTAAGGCTGAATGTGACTGCCAGAGGCTGCCAGGTCATCTGCATCAGCCATCTTCCGCAGATCGTTTCCATGGCAGACACTCATTTTCTAATCGAAAAAACGGTGGAAAATCAGGTGACAACCACTCACATCCGTCCGCTTGAACAGGAGGAGAGTGTTCTTGAACTGGCCCGCCTGCTTGGCGGAACAGAGATCACGGAGCGTGTCGTTGAAAATGCCAGAGAGATGAAGGATATGGCAGACCGGGCAAAAGAATACCAGAGTACAAATTAGGAAATGCCGCATACTATCACTGTGATTTGATTCTGCAGTTGGCAGAAGGAAAGGATGTCAGATAGTATGCAAAAGAGAAAAAACAAGTTCGTCTTAGCCGTTCTTGTCGGTATATTAGGAATCAATCTGTGGAGTTTTGGACTGCATAAGGAGTCTGTGGTAAGTCCTGCCTTTCTGTCTGTCCATGCGCAGGCAGCTTTGAGCAGCCAGACAGAAGACGGGATGAATGAACAGGAGATGCCTTCTGTCTATCCCTGCGGCTATCCCATCGGCATCTATCTGCAGACGGATGGGATTCTTGTGATTGGTACCGCGAAGGTAACCGATGAAAACGGAAACCTGGCAGAACCGGCAGCCGGCTGCCTGACATCCGGAGATTATATCATGGCGATCAATGGGGAACCGGTTCAGACGAAAGAAGGATTTCAGGAAGCGCTGAACCGGTTTGGAGCCAATCCGGTAACACTGACAAGAAAGAGGGACGGGGAACTGACTGACTGTTCGCTTTCTCCGGTCCGCGCCGAGGATGGAAGCTTTTGTCTTGGTGTATGGGTAAAGGATGATGCGCAGGGGATCGGAACCATGACCTATCTGACGAAAGACGGGCGATTTGCTGCCCTTGGCCATCCGATCAGTGATACTGATACCGGAAAAATGGTGCTTGCGAAAACAGGCGGTCTCTATGAAGCTCAGGTTCGCATGATTATCCGTGGAAGCGAAGGCTCACCTGGATCCTATTCCGGAATCATCTGCTATGATGCATCTACACGTTTGGGTACCATTGAAAAGAATCAGACAAACGGAATTTTCGGTTATATCCGTCCGGAAGCAGCGGCAAAATTGAATCAATCGGAAATTTGCCAGACAGCAAGAAGAGAAGAAGTTACCTGTTCTCAGGCATTGTTACGCTGTGCGCTTGGCAACGAAGCGAAGGATTACCGCATCATGATTCTGAATACAGATGCAGGAGCGAAACATGAAAATGAGTTCTTGTTTCAGGTGATCGATCAGGAATTGCTGGATGAGACCGGAGGGATTGTGCAGGGGATGAGCGGCAGCCCGATTATTCAGGATGGGAAACTGGTGGGAGCAGTGACGCATGTGCTGGTGAATGATCCGACACGTGGATATGGGATTTTTATAGAGAATATGCTGGAGCGTTGAGTCCAGGAAGAAATAGCAGCCAGCGTGATCCGGCTGCTATTTCTGCTTTTTATTTGGTGATGGCGTTTCTATTTTTATTAGCTGTGATCCAATACCAGGTAATACTGATCAATACGGAAATAATGAGAACAAGCAAAGGAAAAAGCCAGGGAGAACATGACACATTGTACTTTTGCATCATAGAATTTAGTATATCTCGAACTCCGCAGTGAATAATAAAAATGCTGACTGAGCAATGCTGCAAGCAGTCAATGATTGAGCGATTTTTGATGACGAGCGTGCCGGATATTGAAGTATGTGCCGATCCATTCATAGGGAGGGTAACCTGATACGACAGATTTTATTGAATTCATGATACAATATGCTATAGTAACAGTTCCTAATAACTTAAGTGTATCAAAGAATTTTTTTCTCAAGCGACTAAGCAATGTATCCTTATTGGGATGATAGGAAAACCATCCGGATACAATCAGGAAGAATGGAACACCGAAACGTCCCAGGTTAATGCAATATTGTCCGAATGTGCCCGGGAAGGGACAATGAATAAATACTATTAATATACTTGTTATAAAGCGTATCATATCAATGGTATTATTTCTGGTTGTCTTGTCTTGCATTTCACTGTTCCTCCAGGAATCATCTAATCCAGTATAGCAGAAGCATTTTAACAATCAAAGGTTGCTCATCATGACAATCACTCGTGTCGGACTATTCTCCCCGGAGCGCTTTGCGAACTTCCCGAAATTCCTCCGGGAGCTCGTCCAAAGTCATGCTGCGGGGAACGGATGTTGTTCCTGCTTCCTTTGCCGTTTGGTAATACCATTCCTTGAACTCAAGGGTTTTAAGCGTTTGGCTTAAATCATCGATCTGAGTCTTCACTGCCTCTTTTTGCCTGATGATAAGAGTAAGCCGCTCGTCAATCGTATCGTCGCCCTGCATTGACATTTCAATAAAATGTTTAACATCCATAAGGCTCATCCCGGTTTTCTTCAGGCATTCAATCACCTGCAGCCATTCAAAGTCTGCATCTTTGAACATTCGGATACCGCCGCTGGAACGTTCAACAAATGGGAGCAAACCTTCTTTATCGTAATATCTGAGCGTAGAGGGGCTATCCCTAAGCGTTTTGCCATTTCACCGACCGTATAGAGCATTGTGTACCTCCAAAGAAATTGTGAATTTTTAGAAAATGGTCTTGACTTAAAGATAACTTTAACTTGTATAATAAACTTAAACTCATTATATATGAATATTTCTTAACCGTCAAGGAGGTGCTGTTATGGAATATGTAACTTTACCAAATGGTGTCAGGATGCCGATGCTTGGCTACGGCGTGTATCAGGTGACAAAAGATGAGTGCGAACGTTGTGTGCTGGATGCGCTGAAGGTTGGCTATCGATCCATTGATACTGCACAGTCCTACTTTAATGAGGAAGAAGTCGGCAATGCGATTGCAAAAAGCGGGATTCCCCGTGAAGAAATATTCCTTACCACAAAGGTCTGGATCGAGCACTATGGTTATGAGGAAGCAAAGGCTTCGGTGTTAGAGTCTATGAGAAAATTGCAGGCAGACTATCTTGACCTCTGCCTGCTTCATCAGCCTTTTGGAGATGTGTATGGTGCATATTGTGCATTAGAAGATCTGTACGGAGAAGGCAAGATCCGTGCGATTGGTATTTCTAATTTTTACGCGGATCGTATGATCGATATTGCCGCATTTTCCCGAATCAAGCCTATGGTCAATCAGATTGAGGTACACCCTCATCATCAGCAGAACGAAAGCAAACAGTGGCACGACAAATACGGCGTTCAGGTGGAAGCGTGGGCACCTTTTGGCGAAGGCAGAGGCGGAATGTTTGAACTGCCAGAGCTGAAAGCAATCGGTGAAAAATACAAAAAGACAGTCGCTCAGGTCATTCTGCGCTGGCATTTGCAGAGAGGTATTGTAGTGATTCCGAAATCTACACATATCGAGCGTATGGAAGAAAACTTCCATGTATTTGACTTTGAACTGACGGCAGAAGATATGGCGGTTATTGGAGCGCTGGATAAAAAGCAATCCTCCTTCTTTTCTCATACGGATCCCGGCATGGTCGAATGGTTTGTCAAAATGGTGGAGGAGCGTAAAAAGAAGCATGACTGCACCAAAGAGGAGAAGAACTGGTGATGAAACGGCTTCGAAGCCGGAAATACAAATTATAATTGGAGGTAATTACAATGAGAAAGAATTTTGGAGCAAAACCGATTTTATATCCCCAGCCGGTGTTTATTATCGGCAGCTATGATGAGAACGGCACACCCGATGCAATGAATGCGGCGTGGGGCGGCATCAGCGAAGCAAATCAGATTTCTATGTGCCTGAGCGCAGGACACAAGACAGTTAAGAATATCCTCGTGCGTGGTGCTTTTACTGTAAGTATGGCAACTGCCGAGCAGTTGGTTGCCTGTGACTATGTTGGTCTTGTGTCTGCGAACGATGTACCGAACAAAATGGAAAAAGCCGGTTTTCATACCGTAAAGAGCGAGAATGTGGATGCACCGTTGATTGAAGAACTGCCATTGGCTGTGGAATGCAAGTTGATAAGCTATGATGAAGAAACCTGCCGTATGGTTGGCGAAATTATCAATGTCTGTGCAGATGAAAGCATATTGACTGATGGTGCGATTGATCCTGTGAAGCTTCGCCCGATTACTTATGACGGAATGAACCACGCGTATTATGTGCTGGGAGAAAAAGTCGGTGACGCTTTCAAAGACGGTGCAGCTCTGAAATAAATGTCTTTGAGAACGTATTTATACCGCTTGTATTAGCCATAATCCATGAATTCAGGATTGGTTTGTCGCAAAATAAAAAACATAGTTGACAGGAAGTTTGTACTGTTATATAACAAAACCACCGTTTCGGTGGTTTTGTTAATTTACGCAAGGTGAGGTTACATAATGTCAGAAACAAGAGAAGAATTAAAAGTACAGATGGATAAATTAAAGAGATACGTGCAGATTTGGGATTAAGCAGAAAAGCATTTTCTGAATACATGGGAATTCCTCTTCGGAATCTGGAAGAATGGGAAGCCGGAAGGCGGAATCGGAATCAGATGACTGAACTGTTTGTCAGAGATGTCAAAACAATTGGTAAACATATTAATAATGCGTTGAAAGAGGAGTTTCGCAGCGCAGATGCCGCAAAACTCCTCTTCAAAAATAATTTCGCTTTTATCAAAGATGATTTGTTGGTGTGCCGTCTTCTTTGGCGTTCATTACATAGCTGATGGTTGTGACAACGCCAAGAGCCAGAAGTTCATCCGTAGATTCCGCGGTCTTCAAAACAGGGCGGTCACCCCAGGCTGTTACATCGATGTGGAACGAAAGAACTTCCTTTCCATTTTGGAGCATTTCATATTCATGCAGCATTACACCATGCATCTGCCAGTCAAGTCCCTCGATGGTGTACTTCGGGATCACGGATATCTCTTTCGTAATGGAAGCCATTTTCTCGCCATTAATGAAAATGTGATATTTCTTCTTCAGTAAGCTCTTTGGATCGTTTTTTATGACAACAAGTGCCTTTTTGTCAAGACTGCAGATTTCCCACTTTCTGTTCCACAGCATAACACTGTTCCTGACCCAATACTTGCGCTGATCGTTGTCGTCCAGTATGTAGAACGTGTCGCCCCAACTGTACTGTTTTTCTTTAAAATGCAGATTCATCTGAAATCCTCCTTTATCAGAGTGCCTGTTTGCACATGTATTCTGCTTAAATAGTACATGATAATCGCTTGAAAATCAAGATTTTTTTTCTTTTATTACCATATTCAATCCGGTCAGATTTGCTTCCTGGCAGTCAGCAGAATCTGAGCAATTCCCATCCAGCTTGCATATATTTCGCCCAGGTGTTTTGTATGAAGCTCATCAACGGCATTCTGGAATGCCGTAAAGTAATCCGCGCGAACCAAAAGGTGATTTCCCATCCCAAGATCGACATGATGCCAGCCGTCCGGAATGCCGCTTGCCTCGCCGGAGAACCCGCAGCTGAATGTTTCCAGTGGGGGATAGATGGAGCAGAGATCCTCAAATCGGTCGGTCATGGTGTTAAAGCAGTACCAATGAATCACTTTGTCCTCCTTTGTCGCGACAAGGACTTCGCCGGGACATCTCATGGCACCGCCCTCTGCGAGAGAGAAATTTCTTGAATCGAATTATAGCATGAAACGTTCCGAGTTTTAAGAGAAATGATTATTTAAGGTATCGGATCGCTGTCGAAAAGCTGCGGAAAGCAGAAGACTGAATTGACGACAGGGATGTTTAGTGCTGGCTTTTCCTGGAGATTTATGCTAGAATTTATGCATCGATAAATGGAGGGATTGAATGAAAAAGAAATTAAGGATTTCATCGTTCGTATTGCAAGGTATATACACGGTATTTTGTATTTTGGATATCATGATTTGCCTGTTGTATTATTTTAACTTCGATCATTCCCTGGGAAGACAATGCGCTGATTTTGTTTTGGATTTGACTGGAAACCTGTTTTTGATAGCGATGCCTGTGGGAATTCTCTTAAACCTGTTGGCTAGGCCTCCAAAGCAGCCGGATAAAACACCGCGAAGACGTTGGATACTTTGGACGATAATTTCTTCCTGTATTTATTTGATATTTGGTCTTGCAGCACTTTTGATTTTTGTTGTGACAACAGGCGGGGTATAGTATCTTTTTCAAGTTGATAAAAAGAAGTGGTTACTTTATATTCCGTTGAATTTTTTGAGTCTCGTGGTATAATACAAAGTAAGGGGAATTTTACGAGCTGTGGAGTACATGTCTGTCGGTTAACTCCTGGAAACTTATGTTTAACAGAGAGATGCAAAAAAGCGATATTTGTTCGATTAGACCGCGCTTCTGATAAAATGGCAGTAGAATAATATCGAGACTGATGTTTCACGAACAGAGAAAACAATCTGCCTTGCCGTTTCTCCTTCTCTGAAATCTTACGGTATTTCCGGTCGTGCCAGACTGTTTGAAAGCGAACCGTAATCTGACAGCAGGAAGGAGAACCGGAAGGCCTGAATCGGTAAATGGACAATTGAATTTAGAAAGTATAAGAAATGGAAAGGAGAATAAAATGGAACACTACATTCAGATTTTACGAGACTACATGAAACGCGACTATCGCCAGATGTACCGGGAAAAAGGTGGAATCTTCCCCTATGGCTTCCTGACACCGGGATCGGAATGCTATGCCGATGTTCTGTGGGACTGGGATTCCTATTTTTCCAATGTTGCATTGAAACAGATCATCCGCGAGACAGGAGACGATCCGAAGGAAGCAGAGGAATATGAGCGAGGCTGTATTCTGAACTATCTTCATTTTACCGGAACCGACGGCTACATGCCGATTGCGGTTGACCGGAAAAAGCGGGATATCAAAAGGCCGGAGAATATCTACACGGAAAACATGCATAAGCCGATCCTTGCCCAGCATGCCGCGTTTCTGGTGAAAAACGGGGATGGTGACGTGGAATGGCTCCGCCAGGGATTTGAAAAGCTGCAGTACCACATCAACAACTATCTGACCCATCATCGCCACAAGGCAACCGGTCTGTTCTACTGGCAGACCGACAAAATGATTGGTGTGGACAATGATCCGGCCACCTTCTACCGTCCGGATGGTTCTTCCGGATCCATTTACCTGAACTGTTTCATGGTAAAGGAACTGGAAGCGATGGAATATCTCTGCAATGCCCTTGGAATGCCGCAGGCTGGAGAGATTTATGGAAAAGAACGGAAAAAGCTGGTGGAGGCAATCCGGGAGCACTGCTACGATGAAAGAGACGGATTTTTCTATAATGTGGATCTGAACCTGAGGGAGATTGATTTTGTAAAGGAACCGTTTTACCACAAGGGAATGCCCCGTCACTGGGACTGCCTGATCCAGCGGATCGATGTCTGGTCCGGATTTCTTGCGCTCTGGGCAGGTGCAGCGACAAAAGAGCAGGCAGCCCGGGTGGTGGAACGGTACCGGGATACCGGCTCCTTTAATTGCGCAGCCGGAGTCCGCACGCTGTCGCCTAAGGAAAAGATGTATCGGATCGTGGCATCCAACAATCCATCCTGCTGGCTTGGACCGGTATGGGGAATCTCCAACTATCTGACCTTCCGCGGTCTGGTGAACTATGGCTATGAGGCGGAGGCAAGAGAGCTCTGCGAAAAGACGATTCGTCTGTTCGGCCGTGATGTGGAACGGTTTGGTTCCATGCACGAATACTATTCGCCGGATGACGGAGAGCCGGTGATCAATCCCAACTTCCAGAACTGGAACATGCTGGTTCTGAACATGATCAACTGGTATGAAGGGAAAGAAGCAGTAACGGAATTTTAATGATAAAGCGTGGAACAGCAGATTGGGTCGTCGATATGGGCGACCCAATCTGCTTGTTGAAATCCGCAATTTTGTTTATAGTAGCGTTGTCGATTGAGAGAGTCGCCTGTCAATAACAGGCACGGAAAGGTATGGTGAAAATATGACAAAGCTGAACGTAGCGATTGCGGATGATAATGAGAAGGTTTTGACAACACTGGAGGAATTACTGACGAACGACGGGGAGATCAATGTGGTAGGAAAGGCGCGAAACGGAGAACAGGCCTGTGAAATGATTTATACAACCAATCCGGATGTGGTTCTTCTGGATCTTGTCATGCCGGGCATTGACGGACTTGGTGTCATGGATCGCGTTTACGCAGAAAATCCGACCGGAAACATTCCGTCCTTCATCATTCTGTCTGCGATACATAATGATTCGGTGGCAGAAAATGCAATGATGTCCGGCGCTACCTATTACATGATGAAGCCCTTTGACAATCAGACGGTAATCCGACGGATCAAGCAGCTTGGAAGAAGCAAGGGGAGCAATCAGGGAGCTTCTGCTCAGAACGCAGGCGTTTACCAGAGTGCGCAGCCAATGCGTGTTGCGGAGCCAAAAGCACCGGTAATCCCGCCGAAGAACCTGGAACAGTATGTAACCAACGTGATCCATGAGATCGGTGTGCCGGCACATATTAAGGGATATCAGTATCTGCGCGATGCGATCATCCTCTGCGTCAACAACATGGAATTGCTCAACTCGATTACCAAGGTTCTGTATCCGGAAATTGCAATGAAATATGAAACGACGCCAAGCCGTGTGGAACGCGCGCTTCGCCATGCCATTGAAGTAGCCTGGAACCGCGGCAAGATGGACACCATCTATGCGCTGTTTGGATATACCATCAACCATGGAAAAGGAAAACCGACCAACTCGGAATTTGTGGCTCTGATCGCAGATAAGATCCGTCTGGAACTGAATTTGACACAGCGGTGATAAAACGGCATCGTTTTCGAATATTATTTGCAAATTGACGAAAAAGAGCTTTCTTTCTTCCTGCTTTTCGTGTATAATGTTTTTATAAAACCGTAATTCAATACCTATGCAGGAGGTTACTCATGAAAAAGATTTTGTTTGCCGCATCCGAGTGCGTGCCGTTTATTAAAACGGGAGGACTGGCTGATGTTGTCGGTTCCCTTCCGAAGTACTTTAACAAAGAAGAATATGATGTACGTGTGGTTCTGCCAAAGTATTTATGCATTAAAGAATCCTTCCGTTCCAAAATGAAGTATGTCACTCACTTCTACACCGATTTCTGCTGGCGCAATCAGTATGTCGGAGTCATGGAGATGGAATACGAAGGCGTTCACTTCTATTTTATCGACAGCGAATTCTACTTCGGCGGACCATGGCCCTACGGAAACATGTACGAAGATATCGAGAAGTTCTGCTTCTTCTCCAAGGCAGTTCTTTCCATTCTTCCGCTGATTAACTTCAAACCGGACATTATCCACTGTCACGACTGGCAGACCGGCCTGATCCCGGTATATTTAAACGACAGCTTCCAGGCAGATCCGTTCTTCTGGGGAATCAAGACCATCTTTACCATCCACAACCTGAAATTCCAGGGTACCTGGAATGTGGAGACAATGAAGAACTTCACCGGTCTGTCCGATTACTACTTCACCAGCGATAAACTGGAAGCCTACGGCAACGGAAACATGCTCAAGGGCGGACTTGTTTACGCAGACCGGATCACAACCGTCAGCAAGAGCTATGCGGAAGAAATCAAGATGCCTTTCTACGGCGAAGGCCTGGACGGACTGCTCCGTGCGAAATCCGCGGATCTGCTGGGCATTGTGAACGGTATTGACTACGAATTCTATGATCCGTCAAAGGACAAGGATATTGCAGTCAACTATACCATCGACAACGTGATCGAGAGCAAGGCTGTGCTGAAGGAAAAGCTGCAGGAAGAGCTTGGCCTGGAAAAGAATCCGAAGGCATTCATGATTGGTGTTGTTTCCCGTCTGACTGACCAGAAGGGATTTGATCTGGTTGAGTGCGTTCTGGATCAGATCTGTGCGGAAGATGTTCAGCTGGTTGTTCTTGGTACCGGTGAAAGCAAGTACCAGGATCTGTTCCGTTACTACGCAGAAAAGTACCCGAACCGTGTATCCGCAAGCATTTTCTATTCCGAGGCGCTTTCTCACCGGATCTATGCGGGCTGTGATGCGTTCCTGATGCCGTCTCTCTTTGAGCCGTGCGGACTGAGTCAGCTGATGAGTCTTCGTTACGGAACGCTGCCGATCGTTCGTGAGACAGGCGGTCTGAGAGATACCGTTGCTTCCTATAATGAAGTGGACGGAACGGGAACCGGCTTCTCCTTTGCAAACTACAATGCTCATGAGATGCTTAACGTGATCCGCTATGCAAAGAAGGTATTCAAAGAATCCCGCTATGCATGGGATGCAATGGTGAAGCGTGCCATGGCTCAGGATTTCTCCTGGGATGCATCTGCCAGAAAATATGAGGCAATGTATGATCAGCTGATTGCGGAGGAAGAGATCCGTGTGCAGCTGGCAAAAGAGATGCAGGAGAATGAACGCCTGAAGAAAGAGCAGGAAGAAAAGGAACGCCAGATTCTGGAGCTGAAGGAAAAAGAAAAGGAACTGAAGAAGCAGAAGGAAGCAAAGGCAAATGAGGAAGAAAATTCCGCTGAACCGGCGCAGGCAGCTGAAAAAGAGGACTCTGTGAAGGAAGAGACAAAGGCTGCAGAAGAAGTGAAATAAAATCAGGAAAGCTGTCCGATAAAAAGTTGGAGCAGCGTTGATAGCAAAACGAGACCGCAGGGAAAAGCTGCGGTCTCGTTTTGTTGTACGTTTGGGCGGGTGTGTCAGCGACACGTTGGTCAAAGCTGCGCGTCAGCGAGTTTCGTCTTGTTACAGCAGTTAACGGACAAGAGTTACATAAGCCAGCGTCGGCTCTGCCATCAGGGAGTAGTTGGTGTGATAAATTACAAATCCCGGTTTTCCGCCGGCAGGTTTCTTGACATGTTTCTTCTCAATGTAGTCAATCTCAACCTTCGGTGCCTGTCTGGACTGGGAATACCAGGCTGCAAGGGATCCTGCTTCTTCATAGGTCCGGTCCGGAACTTCTTTTCCGTTTGTCCGGATGATGACGTGGGAACCATGTGCTTTCTTGGCATGCATCCAGATGTCGTTTCCCTGAGCAAATTTAAAGGTAAGCTCATCGTTCTGGAAATTGTTTTTTCCGACGTAGATATCAAAGCCGTCAGAGGAACGATAGTGATAAGGTACGCTTTTCTGGCGGTTATCCTTCTTTCCCCGGGGAATTCCGGAGGCGTGGATGTATCCGCAGGAAGCAAGTTCACGTTTGATCTCATCCAGATCGGCATCGTTTTCTGCAATATCAATGGAGGCGGAAACCGATTCCAGATGCTCCAGCTCATCTTTTGTCTCTTGGATCAGTTCACCAAGGGCTTCAAAGGTTCTCTTCAGCTTGTTATACCGCTCATAAAACTTCTGCGCATTCTCCGCAGCAGACAGCGTCGGATCCAGCGGAATAGTCAGCGGTTCATTGGTATAGTAGTTAATGACTTCAAAGGATTTCGCTTCCGGCGGACATTCGTAACCAAAGGTATTCAGCATTTCTCCATAGATCCGGTATTTTTCCCGCTTTTCCGTGTCCTTCAGCTGGTTTAACTGGAGGTCATATTTCTTGGAACTGCGTTCGATGCTGTTCTGAACCAGCTTACGAAGCTGGGCGGATTTCTGGTGCATCCGTGTCAGGCGGCTTTTTGTCGCATAGTAGGTTTCCAGTACCTCACTGACAGACAGATAAGTTCGCACCTGGCAGTCGGAAAAACCGGTCAGGAGAATCGAAGCAAATTCGACCGGTTCTTCCCCGCGGTACGCGATACAGGGAGTAAACGCTCCGCTGCGGATCTGATCCATTGTCCGGCAGAATTCGTCTGCAATTGCCAGACGCACGTTGGCAGGCAGCTCACAGGCAATAAGGTCCGGATCTGCCTGGCTGCGTTCGACCAGTTCGATCGCTGTCGCGCGGCTGATGCCGGTAAAATGCTTCAGAAGGGAAGAAGGAGCGTCCTGATTTCCGGTCAGTGCGGCGAGAACATCGTCGACGGAGGCAGTCAGCGGATTCTGCTTCTGCATGGTATTGGGAATAAAATAGGGACGTCCGGGAAGAACTTCACGGACGGAACTGACCATCAGACTGACATGCTTGATGCTGTCAACAATGGTATCATTTTCATCGCAGAAGATAATGTTGCTGTGCTTTCCCATGATCTCCACGTTGAGAGATTTTCTGCGCAGATCGCCCATTTCGTCCAGATGCTCCAGTTCCATCCGGATCACTCGTTCCAGACCGGGCTGAGTAATGTCCAGAATTCTTGCATTTCCGATATGTTTGCGAAGAAGCATGCAGAAATTGGGAGCTGTCATGGGACTCAGCGGATTGGTTTCGGTCAGGTACACCAGAGGAAGACTGGCATTTGCTGACAGGCGAAGACGGCAGGTTTCTTTCTGATTTTTAATCGTCAGTATGATTTCGTCGGCTTCCGGCTGTGCGATCTTTGAAACACGGCCGCCGACAAGTGCCTGTTTCAGTTCATGTACGATATTTGCTACAACAATTCCATCAAAAGCCATTTTTTCATCCAGCCTTTCTTTTCTGATATCCATAACAGTTTATCATAATCTATGGAACAGTGCAAACAAATCTTGTGTTCTTTTTTTCGATTGTCCGTTGACGCAACCAGCCTTTTGACGTATAATGGATAAGACGTACTATGCATAAATGGCTGGATGGATCGATTTTCATGTCCAACGGGCCAGGAGGTAAATCATGATGAAAAGTATGACTGGATTTGGCAGGTATGAATTGACGGAACAGAACTTTAAACTGACCGTCGAGATGAAATCTGTCAATCACAGATATCTTGATCTGACGATTAAGATGCCGAAGCGGTTCAACTGTTTTGAGTCGGCGATCCGGAATCAGATAAAGGAAGATGTGCAGCGCGGAAAGGTTGACATGTACATCACCTTCGAAGATTATTCCGAAGATCGGGTTGAACTGAAATACAATCGCTCACTGGCTGCAGAGTATATGAAGTACTTTGCCGAGATGAGCCTTGAATTTGATATAAAAAAGGATGTCACCGTCTCCATGCTGGCGAAATGTCCGGAAGTGTTCTCCATGGAACAGGCGGACTCGGATGAGGAAGAGCTGTGGCAGGTATTGTCGGACGCAATCCGCAAAGCGACGGAGAATTTTGTGAAAGCAAGAGAAACAGAGGGAGAACAGCTTCGTGCGGATCTGCAAAGCAAGCTGGATTACCTTGGCGAACTGGTAAAAAAGGTGGAAGAGCGTTCCCCGCAGGTTGTTGCCGAATACCGCGCAAAGCTGTATGAAAAGCTGAAGGAAGTGCTTGAGAATTCCTCCATTGATGAAAACCGGATTCTGACAGAGGCGGCTGTTTTTGCCGATAAGGTCTGTGTGGATGAAGAAATGGTCCGCCTCAAAACTCACATCAGCCACATGCGTGATGCGCTGACAGCAGGAAGCGGAATCGGAAGAAAACTGGATTTCCTCGCTCAGGAGATGAACCGTGAAGCAAACACCACGCTTTCCAAAGCCAATGATGTTGCGCTTGCGGACATTGCCATCGATATGAAGACCGAGATTGAAAAAATCAGAGAGCAGGTTCAGAACATCGAGTAAAGGAGAACTATGTTTGTAAATATCGGATTTGGAAATTACATCAACTCGGCGCAGGTCGTATCTGTCAGCAGAGCCGATTCGGCACCGATGAAACGGCTGATCGGATCCGCAAGAGAGCAGGGAATCCTGGTTGATGTGACGCAGGGAAGAAAAACGAAGTCCGTGATAACTGCAATGAATGGCCAGGTGATTCTGTCTGCCTTAATGCCGGAGACGATCACAGACCGCTGCAGGGCAGATCACAGTGAAAAAATTCAGGAAAAGCCGGAGGAGACTGAAGATGAGTAAAACAAGAGGAAACCTGTTTGTTGTTTCCGGATTTTCCGGATCGGGAAAGGGAACCATCATGGAATGGTTCAAGAAGCAGGAGCGCTATGCCCTGTCTGTTTCCTGCACAAGCCGCACACCGCGGACCGGTGAGACGGATGGTGTGCAGTACTATTTCATCAGTCATGAGGAATTTTTAAAACGTGCATCGGAACATTATTTTCTGGAGCATGCCATTTATGTAGACAAGGGCTACGGAACACCGGCCGGGTTTGTAGAAGAGAATCTGCAGGCCGGAAAAGATGTTCTTCTTGAGATTGAAATGCAGGGCGCGCTGCAGGTTCGGGAAAAATATCCGGATACGACCCTGATTTTCATCACACCGCCGTCCGCTGCTGAGCTTCGGCGCCGTCTGACCGGAAGAAACACGGAAACGGCAGAGCAGATCGAGAAGCGGCTCAAACGTGCCGTTGAAGAAGGACGCTACATGGAAGAATATGACTACATCGTTGTCAACGACGATCTGGATGTCTGCATCCGTACGCTGGACGAGCTGATGAGAAGTAAACGGGATCCGGAATCGGGTGCGTTTGAAGAACTTCGTGTTGCCAATAATCTGGAGATGATCCAGTTAATTAAGAAGGATCTGCAGACATTATAATCACTGCAGTGCTGAAAGGAGAAAATAAAAATGTTACATCCATCTTATGACGAATTAATCGATATCATCAATGAGGGAAATGAGGAAGGGCTGAATCCGGAGATCAACAGCCGTTATTCCATCGTGATGGCAGCTGCAAGAAGAGCGCGCCAGATCATCGACGGCGAGCAGCCGTTAGTTGGAAAGGCTCCGAACAATAAGCCGCTTACCGTTGCTGTGGAGGAAATCCGCAAGGGAAAGATCAAGATCACCGAAGAAGGTGTGGATGACTATCAGTTCCATTTAAGAAATGATAACGCAACCAGCGACCTTGTTTACAATGATGAAGAAGGCGACTCTGTTGATCCGGATGAGGAATCCGAAGAGGACGATGAGCTGGATGACGATCTGGATGATCTGAACGAGGACGATTCTGAGGATGACGATGAAGAATAAAAATGTTTTGTTCGTATCTCTTGGATGCGATAAGAATCTGGTAGATACCGAGAAAATGCTTGGAATTCTTGGAAAAAGCGGCTATTCCTTTACTGATGAGGAAGAAAACGCGGAAGTGATCATCATCAATTCCTGCTGCTTCATCGGAGATGCCAAAGAAGAAAGCATTCAGACGATTCTGGAAATGGCACGTTATCGGGAAAACGGAAAACTGGAAGCCCTGATCGTGACCGGATGTCTGGCAGAGCGCTATCGCGATGAGGTGTTGTCCGAGCTGCCGGAAGTTGATGCGGTAGTCGGAATTTCCGCCTGGCATACCATCGCTGATGTGATTGGTGAAGTGCTTGAAAGAAAGGGAGAGAAGACAGAGAGTTTCCTTCCCAACGATACCTTTTACGAATCGGAAACGGACCGGATGCTGACGACAGGCGGTCACTATGCCCACCTGAAGATTGCGGAAGGATGCAATAAGCACTGCACGTACTGCATCATTCCTTCCATTCGCGGACCCTATCGCAGTGTTCCGATGGAACAGCTGGTAGAAGAAGCGAAGAAGCTGGCTCAGAAAGGTGTTCGCGAACTGATTCTGGTTGCCCAGGAGACGACGGTATATGGCGTCGATCTCTACGGAAAGAAAATGCTCCCGGAGCTTCTTCGGCAGCTGTGCCGGATTTCCGGTCTGGCCTGGATCCGGATCCTTTACTGCTATCCGGAGGAAATCACGCAGGAACTGATCGATGTGATGAAGGAAGAGAAGAAAATCTGCCATTATCTGGACATGCCGATCCAGCATGCGTCCGATCATGTACTGAAACGGATGGGTCGCCGGACAACTCAGGAAGAGCTTCGTCAGATCATTTCCCACCTGCGTGCGGAAATTCCGGACATCGTGCTGAGAACAACTCTGATCACCGGTTTTCCGGGAGAGACGCAGGAGGATTTCCAGCAGCTGAAACAGTTTGTGGATGAAATGGAGTTTGAACGCCTTGGTGTTTTCCCCTATTCCATGGAGGAAAATACGCCGGCTGCACAAATGGAAGATCAGATTGACGATGCGGTCAAACAGGCGCGGCGCGACGAAATCATGGAGCTGCAGCAGGAAATTTCCTTTGCGGTGGAAGAGAACTGCGTAGACTGTGTGTTTACCGTAATGATCGAAGGAAAACTGTCTGATGAAAATGCCTATGTAGGAAGAACATACATGGATGCGCCGGGAATTGACGGATACATCTTTGTACAGTCTGAGGAAGAACTGGTTTCCGGTACCTTTGTACCGGTCCTTGTTACCGGTTCCGATGAATATGATTTGATAGGAGAAATCTATTATGGAGAAGAAATCACTGAATGAGCTTCCGGTAATCAAAATGTTTAACGGGATGAACCTGCCCAATAAGCTGACTGTCATCCGGGTACTGATGATCCCGTTTTATGTCTTTTTTGCGCTGGTATTTCCCAATCAGGAATGGGCCAAATGGATCTCTTTTGTCATCTTTGTTGCAGCGTCGCTGACAGACAAAGCGGACGGATACATTGCGCGCAAATATAACCTTGTTACTAACTTCGGAAAATTTATGGATCCTCTGGCGGACAAGCTTCTTGTCTGCTCCGCGCTGATCTGTTTTGTTGCCAATGGAAAGATCCCTGCCTGGGTCGTAATTGTTATTGTGGCGAGAGAGTTTATCATCAGCGGTTTTCGTCTGATCGCGGCAGAAGGCGGTAAAGTCATTGCAGCCGGAAGCTGGGGAAAAGCGAAGACAGTCGTTCAGATGGTCATGGTAATTGTTCTCATTGCAGATCTTCCCGGATTTGCAGTTGTGAACAACATTCTGATCTATGCTGCACTGATTCTGACTGTAATCTCTCTGGCAGATTACTTAATTAATAATAAAGAGGTTCTGCTCGGTTAAGAAGCAGTTCCCAAACGCATACTAGGAGGTATCAGGTGAAAAAAGATAATCAGATGATCCGTTCTCTGGAACGTGGTCGAAGAGACAGGGACAGCCTGATGAATTTTACTGTCCAGACAAAGCAGGAAGCAAAGAGACTGTCAGCAGTTCTGCTTGCTCTGAATCTTTCCTCTTACCTGGATTTATTTTATGATAACGACCAGGAGATCAAACCGCATCCGCTGGTGAAAGAGACGACGGAAGGTCTTGTTCAGGTGATGGAAGAGATTCTTCCTGCCCTGAAGAAAAGAGAAAGCATTTCCAGAGACCATTCCTGCAGTGTGATTGCAATGCGTGATGCCAACATCCGCCACATGCATCTGCTCAGTGCCTATGCTGACCGTTTTACCATTTTTGAATATGTATTGAACCGTCTGGAACATCGGTTCAGCGGAAAGACACTGCCGGCTGGTTATGATGATTCTGAAATGGCTGACAGCATTCTTTCCCGTCTGTCCTCCATGCAGGATCAGGCGGCAAGGCAGAGCACCATAGTTCAGCTGATCGAGCAGCTGCCGATGCGAATGACAAAGAAACGCTTCTTCCAGATCGTGTCCGATGGTCTGGATGTGTATACCGGATCCGAAAAGAAGACGGTCGAGGATCTTCTTTTCATGGTCTGCACAGCTGCGCTTTTGGACGAGCCGGAGGGAATGGCAAATGACTATGCGGCTTTGTATCAGATTGCAGACCAGCTGATGAAAGAAGATTATACCTCTCTGGATGAAATGGGTTATGAAAGACTGTTCCAGATCGTGAAGGCTGGAATGGAAGAGCTGAACCGCCAGATGGATCTGGTAATGCTTCTCCAGGACATTCTGAATGAACTGGCTGTTCTGGTCTATACATCGGACAGCAGCATGGAAGATCCGGCGTTTGATACCTGTCTCTCCATGGCAGAACAGGTTCTCTCTTCTGCAAAAGATGGCGCTGCGGTTGACTACAGCGGTTTTGAACAGTTGGAAGGAATTCAGGAGAATTCTTCTTCCCGATTTATGGAGCTTTCAGCGGACAGCGAAGAGTTTGCCCAGGCTTACAGCGGTGAGATTCAGTCAGCTGGTCTGGAAGGGGAATTTGTAACGCTTGCACGTCTTGGCCGTCTTCTCTCCAGCAGCCGTTTTGCTGTGCTGACGATGGAGGAGGAAGAAGGAGAACTGGCAGATGAAGCGTGGATTCAGTCGGTGACAGCAGAGCTGCAGACTGCACTGAAAAATCAGCTTTCTGCGCTTCCACGTGTGATGAGCCGTGCGGTCATGGCAAAGGTGATCACCATGTTCCCGCTGTTTATCCGGGAATATCAGGAACTTGAGGATTATGTGAAAAGCAGCCTGGCATCCTGTTCCGATGAAGCGGAAAAGGTAGCCTGCCTGGAAATTCTGGATGAATTGCTGGGTACTCTGGGCTGATCGGTAAGGAGAGCCAAGTGAAACTTCATTCGCAAATGTTTTGGAGTGAGACGACAGAAAACCATCCGTTTGAGTATTCCTGGAAGCTGAAACACGGAAAATTGTCAAATGATTTCTATGTTGTGGTCCTGCCTGCGCAAGGGAGCTCGAATCTGTTGGAGCTTCTGCAGGTAAAGGAAGCGATGAAAGCTGAAAAACGGGGCGAAGAGCTGGTAGTTGTCGGAATTGCAGCAGGAAAAGAGGAAGCAATGGAAATTGCCGGCCGGATTGTTGATACGGTGTATCAGCAGACAGGAGATCTGAAGGTAAAGGATTATTTTGACAGGTAAAGGAATGACGGGATATGGTTGGTGTTTTGCTGTTCATATTAAAACTGATAGGGATCCTTCTTCTGATTGTGCTTGGAGTCCTTCTGTTTCTGCTGCTTGTTGTTCTTCTTGTTCCGATCCGGTATCGTGCCGGGATTTCTGTCGCTGATAAACGGGCCGTCGGGCAGGTCTGTGTTCACTGGCTGCTTCATCTGATCCACGTGAGGCTTGATTTTGAGAATGCGAAAACAAATCTGACAATCCGTCTTGCCGGATGGAAGCTGTCCGGCGGAAAAAAGAAGAAAAAGAAGGCGGCGTCCGTTGAAGCATCCTCAGAACGGTCTGCTAAGACGCAGGAAACGGTCGGGGAAGTACCGGAACCGGACGCAGAGACGAAGCAGCAGAAAAAGGACAGAGAACTGCTTGAGGAAGCGGTAAAAGATCCGAACCAGCAGGAACCATTGCAGCAGTCGCAGCAGAAGCCGGCAGAGGAGAAAGTTCTGCAGCCGGAGCAGAAACTGACAAATGAGACGGTACCGCAGCCGGAGCAAAAACCGACAGAAGAAACGGTACCGCAGCCGGAGCAGAAACCGACAGAAGAGAAGGTACCGCAGTCGGAACAGAAACCGTTAAAAGAGAAGGCTCCGCTGACAGAAAAAATAAATTCTGTGATCGATGGACTGAAAGAGAAGTGGGAGAAGCTTCAGGCAAAGAAAAACAGGATCACCTCTCTGATCAATGAGCTGAAAAGCGACCGGATGCGCCCTTCGCTGGAACTTGTTCTGGATTCACTGAAGAAAATCCTGATCCATGTTCTTCCCAACGATGGAACGGTGGAACTGAAGCTGGGCTTTGAGAATCCGGCTTTAACGGGACAGGTTCTTGGTATTCTGGCAGTGCTGTACGCGAAAATGGGAGATCGGCTGTCCGTCACTCCCTATTTCGACCGGGCAATTCTGGAAGGAACGGTTTCTGTAAAGGGACGAATAAGAATCGGAACCTTGCTAATACTAATAATCAGAGTAATTCTGGATAAAAATATCCGTGCTTTTATCAAAAAAGTAAAAAAAGGAGGAAAGTAAGAGATGGAGAAGAATGGAAATGACTTTAATTCATCGGTAAGTGCGCTTCTGAAAGGTCTGGAAGCATTTGTCTGTACAAAGACAGTTGTCGGTGAACCGATGAAGGTTAATGATGCGATCATTCTGCCGCTTGTTGACATGAAATTCGGAATTGGTGCAGGAGCATTCGAAGGAGAAAAGAAAAACAACGCCGGCGGCGGTCTTGGTGCAACCATCAACCCGTGTGCTGTCCTTGTGATCCAGGATGGAACCACAAAGATGGTAAGTGTGAAGAATCAGGATGTGACATCAAAGATTGTTGACATGGTTCCCGGAATCATCAACCGCTTTACCTCCAAAGGTAAGGAACAGACCGATCCGGAAGTAGAAGAAGCTGTTTCCGATATTCTTGAGAACGGAAGGAACGTGGAATAAATCGTCATAAAAAAAATAAGTCCGCATACCTTATATAGTGAATAACCGGGTGGGAATCGCTATGAAAAGAGTATGCGGACTTATTTTATTTTCCATTGGGATCGGCATGGCGATCATGATCTGCCTGCCGACAACGTTCTGTACGGTTTTTATTGCAGTAGCAGTGATGATTCTTGGATATAATCTGTTTTGCATGGGAAAATAAAAACTAACAGCCACCGGAATTCGGTGGCTGCGTCTTACGCTCTTATTTACGCTCTTTCAACTAAACCGGAACGCAGGCAGGAAGTACAAACATACATCCTCTTGTTGGCTCCATTCTCTTTTACTCTAACAGACTTAACGTTAGACTTCCAAACCGCATTGGTCTTTCTATTGGAATGGCTCACATTATGACCAAAATGAGCACCTTTCTGACAGATTTCACACTTTGCCATTTCATCGCACCTCCTTAATGCATATTAAGCCGGTCAAGGCTCACAACGAGACTATAATAGCAGATATTAATCAATTTTGCAAGAGCTTTTTGAAAAAAATATGAGAAAACATTGACAGGAACCTTGATGTTCAATATAATAAAGCGAAGACCCGAAAAAATATGCAGGATTCCGAAATTGCTATTTTCTTTTTGACCAAAATCGGTTATAATCAAAGTAGCTATATCTATCTGGAGGTAAAAGTATGAAGGGACGTTTATCGAATCCGATTGGTGATGTTCTGATCAACACAGACGTCATTTCCAAATATGCAGGATCAATGGCAGTTGAGTGCTTCGGTATTGTCGGCATGGCACGTATCAGCATGAAAGACGGTCTGGTTCATCTGCTGAAGAAGGACAGCCTGACAAAGGGTGTGAATGTTGTTCTGGAAGACAACAAACTCTATATTGACTTCCATGTAATCGTATCGTACGGTGTCAGCATCCTTGCTGTGTACCGCAACCTGACAGAAAATGTGAAATACCATGTAGAAGAACTGACCGGCATTGAGGTTGCAAAGATCGACATGTATGTGGAAGGCGTCAGAGTAATTGACTAACGGAAACGTTTGTTTAAGGAGGAACAAAACTGTGGCAGAACAGGTAATTAGCGCTGCTTTACTGAAAAAAATGTTTCTTGCTGGTGTGACCAGTCTGGATACAAAAAAAGAATGGATTAATGAACTGAATGTATTCCCGGTTCCGGATGGCGATACCGGTACAAATATGACTCTGACGATCATGTCAGCTGCAAAAGAAGTCATGGCTCTGCCGATGGAGCCTGCGATGGAGGCGCTGGCGAAAGCAATTTCTTCCGGTTCCCTTCGCGGCGCGAGAGGAAACTCCGGTGTTATTCTTTCTCAGCTGTTCCGCGGCTTCACAAAGGAAATCAGACAGTGTGAGGAAATCGATGTTCCGAGACTGGCTGCTGCTCTCCAGAGAGCAGCGGAAACTGCCTACAAGGCGGTTATGAAGCCGAAGGAAGGAACCATTCTGACGGTAGCAAGGGGGATTGCAGAAAAAGCAATCGAAATCGCAGCAACAGAAACGGACATGGATCACTTTATTCAGGAACTGTTAAAGGAAGGTGACTATGTTCTCAGCCAGACACCGGAAATGCTTCCTGTGCTGAAGCAGGCTGGCGTTGTGGACTCTGGCGGACAGGGTCTGATGGTTGTTCTGAAAGGCTGCTATGAAGGATATCTTGGCAAAGAAGTGGCAGTTGACTTTGAGAAGCCGGCAGCTGCACCGTCGGAAGGTACTTCCCTGAGCAAAGCGGAGATTGACACGGCAGACATCAAATTCGGATACTGTACCGAGTTCATCATCATGACAGAGCGCACATTCACAATGGACGATGAGATTTCCTTCAAGGAGTATCTGTCTTCCATCGGTGATTCCATTGTCTGTGTTGCAGATGATGAAATTGTAAAGGTACATGTTCATACCAATGATCCCGGTCTTGCAATCCAGCGTGCTCTGACCTACGGCCAGCTGACACGGATGAAGATCGATAACATGCGCGAAGAGCATCAGGAGCGCGTAATCAAGGATGCGGAAAAGCTTGCTGCCGAGCAGGCTGCAAAGGCAGAAGCGCCGGTTGAACTGAAGGAATACGGATTCATCAGTGTTTCTGCCGGTTCCGGTTTAAGTGAAATCTTCCGTGGACTCGGTGTGGACTATGTCATTGAAGGCGGACAGACCATGAACCCCAGCACGGAGGATATGCTGAACGCAGTTGCCAATGTACATGCAAAGAATATCTTCATCCTTCCCAATAACTCCAACATCATCCTCGCTGCAAACCAGGCAAAGAATCTTGTAGAAGACAAGGAAATCTTTGTTATTCCGACAAAGACAGTTCCGCAGGGAATTACTGCGATGATCAACTTTACACCGGATAAGTCAATGGAAGAAAATGCCCAGGACATGATCGAGGAAATCCGTCACGTCAAGACCGGCCAGGTTACCTATGCCGTGCGTGATACGGTGATCGACGGAATCGAGATCCACAAGGACGATATCATCGGTCTTGGTGACAAGACAATTCTTGCAGATGGAAAAGAGATTACCGAGGTAACGTTTGAGACAATCAAGGCGATGGTAGATGAGGATTCCGAACTGGTAGGTATCTACTATGGAGCCGGTATTACGGAGGAACAGGCAGAGGAGCTGGCAGAGCGTCTCAGTGAAGAATTCCCGTCTGTTGATGTGGAGATCAATGAAGGCGGTCAGCCCATCTACTACTACATTTTATCCGTTGAATAAGGAGGAACGATGCAGGCAGAAGATTCGATTCTGAAAATCAAAGGAATCGGTGAAAAAACTGCGCTGCTGTATCAGAAGCTGGGAATCCATACAGTGGGCGAACTGCTCCGCTATTATCCCAGATCCTATGAACGATTTGAAGAACCTGTGACGATCCGGGAGACTGCAAGCATGGATTTTGCAGCCATCCGGGTCGTTATTGTTTCTGTGCCGTCGGTCCATTCGGTTAAACGGCTGCAGATCGTTTCCACAGCAGTAGCCGATGAAGAAGGCAGTAAAATCCGCGTTACCTGGTATCAGATGCCGTTTCTGCGAAGTACGCTGAAACCGGGAGCAAGATATGTATTCCGTGGAAAAATCAAAGGAACCGGAAAATCACGTGTTCTGGAACAGCCGCAGATCTTTACACATGGCGCCTATGAAAAGAAGCAGATTTCTCTGCAGCCTGTCTATGGGCTGACTGCCGGGCTGACCAGTCAGGCAATCTCAAAAGCGGTCGGTCTTGTTTTTGAGAGCGGAATTCAGCTGGAGGAGACACTGCCGGATGAAGTACTTCGTGATTATCGTCTGATGGAACTTGGACAGGCTGTCCGTCTGATGCATTTTCCGGAGAATGAGCAGGAATTCAGGCAGGCAAGACGGCGGATCGCTTTTGAAGAGTTTTACCGGTTTCTGATCGCGGTCAGCCAGATGAAGGCAAAGCTGGAGCAGGAAAAGAATCATTTCGCAATCACAGAACGGCTGGAGGTGCGGAATCTGATCGAGCGGCTACCTTACCGTCTGACCGGCGCGCAGATGCGGACATACCGGGAAATCTCGGACGATCTGACAGGACATCACATGATGTACCGGATGGTTCAGGGAGACGTTGGTTCCGGCAAAACAATCGTTGCGTTTCTTGCCATGTACCAGGCTGCGCTCTGTCATTATCAAAGCGCGCTGATGGCACCGACGGAAGTGCTGGCTTCGCAGCATTATAAGAACTTTGTAAAAATGGCAGAAGAGTATCAGCTTCCGCTGCGGATCGTGCTTCTGACCGGTTCCATGACTGCGGCACAAAAAAAAGAGGCATACCGACAGATCCGGGAACATGAAGCGGATCTGATCATCGGAACCCATGCGCTGATCCAGGAGAAGGTACAGTATAACGATCTGGCGCTTGTCATTACGGATGAACAGCATCGTTTTGGTGTTCGTCAGAGGGATAAACTCAGTGAGAAGGGCCATACACCGCATGTTCTCGTCATGAGTGCAACTCCAATTCCGCGTTCTCTCGCAATCATTCTTTACGGAGATCTGGACATTTCGGTTATGGATGAGCTTCCGGCAGCAAGACTGCCGATTAAAAACTGTGTCGTTGATATCAATTACCGACCCAATGCCTGGAAATTTATCAGAGGTCAGGTGGAGGCAGGAAGGCAGGCCTATGTGATCTGCCCGATGGTGGAAGAGAGCGAACAGGTGTCTGGAGAGGATGTTGTCAGCTATTGCAGAAAGCTGAGAGAGGCATTTTCAGGAGAAATCTGCGTGGAGTTTCTTCATGGAAAAATGCCGGATCGGACAAAAGAAGAACTGATGGGCAGATTTGCGTCAAATGAGATTCAGGTGCTTGTATCTACGACTGTGATTGAGGTTGGTATTGATGTGCCAAATGCAACGGTTATTGTGATCGAGAATGCGGAGAAATTCGGACTTGCCCAGCTTCATCAGCTGCGCGGACGTGTGGGAAGAGGACAGTGGCAGTCCTACTGCATCATGATCGACACATCAGGAAAAGAGGAAGCAAGAAAACGCCTGGATATTCTGAACCATTCCAATGACGGATTCCATATTGCCTCAGAGGATCTGAAACTCAGAGGCCCCGGTGATTTCTTTGGCGTCCGCCAGAGCGGCGACATGACGTTTTCCGTTGCTGATGTTTATGCCGATGCAGCGGTTCTGAAAGAGGCGGCAGAAGCGGCAAAGCGGTTTGGAGCTGCTTATGTAAATTAAAAAGACTGATAAGCTTTGTAGGAATGCAAAGCTTATCAGTCTGTAAATCATAGCGGAAATCAGCTGATGATTGGAACCGGATTACTTACCGGACATCTGCTTTTCCTGGTTTTCGATCATTTTCTTGACCATATAACCACCAACGCTTCCGTTCTGGTAAGAGGTCAGATTTCCGTTGTAACCCTGAGTTAACGGAACACCGATTTCATCGGCAACCTCCATCTTAAACTTGTCCAGCGCTTCCTTTGCCTCCGGTACTGCAACTCTGTTACTGTTTGAACCAGCCATTGTTATTGTCCTCCTTTGTTTTCAGTGTAACGGTTTCATCAAAGCTTTGTTGTTTTTGTTACAGCAATAGTATATGCCGTCTTGCAAAGAATACTCTGGTAAGTTGTGCGGATTTTGGCAAAAAATGGGCTTGTCAGGAACGAAAATCCATACTATAATACTAATGATATCGTGTTAATCATACGGTTCAGAAAGGAACATAAAATGAGAGTCATAGCAGGAACCGCAAGAAGACTTCTTTTGAAAGCTCCGGTCGGAATGGATACCAGACCGACAACGGACCGGATCAAGGAAACGTTGTTTAATATGCTCCAGAACGATATTTACGGAAGCCGTTTTCTGGATCTGTTCAGCGGAAGCGGAGCCATCGGCATTGAAGCGTTAAGCCGCGGCGCACAAAGCGCTGTTTTTGTGGAAAATCAGAGAGAAGCCCTTTCCTGGATCCGTGAGAATCTGGCGGTTACAAAACTGGCTGATCGGGCAGAGGTGATGGCAGAGGACTGTCTTCTGGCACTGAACCGTCTTGCCGCCAGAGGGGAGACGTTCGATATTATTTACCTGGATCCGCCTTATCGTGCCGATCTGGAATATGAGATCCTGAGAGCACTTCGCAAAACGTCCCTTGTCCACGAGGATACCATGGTGATCATCGAGGCGGTGATGGAAAAAAAACTGCCGGATGCCGAAGACTGCGGTTTTACCATCGACCGTATTAAAACATATAAAACGAATAAACATTTCTTTTTATCTCCCATGGAGAGATAACGGGCTGCAAGCCTGACATCTTCCGGACGGATTCGGCCGGAAATGCAAAGAGCGAATGGAGACATCATGACTAGAGCAATTTATCCGGGCAGCTTTGACCCGGTTACAAGAGGACATCTTGATATCATTGAACGTGCAGGAAGAACCATGGAGCATCTGACCGTTGCTGTACTGGTGAACAGTGTGAAGAATCCGCTGTTTACCGTAGAAGAGCGTGTTGAGCTGCTTCGCAGAGAGACGGCCCACCTGCCTAACGTGGAAGTCACTTCCTTTAATGGTCTTCTGGTTGATTTTGCCAGAGAATCCGGCGCAAAAGTAATCATTCGAGGACTTCGTGCTGTTACGGATTTCGAATATGAACTTCAGATGGCCCAGACAAACAGAAAAATTGCACCCGAAGTTGATACCCTGTTCTTAACGACAAGCCTGGAATACGCATATTTAAGTTCCAGCATTGTAAAAGAAGTGGCGCTGTATGACGGCGACATTTCCGCTTTCGTAACCCCTGAGGTAGAACATGCGGTAAAAGAAAAAATGAAACAGAAACAAAACCGGTAACAAGTATATTACCTGAAGGAGAAGAAAGACTATGAGCAGAATTGAGCAGCTGATTGGTGAGATTGAAGAGTTTATTGATGGTTGTAAGCTTCAGCCGTTTTCCAGCACAAAGATTGTTGTGGACAAGGCACAGCTGGAAGAATTGCTTGTTGAACTTCGTCATCGTACCCCGGATGAAATCAAGAAGTATCAGAAGATTCTGAATAATAAGGAAGCGATTATTAATGATGCAAAGGCGCAGGCTGAGGCAATCATTACCGCTGCAAACATTCAGACCAACGAAATGGTAAATGAACATGAAATCACGCAGCGCGCCTACGCAAAGGCAAATGAAGTGGTAACCGAAGCAACTGAGAAAGCAGAAGAGATCATGAACAAGGCCATCGAAGATGCCAATACCCTTCGCTCAAGTGCGGTTGCCTATACCGACGAGATGCTGAGTACCGCTCAGAACATCATCAGTGCCGGCATGGACGGAATCCGCGAGAAATATGAAGCAATGATGGAAATGCTGCAGTCCAGCTATGAAGTTCTTGTTGAGAACAGAAAAGAGCTGTATCCCCAGGAAGTGGCGCAGGAAGAGACAAATGCTCCGGCGTTCGATTCCTTTGATCTGAAAGCGGACGAAGAACAGTAACTTTGTCCAGATTGACGGTGACGCAGAAGCCCTGCGGTCTCTTTGGTTCGCAGTTTTGCGTTTTCAAACCATAAGGTTTGACCAAGGCAGACGCAGGGTTTTCCTATTTGTATGACAGGAAGAAATAGATGACAGTGGAAGATGCGGCATGAAGAATGCGGTGGAGCAGATAGGGACGGATGCGAAACAGATCCTTTCCGAGCGCGTCCCGCACCTGCAGCAGTGTGGAAATGCCGCCGAATCCAAGGACGAAGACTGCGATCAGTTCTTTTGTCAGAACCGGAACCGGGAGGTGCGCGAGGGAACGGATTCCCCAGGTCATTTCCAGAAGACCGCCAAGAATGGTAATTGTCGTGGAGAAAGCCGGCAGACTTTGCGTCAGGAGCCGGTTCAGAATGGTGAAGAACATCAGATAGCATGCAATGCGGATGATGATGCGGAGACTTTTGTTGTATACTTCATCGAAAAGTTCCATGGAAAAACAGATGGACTGCTTTGTTTTGTCTGAGGAGGAAGATGCTGTTTTCGAGAGCAGAGGCCAGGAAAACAGGACAGAAAGACCAATCGGAAGATAAATGGCAGGCAAAAGATGTTCTGTTCGGATGGAAGGCAGGCAGACAGAAGAAACAAAGCCGATCAGAAACATCGGACTGGGGCAGTGGACGTACCGATTTAAAATGCCGACTTCATCCGGACTCAGCTGCCCGATTCGATAAAGGTCCGCGCAGGTCTTCGCCCCCATCGGGTAACCGCAGATCATTCCGGAGATGACGGGAAGAAGACGGGAAAACGGAATGGAGGAAATGTGGGGCAGCCTGGAAAACAGCGCGAAAAAGAGATTGGTGCTGACAAGGAAGGAGGTCAGAATCATCGAAGGGAACAGCGACGGGACGACCTGACTGTACCAGATGGTAAGGCCTTCGGATGCGGCAGCGATGCTGACGGAGGGATTTGACAGCAGCAGTAGAAAAAAAGCAAAGACAAAAAGAGGAGGGAACAGAGTGCGCATGCGGTTCCTTTCCTGAGTCACACAGGGATTTTGCACGGCAGTGGATGAGAAGAGAAATGCCGGCAGAGAACCATGTGATTCTTTTTTTCTATATATATGCAGTGGTTGTAACAGAAAATGAAAAACAGGAGGCAGATTATGAATCGTTTGGCAGGTCTGGAACCAGCACAGGTATTTACCTATTTTGAAGAAATCAGCAGGATCCCGCACGGATCCGGTGACACGGAGCGGATCAGCAGCTATGTGGAATCCGTTTTAAAAGCAAATCATCTTCGATATGTCAGGGATGAGGCAAATAACATCATCGCATGGAAGGATGCTGCTGCCGGCTATGAAAATGCACCGGTTGTGATGCTTCAGGGACATCTGGACATGGTCAATGAAAAGACAACGCAGAGTACCCATGATTTCAGCAGAGATCCGCTGGAACTTTTTGTGGATGGCGATGAAATTGGTGCAAAGGACACAACACTGGGCGGCGATGACGGAATTGCTGTTGCGTATATGCTGGCGATTCTGACGGATCCGTCTCTTGCCCACCCGGCGCTGGAGTGTGTGTTTACCGTAGACGAGGAAATCGGACTTCTTGGTGCAAATGTACTGGACCTTTCTTCCTGTCAGGCGAAGTATCTGATTAATCTGGATTCCGAAGACGAGGGGATTTTCCTCTGCGGCTGTGCGGGAGGAATCCGTGAGGATCTGATGCTTCCGATCCGGAAAGAGGAGATGGAGGCGGATTTCTGGAAAATTACCATTGATAACTGCCATGGAGGCCATTCCGGCATGGATATTGGAAAAGGCCGCTGCAATGCTCTGCTGATGGCAGGCAGACTTCTCTTTGATCTGGAAGAATCCGGAATTTCCTATCGTCTTGCAGTCTGCGAGGGCGGCCAGAAGGACAATGCGATTCCGAGATCTTCCATGCTCATTGTTGCAACGGAAAAGGATTCTGAAGACAGCACCTTGATTGCGGATAATGTGAGATACCTGTTTGACGGATATAAAAAAGAATATCTGGTGTCCGATCCGGACATGACAGTGACAGTGGAGGAGACAGATGCAGTTCCGGTCATGGATCTTGTTTCTCAGATCAAGGTTCTGTTTTTGCTTCGCATGCTTCCGGCCGGTGTACAGGCAATGAGCCAGAACATCCCTGGTCTGGTTGAAACGTCCTTAAATACAGGAATCATGAAGACAAATGAGGACTGCTTTACCGTCAGCCAGTCAATCCGCAGCAATGTGAACGCCAGAAAATATGAGCTGGTCAATAAGCTGGCATTTCTTGTGGAGTATCTGGGCGGCGAAGCAGGAACAAGAGGCGACTATCCGGGATGGGAATTCAATCCGGATTCCACCCTTCGTGTGCTGATGGCAGAGACCTGGAAGGAAATGACAGGAAAAGACGCGGCGATTGAAGCGATTCATGCCGGTCTGGAATGCGGCATTATCTCAGAAAAGATGCCTGGCATTGACATCGTTTCCATGGGTCCGGACATGAAGGACATCCACACCCCGACAGAGCGCCTTGGAATTTCATCGACAAGACGCTGCTATGAATTCCTTCTGGAAGTGCTGAAGCGGATTCAGAATTAACTGAAATGTGAGAGAAAGGAATCATCCCAATGGAATTACCGGTTCAGTTTCTTGAAAATATGAAAGAATTGCTTTCGCCGGAGGAATATCAGGCATATCTTGACAGCTATCAGGAAGAACGTGTCTATGGCCTGCGTGTGAATACCAATAAAATCACTCCGGAAGAATTCGAAACAATCTGTCCGTTTCCGATCAAACGGATTCCCTGGATCCCCAATGGTTATTACTACGAGGGCAGTTCCAAACCGGCAAAGGATCCCTACTATTTTGCCGGCCTGTACTACCTGCAGGAGCCGTCAGCCATGACACCGGCCTGGGAGCTTCCCATTGAGCCGGGTGACCGTGTACTGGATCTCTGTGCAGCTCCGGGAGGCAAAAGCACGGAGCTGGTGGCAAAGCTGAAAGGAAAAGGAATTCTGGTCAGCAATGACATCAGCAATTCCCGTGCCAAAGCGCTTCTGAAGAATCTGGAACTGTTCGGAATTCCCAATGCGCTGATCACCAGTGAAGCGCCCTATAAGCTGGCAGAACGGTTTCAGGGATATTTCGATAAGATTCTGATCGATGCGCCCTGTTCCGGAGAAGGCATGTTCCGCAAGGATCAGGCAGTGATCAGAAGCTGGATTGAGCATGGCAATGATTTCTATGTGAAGCTTCAGAAAGAGATTGTTTCTTATGCGCTGCAGATGCTGAAGCCAGGCGGCATGCTTCTGTATTCCACCTGCACGTTTTCGCCGCTGGAGGATGAACAGATTGTCCAGTTTATGCTGGAACAGGATCCGTCGCTGGAACTGGTGGAGCCGGTCTGGTATGAAGGATTTGATCATGGTCATCCGGAATGGGCGGACGGGAATCCGGATCTGACGCGCTGTGTTCGAATCTGGCCGCACCGGATGAAAGGAGAAGGCCATTTTCTGGCAATGGTAAAAAAGCACGGGGAAACGCCTCTGGAAAGGGCAGGGAGGAGCTCCGGAAGAAATGAAACGTTTCCGGAGGAGATGGAGTCCTTCCTGAACGAAATACGAAGAAAATGGGATGTTTCGGAAGTGGAACTGCGGCAGGAGAAAGCGATGCTTCCGCCGCCTGCGGACCGTGATCTGAAAGGACTTCGGATCCTGCGTTCCGGTCTTCTTCTGGGAGAATGCAGAAAGAACCGTTTTGAACCGAGTCAGGCGCTGGCAATGACACTGAAGAAAGAGGAATTCGGGAATTGTCTTGATCTGTCCAGGGACGATGTCCGCGTGATTAAGTACCTGAAGGGAGAGACCATTGAGGCAGATGAGCCGATGAAGGGATGGGTTCTGATCTGCGTGGATGGTTATCCTCTTGGCTTCGGAAAGGCATCGGGAACGACAATCAAGAATAAATATCTGGCAGGATGGCGGTGGATGTAATGGCAGAATATCGTCTGGATAAATTTCTGGCGCTGAATGGTGTCGGAACGAGAAGTCAGGTAAAAGAACTGATTCGCAAAGGGTTGATCCGAATCAATGGGGAAGCGGCAAAAAAGCCGGAGCAGAAAATTGACCCGCAGAAGGATCAGATCACTGCAGAAGGAAGGATTCTGAATTTTTCTGAAACCGTGTACTACATGCTTCACAAACCGGCCGGTGTGATCACGGCAACTGATGATAAACGGCATCAAACAGTGATGGATCTTCTGGAAGAGAAACGGACTGATCTGTTTCCGGTGGGGCGTCTTGATATCGATACAGAAGGACTGCTGCTGATCACAAACGACGGAGAGACGGGCCATCGCCTTCTGTCTCCCAAACGCCATGTAGATAAGACTTACTATGTGGAAACCGACAGTCCGATTCCATCCGATGCCGGTGAGCGGTTTGCTGCCGGCCTGGATTTGGGAGATTTTACGTCGATGCCGGCTCATTTTGAATTGCTGAGTCCGAACAGCGGAAAACTGACGATTCATGAAGGAAAGTTTCATCAGGTGAAACGGATGTTTGAAGCGGTTGGAACAACGGTTGTCTATCTGAAACGGCTGACAATGGGGCCGCTGGTGCTTGATGAAACGCTGGAAAAGGGCGCTTATCGGAAGCTGACTGAGACGGAAGTGGAAGCAATACGAACCATTTAACGGAAGGGCGGAAATCGCCCTTCTGTCTGTTTTTCGATCCATTTTGTTATTCGTTGACGAACGGGGCAATTCCGGTTATAATTAACCATTATACATACGAAGGAGACAGGATATGTCCGGACAGATGACAATAAAAGGAGTAATCTTCGACCTTGACGGTTCGCTGGTCGATTCTATGTGGATGTGGAAGCAGATTGATGTTGAGTTTCTGCAAAACTATGGGTGTGAGGTCCCGGACGGACTTCAGGATGCCATCGAAGGGATGAGTTTCACAGAGACTGCCGAGTATTTCCAGAAGACGTTTGCGCTGCCGCTTACGATTGAAGAGATCAAGGACTGCTGGAACCGGATGGCATTTGAGAAATACAGAAGCGAAGTAGGTTTCAAACCAGGTGCAGGACTGTTTTTGGACTATCTGAGAGAACACGGGATCCGGACCGGGATCGCCACCAGCAATTCCCGGGAACTGGTACGCACGGTGCTTGCATCGCTTGGGGCAAACGATAAGTTTGATGCAATCGTCACTTCCTGCGACGTGGCGAAAGGAAAACCGGCTCCTGATGTCTATCTGAAAGCGGCAGAAATGATGGGTGTTGCGCCGTCAGACTGCCTGGTCTTTGAAGATGTGACTGCCGGGATCATGGCCGGTAAAAATGCCGGGATGCATGTAATCGCTGTGGACGATGAATTTTCCCGGTATCAGGAGGAACGTAAGCGCCGGCTGGCAGACGGATTTATCCGGTGCTATGATGAGGTAACTGCATGGATGGAGTCGGAGCAGAAGGCAGATTTTCCGGCGGGAAGCTGCGGTTGATCGACTCATTGGGGCAAGAAAAACAGGAAAGAGGGAATGAGATGTTTCGTCTGAATAAGGGCCATTATGGCTATCTGAATCGTAGAAAAAAACAGCTGATGATCCAGGTCGGCGTGATCCTCTTCGGGATTATTGTGCTGGTTGTACTTGGATATTTCAGTACAAAAACAAGAAAGAATCTGCTGACGGTTGCTGCTGTTGTCTCCGCGCTTCCGCTTGCCAATCAGCTTGTAGTTCTGATTGCCGTGTGGAAATACCGTTCCAGACCAAAGGACGAGTACGAGGAGCTGTCCGCACTGGTTGGTAACGGAATTCTGGACACGGAACTGATCATGACTTCAAAAAATGACCGGGCGATGGAAATTAATTATGCCTATGTCCACGAAAAAGGCGTGTTCTGCTACAGCGGGGACAAAAAACTGGAAACGAAAAAGGTGGAGGAATATATTTCCCAATATCTGGACGCAAATGGGTTGAAGGCGGATGTGTTCTTAATCAAGGACTGGAAAAATTACAGAAACCGCCTTTCGTCCCTGTCTCCGGTTGACAGAAAAACCTGTGACGAAAAGCTGCTGAAAATAGAAGGGGTACTTCGGAATCTGGCAATCTGACTCTCATGCGTATGTGAGAAGGAATGCAATTTCAGCACAGAAAAAAGATGTCCGGATATGTGGAGAAAATCAGAATGAAAGAGCTTAGAATCGGGGAGCAGGACTGCGGGCAGCGTCTGGATAAATATCTGGCAAAATACCTCAGCCAGGCTCCGAAAAGTTTTCTATATAAAATGATGCGTAAGAAAAACATTACGCTGAACCATTCCCGATGCGAGGGAAACGAGAAGCTGCAGCCGGGAGACTGCATCAATCTGTTCTTTTCGGATGAGACGCTGATGAAATTCATGGGAGAGGGAGCCGCAGCGTCAAAAACATCATCCGACGGCATGCGCGGCGAAGACAAAGCCGTCCATGGTCCGGTCGGTGAGACAGGAAAACATGCAGCCAGTCCGCTTCAGATCATCTATGAGGATCGCCATGTCATGTTTGTCAACAAACGGACTGGCGAGCTGTCGCAGAAAACGAAGGAATCGGATGTATCTCTTGTTGATCAGATCATTGCCCATTCACTGGAAAGCGGTCTTCTGACAAGAGAAGCACTGCGTACCTGCCGTCCGTCTGTATGCAACCGGCTTGACCGGAACACCAGCGGTCTTGTGGCTGCCGGTCTTTCGCTGCCAGGACTGGCGTTTCTGTCCGAACAGCTGAAGAACCGTGATGTGCATAAATACTATCTTTGTCTCGTCAGAGGAAGGATTACGGAATCGTCTCATCTGAAAGGATATCTGGGAAAGGATGAGAAAACAAATCGGGTTGCAGTTGCGGATGCGATTGAGAAGCTGCCTGCTGCTTTGCAGAAGGAGGCCCAGTGGATTGAGACCGCATATGAGCCGCTGGATGGAAACAATCAGGTGACTTTGCTGCGCGTGCACCTGATTACAGGACGATCCCACCAGATCCGTGCGCACCTTTCGTCCATCGGCCATCCCATAGTCGGTGATCCGAAATATGGTGACAGCCGGTTAAACAGAGAGTTCCGGGAAACCTGCGGTGTACGGTCGCAGCTTCTCCATGCGTGGGAGATGCAGTTTGGCGCAATTGAGGGAACCTTTTCCTATCTCAGCAGAAAACGGTTCTTTGCACCGCTGCCGTCGGAATTCAGAAAAGCACTGAAGAAAAACGGTGTGTCTCTTCCTGAGGAGACAGCCGAAGAGTCATAAAAGGAAGGATTCGCAGTTCATATGCCGACCTGGAAAAGCAGAGGGCTTCGCGGTTCTGTGCTGGAGGATTTTATTAACATGACAATTTCCTATTATCAGGACAATGGTCTTGCTCTGATCCAGAAAATACCGACCCCGATTAAGCCAATCAACATTGATAAAGAAACAAGGCACATCACGCTGGCCTATTTCGACCAGAAAAGCACCGTTGACTACATTGGCGCGGTTCAGGGAATTCCTGTGTGCTTTGATGCAAAAGAATCAGCGGTGGATACCTTTCCGCTGAAGAACATCCATGAACATCAGATCCGGTTCATGGAGCGGATGGAAAAACAGAATGGAATTGCCTTCATTCTCCTATACTACAGCCATCGGGACGAGGCATACTATCTTCCGTTTCGTGATGTGCTTTTCTTCTGGCAGCGTGCAGAGAAAGGCGGAAGAAAAAGCTTCACCTATGAGGAGGTTGACAAGACACTTCAGATCCGCATAAAGAACGGAATTTATCTTCATTTTCTGGAGCAGCTGCAGATGGATCTGCTCAGACGGAGCGAATGATGGAAACGGGAGCGGCAAAAGCTTTGACCGCAGTTTCTGCAAATTCGAAATCAATGCTTGACAGAACGGATAAAGTCTACTATAATATTGAAACACGCTGGTATGGTAGCATGGTAGCACACTAAAGCGTCCAGCGGAGAAAGGTATCAGTTATGAGTATCAGTTTATTACATACACCGGAAGGTGTCCGCGACATCTATGGAATGGAATATGCCAGAAAGAAGACGGCTTCGGCCAAAATTGCAGGCGTGTTCAAACGATATGGATATCGCAGCATCCAGACACCGACCTTTGAGTTTTTTGATATATTCAATAAAGAGCGTGGATCCGTTGCGTCAAGAGAGATGTACAAGTTTTTCGACCGGGAAGGAAATACACTGGTTCTTCGGCCTGACATTACGCCGTCCATTGCCAGGTGTGCCGCAAAGTATTACATGTTTGAGGATATGCCGGTCCGTCTCTGCTATGAGGGAAATACATTTATTAATAACGTAAGCTATCGCGGAAGTCTGAAGGAAACAACGATTCTTGGCGCCGAGATGTTCAACGATACAACGACAGACGCAGATGCGGAAATGGTTGCGATGCTGATTGAGTGTCTGAAAGAGAGCGGACTTACGGAATTTCAGGTCGAGGTTGGAATGGTTGATTATTTCAACGGTCTGATGGAAGACGCGAAGCTGGATGAAGATCAGCAGAATCAGCTGCGCCTGCTGATTGAACAGAAGAATTATTTCGGTGTCGAAGAACTTCTTGCAGCAAAGGAGATGAATCCGGCAGTCAAGGATGCAATCCTGATGATTCCCAAACTGTTTGGCGGAATTGATCAGATCAGACGTGCCAGAACGATGACTGAAAATGAACGCGCTCACCATGCGCTGAATCGTCTGGAGAAGATGTATGCCATACTTTCGGTCTACGGTCTGGAAAAATATGTGACTTTTGACCTTGGTATGCTCGGCAAGTTTGAGTATTATACCGGAATGATCTTTAAAGCCTATACCTATGGAACCGGTACTCCCATTGCGACCGGCGGACGTTATGACCGCCTGCTTGCTCAGTTTGGAAAAGATGCGCCGGCAACGGGATTTGGCATCTATCTGGATGAACTGATGACCGCGTTAAACCGCCAGAAGATCGATCTGGACACCGATTATGTACAGACTGCTCTGCTTTATGACAGGAGACAGAAGGAGACGGCGGTGATGCTTGCCAACTATCTGCGTCAGACAGGGACGGATCTGTGCCTAATGAAGAAGTTCTATGAAAAGACACTGGAAGACTATGTTGCCTATGCAAAGAGAAGCGGAATCGGCGGAATTTTCTACATTGACGAAACCGGGGAAACGGTGCGGGTAATCAATGTGGAGGATGGAAGTGAACAGACGGTTCGTCTGGCTGCCATTCTGCCGGATGCACAGACAGGAAAGGAGCCGGTATAAATGAGATATATTACGTTTGCCCTGGCGAAAGGGCGCCTGGCAAAAAAGGCAATGGATATTCTTGAAAAGTCCGGTATTACCTGTGAGGAAATGAAGGATGAGAGCAGCAGAAAGCTGATTTTTGTCAATGAGGAGCTGAAGCTGAAATTCTTTCTATCCAAAGCGTCTGATGTTCCTACCTATGTGGAATATGGAGCGGCTGATATCGGCGTTGTCGGAAAAGACACGATCATGGAAGAAGGAAGAAACCTGTATGAGGTGATGGATCTGGGAATCGGAAAATGCCGCATGTGTGTTGCCGGCCCGGAATCGGCCCGTGATCTGCTGAATAACCATGAGCTGATCCGTGTGGCGACAAAATATCCGGTCATTGCAAAGGATTACTTCTACAATAGAAAGCACCAGACGGTGGAGATTATCAAATTGAATGGCTCGGTAGAGCTTGCGCCGATTGTAGGCTTATCGGAGGTGATCGTTGATATTGTGGAGACCGGAACGACACTGAAAGAGAATGGTCTTTGTGTGCTGGAAGAGATTTGTCCGCTGTCAGCAAGAGTGGTGGTAAATCAGGTCAGCATGAAGATGGAAAATGAACGAATCAATGAGATTCTGGCAAGGTTCCGCGCGGGGCTTCTTGAGTAAGCCTGAAACGCCTGGATAGGAGAAGCAGGGCCGTTTTTGCCGGATATCGAACGGCGAAAGCAGTCTGTAAAAATAGGAAGGATGTTCGGAAATGAAATCCGGAAGGGCAGGAGAAAGATGAGAATTGTTACATTAACCAGTGCCTCCAGAGAGAATCTGCTGGCAGATCTGTTAAAACGTGATCCAAACAACTATGACCAGTATGCGGCAGCAGTGCAGGACATTGTAAACCGTGTGAAAACAGAGAAGGATGCGGCTCTGTTTGACTATACCAGTCGATTTGATCATGCAGAGATTAATGCTTCAAACATTCGGGTGACTGATGCGGAGATTGAAGAGGCAATGTCAACCGTGGATCCGGCTCTGATGAAGGTTATGCAGAAGGCTCTCGTCAACATACGTCTGTATCATGAGAAACAGAAACAGTACAGCTGGTTTGATACGCAGGAAAATGGAACGATTCTGGGACAGAAGGTAACGCCTCTTGACAGTGTCGGCGTGTATGTTCCCGGCGGAAAAGCGGCGTATCCGTCTTCCGTTCTGATGAACATTATTCCGGCCGAGGTTGCAGGCGTTAAGCGGATTGTGATGGTAACGCCTCCGGGAAGAGATGGAAAAGTGAATCCGGTTACACTTGCTGCAGCGCATCTTGCCGGTGCAACGGAGGTCTATAAGGTTGGCGGCGCCCAGGCGATTGCCGCGCTGGCTTTTGGAACCGAATCAGTGCCGAAAGTAAACAAAATTGTCGGTCCGGGAAACATCTATGTTGCTCTGGCAAAAAAGGCCGTGTATGGTCATGTCAGCATCGACAGCATTGCAGGACCAAGTGAGATCATGGTTGTGGCGGACGATACGGCAAACCCGAAATTTGTGGCTGCCGATCTGCTCTCTCAGGCAGAGCACGATGAACTGGCCTGCGCAATTCTTGTAACGACCAGCAGAGAACTGGCTCAAAAGGTTTCCGCATTGACGGATGAATTTATTCAGAGTCTTTCCCGAAAGGAGATTCTGGAAAAATCCATTGAGAATTATGGATACATTCTTGTTGTGGATTCCATGGAGGAAGCAGTGGATGTAGTCAATGAGATTGCACCGGAGCACCTGGAGATTCAGACAGCGAACCCGTTTGAGGTCATGACAAAGGTTCGCAACGCAGGAGCAATCTTCCTTGGAGAATACAGCTCCGAGCCGCTTGGCGACTATTTTGCAGGCCCGAACCACGTTCTTCCGACCAATGGAACCGCGAAGTTCTTCTCACCTCTTGGCGTTGATGCCTATGTAAAAAAATCAAGCATCATTTACTATTCAAAAGAGTCACTGGAGCCGGTACACAAGGATATTATTCAGTTTGCCGAGAGCGAGTCGCTGACTGCCCATGCAAATTCGATCCGGGTGAGATTTGAAGACTGAGGATCCGGTTTGTCTGCGGTGTGGCAGCCGGGTGGAGATGCTGTGTTGAAGTGTAAATTGGAAGAAGCGGTGGAGAGATTGTTATGGAACGAATTGCGGATATTACAAGAAATACAAAAGAAACAAAAATTTCGCTGAACCTGGAGCTGGACGGAAGCGGAATTGCGAATATTGATACCGGAATCGGTTTCTTTGATCACATGCTGAACAGCTTTGCCAGACATGGTCTGTTTAATCTGGAAGCAAAGGTTGACGGAGATCTTTATGTGGACTGCCACCATACCATCGAGGATACCGGAATTGTTCTTGGTGAAGCGATTGCGGAGGCAGTTGGAGACAAGAAATCCATGCGCCGTTATGGAAGCGTGATCCTTCCCATGGATGAGGCACTTGTTCTCTGTGCCATTGATCTTTCCGGAAGACCATACCTTGGGTTTGATGTGAATTTTACGGTTGATCGGGTGGGGGATTTTGATACGGAGATGGTGAAGGAGTTTTTCTATGCCGTTTCCTATAAGGCGGGAATGAACCTGCACATCCGCCAGCTGGCCGGAACAAACAACCATCATCTCATTGAAGGTGTTTTTAAGGCGTTTGCCAAGGCACTGGATCAGGCAACGATGATGGATTCCAGAATTGTTGATGTGCTTTCGACAAAAGGCAGTCTGTAATGCGGACGGAATGTACCGCCGGGTGATGTGCAGAATTGTGCCGGAAAGGAAATATGATGTCAGAACAGAATGAATACACAGCAGTTCCGTTTGCGCTTTCGATTCCCTGGGAGGAACTGAAAAAGGACAGTGCCGGTCTTGTTCCATGCATTGTGCAGGACTGGAAAACCGGTCAGGTGCTGATGCTTGCCTACATGGATCAGGCTGCCTATGAAGAAACAGCGCAGAAGGGTGTGATGTGCTACTACAGCAGAAGCAGAAAATCAAGATGGCTCAAGGGAGAGACCAGCGGCCATTACCAGTATGTAAAGGCACTTTATGCGGATTGCGATAAGGATACGCTGCTGGCGAAGGTGGCACAGGTAGGAGCCGCCTGCCATACCGGTTCTTATTCCTGTTTTTTCCATAAAGTTACAGAGTGATTCAAGAAGGTTTTACTGAATAAGAAAAGGAAGGGTCTGTCATGAAAGAAGTTTTATGGCAGACTTTTCTTTATGTGAATTTCGATTCGTTTGTTTCTGTTTGTTCCTTTCATTCTGCTCTGTACATGAAATTGCGCTTGCTATTTCATGAATAAGCAGGTAAAATAGTATTTGTAGAAATGGCTCTTTTATTCCAATTGATAATAGAAGCAGAAAGAGGATTTATAAATTATGATCACAACAAAATTGAAAAAAGCACCTGTCAGGACAGCGCTTCCGGAGGAAATTCTGCTGCAGATTGAAAAACCGGCACGTTATCTTGGCAATGAAGTAAATGCTGTCAATAAGGACCGCTCGAAGGTGAGTGTGTCCTTTTGCATGTGTTTCCCGGATGTCTATGAGATTGGCATGTCTCATCTGGGAATCCAGATTTTATATGATATGTTTAACCGCAGAGAAGACACGTACTGTGACCGTGTCTATTCGCCGTGGACAGATCTGGACAAAATCATGCGGGAGAAAGACATTCCACTGTTTGCTGTTGAGTCTCAGGATCCAGTCCGCTCCTTTGATTTTCTTGGAATTACCCTGCAGTACGAAATGTGCTATACCAATGTTCTGCAGATCATTGATCTGAGTAAGATCCCGCTTCGTGCCAAAGACCGGACACTCGAGGATCCATTTGTGATCGGAGGCGGCCCCTGTACCTATAATCCGGAGCCGATCGCACCGTTTTTTGACCTGTTTTACATGGGGGAGGGAGAGACGCAGTACGATGCTCTTCTGGAAGCATATAAGACATGGAAGCAGTCCGGCGGTTCCAGAAAAGAGTTTCTGGAGATGGCAGCGGAAATCCCCGGTATTTATGTTCCTCAGTTCTATGATGTGGAATATAAGGAGGATGGAACGCTGAAATCCTTTACGCCAAATAATGTTCACGCAAAGCCGACCATTACGAAGGAAGTGGTAATGGACATGACGTCTGCCGTGTATCCGGAGAAGCCGCTTGTTCCCCATATCCGTGCGGTACAGGATCGTGTTGTTCTGGAAATTCAGCGCGGCTGCATCCGCGGCTGCCGGTTCTGCCAGGCTGGAATGATTTACCGTCCGGTCCGTGAACGTGATGTGGAGCGGCTGAAGGAACTGGCTGTTACGATGCTGGCGAACACCGGTCATGAGGAGATCTCGTTAAGCTCGCTCAGTTCCAGTGACTATTCCTGTCTTCCGGAGCTGGTGAACTTCCTGATTGAAGAATGCAGGAAGAAAAACATCAACATTTCGCTTCCGTCTCTTCGAATTGACGCGTTTTCGCTGGATGTGATGAGCAAGGTTCAGGATGTGAAAAAGAGCAGTCTTACTTTTGCACCGGAGGCGGGAACACAGCGGCTTCGTGACGTAATCAACAAAGGACTGACAGAGGAAGTGATTCTGCAGGGCGCTGGAGAAGCCTTTGATGCCGGCTGGAACCATGTGAAGCTGTATTTTATGCTTGGCCTGCCTACAGAGACGGATGAAGACCGCAGAGGAATTCCGCTGCTGGCAGAGAAAATTGCAGAACGCTATTATCAGATTCCGAAGGATAAGAGAAACGGAAAGTGTCAGATTGTAATCAGCACGTCCTTCTTTATTCCCAAGCCGTTTACTCCTCTGCAGTGGGCAACCATGCACACACCATCTGAATACCTTGGCATGGCCCGCGTGGTAAACCATACCATGCGGGAACAGCTGAATCAGAAGAGTCTGAAATATAACTGGCATGAAGCGGATGTGACTGTTCTGGAAGGCGTATTTGCGCGCGGTGACAGAAAGGTAGCAGACGTGATTGAGGCAGCATACCGAAAGGGTGTCCTGTTTGATGCATGGACGGAGAACTTTGATTACAAAGTCTGGGTGGATACCTTTGAAGAATGCGGCGTTTCCATGGATTTCTATACGACACGTCCGCGTGATCTGGACGAGCTGTTTCCGTGGGATTTCATTGATACCGGTGTTACCAAGGAGTTTTTCAAGCGTGAATGGTTAAAAGCGCAGAAAGAAGAAACAACAAGAAACTGCCGTCAGGGCTGTTCCGGCTGCGGCGCGATGAAGTTTGGAGGAGGTGTCTGCTTTGAAAATACGAATGCAGTTTGCTAAATATGGAAGAATGCTTTATATCGGTCATCTGGATGTGATGCGGTATTTTCAGAAAGCGCTTCGCCGTGCCGAAGTACCGATGGTGTTTACAAAGGGATTCAGTCCCCATCCAATCCTGTCCTTTGCGGCTCCTCTTGGCGTAGGAATTGAAAGCGGAGCGGAATATGCGGATCTGGAGGTCTATGAAAGCGGTTCCAGCGCGGAGATGATCGAAAAACTGAATCGTGCAATGGTTCCGGGAATGGAAATTATTGACTGGAGACAGATTCCAGATGACGCACCAAACGCGATGAGCAGTGTGGCTGCAGCGGACTATTGCCTTACGTTTCGTGCCGGAAAGGGACCTGAGAATATGGATGAATACCTGGATGGTCTGGAACGCTTTTTACAGAATGAGTCGATTCTCATTGAGAAAAAAACAAAGAAGGGAAGCCGTGAGCTTGATATCCGTCCACTGATCTATGAATATAAGCTGCAAAAAGGGGACGAGCCGGCTGTTTTCCTTCAGGTGTGTACAGGCAGTGTTGATAATTTGAAACCGGAACTGGTTCTTGCCGCCTACCATGATGCGGCTGGACTTACCTATCCGGAAAACGATCTGTTTATCAGCCGGTTGGAAACCTATACCAATGTTTCTTCGGAGGAAGGAAAACGGAATCTTGTACCGCTTCGTGAGATTGGAGCAGTGATCCAATGAGCAAGTGGGTGTTTCTGAAAAAGAATCAGGCAGTTCTTGGCTGCCTGATGGATTCAAACCGAATGATTGAGTGCCGGGTTGATAATCGGGAAGACAGCCTTGTCGGAAGCATCTATGTTGCCAGAATTGAAAATCTGGTATCGGGACTTCGGGCCGCGTTTCTAAGCATTGGAGACCGTACCTGCTATTATTCCCTGGCAGGAGCAGCAGAACCTGTTTTCTGCCGCAGACAGCGGGCCGGATTGTTTACGGCAGGTGATGAGATCCTGGTTCAGATTGAGAAGGATGCTATGAAAACCAAGGATCCGGTTGCGCGGGGTGTTCTTCAGATTGGCGGACGCTATGGAGTTGTCATGTATCCGGAAAAAGGAATTTACTTTTCCAAAAAGATTACCGATGAATCCTGGCGTGATACCATGAAAAAAGCTTTCAGGCACCGACTGCCGGATGGCTTTGGGATTCTTCTTCGGACAAATGCAGCGACAGCATCCCGTGAAGAAATCGAAGAGGAAATGATCCGTCTTTCCACCCAGCTGCAGGAAATTATTGAAAAGGCTCCGTATCGAAGCTTCGGAACGCGGCTCTGGAAGCCGCAGCCGGACTATCTGCAGACGCTTCGTGATCTTCCGATGCATGGAGTGGAAGAGATTGTTACCGATGATGAAACATTGTTTGATGAACTTTCTTCGGCGCTTCTTGCATATCCTGAGACAGCTGCGATTTCATGCAGGTACTATCAGGACCGTTTGCTGTCACTGGAAAAATGCTATCGGATTCCATTCTTTTTGGAACAGGTAAAAGAGAAACAGGTCTGGCTGAATTCGGGAGCCTATCTGGTGATCGAACAGACGGAAGCGCTGACGGCGGTTGATGTGAACACAGGAAAGGCGACAGGAAACCGGAAGGAATGGGAAGCCTTCCTTTTCCGGACAAACATGGAAGCTGCCAGAGAAATCATGGCACAGATCCGTTTACGAAATCTGTCAGGAATCATTATTCTTGACTTTATCAATATGAAAGATCCGGCTCATCAGGAAGAATTGCTGTCCTGTCTGCGGTCACTGGCAGTCAGTGATCCAGTCCGGACAGCTGTGATTGATATGACTCCTCTTGGACTGGTGGAAGTAACGAGAAAGAAGGAAAAAGATACGCTGGAAAAGCAGCTGAGTTTGCTGCAGAATTAGGAGTTTGCTATGAGTAACATTATGTTTTTCTGTATTCCCGCCCATGGACATACCAATCCTACGATTGGTGTAGTAAGAGAACTGGTTAAACTTGGGCACTGTGTCAGATACTATTCGTTCACGGAGTTTCAGGAGAAAATTGAAGCGGCAGGTGCCGAGTTCGTTGCGTGTGACAGCTACCTGCCGCCTGCGCCGGATGATCTGGATGAAAAAGTCGGTAAAGATTTTGCTTCGCTGATTGAAATGGTTGCAGATACAACGATTGCTCTGGACCCGCTGGTAAAAGAGGACATCGCTGCCTTTCATCCTGACTGTATTATTTCCGATTCCGTCTGCTTCTGGGGTAAGCTGTTTGCATGGAAATATCAGATCCCATTTGTTTGTTCAACGACAACGATGGCATTTAATCAGCATACAGCAAAGCTGATGAAACAAAGTTTTACTGAGATTATCCGCATGTTCACGGGAATGCCGAGGATTCAAAAGAAGATGGAATATCTGAGACAGAATGGTTACCAGATAGAGAACTTTGTTTCTATCATTCAGAATGACAATGAAACAAATACAATTGTCTATACTTCCAGTCGTTTTCAGCCTATGGCAGAGACGTTTTCAAAACGCTATCTGTTTGCCGGGCCGTCTGTGGCAGAAACGTCAATTGTGCCGATCTGTCCGACATCCGCGAGAAAAAAACGTCCTCAGATCTATGTTTCCCTGGGAACGGTTCTGAATAACAACATCGAATTTTATCGGAATTGTATCAAGGCATTTTCTGAAATAGACTGTCAGGTGGTTCTGTCCGTTGGAAAGAATACGGATCTGTCTAAACTTGGTGAGATTCCGGCATATTTCACCGTGCTTCCTTATGTGAATCAGCTGGAAGTGCTTGCAAAATCCGATGTGTTTGTAACGCACTGCGGAATGAACAGTGTTCAGGAAAGTCTTTATCTGGGTGTTCCCATGGTACTTTTCCCGCAGCATTCGGAAGAATATGCAGTGGCTCATCGTGCAGAAGAGCTTGGCACCGGCGTGCGCATCAAACGTGCGTCAGTGAAAACGCTGAAAAAAGCAGTTCAGGAAGTGATCAAGAATCCGCAGTATAAAAAGAATGCGATGGAAATGAGAGAAAACTTTATGCAGTGTGCCGGTCCGGCCGGTGCTGCTGCGTGGATAGAAAAGGTGATTCCGCAGAAGGAAGAAAAAGCGGAAGCGGAAGATGACAGAGCACTGTAACAGATGAAGACATCAGTATGTTGTTGAAATCAGGCATGTAACAATGTTGTATTTATAAATGGGAGAATGTTATGCGGAATTTTGAGTATTATACTCCGACAAAGGTTGTGTTTGGCAAAGATGCGGAATGCAGAGTTGGTGAGCTGGTAAAAGAACAGAAGTGTAAAAGCGTGCTTGTCCATTATGGAAGCGGAAGCGTGATTCGCTCCGGCCTTCTTGAACGGATCACGCAGTCACTGGATCAGGCAGGGATTCGCTATGTTTCTCTTGGCGGTGTTGTGCCGAATCCGCGTCTTTCCAAAGTACGCGAAGGAATTGAATTGTGCAGAAAGGAGCATGTGGATTTTATTCTTGCAGTCGGAGGCGGAAGCGTCATCGATTCAGCGAAGGCAATTGGCTATGGCACAGCAAATACCGGAGATGTCTGGGATTTCTATACAAAGAAAAGAGCTCCGGAAGGATGTCTTCCCATTGGTGCTGTTTTGACGATTGCCGCTGCCGGCAGTGAAATGAGCGATTCTTCCGTTATTACGAACGAGGATGGCTGGATGAAGCGCGGATGCAACAGCAATTATTGCCGCTGCCGGTTTGCAGTCATGAATCCGGAGCTTACCTATACCCTTCCGGATTATCAGACTCAGAGCGGCTGTGTTGATATTATGATGCATACCATGGAGCGTTATCTGAACCGTGAGGAAAACATGGAAATGACGGATGGTATCAGTGAAACATTGTTGCGGAATGTGATGGAGCAGGCTCTTGTCCTGAAACAGGATCCATGCAATTACGAAGCCAGAGCGGAAGTGATGTGGGCAGGAAGTCTGTCGCACAACGGGCTGACCGGCTGCGGTACCGGCGGGGGAGACTGGGCATCCCACCAGATTGAGCATGAGCTGGGCGGTATGTTTGATGTCGCACATGGCGCCGGGCTGGCTGCTGTCTGGGGAAGCTGGGCACGATATGTTTATAAGGAATGCCCGAAGCGGTTCGCAATGCTGGCAGAACGTGTTCTGCAGGTAGAGAATCAGGGAAGTGACGAACAGACTGCGCTGCGCGGCATCGAAGCGATGGAAGCGTTTTATCGTAAGATTGGAATGCCGGCCAGTCTGGAAGAGCTTGGTATCCATCCGACAGAGGAGCAGATTCTTGACATGGCAGAAAAGTGCTGTTTCTGGGGAAAGAGAACTGTTGGAACCGTCAGAGCACTGAAAAGTGAAGATGTGGCCGAAATCTATCGAATGGCATCCCGCTGAGAAATGGGCAGAAGGATTCGCTGGAAAGAATTGCCTTAAAAAAATCTGGAAATGGCATTGTATTTTCAGATGGAATTCGGTATAATGATTAAATCTCAATTTCGAAGGAATTCGAAAGATTGTATGAGGGGGAATCAGATTTTGAAACGGATAAAGAAAAAGCTGCTTGCCATGCTTCTTACGGCTTCGCTGATACTGGTGAATGGAGTTTCACCATGCCTGGCTGAAACAGCAGAAGGCCAAGAAGAAATCAAGGTGGAAGAAACAATAGCTGCGGTGACTGCAGAAGAAGTCGGTGTTGTGGAAACTACTGAAATGGCAGCTGGTTTGGCGGAAAACGGTCCAGGTGTGACTGCAGCGGTTTTGGAAGAAAACAGGACTGAGGAAGCAATTTCGGCTGTTACGGAGGGAAACCCGGCAGCAACGACGGAAGCTGTAACAGAGGAAATCCAGACGGAAGTAACGACAGAAGCTGTTACTGCAGAAATTCCGGAAGAAGCAACAGAAGCTGCATCAGAGGAAATTCAGGTGGAAGAAACGACAGAAGCTGCTGAAGAGAAAACCACTGCGAAGGAAACGACAGAAGTTACAGCAGAGGACCCCCCGGCGGAGGTGACGACAGAAGCAACTGCAGAAGAAACTCCGGCAGAGGAAACGACAGAAGCTGCTGAAGAGGAAACCACTGCGAAGGAAACGACAGAAGTTACAGCAGAGGACCCCCCGGCGGAGGTGACGACAGAAGCAACTGCAGAAGAAACTACGGCAGAGGAAACAACAGAAGCTGCTACAGTGGAAACTCAGGAAGAGGAAACAACGGAAGAAAACGTGGAAGAGTCCACAGAGGAATCGTTTGAGGAAACGTCAGAAGAAATGACAGAAGAGTCGATTCCTGAGGATGACATCGAAGCAATTCTTTCTGGACCAATGCTTCTTGATCTTGGCGATGTTACATCAATTATGGAAATTACTTCCTGTAAGATCAGCGGCGATTCGGTTGTTATTGACGGCAAAATAAATACCAGATTTACAACCTGGAATAAAGAATTTTATCTGTTCGAAGAAGAGATGTATGAGAACGGGATCGACAGCGAAAGTGAACCGATTGCAACAATTGATCAGAGTGAGACGTTCCGCTTTACAGTACCGCTGAACAATAACACAGCAGAAAACAGACTGTATTCGAAGTTTTTTGTCGGCGTCAAGTTCAGGAATGGCGATTACCATGCGTTAAGTAATGGAAGATTTATCACCAATCCGGAAGCGTTGGCAGCAAATCAGTCGGCTTTTCCGACGGCATACAGCAAAAAGGGACTGCATGCAGAAGCATATTGGGGTGCAGATATTGATGAACTTGGAATAAGTCATGTGACTGTAAATGTATTGGTTAATGATTTATTGGATGGAAGCGGTGTGCCATATGCATACAATGGAAATTCATATGAGTTTTCTGCAAGCTATCTTGAATATCTTGATACAACGCTTACTACGCTGCAGAAAAATAATGTGGTTGTAACGGCTATTCTGCTGGTAAGACCCGGTGCAGGAAGTGACGATTTTTCCTTCCCGGGAATAAGTGAATCCGTTGGAAGTTATCATGGATGGAACGTTGTTACACAGGAAGGAATTGAATGTGTATCGGCTGTTCTGCATTTTCTTGGTGAACGATATGGTCGCAGCGATAATGCATACGGACATATTTCAAACTGGATTGTCAGTAATGAAGTAAATGCAGATACATCCTGGAACTATACGGGCCATCAGCCAGTAGAAGAGTATGCGTTGATTTATGCAAATATGCTGAGAATTACCTATCAGGCAGTTAAGAGTAGTTGTGCGCATGCAAGAGTTTATATGCCGCTTGACATGTTCTGGAATAATTCAGCCAATTCGCAGCGGTATGACGGCAAGAAAATGGTTGATCTGGTAAATCAATATATGAAAGCGGAAGGCGACATTTTCTGGGGAATCGCATTCCACCCATATGCGAATCCGCTGACAGAAGTGGAATGGTGGAATGATCATGCAGAGCAAAGTGAGACTGCTGGTTTTATTTCCATGAAAAATCTTTCTGTTTTGACAAATTATATGCAAAAAGCACAGCTTCGTGATCCGGATGGAAACGTTAAGAAAATTATTCTGTCTGAACAGGGATATACCTCTCATTCTGCCAGTCAGGGTAATGTAGAATGGAAGCAGGCTGCTGCGTATGCATATGCATATTATGTGACAGAGGCAAACCCATACATTCAGGCATTCATTGCAATGCGTCAGAAAGATGCTGCGCTTGAATATCAATATGGTCTTTATCAGGGTATGTGGTATGACAATACCAATAAAGACTTATTTACGTTTGCAAAAAAACCGGCATGGACTGTATGGAAATATATTGATACCGCCCATTCATTCGACTATACAGATTCGTTAGCTTCATTGGTTGGCCTGTCTTCTTTCTCTGGCATCTATGGAACGGTAATGTCATCAAAAAACCGTACTGAGACAAAGGGAACTGGTGGATACGCAGATGCATTCAATGGGGCAAATGCGCTGGAACTAAATTGGACTCCGCAGTATCTTGTCAAAGATTTCAGCAGCAACGGTAATTCAGTTACTGTTGAGGCAGGAACAAACAGTCCTTACGCGTACACCGGTATTGTATGGAATGGAAAACTTGATTTCTCAGAAAAAAGTATTTTTGGCTTTCAATTTGCCGGAACAGCAGGTGAAAATCAAAATCTGCGTGTAAGAATGCGTTTTACAAGTGGAAAGAGTGTATATGAAACGGAGATTCCTGTACAGAAAAATGTGTCTCAGATATTGTACGCAGACCTTTCCGCATGGAATGGAAAATCAAATGTAACAGAGATTCAGATATGGGTGCAGCAAGATGGAACTGAGACATGGCAGAATGGATCATTTACAGTCTCAGATTTCTGCATGGCAACTGAAATTTCAAAGCAGGAGACCCCATCAATTCAAATTGTAGATGCAAGTGCTAAAAATGTTTCAGTCAGTGGGTTTGATGTATCTTGTAATGTATCTGGAACGGAAAAACCTGCCCGGGTTGATATTTGTGCATGGAATATCGTTTCCGGTGCCGAGTCAGCGGTGACTCAGACAGGCGTAATTACAGGAAATACAGCAACTGCCCATTTTTCGACCGCTTCATTTGGCGGAAAAACCGGAGCATATAAAGTAAAGATGATTGCTTATACCAGTGAAGGAATTGCTTCAGAAGAATATTTACTGGATGTAACAATTAAAGGAATCACTGAAGCACTGGTGATTTCAAACATCTATGCAACGGATATCAGCACATCAGGATTCACTTTAAAAGTGGAAGCATCAAGTGACCATGGAATGGCAGCTTCAAAAGTAGGGGTGTGGTCTACTCAGAATGGTCAGGATGATCTGGTATGGTATCCAATAACTTTTGCCAACGGTGTGGCAACTGTACATATTTCAACTGCAAATCATAAAAACAATGGCGGCGAATATGCATGTCATGCATATGTAAAAGATAACGCTGGTGTTCAGAAGATTATTGCAATTTCCGCAACCGTACCATCCTCATTACCTGAGATTACTTCAGCAAGTGTGACTAATGTATCTGCACTTGGCTATACGGTTACCTGTACGTTCCGCTGTCCCAACGGAATTTCTCATGTTGAAATGCCAACCTGGACGGAGAATGAGTGGCAGGATGATCTGATCTGGCATCAGGCTGCTGTTTCAGGCAATACTGCGACGTTTTATGTAAAAACATCAGAACATAAAGAGGAAGCAGGTCATTACTTTACTCATATTTATGTTCGTGATAAGGCGGGCAATTATGTCATTCGAAATGTCGAAGTAGACATTCCGGAAGATACAGAGAAGGAAAAGCTTGTACCGGAGATTACAAACCTGAAAATTTCTGACGTAACGAGCAGCGGTTATCGGGTAACAGTAACAATCAAGTCTCCTGCAGGAATCTCGGAAGTGACGATGCCGACATGGACAAAGAAAAATGATCAGGATGATCTGATCTGGCATAAAGCGACAGTTACCGGAAACACGGCAACTTTCTATGTTAATGCTGCGGATCATAAAAATGAAAGCGGAACTTATGTGACTCATGTATATGTCCGTGATATGCTGAGACAGCAGGCTTCAAAAGAAACCTCAATTACGGTTCCGGCTCCGCCTGCAGCACCGGAGAAGAAGCTGCAGATCAAGGGAATTTCCATTACCGAACTGACATCCAGCGGTTATCGGGTAACAGCGGAGATTGAAGCGCCAAACGGTGTCAAGGAAGTAACCATGCCGACCTGGACGGTGAAAAACGGTCAGGATGATCTGATCTGGCATAAAGCGACAGTCAGTGGAAATAAGGCAACCTTCTATGTACCGGTATCCTCTCATAAAAATGAAAAGGGAACCTATATCACCCATGTTTATCTCTATGATAAATCAGGTAAGCACGTTCTGGATGGAACAGAAATCCAGGTTCCAGCGTCTTCCGGAGGAGGAACCTCAGGCGGAAGTACAACGTCAGGAAAACTGCAGATTAAGAGCATTACCATTTCTGACCTGACTAGTAAGGGCTACCGTGTTACGGCTGAAATCGAGGCGCCGAATGGTGTAAAAGAAGTAACGATGCCGACCTGGACGATAAAAAATGGTCAGGATGATCTGATCTGGCATCAGGCGACAGTCAGTGGAAATAAGGCAACCTTCTATGTACCGGTATCCTCCCATAAAAATGAGACTGGCCGTTACATGACTCATGTTTATCTCTATGATAAAACCGGCAAATATGTTCTGGACGGAAAGGAAATTTCTGTACCAAATAAAGAAAGCGATTCTTCATCAGAAGAAAATGACAGTTCATCGGGTTCGGCAAGCGGAACGCTTCAGATTAAAAGTATAAAAATTTCGGAGCTGACATCCAAAGGCTATCGTGTAACTGCCGAACTGGAAGCTCCTGCCGGGGTGAAAGAGGTAACGATGCCGACCTGGACCGTAAAGAACGGTCAGGATGATTTAATCTGGCATAAAGCATCCATCAGCGGAAATAAAGCAACGTTCTATGTATCTGCTTCCAGCCATAAGAACGAGACCGGCACTTACACAACTCACGTTTATCTGTATGATAAGGCAGGAAAGCATGTAATTGACGGAACCAATGTCACCGTACCTTCAACGGGAGGATCTTCCTCGTCCAGCTCCGGTATCCCGACGATTAAGAGTGTGAAAGCGACAGAGGTTTCTTCCAATGGGTATCGTGTAACCGTTGAATTCAGCGCACCTGCAGGTGTAAAACAGGTACAGATGCCTTCCTGGAGTGTGCGGAATGGTCAGGATGATCTGATCTGGCATGTCGCAAAGGTAAGCGGAAATACTGCAACCTTCTATGTTCCAGTGTCAAGTCATAAAGGAAATAAGGGAGAATATCTGACCCATGTTTATGTATATGACAAGACAGGAGCGTTTGCTTTGGAAGGAATTTCTGTAAATGTAAAATAATTCTTACCAATGTGTTTTCAATCAGGCATCTGTCGTTAGTTCGATAGATGCCTGATTGCACAGCAGATGAAAAAAAAGAAATATTCTTGAAAAAGCAGTTGACAACAAAATGGAAAAATGTTATACTCAGTGAGTGTGCCGCACAATTAGGTTCAAGTTCTGCCCATCGGCAGGCACCAAAATTGGCGAGTAATGATAATAGGAGGTGCTATGATGTACGCAATTATTGCAACAGGTGGCAAGCAGTACAAGGTAGCCGAGGGCGATATCATTCGTGTTGAAAAGCTTGGAGTAGAAGCTGGAGCAACTTATAACTTTGAGCAGGTATTAGCTGTAAACAATGGTGAGTTAAAGATTGGAACTCCGACCGTTGAGGGAGCTACTGTAACTGCAACTGTAATCGGTGATGGCCGTGCGAAGAAGGTTATTGTATACAAGTACAAGAGAAAGACCGGCTATCATAAGAAGAATGGTCACAGACAGTCTTACACAGAGCTTAAGATTGAGAAGATCAACGCTTAATTTCTTATGATTCAGGTTACTGTTTTTCGCGATTCCAACCAGTCTTACCGTGGCTACACAGTAAGCGGACATGCCGGATATGAAGAAGCGGGCAAAGATATTATCTGTGCTTCCGTTTCCGTTCTGACTCAGAATACTGCCAATTCCATTGAGCGTTTCACAGATGATTCCATCTGCGGTGAAATGGGAGAAGACGGTTATTTGAAAGTAGAGTTTCCGGATGGGATCAGTGCGGAATCAAAACTGCTGTTGGATTCCATGGTTCTTGGACTTCAGGACATTGTGGAAGCTTATGGCAAACGATATTTAAAGATCCGATTTAAGGAGGTGTAGGTTATGTTCAAGTTAAATCTTCAGTTATTTGCACATAAAAAGGGTGTTGGTTCTACAAAGAACGGCCGTGATTCTGAGTCCAAGAGACTTGGTGCAAAGAGAGCAGACGGACAGTTCGTATTAGCTGGTAACATTCTTTACAGACAGCGTGGAACTCATATCCATCCGGGTGTAAACGTAGGTATCGGCGGAGACGATACTCTGTTTGCAAAGGTAGATGGTGTTGTTCGTTTCGAGAGAAAGGGCAGAGACAAGAAGCAGGTTTCTGTATATCCGAAAGCTGAATAATCAATGAAAGTGGGGCCGCTGCGATTTGCAACGGCCTTCTTTTTACGCGAGCAGCGAGTCGGGCGAGGGCGCTTGCGCACTCATCAGACGACTGTGTGCCGTTCTGAAACGAAAGTGAGGCATGAAATGTTTATAGATAGCGCAAAGATATTTATTAAGTCAGGTAAGGGCGGAGACGGCCATGTCAGCTTCCGCCGTGAACTGTTTGTAGCGGCCGGAGGTCCGGACGGCGGTGACGGAGGAAGAGGCGGAGATATTATTTTTGAAGTCGATAAGGGACTCAATACGCTGAATGATTTCCGTCACATCCGGAAATACGTTGCAAAATCCGGTGAAGAAGGCGGAAAGAAACGCTGCCACGGTGCGGATGGTGAAGATCTGATCATTAAAGTACCGGAGGGAACGGTTGTCCGTGACGATGAGACCGGTAAAGTAATTACGGACATGTCCGGTGACAATCTGCGTGAGGTCATCCTGAAAGGCGGAAAAGGCGGCATCGGAAACATGCATTTTGCAACTGCAACCATGCAGGTTCCTCAGTACGCAAAACCTGGACAGCCAGGCATCGAACAGTGGGTTCGCCTGGAACTGAAGGTGATCGCAGACGTTGGACTGGTAGGATATCCAAATGTTGGTAAATCAACGATTCTTTCCATGATCTCCAATGCAAAGCCGAAAATTGCGAACTACCACTTTACAACGATTGATCCGAACCTTGGAATCGTTGACCTGCCTGGCATCAGTGGATTCGCTGTTGCAGATATTCCAGGCATTATTGAAGGTGCGTCTGAGGGAGCGGGACTTGGTTTCCAGTTCTTAAAGCATATCGAACGAACCAAAGTTTTGATTCATGTAGTGGACGCTGCTTCTACGGAAGGAAGAGATCCCATTGAAGATATTGAGACCATCAATCAGGAGATTGAACGTTACAATCCGGAGGTGCTGAAACGTCCATGGGTGATTGCTGCGAACAAAACGGATGCGATTTATCTGGAGGACGGAGAGGAAGATCCGGTGGAACGGATCCGCAAATTCTATGAACCGAAGGGAGTAAAGGTATACCGGATTTCTGCGGCAACCAATCAGGGACTGAAGGAAATGCTGTATGATGTCAGCAAGATTCTTGACACACTGGATCCGTCGCCTGTTGTATTCGAGAGAGAATACATTCCGCAGATTGATGCTGGAAGCACTCTCCCCTATACGGTTGAACACGAGGAGGAGAACGTATTCCGTGTAGAAGGGCCGAGAATTGAAAAAATGTTGGGCTATACCAATCTGGATTCTGAGAAAGGCTTTGCGTTCTTCCAGAGATTCCTGAAGGAAAGCGGAATCCTGAAGGATCTGGAGGATGCAGGTATTCAGGATGGCGATACGGTAAAAATGTATGGGCATCAGTTTGATTACTATAAATAAAGGTGAGGAAGATTATGACAAGTAAGCAGAGAGCATATCTGAAGGGGCTTGCAATGGATATGAATGCAATTCTTCAGATTGGAAAATCCGGATTAACCCCGGATGTTACAAAGTCAGTGGATGAAGCATTGGAAGCCCGTGAACTGATAAAGATTCATGTGCTGAAGAACTGTCTGGATGACGGAACGGAGATTGCGCCTGTGCTCGCAGAGCGTACCCATGCACAGGTTGTACAGGTAATTGGAAAAATGATCGTACTGTACCGTCCTGCAAAACAGGAGAATAAGCGCAAGATCATTCTTCCGTAAGGTGAGTGTTGATGAGAAGAATTGGAATTCTGGGCGGAACCTTTGATCCGATCCATAATGGCCATCTGATGATGGCAAATGCAGCCCGTCAGGAAGCCGGGCTTGATGAAATCTGGTACATTCCGACCGGAACTCCCGCCTATAAACAGGGGATGCAGGCAGTCACAGAGAAGGAGCACAGAGGTCGGATGACAGAGCTGGCAGCCGCAGCCGATCCCTGGGGACGTTTTTCAAGAATCGAACTGGATCGGGAGGGAAATACCTATACTGCAGTTACTCTGAAGCTTCTGACACAGAAGTATCCGAATGATCAGTTTTATTATATCGTCGGGGCTGATTCGCTTGATTACATGGAACGCTGGTACTGCCCTCAGGAAATTTTCTCTCATGCAAAGATTCTGGCAGTTATGCGTGAAACACAAAGCAGAGCGCAGTCGGAACAGAAGATTCATGAACTGTCAGAGATGTTTGGAGCGAGAATCCGGCTTCTTTCCCATCCGCAGGTAGATGTATCATCAACGATGATCCGTCAAATGGTCCGGAAAGGGATGGATATAACCTCATATGTTCCAAAAGCAGTTGCAGATTATATCCGGGAAAATGGACTATACCAGGACGCAGGTTTAGAAAACGCGAAAGAAAGCAGGGAACAGTCATTATGATGGACAACATTTTATACATTCGTAAGCGATTAAAGAAAAAACTGGACGAAGACCGCTTTGAACATACACTGGGAGTCGCATATACTGCCACATGCCTTGCCATGCGCTATGGTGCGGATCTGTATCAGGCTGAAGTTGCCGGACTGCTTCATGACTGTGCAAAATATCTTCCGGATGACATGAAGGTAGAGCGCTGTCGGAAATACAATATCAGCATTACGGATACGGAACTTGCAAATCCGTCTCTTCTCCATGCAAAGCTGGGTGCATTCCTTGCAATGGATAAATATAAGATCAAAGACATGGAGATTATTAATGCAATTCTGAATCATACAACAGGAAAGCCTGCAATGTCGATGATTGAAAAGATTATTTTTGTGGCAGACTATATTGAACCCAGACGCGATAAGGCTTCAAATCTGCCTCTGGTCAGAAAAGTGGCGTTTGAAGACATTGACCGGGCTGTCTGGATCATCATGGAGGATACACTGGCTTATCTGAAAAAGAAAGGCGGGACGATCGACGGCATGACCGAGAAAGCCTGCCTGTACTATCGCAACTTAGTGAAAGGATCACCTGTGAATGAATAAAGAGAAGGCGAAAATTATATATGATGCGCTTGATGAAAAGAAAGCAAACCGGATCAGTGTAATAGATATTGAAAAAATATCAGTTCTGGCAGACTGCTTTATGATTGCCGACGGTGAAAACAAGAATCAGGTGCAGGCAATGGCTGATAATGTGGAAGAGGAAATGCTGAAAGCCGGATATCATTGCAAGTCGATTACAGGATATCAAAGCGGAAGCTGGATTCTGATGGATTATCAGGATATTGTTGTTCACATATTCGGCAGGGAAGACCGCATGTTCTACGATCTGGAACGTCTTTGGAGAGACGGACGCCAGGTGCAGAAGGAAGAGTTGATGCAGGAGAAAGACTGAATGGACTGCGTCTCTGGAAGACGACAGAAATCACAGAAAAAACACACGGGATTATCTTTGAAGTTTTCAATCGGTTATTGGAACTTGAAAGGAATCTCGTGTGTTTTTATGTATTTGCCTGGTTGGAATTTGAGGAAAAGAATCCGATTAGAGAACACGGGGGCGGAACAGACTGATTGCTTTACCGATGATCTCCAGTTTATCAACGATAATGGGTTCCATGGAATCGTTCTCCGGCTGCAGACGATAGTGTCCGTTTTCCTTGTAAAAGGTTTTGACTGTTGCAGAATCATCGATCAGAGCAACAATCCTGTCTCCGTTTTCTGCAGTATTCTGACGCTGAATTACGAGCTGATCGCCGTTGTAGATTCCGGCGTTTATCATGCTGTCGCCTTTCACGTTCAGAATAAAGAGTTCTTTTCCGGCAGGAATCATGTGAGCTGGAATCGGGAAATAGGATTCAATGTTTTCGAGAGCAAGGATAGGCTGACCAGCAGCCACCTGACCAACGACAGGAATGCTGACAACTTCCGTGCGAAATGTGTTGAAACTGTCGTCAATGACTTCAATCGCACGGGGTTTGGTTGGATCCTTTCGGATATAGCCATTGCGTTCCAGCGTTTCAAGATGGGCGTGAACAGAGGACGTTGACTTTAACTGAACCGCGTCACAGATCTCACGGACAGACGGTGGATAGCCTTTCAGTAAAACCTGCTGTTTCAGATATTCAAGTATTTCACGCTGCTTAGTGGTAATTTTTCCGTATGCCATAAATTATTCTCCGGACAGGGGATGGACACCCTGTTTCTGTTTGATTTAACAGAACCGGTTTCTCCTTTCTGGTCAGAAGCATCGAATAACGGCACTCTGACTTCTTATCAGTAGTATAGCACATATTGAAAGAAAATGCAAACAAAAGTTTGCGAAAATGTGTTCTAATTTTTCGGGTAAAACTATTGACAAACGAGTGTTCGCAATGTATAATGCACTTAGTTGTCAAGAACAGTTGTTCCGGAACGGCTGTTTGGAAAAACTGCAATGGGAGGGAAATGCCATGAGATGCCTGAAATCAAAAAAGACCCCGGTAAACCGTTTTGTTATTCTCTTTTTTCTTCTGGTACTGCTGATAATAATTGTTTACGGAGGAATCTGCGTTGCTCACGCAGATGGTCTTCGGGGAAGGCAGGATCGTCAAAAACTGTTTACAAGTATTGAAATCCAGTACGGAGATACCCTGTGGACCATCGCAGAGCGTTACAAGAACAGCGATTGCCAGTCAACAGAAGAGTATGTCTGTGAACTGATGCAGATGAATCATCTGAAAGACGACCGGATTGTAGCCGGAAACTATCTGATGATCAGTTATTACAACGAAACGCTTCCAACGGAAGACACCGAACCGGAACCGCTTCCTGTGGCCGTTCCGGTAATCCAGTGGCAGTCTGCATCCGACTGAGAAAGAAACGCAACCGGCTTTCCTTCAGCCGATTAATCGCTTTTTAACCGGTCCTCCATTGCGCGGATGACAGTTTCCAAAACCTTGATCCGTGCATAATATTTATTATTCCCTTCAACAATGATCCAGGGAGCATATGTGGTTGACGTACGAATCAGCATTTCATCAACGGCCAGTTCGTACTGATCCCATTTGGACCGATTACGCCAGTCTTCATCGGTTATTTTCCATTGCTTTTGCGGATTTTCCATCCGTTCATGGAATCGGCGCTCCTGTTCCTCTTTGTCAATCTGCATCCAGAACTTCAGGATGATGGAACCGGAATGTGCAAGATGAGCTTCCATGTCATTTATCTCCCGGTAAGCACGTTTCCACTCGTCCGTAGAACAGAAGCCTTCAATTCGTTCAACCATGACTCGTCCGTACCAGCTGCGGTCAAAAATGGCAATATGACCGGTTTTGGGCATGTTCCTCCAGAAACGCCAAAGATAGTGGTGCGCTTTTTCGATGTCATTTGGTGATGACGTTGGATTGACCTGGTAACCTCTTGGATCAAGTGCCTGTGTCAGACGCCTGATCGCTCCTCCTTTGCCGCTGGCATCCCATCCTTCAAAGACAAGGATTACAGGAATTTTTTTCCGGTAAAGCGCGCTGTGAAGAAGGGTCAGTCGGCTTTGAAGTTTTTTCAGTCTCTCCTGGTATTCTTCTTTTGAGCAGGAGCGTGAAAGGTCTGCCTGACTCAGAGCAGAAGATTTCAGCTCGTTTCTGTCGGAATTTCCGTTCGTTTTCTGTGATGCCTCGTCTGGATTTTCTTTCTTCCGGGTAATTTGTTTTTCCAGGCGGCTAACAACTTCTGACATGATTTTAATCGATGCATATTCTTTATCCATTGCTTCGACGATCGTCCACGGAGCGAATGCAGTATCTGTTTTCTGTAGCATTTCCTCTGCCATAACCCGGTATTCCTTGAAATGTTTCTGACGCTTTTTGTCTGAATCGGTAACTCTCCATGCGGTCTGTTTGGATTCAAGCAGCTTTTCCATCCGTTTTTTCTGTTCCTTTTTTGTGATAACGAGAAAGAACTTAATGATTACGGTTCCTCCGTCTGTCAGCTGCTGCTCAAAATTTACAATTTCCTGATAGGCATCGGAAATCTGTGATTCCGGTGTCGTTTGTTCAAAGCGGTCGACAAGAACACGTCGGTACCAGCTGCGGTCAAAAATCGCAATTCTGCCATTTTCCGGTGTTTTTGTCCAGAAACGCCATAAAAATGGGCGGCGTTTTTCTTCTTCTGATTCGCTGTTAATTGCATAAACAGAAAAGCCACGGGGATCAAGCGGTTCAATCAGCTGATTAATAAGCGTTCCTTTTCCGGATGTACTGAACCCTTCAAAGATAATCATGACAGGAATGTTTCTGGATCGGCATTCTCTTTGCAGGGAAGCAAGCTGATTTGCCAGTGGTTCGATGTTCTTTTTGAACTCCTGTTGGGAGATTTTCTTCGATAAATCAATCTGTTCTAACATAATATCCATCTCCTTTACTGTTATCGTGTCCGGTTTGCTGTCGGACTATTCGTAAATCTGTTAAATACGTCGATCATTTGTGTGGATTATATTATACCAGATATTTCAATCAGATACAAGAAATATCTGATTATTCAGCGGATACCTTGACAAATTGTGTGAATTGATGTATGCTACTTTCAGTTATATAAAGAAATTTCGTACAAATCAGGAGGAATACTATGTCAATGATTCAAACCCCTCACATCAATGCTCCAAAGGATGCGTTCGGTCAGACGGTTCTTATGCCTGGAGATCCGCTTCGTGCAAAATTTATTGCGGAAACGTTCTTAACTGACGCAAAACTGGTGAATAATATTCGTGGAATTCAAGGGTATACGGGAACCTATAATAATGTCAAAGTAAGTGTAATGGCCAGCGGAATGGGAATGCCGAGTATTGGGATTTACAGCTATGAACTGTTTCACTTTTTTGATGTGCAGAACATTATGCGGATTGGCTCAGCCGGAGCGTTAAATCTTGACGTAAAGATTCGTGATCTTGTGTTTGGCATGGGTGCTTCAACCAACTCCAATTATGCGAGTCAGTACGGTTTTCCGGGGACTTACGCTCCGCTTGCAAGCTATCCGCTGATGAAGGAAGCAATCCATCAGGCAGAAAAATTGAATGCCAGATACCATGTGGGAAATGTTCTCTCTTCCGATACATTCTATAACGATAATCCAAATGCAAACGAAGCATGGCAGAAGATGGGTGTTCTCTGCGTAGAGATGGAAGCGGCTGCCCTTTATATGAATGCAGCCCGCTGCAAAAAGAATGCGCTTGCAATCCTGACAATTTCCGATCATATTGTTACCGGTGAAGAGACAACGGCACAGGAACGTCAGAATTCATTTACACAGATGATGGAAGTTGCTCTGAATACCGCTGTTGCTGTTGAGAAGTAGTTTAACCGAATGGTTAAACAATTCAATGGAACGTGTCATCGGCAGTCTCGTCCGGCTTGCCGCTCGCGTCGATCATAAAAGACCCGAACGCTTCAATTCGGGTCTTTTTAGCAGAAATTTTGGGAGGGAATTTTATGACGATAGAGGTGTTTTGGGGAATTATTATTCCATTTTTAGGAACGATGGCCGGTTCTGCCTGTGTTTTTGTTTTGAAAAAGTCAATGAATGCGATTGTTCAGCGGGCGCTGACCGGATTTGCCGCCGGGGTAATGGTCGCGGCTTCCATCTGGAGTCTGCTGATTCCCGCAATGGATCACGCAGCTTCCATGGGCAAGTTTTCCTGCGTACCTGCTGTAATTGGATTCTGGCTTGGTATCCTGTTCCTGCTCTTTTTGGATCATGCAATTCCGCATTTGCACATGAACAGCAGGGAGGCAGAAGGACCGAAGAAGAGTCTGTCAAAACAGACCATGCTTCTTTTGGCAGTTACGCTTCATAACATTCCCGAAGGAATGGCAGTTGGTGCCGTTTATGCCGGATATGTTTCCGGTAACATGGAGATTACTATGATGAGCGCACTGGCTCTTTCTCTTGGAATTGCCATCCAGAACTTTCCGGAGGGGGCGATTATTTCCATGCCGCTTCAGTCAGAAGGAATGTCTAAGAAGAAAGCGTTTCTCTCCGGCACAATGTCGGGAATTGTAGAGCCTCTGGGCGCTGCTGTCACGATTCTTGCCGCCGGTCTGATTCTTCCTGTTCTTCCCTATCTGTTAAGCTTCGCCGCCGGTGCCATGATGTATGTGGTTGTTGAGGAACTGATTCCGGAAATGTCAGAAGGAAAGCATTCAAACATCGGTACCATCATGTTTGCTGCCGGTTTTACGCTGATGATGCTTCTTGATGTTGTATTGGGATGAGCGGCAGAATTCGATCTGCAAGCGTGTTGCCCAATTCTGGAAAAAGCAGGAAAAAGAATGAAGAAGTGATTGAAAATGTCAGGCTTTTACGGTATAGTAGTATTGTTAAATGTATGACAGGATGAAACTGTTTAGGAGGCTGCAATGCTTGAATTAAAGGATATATACTGGAATACTCCGGAGGGGGAAGCGATTGTAAAAGGAATCAGTCTTTCTGTTCCGGAAGGGAAACTGACGGTAATCACCGGACCAAACGGAGGAGGAAAGACGTCACTTTCCAAACTGATCGCAGGAATTTACCGGCCAAACGGCGGCCAGATGCTGCTTGATGGTCAGGATATTACAGAGTGGGACATAACAAAACGTGCACAGAATGGAATCGCCTATGCGTTCCAGCAGCCGGTTCGTTTTAAAGGACTCACAGTCAGAGATTTACTTGAGCTTTCTGCGGAGGAAACGATTGCGGCAGATAAGCTCTGTTCTATGCTTGGCACAGTTGGTCTCTGTGCGCAGGATTACATGGATAGAACCATGGATTCCAGTTTATCAGGAGGAGAAAGCAAACGAATTGAGATTGCCACGGTTCTGTGCAGGAAGAATGCGGAAATCATGGTGTTTGATGAACCGGAGGCGGGAATTGATCTCTGGAGTTTTTCCAATCTGATCAATGCGTTTGAGCGGCTTAAGACAGAAAGCGGACGGACACTGATTATCATTTCCCATCAGGAGCGAATCATGGCAATTGCAGACTATATTGCTGTTGTTGCAGACGGAAAGCTAAAATCATTTGGCAGCCGTGAGGAAATTCTTCCCCAGCTGCTGGCCGGAGACCGTTCCTCCATGTGTCCGGTGAAAACGGTAGAGAAGGAGGGATGCTAAATGGATTCCGTAACAAAAGATCTCCTTGGATTGATCTCGGATATGAAGGAAGGTTCAGAAGGAGCGTTCAATATTCGTGAAAATGGCTCGTGTGCCGGTGTCAAATCAACCAAACACATTCGCATAGAGCCAAAGCCGAATGCCAGTGGCATTGTCATCCGCATCAGCGGAGATACAAAGCATGAGACCGTGTTCATTCCCGCCTGCGTAACGCGAAGCGGAATTAATGATTTGGCTTATAACGATTTTATTGTGGAAGATGGTGCAGACGTGATCATTGTTGCCGGCTGCGGTGTCCACAGCAATGGAAAAGAAGAAACAAGGCACAGCGGTCTTCACCATTTTCAGATTGGAAAGGGTGCTAAGGTACTCTACAAAGAGAAACACATCGGAACTGGTGACGGAACCGGTGCAAAAAAGATCGATCCGGTAACCGATATCGTCATGGAAGAAGATTCCTACATGGAAATGGATACGATGCAGATCCGTGGAGTAACGGAAACAACCAGGTCAACAACAGCGGTATTAAAAGCAGGGGCGAAGCTGATTATTCGTGAACGTCTGCTGACAGATGATGAGGAAAAAGCGTATTCCGATTTTTCGGTTACTCTGGATGGAGAAGATTCCGGTGTGGATCTGATTTCCCGTTCGGTTGCAAAGGGAAATTCCTATCAGGAATATAAATCAGTAATTAAAGGAAACTGTCGCTGTACCGGTCATTCCGAATGTGATGCAATTCTTTCCGGAAATGGAATTGTCAATGCAGCACCTGCTCTTTATGCAGGACATATTGATGCATCACTGATCCATGAGGCAGCAATTGGAAAAATTGCAGGTGAGCAGATCATAAAACTCTGTACGCTTGGATTAACGGAAGAAGAAGCGGAACAAAAGATTATTGAAGGATTTCTGAAATAAGTTCGGGGTTAAGGAGAGGAGTTATGAATAAAATGAAGGCGTTCTCGTCAAAGCTAAAGGAAAATGCAGCATCTGTAATTCTTTGTCTCTGCGAACTGATCGTAGGAATTTTACTTCTGTTCAGACCGGTTGGCTTTACCAGAGGAATTATCATCGCCTTTGGTCTGCTTCTTGTCATTGGCGGCGGTGTCTGCATTTATCGCTATTTCAAAAGTGAAGCAGAAGCGGCATCCAGACAGCAGAATCTGACAAAAGGTCTGATCATTGTAATGGTTGGTCTGTTCTGTGTGCTGAAGTCCCAGTGGTTCATTGCTGTGTTCCCAATTCTGACGATTCTTTATGGTGTTGTGATTCTGTTTACCGGTGCTTATAAAGTACAGTATGCGGTGGATTCCAGGAGACTGAAGAAAAAGAATTTTCTGACCGCCTGCATCAGCGCAGTTCTGGCACTTCTGTTTGCAGCAATCATTCTCTGGAATCCGTTTAAAAACAGTGGCGTTCGATGGGGACTGATTGCTGTGTATCTGATTGTTGAGGCAATTCTTGATTGTGTGGTTCTGTTTGGTGATGAGAAGAAAATTGCTGCTTTTGTGAAGAATAAAAAAGAAGCTTCGAAGGCAAGGAGAGAAGAGAAAGCGGCTCAGAAAGCAGAAGCAGCTAAGAGCGCTGAATCGGAAGCTGCGCAAATGGCAGCCGAAAGCGCCGAACCGGTTTCTGAAGACAGTTCTTCTGCACCGGCAGCTGCAGAACCAGCCGTTTCCGCGGTCGCAGATCCGGAAACAAAATAAATAGACTTGTTTCAATGGGATTATATTGAAAATATGATTGACAAAGCAGGTTGAATGCGTTAAACTTCAATGAAAGAGGTTGAACGCATTCAACCTGCTTTGTTTCTCTGAAACGATCGGAAGAGAGCGATTATTCTCTCATTCGGGAGGCATGTGAAGAAAAACGTTGTCAGAGAAATGAATGAAGTACAGGAGAGAAAAGAGAATGGAACTTCCGCAGATTTTTGAAAGTGAATATCGTTTTTGCCTGATTCTTTGGGCAAATGAACCGATTGGAAGCACACAGCTGGTCCGGCTTTGTAAAGAACAGCTTGGCTGGTCAAAGGCAACTACCTACACGGTAATCCGCCGTCTTGCTGAGCGAGGTGTTCTGAAGAATGAAAATGCTGTTGTGACATCGCTGGTATCAAAAGACCAGGCACAGACTGCAGAGATTGACCGCATGGTAATGAATACGTTTGAAGGATCAATTCCTGCGTTTCTTGCCGCTTTTACCAGAAGCAGGCAGCTGACAGAAGAGGAGATTGCAGAAATCAGGCAGCTGATTGACGGGTAACCGTGTGAGATGAGGAACGAGTGAGCAGGTTGACCGATAAACGTGGTCTCTAATCTTTTCAACGATTACAGGAGCGAAAAGGAGGCATTCAAATGGAACATTTATTTACTCAGTTAATTGAAACCAGCATCACTGCGAGCGTGCTGATTGTCCTTGTTTTACTGCTTAGACAATTGTTGTCCCAGACTCTGCTGACATTCAGCACTGTATCTTCTGGCAAAGCAGCTTTTCCTCTTGCGTTCGGCGAGGTCAGTGTAAAACAGCGCGTCCGCAAGGTAATGAGTGATGAAAAGCCATCGGTTCTGCTTGTGTGGATGTCACGTCTTGTCTGTCTGATTCTGACTGTCTTCCTTGTGACTGGTCCGGCCGCCGGTAATTATATAGACGAAAGTGTCCATCCTGTTTTAGAGCCCGGCTTTTACCAGATGAAGCGGTATATTTACGACAAGGGAAGTAGAAGCGGGGAAGACCTGTTCAATTATAACGGCACAGGAGTGTATTATTTCATTGATACGAATCAATTTTCAATCATTGATGAAACAACGGATCAGGTGATTGCTTCCTATGAAATACCGGAATGGAATTGGGAAAACAATGCTGAGATTGATGCGAATGAAATGTTCTATGATCCGTTGTATGACTATCTGATGAAAACCGATACAAGCGTGGATTTCGATAAAGAATCACTGAAGCGTCTGGTTCTTTCACCGATAAAGTCAGGTTGGGAGGAAAAGAAGCAGGAGCTCCATGTTCTTTATTCTGCAGGTGATGAGCTATGGTTTGCAGAATTTTCTTACCGTCCGGATCAATGGTGCGTGTTATCCTATGTAAATGAAATTTCCAGGATAGAAAATCCGTTTGACACAGAATATCTGGAGGCGTTTGAAAAAGATGACAGTGGAACACGATATCGGAAGGATAGCTGTTTTTATGATTACCTTCTGACCCTATCTGGAACGATGCCAGGTGAAACGGTAGTTAATCCATCCTGGTACTTTGTTGTTTTATCAAATGATCCTCAGCTCACCTTTGACGAAGTTTTGTCAGGTTTCATCAGCAGTCAGCTGCAAACAGAAAGACGAAAACAGAAATACACCGTTGTCGGAATGGGAAACGTGCTGAACCAAAACGAATTGGCTGATTCCGTGCAGGAATGGATTACCTGTCCCAATGCATATCCAATCGATGATTCCAATGAAATTACGATTGGTGCAAATTCGGTATCACAGTTCAAAGGTGTGTTTACAATCCGGAATCACAGTAACTTTGAAATCAGCTATGGAGATGCATCAGAACATGAAATTCAGGTATTTTTGAACGGAAGCTGGTATCAGTTGACACGAAAAAGCATGGATTCGCTGCTGGACGGTTACTGTCTGCAGCCCGACATGCAGAACAATCTGCAATATACCTGGCTTACAACATATGGCAGACTGCCGAATGGATTGTACAGGCTGGTTGAGGATGTTGTTATAGATGGAGAAACCAGGTACATTGCCAGCCCGTTTCTGATAAAAGATTCCGTTTCAACAGAGGGGAACGCAGATGATCATCGGTTCGATGAACCAGAAATTCCAAAACAGCGGATTCTTACTCAGACCTGGAATCAGTTAAGCGCCGCTGAAGCAAATGAAATTTCGGGTTCATGGGAAAACGGTACCGTTGATGAAATCACTTTTGAACAGTATGACAGTCGTTTTTATCTGGATGAAGCTTACTATGGAAAAGTCATTTACATGGTAACGTTTTCCACAAAAAACAGAGATCTGGCAGGTGATCTGATCAAACTGGTAGACATGGAATCCGGTGAAATTGTTGGTTACAATTTCCGTGGGTGAAGCTGTTTTGGGTGTTTTGGCTGTTTTCCGCCTTTTTGAATCTGTCCTGGAAGACCACTAACTATTCGCAAAACCCTTGTTTAACGAATAGTTGCGTCGGCTTTTGCAGCACGGAGTGCATCACCGAGTCCTTCGGTTCTCCATTTCAGTTCCGTTCGGCTGATTTCTTCTCCGCAGTCCCAAAAGACAGGACAGATTCCATAGTCAAGGCAGGCATCTGCAACGCTTGTCAGGTAAAGCAGACGGCTTTCAGGATCTTTGTCTTTCACGGTACATCCATATTCGCCAATAATGACAGGAATTCCCTGATCCAGGAACGTTTCTTTCAATTTTGTCATCTGGCCGTCCAGGTACGAAAAATCGCTTTCTGTTCCCCAGGTTTCACGGTATCCCCAGGAAGTCCCTTTTTCAGCAATGGCAAAGGTTGATGGTGAATAATAATGGACTGAAAGAATCACTTTATCGTCCTCTGGCATGACAATCCCCTCACAGGAACGATCGATATCTGTCCAGTAACCGGCAAGTAACAGGTAACGGTTTTCATTGTTTTTTCCGGAATTGTGGATGAGATTGGTGAATTCAGCATTGATCTGATTTAAGAGCTGGCACCCTTTTTCTGTTCCAAGATCATCAAATCCGATTTCATTCATGGATTCAAAAATCAGCTTTTCTGAATATTCACCAAACCGGTCTGCAATCTGTGACCAGATGGCCAGGTATTTTTCCATCATGTTGTCATAATCGGTAGAAGCTGTTGTGATCCAGCCGCTTTCATGGTGCATGTTAAGAATGATATACATGTCCTCTTCTACGCACCAGTCCACAATTTCCTGAACGCGGTTCAGCCAGTCCTCACGGATAATATAGTCCGGTGCAGGACCGACATGATTGGTCCAGGTGACAGGGATGCGGATGGTATCGAAGCCCTCAGATTTAATAAAGTGAATCAGTTCCTGTTTTACTTTCGGATTTCCCCAGGCAGTTTCGTAAGCCAGATCGCCAATGATCCAGCTGCAGTCAACCGGATCAAGGGAATTGCCCAGATTCCATCCAATTCCCATGGAAGAAACAAAATCCTGGGCATTATCATATTCCTGCACGTTCTCCTCCTGTTCGGATACGTCTTCGGATGCTGCCTCTGATGTCATTTCAGCTGCCGATTCGGCAGCTGAAAACGTGTTGGATGCCAAAACAGGCAGCTTTGACGTACCAGCACACGCGCAAATGAGCATGACAGAAGCAGCAATCAGAAAGTTCTTGTTTTTCATCGCTTATTCCTCCACGATTGTTTCAATTCGGTATACATTAACTTTATCGTCGTAATATGCCTTTGTTCCCTTAATGTAGGTTACAATTGCGTTTACTTCCATGACAAACTGTCTGTTTTCCGGCACCACATAGGGTTCTCCGTCCATCAGGTTCTCTGTCTTGTCCACAAGCAGGTGAGTAATTCCGGCTTCGGCAATGACAGTTCGTCCGTCGGAGACCAGAGTCAGACGTTTTGCCTTTTCATCATAGGAATAATCAAACATGTGGCCCCAGGAGCCTTTCAGACGTTCCAGAATGCACAAAATGGCGCCCCAGATGCTTCCGTTCTTATTAACGCTTCGGATTCCTCTGGTATCCGGTTCCTGACCGTTAATCAGGATTTTGCAGTACAGCTGGTCATCCGGCGTATATTTTTGTTTGTCTGCTTCCAGAATCGCAGGAATATGCTGTCTGTTTTTTGCAGGATATTCCTCATAGGTTTCATAGATTACTTCCGGCTGTTCCTGGATAAAATCGTCGGGGGAAACCGCTGACGATGTGGCAGAGACGGTAACCGGACAGATATCCGGCCGATCCGGCAGCGATGCGGTCAGTGTAAGGCTTCCGGCTGTTCTGGTGGAACGCAAAAAGACACGGTTATATCCGCACTCCGCATAGACATGATTCTTATGGATCACACTGTCATCGTGTCCAAAACCGTCAAAACGTCCGCTGTTATATCCTCCAAGGAATGTGCCCTCACCATCCAGCTGAAAATCGATCCTGAGGTCACACAGCGGGCAGATACGTCCTTCCGAATCCAGAACCTGCACATCTGCATATGCAACGTCCTGACCGTCTGCAAGGAGCCCGGAAGGAGCGGTATGGATTGAAAGATTCAGACGGGCGGGATCTCCTGCCGTTTCAATCCGGTCATATGCAGCCGGATTTCCTTCATAGTCATAGCCGACCGCACAGATGGAGCCGGACTGTGTGATGTCAATGTGTTCAAAGCAAAATACAAATGTATCCGTCGGCTTCTCACAGCAGCCTGCAGGGACATCATTGACAAAAAGCGCAACCTTCGCAATTGGATAGCTTCCGAACACATACACTGTCTTATTTCGTGGATCACGGCGGGAATAATTCCCGTTTTTTACCCAGACATTGCTGTCAAATGTTTTTTCCGGATAGAGGTAATTTGTTTCATCATCCTGCGGATAGTTCCAGTGACCGATAATCGTAATCTGTGGTTCCAAAGACTGCATCACACGGAACACATCAAAATTCTGCTTCTTGTTTCTGACCGCGTCAACACGGCCGCTCATCCGCCCGTTCTCACTGTAGGCCTGTCTTCCATGCTGAGCGGAATCTGTCCAGCAGAGAGCCGCACAGGCGCTGTACCAGCCTTTCTGAGAGCCTCCGCCGATCCGGTCGTGGAAAAACTCGCTGTAGCCCTTTGCTGCCGCCAGAGCAAGCTCCTCGCTTGTCAGATCGTAAAAGTCCGCGCCGACCTGCTTTCGTCCGCCTTTGCCAAGCCACAGATTATCATAGTCAAAATCGGGAGGAGTAAAGTCATCCCAGATTCTTCTTGGCGCTTCTTCACGCAGATATTCGGTTTCGGTGATGGGTCCGTGTTCCGCCAGAAAACGGGCAGCATGACGGTTCAGCATCGTCCCGACATATTCCGACTCCGCAAGCACATCTTCTGTATTAATTGTCCGGCATCCCATGAAACGTCCTCGATTCGGATCAAGCGTTTCCTTCAGAAGACGCATCTGCTTCATGTGCTCTCTGTTAATCGAATTGTTGCCTGCCTCCCAGAAAAAGATGGAAGGATGGTTGCGGAAGGCAATGATCACATCACGCATCAGTTCCAGGCGCTGATTCCACTGACGTCCGAAGTTTTCCCGTTCTTTATCTCCTGCCGGCTGGGTACAGACGATTCCATGACGGTCAAAAGAACGGATATCAGCCGGTGATGCCGCCACATGCATAAAACGGATATGGTTGGCATTGCTTTCACGGATCAGTTTTGCATCAACGTCTTTGAGCCATTCCGGGGCAATTCCAATTGCCGCCCACTCATTCGACGCACGCTGCGCATAGCCGCGAAGCCATACCGGCTCTCCATTGATTGTCACACCAAGATTCTTGTCATAACCGATTTTCGGAAAACCGGTTTCAATCACAGTCCGGTCAAGGCAGCCGTCATCACTGCACAGACAAATCTCAACGCGGTACAGCCAGGGATCGTCAATACTCCAGAAACGCATCTTCTCTTCGCCTGATTTCGCGGAAAGAACGGTCACACAGAACGAATCCGTTTTTGTTTCGCCAACCAGATGTTCCTCCTGCGGAACATACTGACCTGCTTTTTCATCCCAGATATAGGCATCCTGCGGTGTGATGGAAAGGGGGGAACGGCAGACACCGACAGATTCAATCGATGTACGTGCGGACCGGAAGGAAAACACCTCGGTTTCATCAATCCGGCAGACATGAACATCCAGCCAGACATCAGCCGGTGCGCCGCTTTCATTGCGGATTTCGGCATCCACGCAGAGAGAGGCGGTGTGACTGTCCAGATGATACTCTTCTGCATAAACATAGCAGCCTTTTGTCTGCAGATTGCTGTACAGAGGAAGGGTCAGATAAACAGACGGCTTAAAATGAAGCTTTACCGGCCTTGTGATTCCTCCAAGCGAAGGATTAAAGTCGTTGCAGTTCCAGAAATATCCGACACCGCTGTGATAACCGGCAGGAATTTCTCCATCCTGAGGAAACAGGTAAGATCCTGGCTCTGCATCCGGCTTATTTGGTGTTTCGGCGATGCAGAAGGGGATGTTTCTTGTTGTGGTATTGTCAGTTGCGATGGCAATCAGATTCTTCTCATCATAGCGGATCCATGGAGTCAGATCAAAACCAAACGGTGCCGTACCGGCTTCGTAGTAACCGGCCAGCGTCCCGTTTACATAGAGGTAACAGGTCTGGCGCATTCCCTCAAATTCGATCAGAACCTTCTGACCGGCATGCTTTGCAGGAACTTCGAACCATTTCCGGTAGAATGCCGTTGTGCGTTTCTGTCCGCTTCCGGCATCCTGGATCCGGTCGCGAAACAGATCTTCGTCGTTGAAGGTATGGGGAAGCGTCACATCCTTCCAGCCATCTTCCTGATAATCCCGTTCATAGAACAGATTTCCCCGGGCATCCCTGTGGCTCTCCATGGCTTCCCGCATCGGGAACATATCTGCGCGCAGAAATTTCCAGTTTTTATGAAAGTAGTAGCAGCCGCTGCTGCATGAAACGGAAGTGTTCAATTTTGTCAATCTCCTTATTTTTTGTTTAAAGAATAAACGTTTTATGCTATACTTGATCCAGCATCTGATCCGGTTCCTTCGGGAATCAGTTCATGAAAAGAAAAGAGGCCCATGTATGAAGGAAAAATTAAAGACTGCGTTCAGCACAAGACAATATATGATCGCCGGTGATTTTGAAATCTATTATTACCGGGACCGGGGACTGCCGGAAGTGAACAGTCACCGACACGATTATTATGAATATTATTTCTTCCTGGAAGGTGATGTTTCCATCGAAATTGAAACACGTACCTTCCGTCTCCATCCAGGCGATGTGATCCTGATTCCGCCGGGCGTGCGCCATCACGCTGTTATCCATTCCAATGAGCGTTCCTACGGCCGCTTTGTCTTCTGGATCAGCCGAACCTATTATGAACACCTGACTTCCCAGTCAAAGGATTACGACTATCTGGTGACACATATCCGTGACCGTCAGAATCACATTTTCCACACAGATTCCATTGAGTTCAACGGCATTCAGTCAAGACTGTTTCGGCTCATTGAAGAGAATCATTCTCAGCGTTTCGGAAAACAGACAATGCTGGCAAACCTGATCAGCGATCTTCTCCTCCATCTGAACCGTCTTGTCTATGAGAAAGATCATCCCGGCCGAAAAGAAGTCAAAGAAAGTCTGTATTCTCAGGTTGTCCGATACATCGACGGACATCTTTCCGATCCGCTCAGTCTGGATTCCATTGCAAGCGCTTTCTTCGTCAGCAAATACCATGTGTCTCACGTATTCAAAGAAAACATCGGCATGTCCGTTCATCAGTATATCACGAAAAAACGTCTTGGCGCCTGCCGGGAGGCAATCCTTGGCAATGCAGAGATCAGCTCCGTGTACCGGCAATATGGTTTTCAGGACTATACAAGCTTTTTCCGGGCTTTTAAGAAGGAATACGGCTGTTCCCCCAGCACATACCGTCAAAGCCGTACAGGCGTCTCTGAGCGCGTCTGAGAGGGTCAGAGTCCTGGCTGGTCCAGACAAACCTGATAAATGCAGGGAAGACCTTCCCGGTCAGAAACAAAAAGTACCGTCCGATTATCTTCACTGAAACAGGGATGCGGATGAGAATCCTGCGGATTTCCATGAACTGCCAGCCATGAGGTTCCATGGTAACAGAGTTTTCGTTCCGTTCTGTTTTTTACGTCGATCAGATAAATAAAGTCGTTTCCGATCTCACCGCTCTCTTTCATCCGTTTTCGGTCCTCTTCGGTCAGCAGATGGATCGGAAGATCGCTGCTCTGTGCGTCTCCGACCATGAATTCATTTTTCTTATCACAGATAAAATGCGCAAAGGGAGAACAGGGCATCAGAATCTCTTCTTCCAGTGTTACCGGATCCATCATGCGGATGTTCTCCGTCTTTTCCCCTGTTGTTTCCCGGTATACATACGCCAGCTTTGATCCGTCCGGAAGCCAGAATTCGTGGGTCAGGATCAGATCGGAAGGCTGTTCCCGGCAGCAGCGGTAATTTTGTCCGTCCTTCTGGACAAGCCAGAGACGTGCGTCAATCAGATCATAGGGACCTTCATGACAGAACATAATCGTATCCGGATCGCCCGGACGGATTTGAGTATGTCCGAACCAGCAGTCATCCTCAAGAACAACATGACCTGTTCTGTTTTCCACGTCAATGTACATGATCCGGCAGTGCGGCTTCGCCAGACATGTCTCTGCAAAGAAATTCCAGTTTGCACCGCTCTTTCGCTTCGGCACAGAATCATTTCTGCATTCCACAATGCTCATAAAACGATTATCATCGCTCATTCCCGGGCTTCCCCCGCTCCATCCGTCCGGAGTTTCATAGAAGCATTCCGCTTCCAGCGTTTCCGCATCCATCCGATAGAATCGGGTCCCCTGCTGATAAAAGATATAGTTATCATCTGCTGAGAACATGGCACTGTCCTGCCCTACCTGCTCTCCTTCTGTAATCTGTCGGATCTTTCCGGTATCCAGATTAAGAACATAGAGCTGTCTGCCTTCTTCACGCACCTGACAGATCAGCAGTTTTTTTCCGTCTGATGTTGTCATCCGGTTGTAAAAATACATGTGGTGACTGAGAATGGACGGATCTGTCAGGCGTCTTACAGTGACACCGGTATAAGGATCCTGATATTCTGTAAATATACTTTGAAATTCCTGTCCTTTTGCCATTGCTTTACATAGCCTCCCTGTCTTTTTTCTCATAGTAGCAGAAAACGGAAGAAAAAACAATGGACTATTCTCTTCACAGGGAACATTGAAACAGACAGAATTTTGTGGTATACTGTATGAAAACTCATCTGCAGCAAACGAATGTCTGACCGGTATGCTGCAATCCTGCAGCCGCACACTGCACACAGGAAAGGAATTGACAACATGGCGCAGAAATCCTATCATGAACAGATTGATATCGAAAATACGCAGCATCTTCGGGAGATTCTGAAGGATCTTCCGCCCTACACAAAAGATTTTTTCCGCGGAATTACGCCGAGGACCCAGTCACGCACACGGATCGCCTATGCCTATGATCTGACTGTTTTTTTCCAGTATCTCCATGAGAACAATCCGGTTCTTGCCAAAAAGGAAATCCGTGAGATCAGCCTGGAGGATCTGGAGTCCCTTTCCCCCAGCGATATCGAAGAATATCTGGACTATCTGCAGTTCTACAATGACCATACCAACAAAGAACTGGGCCAGAAACGCAAGCTGGCATCCTTAAAATCCTTTTACAAGTATTTCATCTATCTGGAAGCCATTAAATATAATCCGGCAGAGCTGGTGAAAATGCCCAAGGTTCATGAACGTCCGATTACCAGACTGGATGTGGATGAAGTAGCACAGCTTCTGGATCATGTGGAGAGCGGCGAACAGCTGACAGCCAGACAGCAGGCATATCATCAGCGCACCAGACTCCGCGATCTGGCTCTGATGTCATTGATGCTGGGAACCGGCATCCGTGTCTCCGAATGTGTCGGACTTAATGTTGAGGATGTGGATTTCAAAAACGACGCGATTCGTGTTCATCGAAAAGGCGGAAAGGAAACCATGGTATATTTCGGTGATGAAGTAGAACTGACGCTTTTGAACTATCTGGAAGAACGGGAAGAACTTCTTGGCACAGATTCCTCTGAGCCTGCGCTTTTTCTTTCCATTCAGAAAAAGCGCATTTCTGTTCGCGCGGTTGAGAACCTGGTAAAAAAATATTCGCATACCGTAACAACGGTAAAACATATTACGCCCCATAAACTTCGCAGCACCTATGGCACAAGCCTTTACCGGGAAACCGGCGACATCTATCTGGTAGCTGATGTGCTGGGCCACTCGGATGTCAATACCACAAAAAAACACTATGCAGCCATTGAGGAGGAACGGCGAAGAGGTGCCAGAAACGTGGTGCGTCTCCGTGAGAGCACAGAGGAATAACTGCTTCGGATACAAAGAACAAGCCCCAGACTTCAATTCTGGGGCTTGTTTTCTACATTGTTATGTATGAGAGCACTGCTCCGGATTCTGTACCTGCAGCCAGACGAATCCGCTCTTTATTTTGCCATTGCGTTTTCCTTCAGTTTCAGGAATTCAAGGATCGCATCTACGGTACCTTCCGGTCCCAGCACGCTGCTGTTGATGCAGAAATCGTAGCTGCGCGCATCACCCCATGTCTTGCTGGAGTAATAGTTGTAGTAGTTGGAACGTTTCTTATCGGTTTTCACGATGATATCCTTTGCCTTTTCCGGTGTTTTGTCATAGAGCTTGGAGATGTACTTGATTTTATCATCCATGTTTCCGGAAATGAAAATAGAGGTTGTGTTCGGATATTCAGCAAGCGCATAATCGGCACAGCGTCCTACGATAACGCAGCTTTCAGTATCAGCAAGATGCTTAATGGCTTCGAACTGAGCAAGGAAAACTTTGTGGTTCAGCGGCATGTCAACGAAGGATGAGGTGGAATATCCCATGGAATAGCTGTCCATTACCAGAGAGTAGAGGAAACTTCTTGTGGGGCGCTCATCGTGCGCTTCAAACAGCTCCTCACACAGACCGCTCTGCTTTGCAGCCAGATTCAGCAGCTCCTTATCGTAACACTTGATTCCAAGCTTTTCAGCCAGGCGATTTCCGATCAGACGGCCGCCGCTTCCACATTCTCTTCCGATTGTAATAACCTTATTTCCTTTCATAACGGTTCACTCCTTCCACTATATTTAACAAATTGAACGTCCATCATTTGTTGCTAAAACAATTTCTGTTAGATATATTATAGCCTATTTTCCAAATAAATGCAACTATTATGAGAAAATTTATAAATTCTTCAAAAGGTTTGCAAAATATGCAGGAAGCGGAGCTGTTACCTCCGTATAAATACCGGTAGTTGGATGAATAAATCCTAAAATATAGGCGTGAAGTGTCTGCCCCCGCAGATGAAATTCCTGGCGGGAAGAGCCATAAACCGTGTCACCAAGGAGCGGATGACCAATGGAACTCATGTGAACACGGATCTGATGGGTGCGCCCAGTCTCCAATCGACATTCAATCAGCGTATGTCTGGAAAAACGCTGCAGCACCCGGTAATGAGTAACTGCATGCTTTCCATTCTTCTGATTAATTGCCATCCTCTTTCTGTCATTTGGGTGACGGCCGATTGGCGCATCAATCACTCCTTCATCCTGAGAAAAGCCGCCGTGCACAATTGCATAATAACGTCTTGTGATGCTGTGTTCCTTCAGCTGCGCTGCGATGGAATTGTGAGCCGCATCATTTTTACAGGCAATCAGCACACCGGTTGTATCCATGTCGATCCGGTGGACGATTCCCGGACGCATGACTCCGTTAATGCCGGAAAGGCTGTCCTTACAGTGATACATCAGCGCATTGACAAGGGTTCCCGAGGTATGGCCGGCAGCAGGATGAACCACCATTCCTTTGGGCTTATTTACAAGAATAACGTCCTGATCCTCATAGAGAATGTCAAGCGGTATGTCTTCTGCTTCAATTACAAGTGGCTCAGGCTCAGGAATCCGCAAAAGCAGCGTATCGCCCTGCTGGAGCTTGTAGCCGCTTTTCGTTACCGTCTTACCGTTGATCGTCAGATTCTTCTGATCGACCAGCTTCTGCAGAAAGGAACGTGTATATTCATCGAACTGACATGTCAGATATTTATCTGCGCGCCAGCCTGCATAGTCTTCAGAAATTACCAGTTCCTGCTGCTGCCCTTCCTCCGAAATGGCTTCCAGTTCCGTTTGTCTGTCAAGATTCATTTGTTTTATCCTTTCCGAACGGGATCAGCAGATCCATATCACTTTCTTTGTAAATGAATATCATGCTGATCATCAGCACTGCCACTGCGCAGGTAATGTAACAGTCCGCCACATTGAACACAGGGAAATCAATCAGTTCAAAATACAGGAAGTCGATGACATAGCCAAGACGAACACGGTCGATCATGTTTCCGATTCCGCCTGCAAGAATTGCAATGCAGCAGCTGCGAAGAATGCGGTACCCATTGCGTGCTGCAAGACGGACATAGAGAAACAGGATGTAGATCATCAGAATGGACGTTGTGACCAGCAGAAAGACGCGGCTGTTTTCCATGGTACCGAAAGCGGCGCCGAAATTCTCCACGTAAGTCAGGCGGAATACATGGTCCCAGATAACAAGATCACGGCCTCCTGTCAGATTGGCTCCTGCCAGGTGCTTGGTGAACTGATCCAGAAAAATCAGGAGAACCAGAAGAATTCCGTGAAGCAGAATTTGTTTCCATTTCCATTTTTTCATATCAAATCCTCAGTTGACTCCTTCGGCTGCTGCCAAGTCGGCATCGGACGGACTCCAGACATATTCCAGCCCCTGTCTCATTTCACCCAAAGTAACCGTCTGATCCAGAAAGGCATCTCCAATTTCAGAAAGAAGGGCAAAACGGATGGTTCCGTTTTTCATCTTTTTGTCGTTTTTCGTTGCTTCAAGCGCGGCATCCAGATCGAAGGCGGCATTGATTGGAAGAGAAAAACCGGTTAACGCCTGTTTCATTTCTTCTGTCTCACGAAGAGAAAGATAGCCTTTCAGATAGCTGATATATGCGGCTGCGACCATGCCAATGGAAACACATTCTCCATGATAGAGAGAAGACGCCAGCTGCTTTTCTATGGCATGACCGAGCGTATGACCGAAATTTAAAATACCGCGGAGACCTTTTTCGGTCGGATCTTCTTCAACAACCGATCGTTTAATCCGGCAATTGCCCAGATCCAGTTTCATCAGTGTCTCCGGATCCCGTTCCAGAATTTCCTGCTGATGGGTGAGAATGAAATTCAGAAACTCTCTGTCACGAATGTAACCGTGCTTAATGACTTCTCCGAGACCGGACAGGTAGGTTCTTGTGTCAAGGGTACGCAGTGTGGAGACATTCATGTAAACCAGCTTTGGCATGCAGAAAGCACCAACCATGTTCTTGTAGCCGTCAAAATCCACACCGGTTTTTCCGCCTACGCTGCTGTCAGACTGGGCAAGAAGGGTGGTCGGAATCTGGATGAAAGAAATGCCGCGAAGATAGGTAGCAGCAGCAAATCCGGTCAGATCACCAACGACACCGCCGCCAAGAGCAGCCAGATAGTCGTTACGATCAAATTTCTTTTCAATCAGAAAGGCATAGAGACTGCGTACCGTATCCAGTGTTTTGCTCCGTTCCCCCTCCGGGAAAACAAACAGCTCGGTCTGCACGGAGATCTCCTCTAATTGTCTGCAGACGATATCTGCATAGAGGGGGGCTGTTTTGCTGTCGGACACGACACAGACACGGCGGCCGTGGAGACCAGCCTCGCGGATGCCGGCAGCCAGTTTCTCAAAATCTTTTTCAATCATGATCTCATAGACCGGATTGCCGGATGGATCATGTACCGTTAATTGTTCAGACATAATGATTCTCCTAATCGAATACTAAATAAATAATTCCAGTAAAACGGATAATCGTCCTTTTTTTGTTTGTCCATTGGAAGCAAGAAATCGGAATTTCCCAAGGCCGCGGACAGATACCAGGTCATTTTCTTTCAGCGGATACGCATTTGAGGTAATGCATTTTCCATTGACAAAAACTTTTTCACCTTCAATGTATCCGGTCAGCTTACTTCTGGAAGAGGAAAAAGCGAGACCGATAACGGCATCCAGGCGAAGGGATGCAACCGTTCCGGAAATCTGTTTTGTCTCCGGATGGAAATCAAACTCGCTTAATTCCTGAATCTCACACAGAACGGTTGTGTGACGTACTCGTGTCAGCTGTTCACAGATAAATCCGGAAACAGCTTCCTGACATATGATCAGACAGCCTTCCTCAGACGGGATCAGATCCCCAAGCTTGCAACGGTCAATTCCAAGGTTCATCAGGGAACCGAGATAATCTCTGTGACTCAGATCCTCCGCAAACTTCCTGTTAACAGGCTTTACCCTTAATAGCACCAAAGGAGCCGGGTGCTCACGCCCAACTCCTATCGGTTGAAAATATACTGCTTTTCGTTCTGCCGATTCATAGCCGCCAATCAGTTCATAGGTGACAGGCGGAAGATTTCTGACGCAGAACGAAAGAAACAGGTTTTGTTCGTTCAGGGTCAGGAAGTCGCTGATCACTGCACGGTCACGCTGGTAGCAGGCATTTGCCAGATCTTCCAGATGGCTGCATAGCATCTGCTCTTCTTTGTTCATTGTTTTCTCCCGAATCGTGCATCAATGAGACGCACGGTATTTGTTCTGCACCGTTGTGCAGATTAAAGGGTCAGATTCAGGGAAGCCATATCAACGGTTTCACCCAGCAGGTTTACAAAATCACCAGACAGCTCTACATTGCTTGGTGTAGCGATGAAGATCTTCTTGGAGATTTTCTGCAGATTTCCGCCCATTGTGAAGCAGGCACCGGAAGTAAAGTCGATGATACGCTGAGCAGCATCGATGTTCATTCCTTCCATGTTCAGGACAACTGTCTTGCCCTGAAGCAGAATTTCAGCGATCTCGCTGGAGTTCTCATAGCCCTTTGGCAGGATCATGCAGACTTCGGACTGTTTGGACGGGGATGGATTGCGCATCGGAACAACTTTGGAGGTTCCTGCAGACTGAGCAGTCTTGAAAGACTTTTTCTTCGGTGCAGTCTCCTCCTCCTCAATCGGATCCATACGCTTGGACTTTGCGGAAGCTTTTGCTGCAGCAGCCTCTTCCATCTCATCCTCATCATCTAATTCATCCAGATCATCATATCCCTCGTAATCTTCCTCGGTCTCGTCACCATTGAAGTTCATCTTTCCTAAGAAGTTATCTAAAAATCCCATTACTAATCTCTCCTTCTTTTGTTTTGGATCATCGGCTTCCGAAAATACCGGTGCCGACACGGACGATAGTTGCGCCTTCCTCGATCGCAACTTCATAATCTCCGGTCATGCCCATCGACAATTCCGTCATATCTATATTATCAATGTTTTTGCCCTGAATGTCAACAAGTAATTGACGCAATTTTTTAAAATATTTGCGATTATCTTCCGGATCATCCACAAAAGGAGCAATTGTCATGAGACCTTTGATCTGAATTCCCGGCAGAGCGGCAATTGTTCTGGCTGCCTCTTCTGCTTCCTCCGGAAAGAAACCAAATTTAGAATCTTCCTTTGCAACATTCACCTCAAGAAGAATGGGCATGCAGATTCCTGCTTTCTGCGCATCGGCAGAGATCTGTTCTGCAAGGCGCACACTGTCAACGGAATGAATCATGCATGCTTTCCCCATCAGATATTTTACTTTGTTTCTCTGAAGATGGCCAATCATATGCCATTTGATTGTTTTCGGCAGCGTCTCATATTTATCGCACATCTCCTGCACGCGGTTTTCACCAAATACAAGCTGGCCTGCATCCATTGCGGCTTCCAGATCGCTGACAGGTTTGAATTTGCTGACAGCCACCAGTGTGACATCTTTGGGATCTCTTCCGCTTCTCTGACATGCGCGGAGAATATTTTGTCTGACTGTTGTCAGGTTTTCTTGAATCATCTTTCATTGCCTCCATTCGTAAAAGGATTTCCGGTTAGTTAATAATCTGATTTTCTGTAACTAGATCTGCGTTCAGGACAATCCTGTCATAGGGGGATAATCCGAAACGGGTACCGGTATCTACGATATAATAGTTTTTATCGGCGGTCAGAGCCAGGATTTCCACCTGACGGAAAATGCAGTAACCGCGATTGATGTTATAAACTCCCTGCAGCGGAGCCGTGATACTGAGAAGATAGCGGTTGCTGGTACCATCCTGGATCAGGTAGTCTCCTGTTTTCAGACTGGATGCGGAAATGTAGTAATAGGCATCTGTCTCGGCATAGATGGAAACCGCAACAAACTCGCCCTGCTCGTCTGCATAGCTGGAAACTTCACGGTATACACCATAGGTATTTCCTGTCGCTCCGCCTTTTCCAATGAATTCACGGGGAACAACAAAGAAGTTTTTTGAGGTTACGGAAGTGACAGGTATCTTGTATCCCGTAACAGAACTGTCTGTGATTTTGAAATCAAGAAAACGGCTGGTCAGATAGTGGGATCCATACTTAGAAATGGTGACACAGGCCAGCTGGGTTCCATCCGCTCCGGAAAACGTAGAAAAACTGCCGTTAACCGTTACACCGAGCGAGATCAGCTCAATGTTGATGTATTTTTTGTCCTGGTACCGCTGAAGATCTTCGTCGGTAATCATGAAAGTAATTGTAAAAGTATCATCAGGAATCAGCTTATAGGCAAACGAACCTGCTGTCCGCTCTTCTCCGCTGATGTAAACAGTCTTTTTGACATTGGATTCCTTAAAGGTATCCTTTTCCACATCTCTTGCAGTCAGTCCTTCCAGACCATCCGTCTGGAAAAGAATGTATCCGCTTCTGTCACTGGTTACACGGTCCAGTGTGCTGACATTCTGCTCTGTGAAAAGCTGACTCATTGCCGTATAAAGGAAGGTGTCTGTTACCGATGCGGAAATTTCACTCTTTTCGCTGTACGCGTTATAGAAATCACTGCTGTCCGGTTCTGTGTCCAGAGAAGTGAACATTGTTTTCAGTTCCAGCAGTGATTTATCGGAAAGACAGGTTCCGTCCGTATAGGTCTCTGCCAGCATTTTTGAAAACTCGCCGGACTCGTCGGAAGAATAGACAGTTGAACCAATCCCGACTTTCTGCCCTTCGCGGACATGGTAATTGACGAGACCGCTTTCCGGTGTCTGGTAAATAATCTCTTCTCTTGTGATTATACCGCGGTATTCATGAAGCGGAGTACTTGCTTCCGCGTTCTGAACGGTAAACATGCGGATCGTCTCCTGGTCATTCCAGCGAATAATCTGGGCACCGAGATAAACCAGGATCAGTGCAAAGACGACTGCTATATAATTAAACTGTTTTTTCTTTTTATATTTAACAATTTTATTTATGTTTTCTGTAGCCAATGTATCCTGCCTTTCTGATTTCAATTAACATCTGCGCCGGCTCTGGCATTTGATGAGCGCTGGCTTCTATTATATCCCTTTTTCGCAGAAAAGAAAAGATTTTTTTTGCTGCACGCATAAATTCTGTAAATCGGGAAAAGATGATACCAGATTAGACATTCAGGAGGTACGATATGAATTCAAAACCGTTTGATTATACTGCACTTCTGGTCGTATTCATCGGCGCTGTTAACTGGGGACTGATCGCTCTTTTCCGGTTTGATCTGGTTGCCTGGCTGCTTGGGGATATGACGCTTATGAGCCGTATTGTGTATGGACTTGTAGGACTCTGCGGACTCTATCTGCTGTGCATGTTTGGAAGAATCCGTTCCATCGGCGAAGAGGAATAACCTGCAGGAAGGATTTTGGGTTTTGACTGCTTTAAGGACAAAACGTCAAAAATGCGGTTGTTCCAAAAAGAACAACCGCACTTTAACTTTTTCAGATCATCAAAGGGAAATTACGATGTGAGATCTTACCTGCTCAGAAAGATCCTGCGCATCGGTAGAAATGCTGATCGTAAAGTCAACATGATACTTTGCAGAAATCTGCTCCAATGTTTCAACTGCGTCTGTAATATCGCAATCATCAAGGGAAGCCAGCTTCAGGAAGCTGTCGAGGTACATCTGCTCAAGATCGTGGTCCTGAGAAATGATGCCGCAGATGAAACCGATAAAACCTTCATAAGAAGAAACCGGGTAGTCGGATACGTTGATCAGTCTGACTTTGTTATTCAGCTCATACATGTGCTTTGCGGACTTGTCAAGATAAACAACACTGCCCTCTGCACTTGCGACTGCTGCATTCACCTTCTCTAAAAGATACTTTGTTTTTCCTTTACCCTTCTTGCCTGAAATAATCTGAACCATAGGTAACTCCTCCTTCTATTATCACGTAAATTAAATCCTGTTAAGCGACTAAGGCTTTGAACCTATTATAATACATAATAGTATAGAATTCAAGCAGAAAATTCACAAATTTGTGCAATTTTACGGTATCTTCTCCAAAAACTGGTTTGTTTGTGCATACACTTGCTGTTTGGACTCTGCACCGAGCATAATTGCGATATATTCATCCCCGTTCTGATCGGTGGCAAGTGTCGCAAGACAGTCCAGTGCATTGGCTGTATAGCCTGTTTTTCCGCCATGTACCTGAATTCCTTCCGGCGGAACCGCTGTTTTCGCCAGATAGCCGTTACCGGTATGGAACGTTTTTACCGCGTTTTCCCCGGCAGCTGTGGTATAATTGCAGACGACAGAAGTCATCGGTATGATCTCACGGAATTCCGGATATTTCAGACATTCGTTAAAAATCAGATACAGATCATAAGCCGTGGAATAGTGTCCGCCTGCATCCAGACCATTTGGATTTTTAAACTGGGTATCCGTTGCGCCGATGAGCGCTGCTTCTGCATTCATCATTGAAACAAACTCATCTAGTGAACCGGCAACAGCAACTGCTACGGCATTGGCTGCATCATTACCGGAATAGACAAGAGTCGCCTTCAGAAGGTCGTCAAAGGACACCTGATCTCCCGGTTGAAATCCGCAAAGCCAGGCATCATAGGTTGTGATCACAACTTCGTCGCCCAGTGTGACTGTCTGATCCGTGTTTCCATATTTCAAAGCAACCAGCGCAGTCATCATCTTTGTCAGACTTGCCATGGGAAGCTGTTCATAGGGATTTTTACAATAGATTGTTTCCTGCGTGGTGATATTAAAGCAGACACCTGCTCTGCCGGTAATGTAATTGGGATCAAACGCAGCCGTATCTTCAATGACACAGATGGTGTCTGCAATCCCGTTTTCACGAAACATGTTCTGATAATCGACCTCTGCTTCTATTGAAAGCAATTCACTGTATGGATCCAGTATAACAGTAGCCTTTTCTGAGCACCCGCTGCAGAGACAAAGCGAAAGCGCGGTCAGCGCGAACCGATAAAACATCCGGTTTTTCATGAACGATATACCTCTCTCCACTCCAGATCACCATAGTCAAGAGACTTGATCAGCAGCTCAGCCGTCGCAAGATTTGTTGCCAGCGGAACACTGTACTGGTCACATAGCATCATGATTTTCTTTGTATCAAACGCATTGGGATAATTTCTCTGAAAAACGGTATCCTTGAAAAAGATGACAAGATCCAGGTCATTTTCCGCAATCTGATTGGCAAACTGTTCGGCACCGCCCAGCTCGCCGCCAAGATATTTGTGGATCGTCAGACCGGTCACATCTTCGATCAGTCTTCCGGTGGAACCGGTTGCAAATAATTTATGCTTATTCAGAATTCCATGGTACGCGATACAGAAATTCTGCATCAGCTTCTTTTTTGTATCCTGTGCGATCAAACCTACATTCATAGTGTTCCCTCCATTAGAATATTTCTTTTCTTCTGTAAACCGATGTTTAAAAGAATGCCTATGATGGCAAACGAGCCGATCAGAGAACTCATTCCTGCGCTGATAAACGGCAGCGGAGTGCCTGTATTGGGCAGGATCAGCGTCGCAACCCCCATGTTTACGAAGGTCTGGAAACCAAAAATGCTGACCAGTCCTCCAGCCAATACTTTTCCCTCAAAATCGGGACTTCGGCCTGCAATGCGCAGTCCCTCTATGACAATCAGGGCATACAGCATGATGATAAACATGCAGCCGACATATCCAAGTTCTTCTCCTACTACAGCAAAAATGAAATCACTCTGCTCCTCGGACAGGAAACCGCCGTTCTTAACCGATTCCAGCGTGGATGTGTTTAAGCCTTTTCCATAGAGCTGACCGCTTCCGATTGCCATGACAGAATTCATCTGCTGTCTTGTAATATCCGGATATTCATCCGGGAAAAAGAAAGCGTTGATTCGCTCAACCTGATAGTCCTGGACAATCTGTTTATCAATCAGATCATTCAATAAGGTCTGTTCCGGCTGATATACCGCAAACAGGAGGACGGCTACAAGTGCTGCTGCCGTGACACAAACACCGGAAATCCATTTCCAGCTGATATTTGCAAGAAACAGCATCGCTGCGATTCCCCAGATGACTTCAAGAGTCGTTGACAGGTTTGGTTCAATCAGAATCAGAACGGCAGAAACGCCCATGACTGCAAGATAGAGAATCAGAACAAACACATTATTGACCCGGCTCTTAAACTTACCGAGAAGCCATGCGCCCATGACTGCAATGGCAATCTTGGAAAATTCGGATGGCTGAACGGTACCAAAACCCGGAATATAAATCCATCGCTTTGCACCCATGAATGTATATGGATTCAAAAATCGCACATAGACAAGAAGCGCAATGTTTATCAGATACAGAACGATTGCCAGCTTCAGCAATTTGTGGTAGTCAACGATGGAAAGGAAGAGCATGATCGCCAATCCCATAATCACACCAAGAATCTGTTTTTCAACCGTTGATAATAAACTTGTCTGCACTTCGTTGACAGAAGCACTTCTGACAATTACAATGCCGAGAATACTCAGTGTAATGGTATATAAAATCAGTTTGAAATTGTAGTTCCTCAGTCGATACGCAGAGGGAATCAGTTTCTTTCTGTCCTTCTTATTCATATTGTCCTTTCCTGTTTCCTGGGATCAGGTCAATGCACGGTAGATTACGAACTGCGTTTCATGATCTCCGGTGCCTCATCTCCCAGCGAGGAAGGAAGGGTAACCGTTGATACAAGAATAGTTGCTTTTTTTCCACGTTTCAGATAGAGGTGGATATCATGATTTCCGATGTTGATATATTTGGAAATCGTTCGGGCAAGTTCTTCTTTCATCTGTTCCAGTTCTTCCATGGAACAGTCTGTTGCTTCTGCGATCTTCATTTGTCTCAGACGCATTTTTGCAATCCGTCCTGTCTGATGAGCAGTCTGTGCATAGCCTGTTTTTTTCATTGATTCTCCCATCCTCTCTTTCATTTTCTGTTGAGAATGGAACGGATTCGGCCGAATAGATGCTTTTTGTCTTCGGGAATTGTGACCGGAATCTCTTCTCCCATCAGCCGGCGACAGACTTCCATAAATGCCTGTCCAAGGGAATCATCACGGCCGGCTACCGGTTCACCGCTGTTTCCGGCAATTACGATTTCCTCATGATCGGTAAATGCGCCGATCATCGGTATCTCAAGAATTTCACCGATGTCTTCTAACGACATCATATCACCGCGCCGGACCAGCTCAGGACGGATCCGGTTGATCAGAAGTTCTTTTTTGGTAATCCCGGCAGCTTCCAGAAGACCGATCACACGGTCTGCATCACGTATGGAAGAAACTTCTGGCGTGGTAACGACCACTGCATGCTCTGCGCCGGCAATGGCATTGCGGAATCCCTGCTCAATTCCTGCCGGACAATCAAGCAGAATAAAATCAAACTCATCACGAAGCGTGTCCGTCAGTTTTTTCATCTGTTCCGGAGTTACCGCTGATTTATCTTTCGTCTGAGCGGATGGAAGGAGGAACAGACCTTCGCAGCGCTTGTCTTTAATCAAAGCCTGCTTGATCCGGCAGCTGCCTTCCACCACATCAACAAGATTATAGATGATTCTGTTCTCAAGACCCATGACAACATCCAGATTGCGAAGACCGATATCGGTGTCGATCAGCACAACCTTATTGCCCAGCAGAGCCAGACCGCTTCCAATGTTGGCGCAGACCGTTGTCTTGCCCACGCCTCCTTTTCCTGATGTAACAACGATTACTTCACTCATAAATGAAACCTCCTGATCCTGTATTTGTCATCGGATGTAGGTTCAGTTGATTAGTCACTGATCGATGTGTATCCGGTATCATCGGCATAATTATTTGCGTAGATATCTTCTAATGTAATAAATCCGAAATAGTAATTGTAAATCTGATCACTGATCAGAGCCGCATTGGATGCCGAATAGCCGTTGGGAATGGAAACCGCTACGACAATGTCCGGATCCTCATAGGGCGCGAAGCTGACAAACATACCATGGTTAGCACGCAGCTTGTTTTCCTGTGCGGAGCCGGATTTTCCGGCAATCTCTACATTGCTGTTGACAAACAGAGAAGCGGAAGAACCGTCGCCGTGAGTTACACCGTACATGCCCTCGAACAAAGCGTTCCATGTGGATTCATTGAATTCAAGTGTACGGCGGACTGTTGGATTTGCATCCAGTACAAGCTCTCCGTTTGTGTCGTAAACCTTATCCAGCAGGAGGAAATCATAGAGGGTTCCTCTTGTTGCAACGGCAGTCGCGTAGCGGGCAAGGCTGACAGTTGTAAAGTTATTGGTACCCTGGCCAATCGCGGAAGTAACCGGGTATTCCGTCGTAAGAGTTGCTGTGTTTTCTGCAATTTCAATTCCCGTATCTTCGCCGAAGCCGAACATTCTTGCATATTGGTTCAAACGTTCAATACCGAGAGACGCGTCATATTCACCGTCGCTGTTGAGACTGAGACGATAGCCGATTTCGTAGAAATAGAAGTTGCAGGACATGGCAAGACCGCCTGCTGTATTCAGCGGTCCATGCATTCCGCCGGATTCACGGAAAATCCAGCACATCGGATGGTCCAGTTTATCGAAGGCACCGATACAGGTAATCAGCTCATCCGTTGTGACTACGCCTTCCTCCAGTCCAGCAGTCGCTGTGATCATTTTGTAGGTTGATCCAGGAGCGATTCTTGCCTGGGTTGCACGGTTATACAGAGGGCTTGAAAGATCCTGTGTCAGTTTTTCCCAGTATTCCGGATCGACAGAACCGGAGAACATGTTCAGATCATATCCTGGATAGGATACGATGGCAAGAATCTCTCCGGTTTCCTCATCGGTAACAACTGCAGATCCGGAACAGGGATCCAGTGCAAGCTGAGCCGGTGTGATTTCAATTGCCTCGATTTTTGATTTCATATACAGGAATGCATCGGATTCGGTTCCGTTCTGCAGCATCTGATAGACGGATGCATCTTCCGTAAGAATTTTCTGATCAATCAGAGCCATGCAGATCTGATTGCCGCTTACAAGTCTGCTGTCAATCAGGTACTGATAGATCAGTTTTGCAAAATCATCATCTGCCTGAAGACGGTTGATGATTTCCTCAATGAGAAGAGCATATACCTGATCCGAACTGGAATATCTGCTTTCCGCAGACAGACGGGAGCTATCAATCCACCCCTGCGTCACTGCATGCTTCAGGTATTCCTGGAGACTGATTGTCTGATCTGTCCAGGCAAGATAAACTTCATCTTCTCTGTCAATCTCGCTGGTGACAAGAATGGAATTGCTCCTGGAAGTCAACAGCGTGATGATATAGTCATAGTATTCCTGCATTTCTTCCGTAGCTGCTTCTCTTGTAATCGGATCAGCCATGGTCAGATCATTTCGGATCCGATTGAGGATGATGTCCAGATAGGACTCGAAGGTCTGCTGAATCGCTTTCTCGTTATCAGTCGCTCCTTCCCGGTCAAAATCACGGAAATCCAGAATGTTGTTATTGATCATCTGAAAGTATGCATCTTTTACCGGAATTTTAAAGTCATCAGCAAGCATGGATGAATCGGCCGTGAAATCGTCCTCTGTCAGTTTGCTGACGAGAACCTTTGCAAGACGCTGTTCGATCAGATGGTAAGTAGCTACTGTCAGATCGTGGTCAATGGTAAGGTAAAGATCATTGCCATTAATACCGGGTTCGCTGGAAATGGTTTCCAGAACAAGACCGACATTATTCAGATAAACGGTATCGGTTCCTTTTGTTCCGGAAAGATAACTTTCATACACTTTTTCCAGTCCCGTTTTTCCAACCAGATCCGTAGCTGTATAGGTATCGTCTTCTTCTTTCAGTTCTTCCAGTTCTTCCGCATTCGGCTTTGCTGTATAACCGATCAGATTGGAAAAATACACGGAATCCGGATATTCACGAACGGTTGCCTCTTCAACTTCCACACCAAGCATCTCCGACTGCGCTTCAAGCACAGCGGCAGCCAGCTCATCACTGATATCAACAGCGATTGTGGTCGCCCGGTATTTGGTATAGGCAGTTGCGCTCATCGCATAGCGGATGTTGCAGATGCTCAGTGCGTCTTCCGTACTGACCTCGTCAGCTCCGGACCAGTTGGATGAATTGAAGTTATAAAGGGAAAGGAGCTTGTCCATGACTGTCTTTGTATCATATCCATAGACATCAATCCCCTCTTTTGCTTTCTCTTCAATGTAATCCGAGCCGTAGATGTCACGAATGAACTGACGGATTTTTTTCTCCTCTCCGCTGTATTCATATTCGCCGTGCTCGTTGATGACAATGGGACATTCCGCCTCGATTGCAACTCCAAAACGCTCCAGCAGATGAATCAGCCGCAGGAGCATTTCATTGTATTCGCCTGATTTTGCGTCATAGACACCAAGGTCTTTGATTGTCAGATTATAAACAAGCTTATTCTCTGACAGGGCAACTCCGTTTCTGTCGTACAGATTGCCGCGGACGGCTGAAGTCTGGATGGTCTTTTTTGTCCTGGAAACGTAGGTATCATAGTAATCCGCTCCATTCAGGATCTGGACATGATACAGACGGACAGCAAGAATTACGAAGAATATCATGCTGATCACTCCGATCCAGAATACACGGGTTTTCAACGTATTACGCAGCCGTTCCAGACCTGACATGAGATAATCTTTAAGCAATTCGGTTCTCTCCTTCTTTTTCTTTTGCCCCAAGTCTGCGGTTAACAGTCATGATGATTCCGTAGAGGATCACTGTACAGAAAACAGTCAGGATCAGTTCCGGAAGCATGATTGTTTTGACATAGTCCCAGACATTCGTCTTCCCAATCAGAAGAACACGGACAACGTAGCTGTACAGACTGTAGCAGATTTCATTGATCACGCTGAGACACAGAGGCAAAAGGATCATATCGTTTACAAGGATGCGGCTGAGCAGACCGTTCAGATATCCAATGTAAATAAAAGCAAGTACATTCGCTCCGAGAATCCCGCCGCTGAAAGCATCCAGCAGCAGTCCGCAGACCAGACCGGTCATCATTCCTGTAACCTTTCCCCGAAGAAATCCGAGCGAAAAGGTTACGATCAGCAGCAGATTGGGTGCAGTCTGGAAAAACGGGATCATTCTGCACAGATTATTCTGAAGCAGGAATGCGGACAGGATCAGGATGATCCACAGCGTAAATTTAAAGAAAAATTTCTTCATTCAGTTCCTCTTTTCTACCTATCTGTTGCTGGTCAGCTGTCAATTTCTTTCTTTGTTGTAATGACCAGAACATGGTTCAGATGTCTGAAATCAACTGCCGGTCTCAGATATCCGGAGCTGGTCAGCTTATTGGCATTAACAGTTACCTCTTCCACATAACCGATCACGATTCCGGGAAGGTAACGGTCGCTGATATCCGAGGTAACAATGGTGGTGTCCTTTGTCATGTCAAAATCGCTGCTCATGTAGTCCAGGCGAAGAAGACCGTCTTCTTTCATTAATGGGAAATCACCAATTACCATGCAGTTATCTCTTGTACTCAGCTGCATACCGCTGACGTTGGTATTGTCATTGATAATGGTTGAAACAATGGAGTGGTTTCTGGAAACTTCCGAAACATAGCCGACGAGACCGCCGTCCGCAATCACGTTCATGTTTTCTTCGATTCCGTCCTCGCTCCCTTTATCTATTGTAATATGTGAAAACCAGTTGCTGCTGGGGTCACTGAAGACAACAGTTGCTCCGGTCGTTTCGTAATCCGAATAGCTGTCTTTCAATTCCAGTAACTGACAGAGTTCCTGATAATCAAACACAAGTTTTTCGTTTTCCTGTATCGTATTCAGCAGATCTTCCTTTTCCGCCTCAAGCAGCTGGATTTTTTCCAGTGCTTCATCCATTTTCAGCTTATCCTGTTCCAGATCAAAAAAGAAGTCACCTACGGTATTGATTCCCTTCTGGAACGGTACCAGTACCAGTCCTGCTGCCTGACCAACGGAAACAATGTTTTCTTTCTTAAAATAATAAAATCCCATGGAGCAGACACAGCAGACGGTCAGAATAAAGAGGAGTATCCTCGGTGCAATAAAGAAACCGATGGAAAGATCGGATCGATTGTCATTTGGACGTTTCATTTGATTATTCCTTTTTCTTTTAAGCTAATATACGTATGGTCTCCGATGATAATGTGATCCACCAGAAGGACAGAAAACAGCTCTCCGGCTCTTGCCACCTGCCTTGTTACCGCAACATCCTGAGGACTTGGAGTCGGATCGCCGCTGGGATGGTTATGGACAAGAGCAATGTTCACCGCTTCATAGCGAAACGCTTCGAGAAAAATCTCTCTGGGCGAAATCAGGGAACAGTTTACCGTGCCTACAGAAAGCACGATTTCACGGAGCAGCTGACTCTTGTTATTGAGAAGAACAAGAATCACTTTTTCCTTATCTTCATGACAGAGCTGCTCCATGTAAAAGGAGGCAAGAAGCTCCGGTGCGGAAAGATCCTGAAATTCCGGATTCCGGCATCTTGCCATTCGTTTGCAAAGTTCTCCGATGCACTGGATCTGCACTGCTTTTACCTTGCCGATCCCACGGATTTTTCGCAGCTGGGGGATGCTCTGGCTGGTAAGCCGTGAAAGGTCGCCCAGCCCAAGAAGTCTTGACGCAAGGGCAACCGAGTTCTCTCCCACAGTACCAGTCCGCAGGATGACAGCCAGCAATTCCGCGTCATTCAGAACGGATGGTCCTTCTTTCAGACACCGTTCGTAGGGTCGCAGGGAATCCGGCAGCTCATTGGAGCGTTTCTGTTGATTCATTTCTGTTTACCGGCATCTCCAGGTACCAAAAAACAGTATGCATATATTTTACCACAAGTTAATCATAAAGTATAGCATGAAAATCCTTATATTTTCTTTCAATTTCCGACCGGTTACAGCGTTACCTGACCGGCATCGACAAGCTTCTGCAGCGACATCATAATTCCGTATTTTGCGTGGTACCAGGTTAAACCACCCTGAAAATAAGCAGCATACGGCGGTTTCAGCGGTCCGTCCGCACTCAGCTCGATGGAGGATCCCTGAATAAAGGCTCCGGCAGCCATGATAACAGGCGCATCATATCCTGGCATCTCCCAGGGCTCCGGAGTGACATGGCTGTCCACCGGTGCTGCGGCCTGAATTCCCTGACAGAAAGCAATCAGTCCTTCCGGTTTCCCAAAGGTAATTGCCTGAATGATATCATATCTAGGCTCGGTACTGTTTGGGATTACGGAAAATCCAAGGGATTCGTAAAGATTTGCTGCGAAAATGGAGCCCTTCAGGGCGCCCGCAACAACTGTCGGCGCAAGGAAGAAGCCCTGGAAAAAGCTGGGGAGAACACCGAGGGAAGCGCCTACTTCCTGACCAAGACCAGGAGCGCTGAGACGGTAGGCACACTGCTCCACGCACGCCTTTGTTCCGCAGATGTATCCGCCGATAGGAGCAAGACCTCCTCCCGGGTTCTTGATAAGGGATCCGACAATCATGTCGGCACCGAAATCGGACGGTTCCACGGTATCAACAAACTCACCGTAGCAGTTATCAACCATGCAGATCACATCCGGTTTGATGGATTTGATGAAACGGATCAGATCGCCGATCTGTCTTGGTGACAAAGTTGGACGTGTTTCATATCCTTTAGAACGCTGGATCGTTACCAGCTTTGTCCGCTCATTGATCGCTTCCCGGATGCCGTCCCAGTCAAAGTCTCTGTTATTAAGCAGATCGACCTGACGGTATGTTACGCCATATTCGCGCAGAGAACCAATGGAAGGACGGATTCCGATCACCTCTTCCAGGGTATCATAGGGTTTTCCAACAGGCGAAAGAAGTTCGTCGCCGGGACGAAGGTTGGCGGAAAGCGCAACGGCAAGGGCATGGGTTCCGCAGGCAATCTGCGGACGAACCAGTGCCGCTTCCGTATGGAAGGTATCCGCGTACACCTGTTCCAGCGTTTCTCTTCCCATATCATTATATCCATAACCGGTCGTTGCGGCAAAATGAATGTCGCTGACCTGATTTTTACGCATGGCATTCAGAACCTTCATCTGGTTGAATTCCGCGGTTTGATCAATTGTTTCAAAGCGGTCTTTTAACTGTTCAAGAATCTGATCGCAATACTGATAAACCGCTTCACTGATTCCCATTTTCTGATATTGTTCACTGACTAAACTCATTTGTGCTCCAATCTGCTGCTAATTTATTTTTGATATGTTCCAGCGCCTCTCTTTCTGACAGGGTGTCCAGGTCAAGCCAGGTGACATCCTTCTCCCGCTTGAACCATGTGATCTGGCGCTTGGCAAAATGCCTGGTATCTTTTTTTATCTGATCTACGGCTTCTTCCAGGCTGATCTCGCCGTCCAGATGGGAAAGAAGCTCCTTATAACCGATTCCCTGCATGGAGACATAGCTTCTGTCATATCCCATTTCCTTTAACCGCATGATCTCATCAAGCAGTCCCTTTTCTATCATCTGATCCACGCGCAAGTCGATTCGCTGATACAGAAGAGCACGGTTCCGGTTCAAAACGAAATATCCGAACGCATAGGGAGATTCCTTCTGCTTCTGCTCTTCATTGTGCGCTGAAATCTGCCGTCCGGTCAGGTGATGGTATTCCAGCGCACGGATCAGTCGTTTGGTATTGTTGCAGTGAATCTCTTCTGCTGCCTGGGGATCGACATCACGCAGCATTTCATGAAGACGGGAAGAACCCTGCTCTCTGGCAAGCTGCTCCAGCGCTGACCGGTATTCGCTGTCTTCACAGGTGTCTTCAAAATCGATATCATAGAGAAGGGCCTGAATGTAAAATCCGGTGCCGCCGGTTATAATCGGAACATGTCCGCGGCTGTAAATTTCGTCAATTGCCTCTTTTGCCATCTGCTGGAAACGGACAACATGAAAAGGCTCGGAAGGTTCCAGGACATCAATCAGATGATGAGGAATTCCTTCCATTTCTTCCGGCATAATCTTTGCCGAGCCAATGTCCATATGTCTGTAAATCTGCATGGAATCGGCGCTGATGATTTCTCCGCCAATTTCTTTTGCAAGCTTCAGCGAAAGGGCTGTTTTACCGACTGCAGTCGGTCCGGTCAGAATAATTAGTGGCTTTTTCAACAGTTTTCCTCCTGAGGGCACGAATGCTCAGATAATTCGTTTAAATTTCTTTTCCAGTTCATATTTGCTCATGGAGATCAGCGTCGGACGGCCGTGAGGGCATGCATATGGATTATCAAGAGTGAGAAGCTGGCTGATCAGCGAATCCGCTTCCTGCCAGGAAATCGTCTGATTTCCCTTAATCGCCGCCTTACAGGACATGGTTGCAAGCCTGTGAGCAACCAGTTCGCTGGCTTGTGCACTACCTCCGTTTTCCAATCCCGCAAGAAAATCCACAAACAATTCTTTTTCATCCAGTCCATAGACATTGGCTGGAACTGCGATTACCGCATATTCATTGCCGCCGTAGGATTCAATCTCGTATCCCAGATCTTCCAGGATTTTCCAGTTTTCCTTTAAAAGGTTCTCTTCCACCGGATTTAAGGAAACCATCATGGCCGGACTTAACATCTGAGAAAGACGTTCTCTGTTCCGATAGCCCTTCATCAGCCGTTCATACAGTACCTTTTCATGTGCAGCATGCTGATCCATGATGTACAGATTCTCTTCATACTGAATCAGCCAGTATGTATCAAACAGCTGACCGATCAGTTTATGATTCTTCTTCGCCTGTGCAGAAAGCAGCGGAGCAGGTTCTGCTGTAGGTTCTGTCTCTGGCTGAAGTTCCAGCTTCTGCTGTTCAAAAGCCGGTTTCTGTTTCGGCATCGGTTCTGTCATCCGTACGGATGATTTTTGTGTCTGCTCCTCTTGCGCAACCACCTCATTGGACGAAGAAACTGACTGGTTTTCCATCGGTTTTAATGGCTGTACCTGTGCTGAGGGGAAGCATGGCTCCTGCTTATATACCTGGCTTTGGGATGGCCGGTTGACCGGCTCTGCGCCGATTCTGCGCTGGATGCCGGACGGTTCCGAAACGCGGTAAGGAGTTTCCTGTTCACGAACCATGGAAGGTTTCTCAAAGGAACGATTTCGGAGGTCGGGGTGCGGAAGAATCTCCTGCTGTGCCTGAAGTCTCATCCGTTCAAACGGTTCTGCTCCCCTGGCTACCGGTTCCTTCGGTTCCGGTTCTTCCGTCAGCTTCACATCGGGAATCAGCTGTTTCCCGTGGAGACAGTCTTCAATTGCCTTCATCAGCTGATTGTAGATGTCCTCTTCCCGGCGGAAACGCAGCTCCATTTTCGATGGATGAACATTCACATCAATCAGTTCCGGATCAATCGTAAGATGCAGTACGGTAAACGGATAGCGGTGCTGCATCATAAAGGATTTATAGCCGGCTTCAATCGCTTTTGAAATCAGAGAGCTTTTCACAAATCTTCCATTGATGAAATAGTTTTCGAAGCTTCGGTTTCCTCTGGAAATAATCGGCTTTCCGATGTATCCGGTTACTTGAAAACAATCGGTTTTCACATTCAGTTCCAGCAGATTCGAGGCAATCTCCCTTCCGTAGATTGTGTAAATCAGATCCTTCATTTTTCCATTTCCGGCGGTATAGAGCTTATTCTGTCCATTGTTGATGAAGCGGACGGACAGATCAGGACGTGACAGAGCAAGGTTTTCCATCAGCTGCGCAATATGGCTTCCCTCCGTCATGGCTGATTTCAGGAATTTCCGCCTTGCGGGAACATGGCCAAAGAGATTCCGTACCAGAATCGTCGTACCGTCCGGAGCACCGATTTCCTGCACCTGCTTTTCTTCCCCATCCTCAATCTGATAGGAAACACCCAGCATCGTTTCTGCCGGTTTCGTGATCATTTCGACCTGGGCAACGGATGCGATACTGGAAAGAGCCTCACCTCGAAATCCAAGAGAGGATACCGTGACGAGATCCATAATATCGCGGATTTTACTGGTCGCATGACGTTTGAAAGCCAGAGGAATCTGTTCTTTCGCGATTCCGCATCCATTGTCAGTGACCCGGATTAGGCTGATACCGCCTTCTTTGATTTCAACGGTGATTGCTGTTGCTTTTGCGTCAATTGCATTCTCAAACAATTCTTTCACAACAGAAGCCGGGCGTTCGATTACCTCACCGGCGGCAATCTGGTTGATCGTCGCCTGGTCGAGAAGCTGAATATCTGGCATGTGGACCCCTCCTTTGTAATTCGTTGTTAAATGCGGTTCTTCAATGTGGACTGCATGCGGTAAAGCGTGTTCAATGCGTCCAGCGGAGTCATATTGCTGATCTCCAGTGTCTTCAGTTCATTAATGATATCATCATCTTTCACGGTATCAAACAGAGTCAGCTGATTTGCATCGACGTCATCCGGCTTTGCTACCCGTTTTTTCTGGGGAGTTCCCTGCGCCTGCGCAATTTCCCGTGCCCGGGCGGCGATATCCGTGTTTGTCAGTTCATTCACCAGTTCTTTTGCCCGTTCAATGACCCGGTCAGGAACACCTGCCAGCTTGGCAACCTGCACACCATAGCTTCTGTCTGCTCCTCCGCGGACAATTTTTCGCAGAAAAACAATATTGTCTCCCTGTTCTTTCACCGCGATGCAGTAGTTATTGACTCCTGGGATTGCTCCTTCCAGCTCCGTCAGTTCATGGTAGTGGGTTGCAAACAGCGTCTTTGCTCCAAGCAGACGAGCGTCCGCAATATGCTCTACGACTGCCCAGGCAATGCTCATTCCGTCATAGGTACTGGTTCCTCTTCCGATTTCATCCAGAACGATCAGACTCTTTTTTGTCGCATGGCGCAGAATGTTTGCAACTTCATTCATCTCGACCATAAACGTACTCTGACCGGACGCCAGATCATCCGAGGCGCCCACTCTGGTAAAGATGCGGTCGCAGATCCCGATGTTGGCTGACTGAGCAGGTACAAAGCTTCCAATCTGGGCCATCAGGCAGATCAGCGCCACCTGGCGCATGTAGGTCGATTTACCTGCCATATTGGGGCCGGTAATGATCGCGACACGATTTTTTCCGTTGTCCAGCAGGACATCATTGGCAACAAACATATCATTGGGAATCATCTGTTCCACCACAGGATGGCGGCCGTTTTTGATGTTAATGATTCCTTTTTCGTTTATAGCAGGGCAGACATAATTCTGACGGCTGGCGACAAGGGCAAGGGATGCCAGAACATCAATACCTGCAATCGCTTTCGCTGTTTTCTGAATCCGGAGAACCTGCGAGGCAATGGCATCACGAACCTCACAGAACAGTTCATATTCCAAACCGGAGAGTTTGTCTTCTGCGCCAAGGATCATATCCTCCAGCTCCTTCAGCTCCGGTGTGATATAGCGCTCCGCATTGGCCAGCGTCTGTTTTCTTGTATAGTAGTCAGGAACCATGTCCTTAAACGTGTTTGTCACTTCGATGTAGTAGCCAAACACTTTGTTATATCGGATTTTCAGCGACTTGATGCCGGTTTTGTCCCTCTCCTTTACTTCCATGTCAAGAAGCCAGTTCTTTCCTTCTGTTTTGGAACGGCGAAGCAGATCCACGTCCTCGGAATATCCGTCCTTAATGATGCCCCCTTCACGAATGGTGATCGGCGGTTCTTCCGCGATGGATGCGTCAATCAGACTGCAAAGATCCTCCAGTGGATCCAGTTCTTCGTAATACTGCTGAAGCAGACTGGAACTGCAGTCTTTCAGAAGATGACGGATTGCCGGCAGCATCCGCAGAGAAGAGGCAAACGCAAGCAGATCTCTTGGATTGGCGGATTTATAGCTGATCCGGCTGATAAGACGTTCCAGATCATAAACCGGATTCAGATACTCACGCATCTCTTCTCTGAGGAGAAATTCGTCAAACAGTTCCTTTACCGCTTCCTGGCGAGCAAGGATTTCATTTCGATCCAGCAGCGGCTGTTCGATGTCTGCACGAAGCCTTCTGGCGCCCATGGCCGTTTTTGTTTTATCCAGTACCCAGAGAAGACTGCCCCGTTTCTGCTTTTCTCTGAGCGTTTCCGTCAGTTCCAGATTTCTTCGTGTCGAAGTGTCGATGATCATATACCTGCCTGTCACATAGGGCTGGATGTTGGTAATGTGCGGCATTGTATTTTTCTGTGTATCATAAAGATAACGAAGCAGAGCTCCGGCTGCAATGGTTCCCGCTTCATAATCGGAAATTCCCAGTCCCTGAAGACTGTTTACCTGGAAATGTTCCATCAGAATCCGTTTTGCATTGTCTTCTTCATAGTACCAGGACTCCGGTGTAAACAGGGTAAAATGGATTCGCTGCTGCAGATCCTCCAGGTTCTCTCCTGACATGCAGAACAGATCATTACAGAGAATCTCAGCTGGTGAGAATTTGAAAATTTCATCCTCCAGCCCTTCCCGTCCGGTAACTTCCGTTATGTGGAAGTCTCCGGTAGATACGTCACAGAATGCCAGTCCGAACAGGTTTCCAACATAGGCGATTGCCATCAGATAGTTGTTCTTTGATTCATCCAGCGCTTCTGAATTCAGAATCGTACCGGGCGTTACCACGCGGACAACTTCCCGCTTAACAAGCCCTTTGGCAAGCTTTGGATCCTCCACCTGTTCGCCAATGGCAACACGATACCCCTTCTGTACCAGGCGATTGATATAGGCTTCCGCAGCATGATAAGGGACGCCGCACATGGGCGCCCTTTCTTCCAGACCACAGTCTTTTCCGGTCAGTGTTATTTCCAGTTCTCTTGATGCAACAAGAGCATCATCGAAAAACATCTCATAGAAGTCACCGAGACGATAAAAAAGAATGCATCCCGGATATTGTTCCTTTGTCTCCATGTAAATCTTCATCATGGGAGACAGTTTTGAAATGTCAACTTTTATCTTTTCCGTATTATTCATCTATGCGTTCTCCGATATAGTAAAATCCCTTTGACTCTTTGAGCCAGACCGGATAAATCTTTCCGATCATGGAAGCATCACCTGGAAAATGCACCATAACATTGTTTCCAAGTCTGCCGGTGACAAGGGACGGATTCTTCTCATTGACTTCCTCAACAAGAGCAGGAAGCGTTTTTCCAAGGTCACGGCTGCTCATTCGCGCGGAAATCTCCTGCACGGCAGAAAGCAGAACCGAGAAGTGCTTTTTCACCTCTTCTTCCGGTACCTGATTCTCCATGGAAGCAGCAGGTGTTCCGGTACGCTTGGAGTAAATAAAGGTAAAAGCACTGTCATACTGGACTTTTTGCACTACGTCCAGTGTATCGAGAAAATCTTCTTCCGTCTCGCCCGGAAAACCGACAATGATATCTGTGGTCAGGGAAAGGTCCGGAATTTCACGGCGAAGCTTCATTGCCAGTTCCAGATACTGTTCCTTGTCATATTTCCTGTTCATTGCCTTCAGAATCCGGCTGCTTCCTGACTGAAGAGGGAGATGAAGATGGCGGCAGATTTTTTTTGATTCTTTCATCACCTGGATCAGCTCATCTGATAGATCCTTTGGATGGGAGGTCATAAAACGAATCCGCTCCAACCCATCAATCTGCTCTACTTGACGAAGAAGTTCTGCAAAGGTCATCGGCTCATCCAGGTTTTTGCCATAGGAGTTGACATTCTGGCCGAGAAGCATTACCTCGACCACCCCGTCTGCAACCAGTTCACGGATTTCTTTCAGGATTTCCTCCGGTTTGCGGCTCCGCTCCCGTCCTCTGACATAGGGGACAATGCAGTAGCTGCAGAAATTGTTGCAGCCATACATAATGTTGACGCCGGATTTGAAGGAATATTTTCTGACAGCGGGAAGATCTTCCACAATCTGGTCTGTCCCTTCCCAGACATCGATTACCTGTTTTTCGCCGGAAAGCTTACGGCAGAGAAGCTCTGCCAGCTTAAAAATGTTGTGTGTTCCAAAAACAATATCAACAAACGGATAGCTGATCCGGACAGTTGCAACCTCATCCGGTTCCTGCATCATGCATCCGCAGAGTGCAATCATTTTATGAGGTGCTTTTTCCTTCAGACTTTTCAGCAGTCCCAGGTGACCATAAACTTTCTGATTGGCATTTTCTCTGACGGTACAGGTATTGTAGATGTTTAAGTCGGCTTCTTTCTCATCTTCTGCTGCCAGAAAGCCGATCTGTTTAAGAATTCCTTCCAGTTTTTCCGAATCCTTGGCATTCATCTGACAGCCAAAGGTGGTGATTTTATAACTGAGCTGCCTGCCTGTCCGCTCTTTCTGTGCCTGGAGCAGCGTTCTGCACTGCTCGATAAAATAGTATTGTCTCTCCGGCTCACAGGACGGTGCATGTTCAAAAATCATGTGTTATCCCTTTCCTGACAACGATATCAGTCATCATTGTCTGCATTGCGCAGCTGTTCTGCGTATTCTTTAATGGTTAAATGCTCTACCAGCGTTCCCTCGACGATCAGATCAAGATAGCGGTAGTTGCGGACACCATCATTTCGTCCGCAGGTAATAATGTAACATTTATCACTGCCGATGCTCATGTTATCAACATAGTCTGTTGTGGCAGATCCTCTGGTGACAGCAAATACCTTTGTAATCTCATAGGTATAGCGTCCGCTCTTGGCAGTCAGGTAGAAATATTCACCTTCCTGTACTTTCTGGAGATTATTAAAGGACAGATCCTGAACGGTATGGTTGTGCCCATAAATGCAGTAGTGTGTCTCACCAAGTACATAGTCAGGACGGGCTGCCGTAATCATCCAGATGTCAAGATTATAGTTGATTTCTTCCCAGGTTCCGCCGTAAACACCGCGGTCGATACCGGCAGACGGAACTTCCAGACGGCAGTCCAGATAGCCTTTTGCATGATCCGGCGTGTAAGTTACACCATCTCTGGTGTAATAATTTTCATCAACAATCGTTTCGTATGGACGGGAATAGGAGTTATCCTCTCCTGTTTCCTCTTCTTCTGCTGTTTCGTCTTCTTCCTGATATTCTTTGCTCCAGTTCCGCTCGTTTTCTTCTTCTGTTTCGTCATCTTTCCGATTACGGCGTTCTTCTTTTTCGCGTTCTTCCAACAGCTCCTGATACGCCGATGGATCTTCTTCCATAAGGATCAGATCTTCGACAAACTGGTTCGCCAGTTCCTGTTCAACGTCCTGACGTTCAAACGCATCCTGATTCTTAAAAAAGATCAGATAAACACCGGTACCGATCATTGCAGCAGCCAGCAAAAGCAGAATGATCATCAGAATAATTGTCATTGGTGAGCTTTTTTTCTTCTTTTTCATCTGCGGAACTCCTTTCAGAAAGTCAAAGAAGTTCCAGAGTGATATCCGGAACTTCTTTGGAGAATGAATTAATCCTCTGCATATCACTGATATGTATTGTCTTAATTCTGTACACCGTTGCTTAAATACTCATGAATACCCTTTGCAGCAGCTTTTCCGGCACCCATTGCCAGAATTACGGTCGCAGCTCCGGTTACCGCATCTCCGCCTGCATAAACTCCGGTTTTTGATGTCTTTCCATCTGCTTCATCTGCAACGATACAGTGCCATTTATTTGTTTCAAGTCCTTTTGTTGTGGTGTAGATCAGCGGGTTTGGAGAGGTTCCAAGTGCCATGATCACAGTATCGACATCCAGAGTAAACTCAGAATCCTTTTTCACAACAGGACGTCTTCTTCCGGACTCATCCGGCTCACCCAGTTCCATTTCCACGCAGGTCATACCGGTTACCCAGCCCTTTTCGTCGGAAAGAATCCTGGTCGGATTGGTCAGAAGCTTGAAGATAATGCCTTCTTCTTTTGCGTGATGAACTTCCTCCACACGAGCCGGAAGCTCCGCTTCACTACGACGGTATACAATATAAGTCTGAGCGCCGAGACGAAGCGCGGTTCTAGCCGCATCCATTGCAACGTTTCCGCCGCCAACAACTGCAACCTTTTTGCCGCGGAAGATTGGTGTGTCATAGTCCTCGCGGAAGGCTTTCATCAGATTGTTTCTGGTCAAGAACTCGTTGGCGGAGAAGACACCGTTTGCGTTTTCACCCGGGATTCCCATGAACTTCGGAAGACCTGCACCGGAGCCGATGAAGACTGCCTCAAATCCTTCGTCTTCGATCAGCTGATCGATGGAAACAGACTTGCCGATGACAACATTACACTCAATTTTTACGCCAAGCTTGCGGATGTTTTCGATTTCAGGCTGTACAACCTTTTCCTTCGGAAGACGGAATTCCGGAATTCCATAGGTCAGAACACCGCCCGGCTCATGGAGCGCTTCAAAGATGGTAACGTCATATCCAAGCTTTGCCAGATCTCCTGCACAGGTCAGTCCTGCGGGACCGGAACCGATGACAGCTACCTTCTTTCCGTTCATTTCAGCCGTTTTCTTTGGAGAATATCCATTTTCTCTTGCATAGTCAGCAACAAACCGCTCAAGCTTTCCGATGGATACCGGCTCTCCCTTAATTCCGCGGATACACTTGCCTTCGCACTGGCTTTCCTGAGGACATACACGTCCACAGACTGCCGGAAGCGCAGATGCTTCTGCGATCACGTCAGCAGCCTCAAAAATTTTTCCTTCCTTAACCTTGGAAACAAATCCGGGAATATCAATGGCTACCGGGCAGCCCTGTACACATTTCGCGTTTTTGCAGTTAATGCAGCGGGAAGCCTCTTCCATTGCCTCTTCCATGTTATAGCCGTAACATACTTCTTCAAAATTTTTCGCACGTACAGCAGGTTCCTGCTCACGAACCGGAACTTTCTTTAATACATCCATTACTCGTCACCTCCGCAGTGTCCACAGCCGCCATGGTGGGTTGCACCTTCCTGTACCTTAAGCATTGCTCTGCCCTCGTCGGTACGGTACAGCTGCTGTCTTGTCATCGCCTGATCCCAGTCAACACCGTGTCCGTCAAATTCCGGACCGTCAACACATGCAAATTTAATTTCGTTGTTTACGGTTACACGACAGCCGCCGCACATTCCTGTACCGTCAATCATGATCGGATTCAGGCTGACAATTGTCGGGATTTCAAGCTGCTTCGTCAGTTTGCAGACAAACTTCATCATGATCATCGGACCAATTGCAACACAGATGTCATAACGGTTTCCAGCATCATAAAGATCCTGAATTACCTGTGTTACCATGCCCTTGCGCTCGTAGCTTCCGTCATCGGTAGTGATGTAGAGATTTCCGGAAACAGAACGCATCTCTTCTTCAAGAAGAATCAGATCCTTTGTTTTTGCACCGACAATTACATCAACATCAATGCCGTGTTCGTGCATCCACTTAACCTGCGGATAAACAGGAGCAGTACCTACACCGCCTGCAACAAAGAGGTATTTTCTGTTCTTTACTTCATCAATCGGCTCACTGACAAACTCGGAGGCAACTCCCAGCGGTCCGACAAAATCACGGAAGGAATCTCCTGCTTTCAGGAAAGACATCTTCTTTGTAGAAGCGCCTACAATCTGGAAAACAATGGTAATGGTTCCCTTTTCTCTGTCATAATCACATATTGTTAACGGGATTCTCTCGCCTACCTCATCAATCTTTGCAATAATGAACTGACCCGGCTGACAGTATTTTGCCACGCGGGGAGCTTCTACGTCCATCAGAAAGATGTTATCGGCAAGCTGTTCTGCTTTTAAAATCTGATACATCTGGCTTTTCCTCCTGATATGCTGTGTTACATCAAAGTAATTTTACAACTTTTTTCTACAAGAATCAACCCTTTTGACGAATTCTTAACAATCTGTAAGCAATTCGTTCTTTTTACGGAATCATTCGCTTTTGATTTCTTCCAATGTCATTCTGGAAAGTCCGGGAATCGGAATCCGGCATTCGAGAATTCCGGCAGCATTGGCTTTTTTTATTCCCTCTTCTCTGTCATTGATCCGGACAAGAAACTGACTGAACGGATCCCGGGCTGTCAGGGTCAGTTTAATCGCGAAGATTTCCTGAGAAGGATTGTTGAAACGGGCGTATATTCTGCCGTCATTTCCCTTCTGGATCAGATGGGTACGGTTTTTGGCAAGAACCTCGCCATTATTACCGGACATGGTGTTTAAAACGATCGTACGGTCTTTCATTGAATCCTCCTGTTCTGGAACTTCTTTTGCAGAGTAAAAAAGCTGCCTGTACGTGCAGGCAGCTTCCTCCTCTGGTAATGGAGCTGAGGGGAATCGAACCCCTGTCCGAAAGCCTATTCACCAAAGCTTCTTCCATCACAGTTGCTCTACATTGATTCCCCCAAGACAGCGCCGAACAACAGGCTCCATCTCTCGGTAGCTTCATTCATCTCTTACTGCCGCAAAGCTTTGGCAGCAAGGTGCCCCGCAAAAATGATGCCGGGATCTTAAGCAGCAGGTGACTTAAGGCCGACAGCTGCCATTAGGCAGCGTATGCTAAATTATCGTTAGCGTTTAATTTTAATTTCCGACTTTTTACGTGGATCCGGACCACGGATGGCTACTCTGACTTCAAAACCCCCGTCGAAACCAGTACAACCCCTGAAAAAAGAGTGCTGGTGCTAACGAGCGATTCTATTATAGCGGAATGCAGCTCTGTTGTCAAGACTTTTATCGGATCTGACCAGTACCGTAAATCACATATTTATAGGAAGTCAGTTCCTTCAGTCCCATTGGTCCTCTCGCATGAAGCTTCTGCGTGCTGATACCAATTTCAGCACCAAAGCCAAACTCAAATCCGTCCGTGAATCGTGTGGATGCATTAACATAGACACAGGCAGCATCCACTTCGTTCAGAAAACGTTCCGCTGTTTCTTTGTTCTCTGTAATGATGCTTTCCGAATGCTTTGTATTGTACCGGTTGATGTGGTCGATTGCTTCGGAAACATCACTTACAGTTTTCATCGAAACGATATAGTCCAGATATTCGGTTCCATAATCTTCTTCCGTTGCTTCTGCCGCTTCCGGAAGATAGGCACGGATTCCCTCGTCCGCACGCATTTCAACCTGCTTTGTTTTCAGTGCGGCGGCAAGCTTCGGAAGAAGCGCTTCTCTCACGTCCTGATGAATGACAAGTGATTCACATGCATTGCAGACGCCGATCCGCTGTGTTTTAGCATTCATGATCACCGATACTGCCATGTCTGTATCTGCTTCTTTATCGACATAAATATGGCAGTTTCCGGTTCCTGTTTCAATAACAGGGATCCGGCTGTTCTCCTTGACGGCGCGGATCAGTCCGGCGCTGCCGCGCGGGATCAGAACATCGATAAAATCATCCAGCTTCATCAAAGCTGCTGTAACACTGCGGTCTGTGTCGGCAATCATCTGAATGGCATCAGCTGTAATTCCGGATGTCTCCAGGGCATTTCGAATCGTATCGGCGATTGCCAGGTTGGAATGGATCGCATCGCTTCCGCCTTTCAGAATCACAGCATTTCCAGTCTTAAAGCAGAGTCCAAACGCATCTGCCGTTACATTGGGACGTGATTCGTAAATAATGCCGATCACACCAAGGGGAACACGGCGTTTTTGAAGAATAAGTCCATTTGGGCGTTCAAAGGTTTCCATTACTTCTCCGATTGGATCCTCCAGCAGGACAATCTGACGAAGACCTTCTGCCATCGCTTCAATCCGCTCGTTTGTCAGACGGAGGCGATCCAGCAGTCCCGGGTGCATACCGGCAGCTTCTCCTGCTTCCAGATCTCTGGCATTCTGAGCCAGGATTTCCGCGGAATTTGCGCAAAGAGCATCCGCAGCTGCGCGTAACGCCTGGTTTTTCGTTTCCGTCGTAAGCTTCTGCAGCCCAAAAGCTGCGGTACGTGCTTTTTTTCCCATTTCCTGTAAATTTGTCATGTCACGCCTCCTGTAAACCGTGAATCAGGTTTTATGTAATTGCTGAACAAACAGCGGAAGATCAAAAGAAGGATCCGGATTGGCCAGAAAGAGGGTTCCGATGTTCTCGCCTTCTACGATCTGATGGATTACGCCGATATCTTTGCTGTTTGCAATGATCATATCCAGATTAGAGCTGGTGGCAATCTTCGCTGCAATCATTTTTGTATTCATGCCGCCGGTTCCCACACCGCTTCCTGTACTGGCTTTGCCCATTCCCATGTGCGCTTCTGTCAGCCGGTCAACCTGTTCGATAAACTGTGCATCCGGATTTTTGCGCGGATCATCGGTATAAAGTCCGTCGATATCAGAAAGAAGAATCAGAAGATCTGCATTGACAAGGGCTGCAACGATGGCAGACAGGGTATCATTGTCACCAATTTCAATCTCATAAGTTGCAACCGTATCGTTTTCATTTACGACTGGAATGACGCCAAGACGGAGAAGCTCTGAAAACGTATTGTGTGCATTATATCGGTTTAGATTGTCTACAATGGTATTTTTTGTCATCAGAATCTGAGCAGCCACCTGATTGTATTCCGCAAACAGTTTCTGATACGTCATCATCAGGCGGGCCTGACCAATGGCGGAACAGGCCTGTTTCAAAGCCAGATTATCCGCGCCGTTTGTCTTCAGCGATTCCAGATGAACGGCCTTTTTTCCGGCTGCGATGGCACCGGAAGTTACAAGCACCACATCTTTTCCCTGGTTTCTGAGATCGCAGAGCTGGCGAACCAGCCGCTCCATTTTCATGTAATCAAGTTCACCTGTCTGCGGATGCTGCAGTGAGGAGGAACCGATCTTGACTACGATTCGCTTTTTATTCTTTAGTAATTCTCGATACTGATTCATCTTGCTGTCTTCCCCGTTGTTTTGTTTTTTTCTGCACTGATTCCAATCAGATATTCTGGATCTTAAATTCACGCTCGGTTTCGCGGCGCAGATCTTTTTTCGCAATATCTTCTCTCTTATCGTAGACCTTTTTGCCGCGCGCAAGCGCGATTTCTACTTTTACGAGACTTCCTTTGAAATAGATCTGCAGCGGAACAATGGTATATCCTTTCTGCTCCGCTTTGCCAATCAGCTTGTTGATCTCATAGCGGTGCATCAGAAGCTTTCGCGCGCGCATCGGATCCTTATTGAAAATATTTCCTTTTTCATAGGGACTGATATGCATATTGTAGATAATCACTTCGCCTTTGTCAATGTGAATAAATGATTCTTTCAGGCTGCATTTACCCATGCGAAGGGATTTCACTTCTGTTCCGGCAAGTGAGATTCCCGCCTCAAAGGTATCTTCGATAAAATAATCATGATACGCCTTTTTGTTGTTGGCGATCAGTTTTCTGCTTTCCTTACCCATCGTAACCTCTTTCTAATCAAAACTGGGCTCTACAAGAAAATCAATGGTTTTCATTTCCAGATCAACATCATTCACGATGACACGAACCTGCTGACCAAGACTGTAGGTTCTGCCTGTCATTTCCCCAATCAGCTGATACTTTTCTTCCTGATAGACAAAATAATCATCAAACAGGTTGCTGATATGAACCATTCCTTCCACCGTATTCGGCAGCTCAACATAAAAGCCATGAGCTGTCACACCGGAAATAACACCATCAAAACTTTTCCCGATAAAGCGTTTCATATACTGTGCTTTTTTCCGTTTTTCCACTTCACGCTCCGCTTCCTGCGCACGTCGTTCCGTCTGGCTGGACTGCTCACATACTGTGCCAAGGATTCCGTTGTAATGTTCCTGTCTGCGGTCGGAAAGACCTCCATGGAGGTTTTCCTTAATGATCCGATGGATCTGAAGATCCGGATAGCGGCGGATCGGAGAAGTAAAATGGCTGTAATACTTGGCGGACAGTCCAAAATGACCTTCATTATTTGGAGAATATCTTGCCTGACGCATGGAGCGCAGCATGATCCGGCTGATCAGCGGTTCTGTCTCTGCCCCGTCAATCTTTTCAAGCAGCTTCTGAAGCTCCTTCGGGTAGATTTCTCCGTTGCTCAGATGGAGAGAATAGCCGAAATTATTGATAAATGCGGCAAAACTCCGAATCCGTTCCGGGTCCGGTTTTTCATGGATCCGATATACAAAAGGAAGATCCAGCCAGAAATACTCTTCTGCAATGGTTTCATTGGCAAGCAGCATGAAATCTTCAATCAGCTTTGTAGCCACATTTCTGTCATAGGGCTTTATCTCTGTCGGGCGTCCCCTGTCGTCGAGAATGATTTTCGCCTCCGGGAAATCAAAATCAATGGCGCCTCTGGAAAAACGGCGTTTTCTCAGAATTGCAGACAGCTCTTTCATCTGTTCAAATGCCGGAAGCATATCTTCATAGGCTCGCTGATCTTCTTCCTTCGGATCGGTCAGCAGCGAGGCAACAACGGTATATGTCATCCGGTGGTTTACACGGATGACCGTTTCTGCAATCTGGTGAGAGATTACATTTCCCTTTTCATCCACATCCATCAGACAACTGAGTGCCAGGCGGTCACAGCCTGCATTCAGGGAACAGATTCCGTTGGACAGCTTCTTTGGCAGCATCGGGATGACACGGTCAATCAAATACACACTGGTACCGCGTTTTTTTGCTTCCTCATCCAATGGAGAATTCTCTTTTACATAGTGGGACACATCCGCAATGTGAACTCCAAGATGATAGATTCCATCCGCATAGGAAATCGTAATGGCATCGTCAAGATCTTTCGCGTCTTCTCCGTCAATTGTTACGGTCGGCAGGCTGCGAAGATCGATCCTTCCTTTCCTTTCATTTTCGGAAACTTCATTGGGAATGGTTTCCAGCTGTTGGTCCACATCGCCTGGAAACTCCATCGGAATCTCAAAGGCCTTCGCAATTGCCAGAATATCAGTTCCCGGATCATGGATGCTGCCAAGGATTTCGGTAATGGTTCCTTCCGGATTTTTATGTCCGTTTCCGTAGGAAGTCAGTTTGACAATGACTTTATCTCCGTGCCGGGCATTCATGCTGTTTTGCAGCTCGACAAAAATGTCCTGCTGGATTCGCTTGTTATCCGGAATCACGAAGCCAAAGTTTTTATTTTTCTGAAACGTTCCGACAACCTGGACGACACTGTGGTTCAGAATTTTCAGAATCCGTCCTTCTTCACGCTTCTTTCCATTGGACAGGCTTGTTATTGCCACCAGAACCGTATCCTGATGGAGAGCTCCGTTTGTCGCTTCCGGAGGAATAAAAATATCCTGTTCCCGTCCCTCAACCTGAACAAAGCCAAAGCCTCTTGTGCTGGAAGTAAAAACGCCGGTCAGGGAAAACAACTCCGGTTTTCCGTATTTTCCATGGCTGGAAACGCCGATTTTTCCTTCCGCGACCAGCATGTCCAGTGCCGTTTTCAGTTCCTCTCGCCGCTCTTTTTCCACCTGAAGCAGAACACAGAGTTCCTTCAGTTTCATTGGTCTGTAATGCCTGTCATTCATCAGATCAACAAGCATCTGTTTCTGGCTGTCTGTTATCTCAACACTCATCGCTTCTCCTGTTATCATTAACGTTCTTATGAAGGAAAAAAGACTGTCGGTTACCGACAGTCTTTTGTAAGATGCATGGAAACAGATCCGCTTTTTTTTCGCGCACCTGTCTGTGAACCTGTTTTGGTTCAAATTAAAAACCAAGGTTCAGAATAACTGCAAGCACAAGGAAAACAATTGCAAAAATCATGGTAGCTTTCTCCAGATTTCCTTCCATTGCACGTCCTTTATTCTTTCCCCAGTAAGTCTCCGCCAGACCGGCAAGAGAACCAAGTCCTGCAGACTTACCTTCCTGCATTAATACCGTAACTGTAAGTAAAACACAATCGATCATAAAAATGATTGTAAGAATAATACGTAAAGCCTCCATATCCACACCTCCTATGGCTAACATAGGTATGTTATCATAGAATCCGAAAAATAGCAACAGTTTTTCCAACATTTTTCACTGCCGCATCGGTCCGAACCCGGGAGACTTTATACGTTTTCCTCTCTTTTACCGGTCTGCGTTCAGTCGTTTCATCGGATCACAGAGGAGCCTGCTGTCCTTCTCTTCCCGCCCATCACCGGGCATTCTTTTTTTCCTTCTCGCTTCCTGATGGCGATTCCACAGATAGTTTACCTCTCCACCAAGCAGAATAATGTTCATGCTGATAAACAGCCAGATAATCATGCTTACAATGGCAGCAAGACTTCCATAGGTATAGGAATAATCCGCAACCGTCTTCAGATAGTAAGAATAAATTTTTGAAAACAGATACCAGCTTCCTGTGGCGAACAGGGCTCCCGGCAGCTGATGCAGGAAAAAGGTCCGGTTTCCCGGGAAGAAATGGTAGACAAGCGTGACAAAAACATCGACTACCGCCAGCGCCGTCAGGTTGCGGATCAGGCGGATTTCATCCGTAAAATGTGCCAGACCAGGAAAAGTGCTGATCAGATACTCCTGCAGATTCTGTCCAAACACAAAACACATCATCGTAACGACGATAACAAGAACAAGAATTGCCGTATAGAGAAGGCTGACAAGCCTTCGTTTCAGCCATGTCCGGTTGTTTTTGCTGCGGTATGCATCATTTACACCACGAACCAGCCAGGAAACACCGGACGATGCCGCCCAGAGTGTCAGGACAATTGTAATGGAAAGAACGGAACCATTCACCGATTTCGGATACAGTTCTTCCACGATGGAACGGACAAAAGGAGCCAGTTCATCCGGCACAGCGGATTCCAGCAGAACCATCAGGTCATTCAGAGTAATCGGAAACAGCGGAATAATTGTCAGAATCACCATCAGCAGCGGGAAAACAGAGATAAACAGAAAAAGCGTGATGGTTGCCGCATTGGTCAGAATTCTTGCCTCATCATATTCATCTAAGAAAAAACGGAGCCATTTCCAAAAGAAACAGACAGCCTGTTTTCCCAGTTTTCTGATTACCTGTTTCATGGTTACCTCATCACTGTTTTACGGCAATCTCACCTTTTGCCTTGTAAATGCTGTTTGCCGGAACATAACCGCGGACCGAAGACAGCGGATAAATGTTGCTGTTTTTTCCAACAATCGTACCAGGATTCATGACGCTCTGACAGCCGACTTCCACCTCATCGCCAAGCATTGCTCCGATCTTTTTCATGCCGGTTTCGATCGATGTCTCATTAGCATGGATCACAACCGGTTTTTTGTCCGATTTTACATTGGAGGTAATGGAACCGGCACCCATGTGAGCCTTGTAGCCCAGTATGGAATCACCCACATAATTATAGTGAGGAACCTGAACCTTATCGGAAAGGATCACATTTTTCAGTTCTGTGGAGTTTCCGACAACGGCACCTTTTCCGACAATGGCATTTCCGCGGATAAACGCGCAGTGACGGATTTCTGCCTCTTCATCAATGATGCACGGACCATTAATGGACGCGGATCCGGCAACCTTCGCAGTACGCGCGATCCATACGTTCTCACCGACCTGTTCAAATCGATCGGATGGAAGCGTCGAACCAATCTGAAGAATGTAATCGTGAATGAGCGGGAGCACCTGCCAGGGATATTCCTTTGAAAAAAGCAGGTCTTCTGCCATGGTGTGACCTTTTGTGTACAACTGTTCTGTTTTTAATTCTTCCATAGAAACCTCCTGTTTAGTCTTGCCAATTTCTGTTAATAATATTCACTGAAACCGGAAAACAGCTGACGGATCTGATCCGGATTGGTAATCTGCTTGACACTCTGCGTGCGGACAGCAACAAAACGCTCCAGTTTTTCCATGTATTCGTCAGGTGTGATTGTTCCCTCTGAAACATAGGTCAGTCCTTTTTCCCAGCTCGCTGTCAGCTCCGGGTTTAACAATTGCTTCATAGAAGCGGCGACAACTTCGTAGACCGCTTCCCCCAGTTTCTCCGGTGTAATGATCTGAGTTTTTTTATTCAGCTTCAGATACTGGATATTCACAAGCTTTTTCAGAATTTCCGCTCTTGTTGCGCTGGTGCCGATTCCGCTGCCCTTGATCTGAGCACGCAGTTCTTCATCTTCGATAAGCTGTCCGGCGTTTTCCATGGCAAGGATCAGAGATCCTGAGTTATATCGCTTCGGTGGAGAGGTTTCCCCCTCTTTAATCGTAAACGCATTAACCGGAAATATCTGCCCCTTTTTCAGCGAAGCAAGTACCGCATGAAGCGAAGATTTCTGATCCAGCGTCTGTTCTCCTTCGTCTTTGGAACTCTCCGGAACATATCCGGCCACTTTCAGATAGCCCTCTTCTTCCAGCATACGGAAACTGCAGAAGAAATGCTCCTGTTTCCGTTCAAAATCCAGCTGGTATTTCCGATAAACAGCCGGCGGATAAAAAATGCTCAGAAACCTGCGGCAGATCATTTCATATACACCTTTTGCGGTGGCTGAAAGACTGTTATAGGCCCCCAGCCCCTGACCGGTTGGAATGATTGCATAGTGATCGGTTATTTGTTTGTCATTGGTATAGCGCGATTTGCTGATATCTTTATAGCTTTCTTTTTCCATGATTTCCTGGGAAAACGAAGCCATTGGCTCAAAATGAGTCAGCCCGCGGATGTTTTTCGAAATTTCCTTCGCAACTGCTGTGGAAAGAACTCTGGCATCGGTACGCGGATAAGTGACCATCTTTTTTTCGTAGAGTTCCTGGGTGATTTTCAGCGTTTCATCCGGGCTGATCTTAAACCGTTTGGAACAGGTATTCTGCAGCTCTGCCAGGTTAAACAGCAGCGGAGGATTCTTTGTTTCCTTTTTCTTTTCGAATCCGCTCAGCATCAGTTCAACCGGAGGATCAGCAGAAAGAAAATCAATCAGTTCCTGCGCATCCTCTTTTTTCTGGAATCCGTTTTCTTTGTAAAGCTTTGGAGACTGTTCATATCGGGAACCGGGAACTGCTTTCCACTCCGCTGTCATCTCCCCATCCTCCGATCCGACAGAAGCAAGGACACGATAAAAGGAGGATTTCACAAACGTTCGAATCTCGCGTTCCCGTCGGACAACCATACCGAGAACGCAGGTCATGACTCTGCCAACAGAAACAACACTATAGCGAGTGTTCATAAACGATGCAATGCTGGGACCGAATTTTAACGTAAGCGCTCTGGAGAAATTGATGCCCATCAAATAATCCTCTTTTGCGCGAAGATAGGCGGAATGACTCAGATTATCATATTCCGACCAGTCCTTTGCCTGAGCAATTCCCTTCCGGATCTCCTCTTCTGTCTGAGAATCAATCCAGACTCTTCGTCTTTCTTTTCCTGTTACACCTGCCAGCTGGTCTACAAGACGGTATATGTATTCTCCTTCCCGTCCTGAGTCCGTGCAGATGTAGATGGTTTCCACGTCAGATCTGTTCAGAAGTCCGCTGACAATGGAAAACTGTTTCCTGGTTGCCGGGATCACCTCATATTTCCATTCTTTTGGAAGAAACGGAATGGTATTCATGTTCCAGCGTTTGAGCGCCGGGTCATATTCCTCCGGATAGGACATGGTCACCAGATGACCGACGCACCAGGTCACGATGCTGTCATCGGATTCCAGATATCCGTCACGTCTTCCTGCAGAAAGCTTCAGAGCCTTTGCAAACTCCTGAGCAACACTTGGCTTCTCCGCAATATATAACTTTTTTTTCATTGTTCACCATTGGACGAACATAAACTGTCCGCGTAAAATGAGTCCATCCCACAGAACGCCGCATACCATTCGCTGTCAGAATTGATTTCTGGTTTCTTCAGGTGGTAATTCATACGCTGTGGGATGGGATATTTTTGTTGCTTTGCGATTATTTTACTTCAAAATGGAATACCGTGCTGGTAATGAATTCTTCTCCTGCTTTCAGGACACAGCTGGGGAAGTTTTCATGGTGAACACTGTCCGGATAGAACTGCGTCTCAAAGCATGCACCACAGAAAGGTTCATAGTGAACACCGTTCTTTCCATCCACTTCCGTTGTGTTTGCCGTATAGAGCTGCATTCCCGGAAGGTCTGTGGAAACCTCCATTACAATGCCGGTTTTTTCTGATTCCATCACTGCTGCAAGACCCATTTCACCGTTCTGTCCAAGGACGAAATTGTGATCAAAACCGCCGCCGTTTCTGATCTGCTCGTCATCGGCATGGATATCGCGGCCGATCTGCTTTCTTTCTGTGAAATCAAGCGGCGTTCCCTTAACCGGGCGGATCTCACCGGTCGGAATCAGCTGACTGTCAGACGGGGTGACAGCTTCTGCAAAGATCGTAACGTACTGATCCAGCACATTTCCGCTGTCATGACCACTTAAATTGAAATAGCTGTGGTTCGTCATGTTTGCAATGGTATCCTGATCACTGATCAGATGGTAGGTGAGGATCAGACTGTTATCTTCCGTCAGCGTGTAGGTGAGTTCAACCTGCAGGGTTCCCGGATATCCCTGATCACCATCCGGGCTGACGAGGGAAAGGGTTACATAAGCGCCTTCCTCGCTCTCGCCTGCTTCCGCATCCCACATTCGCTGATAGTAGCTTCCCGGCTTGCTGTGAAGGTTATTGGGACCATCATTTGCAGCCAGCTTATATTCCTTGCCGTTTAACACGAAAGACGCACCTGCAATGCGATTTGCATGACGGCCGACAACGGCACCGAATGCAGGTCCGTTGTCCTCATAGTCTTCCGGCTTTGCCAGACCAAGCACAACATCGGTCAGTCCGCCCTCATTGTTTGGTACCCAGAGTTCAATGATGTTTGCACCATAGTCACTGATAACCGCTTTCATTCCGCTGCTGTTTGTCAGTGTGTATGTGTGAACGGTGCTGCCATCGGAAAAGGTTCCGAAAACTTTTTTTTCTACTGCCATAATAATACCTTCCCCACTTTATCAATTAATTTTCTTTTGCTGTGATGTAGCCTTTTGCGGTTAAAAGCTCTGCGGTAAGAACTGCTCCGCCAGCCGCACCGCGAAGGGTGTTGTGAGACAGTCCCACAAACTTGTAATCATAAACGGTATCCTCACGGAGACGTCCGAGAGAAATTCCCATGCCGTTTTCAAAATCGCGGTCAAGTCTTGCCTGCGGACGATTATCCTCCTCCATGTAGCGGATAAACTGCTTCGGAGCACTTGGAAGATTCAGCTTCTGCGGCTCACCGGAATACTCATTCCAGCAGCGGATCATCTCTTCTTTTGTCGGCTTCTTCTCAAAGCTTACAAAAACGGCAGCGGTGTGTCCGTCCTGTACCGGAACACGGATGCACTGAGTTGTAATCACCGGACCTTCTGCCTTCTTGATCACGCCGTCTTCCACCTTACCCCAGATGCGAAGCGGCTCCTGTTCGCTCTTCTCTTCCTCGCCTGCGATGTAGGGGATGATGTTGTCCAGCATTTCCGGCCAGTCCTTAAACGTTTTTCCGGCACCGGAGATTGCCTGATAGGTCGTTGCAACCACAACCTTTGGACCAAATTCTTTCAGGGCATGAAGCGCAGGTGTGTAACTCTGAATGGAACAGTTCGGCTTTACCGCAATAAAACCGCGTGTTGTTCCCAGACGTTTTTTCTGATAGGGAATTACCTCTGCATGCTCCGGATTGATCTCCGGAACGATCATCGGCACATCCGGTGTCCAGCGGTGAGCGCTGTTATTGGAAACAACCGGCACTTCCGCTTTTGCATATTCTTCTTCAATTGCACGGATCTCATCCTTGGACATGTCAACGGCACTGAAAACGAAATCAACTTCAGATGCAACAGCCGCAACATCAGAAACATTTTTAACAATCATCTTAGCAGCTGCCTTCGGCATCGGAGTAGTCATCTTCCAGCGGTTTCCAACTGCCTCCTCATAGGTCTGACCTGCAGAACGTGGGCTTGCCGCAATTGCAGTGACTTCAAACCAGGGATGATTTTCAAGCAGAGAAATGAATCTCTGTCCAACCATACCGGTTCCTCCAAGGATACCTACGCGTAATTTCTTTTCCATAATCTTTTCCTCCTGTTGATTGTGTCAGATCTGCCCTGAAAGTCCTCACTCTTTCAGATGTGACGGCAAAACTGTGTGATTCGTACCTCTTTGGTACACATATCTGTTATAGAAACAGTACGAGAAGATACCTGCGCGCAGATATCCTCCCGCATTTTGCTGGCCATTCAGCTTTATTCTTCTGTCTTTTCCTCTGTTTCAACAGCGGCACCGCAGTTTACACAGAACTGTGCATCTTCTTCCAGTTCCGCATTGCAGACACTGCAGCTCTTCTTTTCTGCATCATCGCTGTCATCCTCTTCTTCTGCAGCCTCTTCCTCAACCGGGCGGACTACCTTAGCTCCGCACTTGGGGCAGAACGCAGATTCTCTGGTCACTTCACTGCCACAGGATTCGCAGATGGTTACACCTTTGATCTTATTAATTTCTGCTTTGTACTCCTCGATGGAAGCCAATGCCTCGGTAATAATTTTAAACTGATCAGCGAACTCGTTTTCCGCCTCTTCTTTATACTTGTGGAAATAAGCCTCGCCAATCGCAGCATAGGTGCTCTTTACCAGGGACTTTGCATCACTGATTTTGGAGTTCAGTTTTGCAGTATCTGTAAGCTCCTGCGCTTTATTGGACAGATCCTTTGTTACTTTGCTGAAATTGCCCTTCAGCTGATCAAAAAATGACATACTCAAACCTCCTGTTGCATAAAAATAAAAAAGTGTCTGTTGAGAGTATAACACCAGTCTTAAATTTCGTCAATGATTCAATTTGCACTTTCGCACATTTCTATTTTAATTTAATAAAGCGGAAATCAAAAACTCCAATCAACGCGTCACGGACATGTTCGATTGGCTGCAGATACAAAAAAACAGCATCTGTGTGATGCTGTTTTCTAAGCTCCCGAGGGGACTTGAACCCCTGACCTATTGATTACGAATCAATCGCTCTACCGACTGAGCCACGGAAGCACATTTTCTGAACGCTTTATTACTATATCTCAAAATCCTGATTTTGTCAATAAACTTTTTAACTTATTTCGAGTCTTCTCTGAGAGTCGCGCTCTATTTCAGCGGTAAGCAGCAGCTGGAACCGTAAGGCTGCCGACTGCTGCTGCTTTTCTATTTGTTTTTCAGATAATACCCGGTATATAGCTTTTCAGTTAAGGTAATGATGGCATAGAGGAATATGGCAATCACACACAAAATCAGAATTGCCGCAACAACCCAGTCCATTTTAAATACCTGACTGCCGTAGATGATCAGATAGCCCAGTCCTTCTCTTGCTGCCAGAAACTCTCCAATGATCACGCCGACAAGACATAAACCGATGTTTACTTTCATATTGCTGATAAAAACAGGGATGCAGGCAGGAAGCAGAACTTTCTGCACGATGTGAATCCGCGTTCCATTCAGTGAGCGGATCAGTTTTATCTTATCCGGATCAATCTGTAGAAACGCGTTGTATAACGTCAGGATGCTGCTGAAAATTGCCAGTGAGACAGCAACAAGAATGATTGTACGCGGCTGATTGCCAAGCCATACGATTAACAGCGGAGCAAGCGCTGATTTCGGAAGACTGTTGAACAGAATAAAGTATGGTTCGAGAACCCGGTAGATAAACGGAAAACGCCACAGAAAAATGGCAGAAGCAATCCCAAGTACCGTGACAATAAGAAAGCTGATGACTGTTTCCTGCATGGTAGAACCAATGTGAACGGCAAGCACATTCTGACTGTGCCATTGTCCGATTGTTTCACATACTCTGGATGGACTGCTGAAAATAAACGGATTCAGGATTCCTCTGGATGCGGTAAATTCCCAGAGCGCCAGAAAAAAAAGAAACAGAAAAACCCGAAGCAGATACAGCAGCCTGATTTTTCTGTTTTCGTTTCTGATAAATTGCTTCTGACGTAAAATCTGAGTGGAATGAATCTGCCGGTCACTGGTACGAGTCATGCGAAAACACCTCCCAGAGAATCTGAAAATATTGATTGAACCGGGGATCTTTTCTCCGTTCAATCGGAGAAAGACGCTGAAATTCCGGATCGAACGGAATCTCTTTCTCGATTCTTGTCGGTCTTTTTGACAGGATCAGAACACGGTCGCCGGTACTGATTGCTTCCGCCAGATCATGAGTGACCAGAATCGCAGTTTTTTCTGTTTCTTTCAGAATAGTCCAGATATCATTGCATACAGTAAGCCGGGTCTGATAGTCCAGCGCACTGAATGGTTCATCCAGAAGAAGCAGCTTTGGATGCATCATCATCGTACGGATCAGAGCGGCTCTCTGACGCATGCCTCCGGAAAGCTGGGAAGGCTTGGAATGAGAAAAGGCAGAAAGATCATACTTATTTAGAAAATCTTCTGCCTGTTTCTGGGTATTTCTTTTTTTGCGATTAATTTCAGGACCAAGCATCACATTCCGTTCGATGCTTCTCCATTCAAACAGATGGTCCTTCTGGAGCATATATCCAATTTTCGTTGAAGTTCCTTCCACCGCTTTTCCCTCGAAGCAAACGCTGCCGCTGACCGGCTTCTGCAGTCCGCAGATCAGATCAAGCAGCGTCGATTTCCCGCAGCCGGAAGGTCCCACAACTGATATAAATTCACCACGGCAGACCGTCATTGACAGATCACGAATGACCTCAACTGTCGTCTGTCTGGTCTGATATTCAAAACCTAATGACGAAACCTGCAATATCGTGTCCATATCTCCTCCTCATGGAATATGTTTACTATAATTTATGTGCAAGTTTCATTCTTGTGCAGGTCAGTCGGTCTGCAGCTGATGAAGCAGGTTCATCTTCATCTCAAAATAATCCGGAGTCATGTCCAGATAGTGCTTGTGAGGATTCTCAAAACGCTGCTCTTCCGGCCAGATTTCCGTTTCCAGCTGCTTTTTCACATAATCCTGGATTTCTTTGAGTGACTTCTTTTCACTGATGCGTTTTCCATCGACAACAACCGGCTCCTGAAGCATTTTCGCCGTGCAGTTGGTGAATTTCCGGTTTTTCCAGTACTGCTCCGGATCCACATAACGGAACGGACTGGAAAGATCGATTGTCTCCCCTTTCTTTGCAATCAGATCAGCAATGGCATGTCCGGATTCGTCGTAGATACGGTACACATCCTTTAAGCCTGGATTTGTGATTTTTTCCAGCGTATCAGAAACTTTGATTCTTGGTGAAAAGACGCCGTCTGTTTCCACACCGGCCAGCTTATAAACCGCACCAAATACCGGATCGGACTTTGCAGTAACAAGACGTTCGCCCACGCCGAAGCTGTCGATGCAGCCGCCCTGCTTCAGGATGGAATTAATGGTATATTCGTCCAGACTGTTGGAAACAACAATTTTCGCATCGGTAAATCCCGCATCATCCATCATTTTTCTGGCTTCCTTGGATTTATAGGCAAGGTCGCCGCTGTCCAGACGGATTCCATAGGTTCCGTTCAGCATGCCGGCGTCCTTCATCTCCTGGAACACCTGGATTGCATGGGGAACACCGGAACCGAGTATGTCATAAGTATCAGCAAGAAGAATGCAGTTATTCGGATACATCTTCGCATAAGTACGAAAGGCTTTCAGTTCATCCCTAAAATACATGACCCAGCTGTGCGCCATGGTTCCTCCAACAGGGATTCCGAACATCTGACCGGCGAGCACGGTAGCGGTACCGGAAACACCTCCGATATATGCGGCGCGGGATCCATAGACAGCGGCATCCATGTTGTGGGCGCGGCGTGCTCCAAAATCAGACACGGCTCTTCCCTGAGCAGCACGGACAATTCTTCTTGCCTTTGTAGCAACAAGAGACTGATGATTGATCTGAGCCAGGATCGCCGTTTCAATCAGCTGTGCATCAACGAGCGGAGCAACAATCGTCATGATCGGCTCATTGGGATACATGATGGTTCCTTCCGGGAAGGCATAAATATCTCCCTTGAAACGGAAATCCTTCAAATAAGCAAGAAAGTCTTCCGAAAACAGATTCAGCGAACGGAAATAGGCAATATCTTCTTCCGCAAAATGCATCTGTTCGATGTACTCAAGAACCTGTTCAAGTCCTGCAAAAATAGCAAAACCGGCTCCGTCCGGATTGCGGCGGAAAAACACATCAAAAGCAACACGCTTATTCTGACTGTTTTCCATGAAATAGCCATTTGCCATTGTCAGTTCATAGAGGTCCATCATCATGGATATGTTTCTGGGATCAAACTGTGTATTCATGTTCTGTTCTCCTTTTTCATTCAGCAAAAAAAGCTTCCGCAAAATGGTTCATTGCCAGCTGACTGGATGCTGCCATCAGTTCACAGCTGGAATGCATGCCAAGAAGCGGTACACCGACATCGACAGTCTTTGCGGGAATGGTAGAGGAAAGAATGCTTCCAAGCGTACCGCCTCCTGCAATGTCGCCGTGGTTTACAAACTTCTGATACGGAATCTGATGTTTCTGACAGATTGCTTCCACAACAGATACAGCCGTTGAATCGGTTGCATACCGCTGGTTTGAGTTCAGCTTCAGGATCACTCCTCCGTCAAGACGGATCGGGTTGGTCGGATCTGCCTTTTCCGGGTGATTCGGATGGGACGCATGGGCAACGTCGAGGGAGACAATAAAGCTTGACATGACCGCATTCAGAAATGCAGTACGGGAATCCTGTCCGCTGCAAAGCATCATCTTTTCCATCAGATTCAGAAGGACTGTGGAATCGGCCCCCTGCTTGGAGCGTGAGCCGCATTCTTCATTATCAAACAGAACGATCATGCTCACTTCATCTTCCAAACTGCCGTTTGCAAGAAGTCCGTGGAGACAGGACTGACAGGAGGTCAGATTATCGAGACGCGGTGCCTGGATCATCTCATTTTCATAGCCAATTGTCCTTCCCTGTTCTCCGTTGACAACATAGAGATCATAATCAAGAATGTCCTCTCTCAAAACACCAAGTTCAGACGCGATCCGATCAAGAAGTCCGTCCTTCTTTTCCCCGTTTAAAAAGGTGAGGAGCGCTTCCATGTCTGTCTGCACCTTCAGAGCAACCCCTTTGTTCACTTCGCGGTTCATGTGAATTGCAAGGTTGGGAATCACGGCAACCGGACGATCGGATGAGTAAAACATGACTGCCGGTCGGAACGGATCCTCTGATTTGATGCAGACACGGCCTGCGATTGCAAGGGGGCGGTCCATCCAGGTATTCAGGATTGCTCCACCATACTGTTCCAGATTCAGTTTATGGTAGATTGCAGTTTTCTGATCCGGATTCGGTTTGATTCGAAAACACGGGTGATCGGTGTGAGCGGCAGCAATCCGGAATTTTTTTACCGGATTTTTGGGCATGCGGAACGCTGCCAGCGTTGTTCCGTAAATATCGGTATAATATCCTTTCCCTGGCTCCAGTTTCTGACTGCTGTCTAACGGCCATTCTTCAAAACCGGCTTCCTCCAGGCGGGCAATTGCTTCCTTTACCGCGTGGTATGGAGAAACAGATGCATGGATCAGTGAAAGTAACTGTTCGTTTGATGTATTCAGATTCATCGGATAATCCCTCCAAATTTTCCTTATCTCGGCTCATCATAACACAAACTGAATTATCTTGCAATACTTTCCGATTTCGACTATACTAAGAGAAGTTTATTTTCCAGACGGCAACAGAACCATTCGCAGGAGGTATATGATGATTTCAGTTCGTTTCCATTCACTCAGAGATGTTACAAGAAAGCTTTTCCTTGAAACTGGCTTTGATTTTTTTCGGCTGACAGAAGCTTCTTTCGTCTGTGCAGCTTCCTTTTCCGTAGACGGACATTGCAATCCGGATTTTTATTCCGGCGATGACGAAACGAAGATGGAGAACGAAACCTATGTGTCATGGGAATCGCTCCGACCCATTTGCTTCCGCATCATTCAGGGAAAGCGAACACCATCCTCCTTTCGCCTTGTGTTTTTTCTTTCTGCACAGCAGGCCGCCTCTTTTTTTCACGTACCGGAGCTTTCACAGAACGCTGACATTGAAGGCTATCTCCTGATTCTTCACTATAAGAACCAGGAATTGACAGCAACGACCGGTACTTCGTTTTTCCGTTTCTCTTTTGATAAAGAGTCCGAACGCCTCTGGGACAGAAACATTCTCTCCTGGTTTGACGGCCAGACGCTGAATTACAGCGAACTGTACTGATTAGCGCTGCTTCGCCTATCTTAATAGCACTCACCTTGGTTGAGTGCTAAAATTTTTATAAAATTTGCCTTTTTCACCTGCAATTGCCCTACTTTCGTGTTGACAAAGCCGTTCCGCAGTTGTAAAATAAGTTCTGGTTCCGAAAGGAATTTCTTTAATCCTGTTTGAAAAGTGAGGTTTCATATGATTCGAGAAGGAAGTTTATCAATTAACAGCGAAAACATATTTCCAATTATTAAGAAGTGGCTGTATTCTGACCACGATATCTTTTTCCGTGAGGTAGTAAGCAACGGATGTGACGCGATCACCAAGCTTCAGAAGCTGGATCTGATGGGAGAATACTCCATTCCGGAGGGAACTGAGTTTGCGATCCATGTTACCGTTGACTCCGAGACGAAAACAATCACCTTCAGCGACAATGGTATCGGTATGGATGCTGATGAGGTGAACGAATACATCAATCAGATTGCGTTCTCCGGTGCGAGAGATTTCCTGGAAAAATACAAGGATAAGACAAACGATGACCAGATCATCGGACATTTCGGTCTTGGCTTTTATTCCGTATTCATGGTTGCTGACCGTGTAACCATCGATACCCTGTCCTGGAAGGAAGGCGCTGCTGCCGTTCACTGGGAGTCTGAAGGCGGCGTTACCTTTGAGATGAGTGACGGCGACAAGGATACCGTTGGTACCACGATTACTCTCTATCTGAACGATGAAAGCTACGAGTTCTGCAACGAGTACCGTGCCCGTGAGGTTCTCAATAAATACTGCTCTTTCATGCCGGTTCCGATTTTCCTTGATACTGTAAAGCCGGAAGAGGAAAAGGAAGAAGCAGAAGAAGTGGTCGATGCGGTTGAAGAGACCGTTGAGTCTTCTGAGGAAACCGCAGAAACCAGTAAGGGTGAGCCAAAACCGATCAACGACGTTCATCCGCTCTGGAATAAGCATCCCAACGAGTGTACCGATGAGGAATACAAGGAGTTCTACCATAAGGTATTCATGGATTACAAAGAGCCGCTGTTCTGGATTCATCTGAACATGGACTATCCGTTTAACCTGAAGGGCATCCTCTATTTCCCGAAAATCAATACGGAATATGATTCCATCGAAGGAACAATCAAGCTGTACAACAACCAGGTGTTTGTTGCCGATAACATCAAAGAAGTGATTCCTGAGTTTTTGATGCTTCTGAAGGGTGTGATTGACTGTCCGGATCTGCCTCTGAATGTGTCCCGTTCTGCACTTCAGAATGACGGATTTGTAAAAAAGATTTCCGACTATATCACAAAGAAAGTTGCTGACCGTCTCAGCGGTATGTGCAAGACAGACCGTGAAAACTACGAGAAGTTCTGGGATGACATCAATCCGTTCATCAAGTTCGGCTGCCTGAAGGATGACAAGTTTGCAGGCAAATTGAAGGATTACATCATCTTTAAGGATCTGAACGGCAAGTATCTGACTCTTCCGGATATTCTGAAGGAAAACGAAGAAAAGCATAAAGGAAAAGTTTTCTATGTAACAGATGAAAAGGAACAGAATCAGTACATTGAAATGTTCAAAAAGGAAGGTATGAATGCGGTCATCCTGAAGCATAACATTGATTCCGCTTTCATCACTCACATGGAACAGAAAAACAACGATGTGAAGTTCCTTCGCATTGATGCCGATCTCAGCGACAGCTTCAAGGAAGAAGTCTCCGAAGACGAGAAAAAGCTTCAGGAGCAGGACGCAGCTTCCTTAAAGGAAGTCTTCCAGAAGGCTCTTTCAAACGATAAGCTGGATGTGAAGGCTGAGAAGCTGAAGGACGCATCTCTTGCCGCAGTCATGACACTTTCCGAGGAAAGCAGACGAATGAATGATATGATGAAAATGTATGGAATGAGCGGCATGGATTTCGGTGCAGCCTCCACGACTCTTGTTCTGAATCTTTCCCATCCTCTTGTTCAGTATGTTCTGAATCACAAGGAGGAAGAAGGCGTTGCGCTGTTCTGCGAACAGATTTACGATCTGGCTGCACTTGCTCATGGTTCTCTCACTCCGGATCGCATGTCCGCTTTCATCTCCCGTACCAATGAAGTAATGATGAAGCTGACAGCAGATAATTAAGATAAATTTTCCAAAGAAAATCCGACAGACTGGTCAATTCCCGTCTGCCGGATTTTTTGATTGCAAATTTTTATTCGTTTGTTTTTAAATACTGATCATATACATCAAACAGATTCGCATTCGTCATTGCACTGGTCATCGTAAAGGTCATTTCCGACCAGAGATCAAACTGAAACGAAATTTTATGGCCGGCTGCATATTCTTCTACAATTGGTCCCCACTGCTCGTAAAGACTCTGACGATAGATTTCTTCTTCGTTGGCAATGCTTAATTCTTCATCGAAATCTTCCACACAGCGAATCAGAAAATAACGGCCGTCTGTCGCAATCACCTCACTGACCTCTCCGTCAGCCAGATAGAACGCGATTTCTTCGAGAGCCGGATTCAGCATGCCTCTTGAAACCTGATATTCAATCTTTGACAGCAGGCTGTGTTCCCTGGCTGCCTGTACAAAATCTCCCCCTGCCTGCAGCTGCTCATGGAGCTGGTTTGCAAGATCGAGATTATCCGTAGACAAGATCTGTATCGAAATCACACGTTTATCATTGTCACTGATTTCCAGGTAAATTCCATCCGTGAGCTGGTACAGAAGCTTCTGAGCCGTTCGGTACTTTTCATACAGCGATGCAACATCGGATTCCTGTGCCTGGCAATAAGCACGTTCAATTTCATTCAAACCGGAATAGTATGTCTTAGCAGCCTGACCGCAGAGACGTTTTTCCGTTTCATCCAGCGTAATGCCGGAATCTTTTGCCATGTCATTGAGCAAAAGCAGAAGACAGATTTCTTCTTTGATCCGTTTTTCTTTCAAATAATCGGAAAATGTATAGCCGGAAACCGGAAGTTCCCAGAAATTTTCAATCCCTGACCGGGAGTAATAGGCGTTATACCGTGTCTGATAATCCATGAAAATCAGATTTGCTTCCCTCGTTGTCAGTGACGTTTTGTGACCGGCTGCAAGATAAGTATCCGTCAGTGACGTGGAAAAATAGAAATTACCGATTCTCTGACAGCCGGACAGACTAAGGACAAGTACACCGATGAGAAACGAGATCAGTAGTTGTTTGAAAAGCCGTTTATTCATTCGTCTCCTCATAGTCTTTGATAATAGCCTGCAGCGCACGGACATTCTCACGGATGTCTCCTGAGAACACGGCACTGCCGCATACAATTCTTGTAGCACCGGCATCCAATACCGTTCGTATCGTTCCGGTATGAATGCCTCCATCCACTTCGATCAGCACATCAAGCCCCTGCTCCCTGATCCAGTCACGAAGCTGAACGATTTTTTCCGTTGTAGATTCGATGTATTTCTGACCGCCAAATCCTGGTTCAACCGTCATAATCAGCACCATATCAACCATCGGCAGGTATTTCAGAATTTCCGATACCGGTGTCCCCGGATTGATGGAAATACCGCATTTGCATCCGCAGGCGCGAATTTCACGCAGCGTCTCTTCTACATCACTGCATGCTTCCAGATGAACAGTGATGGAATCACTTCCCGCTTTTGCAAATTCATGGATGTAGCGGATCGGCTCCCGGATCATCAGATGAACGTCAAAGAACATCCTGCTCTTTGGCCGAAGCGATTTGATCACAGGAAATCCGAACGAAATGCTTGGCACAAAAAGTCCATCCATGACATCAATGTGAAGCCATCGAATCCCTTCCTGTTCTGCCTGATTAACATCCTCACCAAGCCTGGAAAAATCTGCTGACAAAATAGATGGTGCAAGTTCTATCATAAAGAATCCTCTTTTCTCTAGTATTTACGCAACGATGCCAGTTCTTTATAAAAAGAACAGTAATTTTCATATCTGCTGATCGAAATCTGTCCGTTTTGCAATGCTTCTTTCACTGCGCAGTCCGGTTCGCTGATGTGGGTACATCCGTGGAAACGGCATTGTCCAAGAAACGGATGCATTTCCGGAAAATACAGTTCCATCTTTTCCTTATCCATCTGGGAAAACTCCAGGGAACTGAATCCTGGTGTATCAAACAGATAGGTCTGTTCACCAAGGTAAAACAGTTCGCTGTGCCTGGTTGTGTGCCGTCCTCTCCTGATTTTTTCGCTGACCTCTCCCGTTTCCATTCCCGCATCCGGATGAAGGTGATTCAAAAGGGATGATTTTCCAACTCCGCTCGGGCCTGCAAACGCAGTCACTTTTCCCTTCAGAAGCTCCTTTAGCCGAACCATTTCACTGTTTTCTTCATAGATGTTTGTGACACAGACCGGATATCCGGCTGCTTCATAAATCCGTTTGAATTCCATCACTTCATCATCTGCGGCAAGATCTGACTTTGTAAAACAGATGATTGTGGGCACATCCAGATATTCCATGGTAATCAGGAAACGATCCAGCAGATTGCCGTTTGGTTTCGGATCGCGGCAGGCAAAGACAATGGCAGCCTGGTCAATGTTTGCCACTGCAGGACGAAACAGTTTATTGGTTCGCGGAAGAATTTCTCTGATCGATCCGGTTTTTTCCTTTTCGTCCAGCACATCAATCTCAACAAGATCACCAACAAGCGGTTTCAGATTTTCCTTTCGAAAAATTCCCTTCGCTTTGCATTCATAGGTGATCTCGTTGTCACAGTGAACATAGTAGAATCCGGCGATCCCTTTCATTATTTTACCTTTCATAATTTCTCTCCTGAACCTTCTGCTATTCTGCGGAATCTGCGACCGGATTCTCTCCCAAAGACAAATCCGGATCATTCGCCAGAGGAGCCGGCTGCTCTGCCTGTTCTTCTGCCGCTGCAGCCGTTTCCTCTGCGAGAGGCGCAGCCGAATCTGACGGTGCCAAAGTTGTGGTCGGGTCATTCGGCACCGGAGTTGTCGTCGGATCCGTTGGAGCCGGAGTTGTCGTCGGATCGGTCGGCACCGGTGTTGTGGGCGGATCCGTTGGAGCCGGTGTTGTGGGCGGATCGGTCGGAGCCGGTGTTGTGGGCGGATCCGTTGGCGCCGGAGTTGTTGCCGGCGGTTCTGTCTCTCTTGGACCAATGGAAACAACAATCAGAACGGAACTTCCGCGGTAAACGGGTCCCTGTCCGTCATTTGGCAGAATGAGACGGATCGCATGTCCCGGTTCTACATAATCGCTATATTCCTGCGCAATGCTGCAATTGAGGCTTAATGCCGTCAGTTCCGCCTCCACTTCCACCGCAAGACGGCCTTCTACATTGGTGTTAATGGTCAGCGGTTCCTGTCCCTGACTGATTGTCAGTGTGATCAAAGTCCCTTCGGGAACCCATGTTCCGGCGGCAACACTCTGTTTCATTACCGTGCCGGCAGGATTCTGATCGCTGTATGCATACTGACATTCATATACCAGTTTTTTTGCATCCAGTGCTGTCTTTGCATCGCTTTCCGAATAGGACAGAACGTTTGGCACTTCACAGGTTCTCTTTCCAATGCTGATTACGATATCGACACTGGAACCTACTTTAACGGTCGTTCCGCTTCCAATGTTCTGGCTGATGATCACACCGCTTTCAACAGTATCATGGTACTGCTCGGTGACCGCGCCAAGCCAGAGACCAACGCTTTCCAGCGCAGTGATTGCCTGTTCCTTTGATTTGCCGGCAAGTTCCGGCACGGAAACTTTGGACGGACCTGTGCTGTAATAAACAACAAGCTTGTCCCCTGGAGCAAGATCCGCGTTTTTCGGCTCCAGATTGATGATTACATTCTTTCCATAAGTTTCACTTTCTGTTCCGATCCATTCAACTTCAATCTCACTATAGGAATTCAATGCATATTTTAATACACTGATGTTTCCATTAATGTATTGATCGCCTTCCAGATGGAATTTGTCACTTCCAATGCTGATTGTAATCGTTACACTGGAATCTTTTTCAATAACCGAACCGGAGTCATACTGCTGTCTGCAGATTGTTCCGGCTTTGTATTCATCGGAATATTCATATTTGCTGCTTACCTTCATCTTCAGTCCGGCTTTTTTTAAACGAGTTTCCGCTTCCTGAAGTGAGCAGCCAAGAACATCCGGTACCTCTGTCAGATTCTCTGACATGGTTTCTCCTTCGCTCGGTTCCCATACCGTTACAGTTTCTTCTTCCGTAATCTCTTCTGTAGTCTGAGGAATCTGATTCGGAAGCGTCTGTTTTACGTTAGAACCCGCCGTAAAAAAACCATTCAGCGAGATCGCGATATACAGAACCATAATCAGAATCACGATTCCGAATACGGCTCCCACTCCTAAAATGATACGGTCAATCAGTGCGGATCCCTCTTCGCGCACTGCTTCCCTTCTTCTGTTCTGAGGACGTTCCTGTCTTTGCACCGGACGTTCTCTTCTGACCTGACCGGCCTGATTTCGCTGCGGATAACGCTCCTTTGCGGATGATGAAGATTTCGCAGCCGCACTTTCTCTTTCCTGTCTGGAAGACGGATTGGAAAAATCAGTGCCCGCTTTCTGCTCCTCTCTGACAGGACGCGCTTTGGCGCGAGTCTGAATCGGAGTCATCTGAATGGTATCCTGTGACGCGCGCTGACCGCCCTGGCCTCTGACTGCACTGTAATCTGCTTCCTCTGCAGCATTGTCTTCTGCACCGCCTGTAAATTTTACAAACCCTTTCTGAGGTGTAACAATTGCCTGACGAAGATCCGCGATCAGTTCTTCACAGGAAACATAACGGCGTTCCGGTCTCTTCTGCACACACTTTAAAATAATCTGTTCCAAAGCCAGCGGAATCGAAGACTCGTAATGACTTGGCGGTGTGATTGCCTCGTTCATGTGAGCAATGGCAACTGCAACCGTTGTGTCTCCGTCAAACGGAACACGGCCTGTCACCATTTCATACATGGTAATTCCAAGAGAATAGATATCGCTTCTTTCATCACAATATCCGCCTCTGGCCTGCTCCGGTGAAATATAGTGCACCGAACCGGCAGCTTTATACATGTTCGTTGTTTCATCGGTGATTGCTCTTGCGATTCCAAAATCAGCCACCTTAATTTTTCCGTCTCTGGATATAATGATGTTCTGCGGTTTGATGTCACGGTGAACCAGATGTCTGTTATGCGCAGCAGCCAGTCCCTGAGCAACCTGAATGGCAACACCGATGCTTTCCTTGATTCCAAGTTTGCGTTTTCGGTTGATGTATTCTTTCAGAGTAATTCCTTCCACAAGCTCCATTACAATGAAGTAGATGGAATTCAGTTCTCCAACATCATAAACACCGACAACATTTGTGTGCGACAATCCGGCTGCAGCCTGCGCCTCCATACGGAATTTCGTTACAAACGCTTTATCCTTGCAAAACTCTTCTTTTAAAACCTTTATTGCTACATAACGATTCAATTTGTGATCTTTTGCACGATAAACATAAGCCATTCCGCCGGAACCGATCTGCTGCAGGATTTCATATCTCTCTGCCAGAAGCATTCCTATTCGTAACATGGTCTTCACTCCTACTCTATCAGTGTCAGAACAACCGATATGTTGTCCTGTCCACCATTTTTATTTGCCAGCTCAATCAGGCTGTCAGCTTTCTCATCCAATGTTTTTGTACTGCTCAGAATGTTATGTATTGACGCATCGTCCACCATATTGGTCAGACCATCCGAACAAAGCAAAACGATATCACCTGTCTGGAGCTGTTCTTCATAGATATCAGCCACAACAAAATCATTGCCGCCGATGGCTCTCGTTATGATATGCTTTTTGTTTTTGTATTCTTCCGAGTCTCTGGTCATTACACCTTTCCGGTACATCTCCTCCACATATGAATGATCCCTTGTCACCTGCCTGATCGCTTCGTTATCGATGTAGAGTCTGCTGTCACCGATCTGGAAGGCATAAAGCGTATGCTGATCTATATAGGCAAGAGTCAGGGTTGTCCCCATTCCCTTGTATTCTTCATAATCTGTGGATTTTTCGTAGACCATACGATTTACCCTTCGTATGGCATCATTTACAATCAGCAGCCGATTGTCATAAATCGACTCGCTGACACATTCCTTAATCTTCTCAATTGAATACCTGGATGCAAAGTCACCGGCTTTATGACCGCCCATGCCGTCTGCAACAATCAGTAAATTGGGAAGCTTGCCGATCGGCATGCTGATGGCAAAGACAGAATCCTGGTTCTGTGACCGCTGCATTCCGACGTCACTTCTGTAACTAACTATCAATGGTATCACTCCTTCTCGTTCAGCCTGTCGATGTAACTTTTTCTCAGCTGACCGCATGCGCCGTCAATATCACGGCCCATTTCCCTTCTAATAGTAACATTTATTCCATATTTTTCAAGTGAAATCTTAAATTTTTCGATATTTGTCCGGTCAGATCGTGTAAACTGCCGTTCTTTGATCGGATTAACCGGAATCAGATTCACGTGACATGGGAAGTTTCTGAGAAGATTTCCCAGCTCCCTTGCTTCTTTTTCATTATCGTTTACACCGGCAACAAGACTGTATTCAAAGGTCATCCGTCTTCCCGTGATTTCGGAGTATTCCCTGCATGCTGCAAGAACGTCAGTGAGCCGATAGGCATTGGCGATGGGCATCAGTGTCTTTCGCACCTCATCGTTTGGCGCATGGAGTGACAGCGCCAGTGTAACCTGCGGCTTCCTTCTCGCAAAATCCCGGATCTGCGGTACAAGACCGCAGGTAGACACGGTCAGATTTCGCTGACCGATGTTCAGTCCGTTTTCATCGGAAATCAGATCCAGGAAGCGAAGAACAGAATCATAGTTGTCAAATGGTTCTCCGGAGCCCATGATTACCACATGAGAAACACGTTCTCCGAGGTCCTGCTGGATCCGGTAAATCTGATCCAGCATTTCACCGGCAGTCAGATTTCTCGCCAGGCCGTCCAGAGTGGATGCACAGAACTTACATCCCATCCGGCAGCCAACCTGAGAGGAAATGCAGACGGAATTGCCAAACTTATATTTCATCAGCACACTTTCAATCACATGACCGTCATGAAGAGCGAACAGATATTTTCGTGTTCCGTCTATCTGAGAAATTCTGACATCTGCCTGTTTTAATGCAGTCAGATGGGCATTTTCTTCCAGTTTTTTTCGAAAAGAAGCCGGCAGATTGCTCATCTGATCAAAACTGACTGCCAGTTTCTGATGCATCCACTGATACAGCTGCTTCGCCCGAAACGACTTTTCACCCAGAGAAACGACAAATTCTGTCAGCTCTGTCAATGTCATTGATTTAATGTCTGTCTTCAAGATTGCCTCCCGTTGTTTTTCGTAATCTGGCGATGAAAAATCCATCGCATGTATTCTGTCCGGGGAGAAGCTGCAGCATTCCGCATGCAGGATCTGCACCTTCCACCGGCTTGTGAAGAAATGGTTCCAGCGATTCTGTTTCCCAGCCGCCCTGATCAAGAAGCCACTGCACATTTCCCTGATTTTCATCCGGATTAATCGTGCAGGTGCTGTAAACAAGGACACCGCCAGGACGCACTGCCTTTGCCGCCTGAGTCAGAATCTCTCTCTGCAGGCAGACAAGTTCCTTCAGTTCCGTTTCCGTGACACGGTATTTGATATCCGGTTTTCTTCCGATCACACCAAGACCGGAACAGGGGACATCGGCAAGCACATAATCATAACGTTCTGCGTCATCCTCCCTGGGGATCCTCGCATCCCAGATTTCTGCCGTCATGTTGGATAGTCCGCAGCGAAGACGGTTTTCTTCCATTCGAGGCAGTTTTTCCAGGGACAGATCGCGGCAGATCACCCGGCCGGTCTGAGCCATTGCTTCAGCCATGTGAACGCTTTTGCCGCCGGGCGCGCCGCAGATGTCAAGGCAGCAGCTGTCCTTTGCGGGGCTGACACACTGAGCAGCAAGGGAGGAACTGATGTCCTGAATCTGGATCCATCCTCTGCAGAAGGCTTCCAGTCCGTCAACTTTCTCCACACCATCCAGCCGATAACAGTGATCGGCGTATGGTGCTTCCGATACAGAAATGCCCTGTTCCTCCAGGGAAGAACGGATCGTTTCCTCCGGCACCTGATTCACATGAAAATGGGCATACAGATGGCGTCCATTTTCATTTTGAAATGCCTCCAGCATTGCCGTCACCTGATCGTCGGGATACCACTGATGAAACAGGGACAGCAGAGACGAAGGCATGGAATAGTACAATTCCTGCGAACCGGAACAGTCATAGCTGACTGCAATTGCGGCAAGTGCCCGGCAAACGCCGTTTACAAATTTGGAAAGGCCTCGAAAACCACGCATTCCGGCAAGCTTAACCGCCTCATTGCATGCAGCGTGGGCAGGAACCTTCATATATCGCATCTGATAGGCGGTCATCCGCAGAATCGTCCGGATAACCGGTTTCATTTTGCTCACCTTCACGGATGAGACCTGATTGATCATGGCATCCAGCTCCAGAAGATGCTCGATACAGCCTTTTGCGGCACGGTCGATGAAGCCGCGGCTCTGTTTTGGCAGATAGCTGTATTTATCCAGTGCCTGACGGATTACCAGATGGCTGTATTGTTTTTTTTCCAGCACCTCGATCAGAATATCAAGCACAATTGCTCTTTCGTTTTCAGTCGTCACGTCTTCTTCCTCCGATCAGAATCAGTAAACGCAGAAGCTGAAGTACCGATGAGGCCAGCGAGGCAACATAGGTCAGCGCTGCTGCGCGAAGCACCTTCTTCGCTCCGGATTGTTCCCGGCCTCCGACGATACCAAGATCGGCGAGCACAGAAACCGCTCTTGAAGATGCGTTCAGTTCAACCGGCAGAGTAACCAGCTGGAACAGAACAACAAGGCCAAACAGGAGCAGTCCGGCTGTCAGAAGCAGATTGCTGGCGCTTCCGCCGATCAGGAGACCAATTAAAATCAGCGGCCAGGACAGCCTGGAACCGATATTGACAACCGGAACAATGGCACTTCGAAAACGAAGCGGCTGATAGCCTTTTGCATGCTGGATTGCATGTCCGCACTCATGGGCTGCGACGCTGACAGCCGCCACGGAACTTACTCCGTAGACGGAATCCGACAGCTTCAATACTTTGGCCGACGGATTGTAGTAATCCGTCAGGTTTCCGCTGACACGCTCAATGCTGACATCATAAATTCCCTGTGAATGAAGAATCCGCTCAGCAGCCTGTGCACCTGTGATCTGTCTCGACAGACTGACACGGGAATACCGCGAAAAGGTTGACTGAACATAGGAAGAAGCCGCTATCGTCAGCAATGCTCCGATCAGAACAAGAATATAAGTCGGATCATAATATGAGTAATATGGCATTTTATCATTCCTTTCAATCGGCTGTTATTCGAACCGGTCATGAAGTTTCACTTCATAGCCGCGCAGAAATGCATCAATCTCCATCCGCTTTTTGCCCTCCGGCTGAATGATGCGGATAGAAAGAGCCTGTTCTCCTGTTTTAACAACAAGTTTTGTTTTGTCGGCAGCAATGACTTCACCAGGCTGTCCCTCGTCCGCTTCCACCACATCAGCGGACCAGATCTTCACTGTCTTTCCATTAAGACTGGTATAGGCACTTGGCCAGGAATTTAAACCGCGGATCAGACGTTCCAGCGCGACAGCCGGTTTTGTCCAGTCGATTTTTCCCATCTGTTTGGTCAGCATGCCTACGTGGCTGCTCTGGGATTCATCCTGCGGGATCCGTGCAACCGTTCCCTGCTCCAGACCGTCAATCGTTTCAAGAAGCAGTGGACCGCCGATGGCTGCCAGTTTATCATGAAGACTGTCTCCCGTCTCATCTTCTGCCAGTTCCACACTACGCTTCAGCAGCATGTCACCGGTGTCTATTCCGCGTGCCATCATCATCGTCGTCACGCCGCTTTCTTTTTCTCCGTTGATAACTGCCCACTGAATCGGTGCAGCTCCCCGGTATTTGGGAAGCAGAGAAGCATGAACATTGACGCATCCGAATTTCGGCATTTCAAGAATGCTTTTTGGCAGGATCTGTCCGAAAGCAACAACGGCAATCAGATCCGGCTTATAGGAACGAAGCTGTTCAACAACTTCCGGTACTCTCACCTTCTGCGGCTGAAGCACGGGAATTCCGTTTGCCAGCGCCGTTTCCTTCACCGGCGTAAACTGCATGGCTTTACCGCGTCCTTTTGGTTTATCCGGCTGAGTCACAACAGCAACCACCTCGTGCCGGCTGTCGATCAGCGCTTCCAGCACCGGTACGGAAAACTCCGGGGTTCCCATAAAAATTATTCGCATGGATTATTCCTCCTGATCTTCAAAGGGATCGACATTTTCATAGTCTTCATCCGTGATCTCTTCGTTATTCACAAGTCCTTTCGGTGCCTTGTCACGGTAAAGAATTCCGTCCAGATGGTCGCATTCATGGCAGATCGCCCGGGCAAGCAGTTCCTCACCTTCCAGAATAAATTCCTCGCCGTTTTCATCCAGCGCCTTTACTTTCACATAATTTGGTCTTGTAACAATTCCGCTTTTTCCGGGAATGCTCAGACAGCCTTCATAGCCGGTCTGTTCACCGGAGGTTTCAAGAATCTCCGGATTGATCAGCGCATATGGTGTTCCGTCCGTGTCAATGACTACAATGCGCTTTAAAACGCCGATCTGAGGCGCTGCAAGTCCGACACCATTTTCTTCGTACATGGTATCAAACATATCACGGATCAGCAGTTTCGTCCGCAGATTCACTGATTTTACTTCTTTGCACACTTTTCTGAGACAATCGTCTCCTTCTACTCGAACATTTCTGATTCCCATTTTATCCTCCATCTGTAATCCCGTTTCTGCCGTTCCGTTGTCTTCTTGATCGCATCACGCCGGACGTTCCTGTTTCCGGTTATCCGGCTGCTGACTTTTTCATTCCTACAGAGCTGTCACAGAAAGGTATACTTTATCTTTGTGCAGTTCGGCTTCCAGCTCACTGATCCGTTCCAGTGCTTCCAGAAAGCTCCGGTGATCATTTGATTTGATGAACAGGTGCTTTCGCCAGAAATCGCGGATTCTGGCAACCGGTGCATCTGACGGGCCGATCACTGTCATTGTACCATGATATGACTGATTTATCAATAACGCAATTTTGTCAATCCACCGACCGGCAGCTTCTGCCGATTCACTGGCAGTCATCACTTCGCACATGCTTCCTTCCGGCGGATAGGCCAGCATTTTCCGGTATCGGATTTCTTCTTCATAAAAGCTGCAGTAATCCTGCATGGCAGCGGTGCGTACACTGAGATTCTCCGGATCATAGGTCTGAATGATCACGCTGCCCGGATCATTTCCTCTCCCAGCCCGTCCGGCTGCCTGAGTCAGCAGCTGGAATGTCCGTTCTCTGCTTCTGAAATCGCCGTTGTACAAAGACATGTCAGCAGCCAGAATCCCTACAAGCGTAACACCCGGAAAATCATGGCCTTTCACAATCATCTGCGTTCCGACAAGAATATCCGCCTCGTGGGCGGAAAATGCCTGCAGGATCTGCTCATGTCCGTCCTTCCCGTTTGTCGTGTCATAGTCCATTCGAAGGACACGCGCTTCTGGAAAACGTTCTTTCACCAGCATCTCGATTTTCTGTGTTCCTGTTCCGAACCCGGCCAGGTAGGGAGATCCGCAGGATGGACAGGTTTTTGGAATCCGGATCGTATAGCCGCAGTAATGACAGACAAGCCTTGAACCGGTGTGCTCCGTCAGCGGCACTGCGCAGTGCGGACAGCCGACCGGCTGGCCGCAGCTTCGGCAGCTGACCGCTTTGGAATAGCCGCGGCGGTTTAAAAACAGGATCATCTGCTTTTTCTGTTCCAGACATTCTTCCATTTTCTGCTGAAGGGCACGGCTGAAGATGGAACGGTTCCCTGCTTCCATTTCCTTTCGCAGATCTACTACCTGAACCTGCGCAAGGCTGCTGCCTTCCACGGCCCGTTTTGTCAGCGTAAACAATCGGTAAATCCCCTTTTTGGCGCGGGAATAAGCCTCCAGCGAAGGGGTTGCCGACCCCAGCACAACAACGGCATCGGAAAGTCTGGCCCGCTCAATTGCGGTTTCTCTCGCATGGTATCTGGGAACCTGTTCGCTTTTATAAGTGCTTTCCTGTTCTTCGTCGATGATGATCAGACCAAGATTTTCGAAGGGGGTAAAGAGCGCAGAACGCGGACCACTCATAATCCGCACTTCCCCCCGCTTCGCCCGTTCGAACTGATCATACCGCTCTCCCTGAGACAGCCTTGAATTCACAATGGACACGCAGCTTCCGAAGCGGGAATAAAACCGCATGACAGTCTGATATGTCAGAGAAATCTCGGGAATCAGGACGATTGCCGATTTTCCCATGGAAAGAATTCCTTCGATCAGGCGGATATAAACTTCTGTTTTTCCGCTTCCTGTAATTCCATGAATCAGACATGGCGTTCGAATTCCGGCTTCATATTCCGACAAGATCGTATCAACAATCCGCTGCTGCTGCGGGTTGAGCGACAGCAGCGGTTTTTCCTGGTTTTGACAGGCACACCCTCCAGACAGCGGATCCCGGTAGGAAATCTGCGAATCCAGACGGATTACACCTGCCTCTTCCATTGGACGGATGATTGCAGCTGTCATTTCCAGCTGCTTCTGTGCGAGAAACCAGGGAATTTCACCCGTTTCTTTTAAAGCTTCCAGCAGACGGAGTCTTCCTTTCCATTTTTTCTTTTCCGCCAGCTGAACATAGGCTTCAAACACATGGTTATCTTCACAGCGGACAATCCGCTTCTGCTCCACATGACGGACCGTTTCTTTCACCGGAAGAACCGTTTTGAGCGCCTGAATCATGGTAGAACCATATTCCTGACGCATCCATGCCGCCAGAGCAATCATCTGCTCTCTGGCGGCTGCCATATCTGTGCTGATATCCTGAATCTCCTTTACTGCATCCGGGTCAAACGTACAGGTGTCTGACAGACGGATCACATATGCCTTTCGCAGGGAATTGCCCCTTCCAAAAGGAACCAGAACCTGGCAGCCAATCGGAATCGCTCCGATCAGACGATCTGGTATCCGATACTGGAAGGGACGGTCAATCTGCTCGTGGGAAATATCAATAATTACATCTGCGTATGCTGCTCTTTCAGCCATGCGGTAATCTCCTTCAGGTGCATGCTGTTTGATGCTTTCAGATAAACAACATCCTGTTCCTTTACAGTTTCATGGATATATCTTGCGGCAGCCTCATTGGATGCCATCCTGGTGATCGGGTACGCAGCGTTTTTTGAAGCAGCTCCTTCTGCAATGTTCACCGACAGCTCACCGACAATGATCAGCTCATCAATCGGTTCCGCCGCTATTGCTTCTCCAACCTGGCGATGGAAATTCGGTGATTCGCTTCCCAGTTCCATCATGTCACTTAACACAGCGATCTTTCGTCCTTTTGTTTCATAGCCGCTCAACACACGAACACCGGCGATCATGGAATCCGGGCTGGCATTATAGGTATCGTCAATGATTGTATAGTGTCCCATGGAAATCCGTTCCAGACGGTTTTTAAAGCCGGTAAAGGAAGAAAGCGCCTTTGCCGCATCACGAACCGGAACACCGTTCAGCTCGGCAGCGGCAAGCGCTGCAACTGCATTCTGCACATTATGTCTGCCAAGAACAGACAGAACAACAGGAACCCGCTCCTCACCGTGAACATAATCAAAACAGTAATGTCCCTGCTCCATCCGGATGTTTTCTGCCCGATATTCACAGTGAGCCTCCGTTCCATAGAGAACAAAGGGATAGCCGGTTGATTCACGGAACCGATAGAGAAGCGGATCATCGCCATTGATGATGAGAAGGCCCTCTTCTCCAAATCCGCGCGTGATTGTATATTTTTCGTGGCAGATTGCTTCCTGACTGCCAAAATATTCGATGTGAGCGACACCGACATTTGTTATTACTGCCATCTTCAGCCGGGCAATCTCGGAAATTGTTCCCAGTTCTCCCGGTACGTTCATTCCCAGCTCCAGAACAGCGATCTCATAATCATCGCTCATCTGGGACATGGTAATCGGTACACCGACGGAACTGTTATAGTTCTTACCTGTTTTAAAAACTTTTTTACCGGCTGAAAGAGCGCAGGCGATCATTTCCCGTGTCGTCGTTTTTCCCACGCTTCCTGTTACGCCAATCGCATCCAGAGCCACGCGGCTTCTGCAGAGCCTTCCGATCGCATGAAGCGCTTCGATGGTATCCTCGACACGGATCCAGGCATGTGCTTCATCCTTCATTTCCCCGTGTTCACTGGTGAGAGTTGCAGCACAGCCCACTTCAAACGCATTGGCAATAAAACGATGGGCATCCACTTTCGCACCGATGATCGGTACAAAAATGTCATTTCCTTCGCTGTTTCTTGAATCAATGGAAATATGCTCGATCACCTGATCCGGTGAACCGCAGAGCAGTGTTCCATTCACTGCTTCTGTTATTTCTCTTACTGTTACCTTCATTGTTCCCCCTTTTCCTTCGTTTCGTTCTCGATTTCCCTGCAGATTGTTTCCAGATCTGAAAAATGCTGCCTGCTTCCATTGATTTCCTGATAGGTTTCATGTCCTTTCCCAAGGAAAAGAATGAAATCTCCTGGTCTTGCCAGCCGGATACAATGACGGATGGCTTCCGTTCGGTCAGGGATGATCAGATATTCGCCCCTCTCCATCCGGATTCCGTCCATGATATCCGCCAGAATGGAAGAAAACGGTTCCCGCCTGGAATTATCCTGCGTAATAACCGTCACATCTGCCAGTCTTGCGCTGATTCTTCCCATTCCGAACCGGCGCAGCTTTGATCGTTCCCCTCCGCAGCCGAACAGACAGACAATCCGGTGCGGATGGTATTCACGGACCATGTTCAGCACAGCAAGAAGACTGGATTCGTTATGAGCATAGTCAATCACAAGCCAGGCACCGTGATAGCGCGCAGCCACCTGGCATCGCCCTGTCACCTGTATCCGCTGCATGGTCTCCCATATCTGCTCAAAGGAAACGCCGGCCCAGAAACCGGCTGCAGCTGCTGTCAGCGCATTGCTGACGTTATAGGATCCGGGCATAGACAGCCGAAAAACGCCTTCATAGCAGCCCATAACCTCCACAACACTCCCCCAGAAGCTGTCTTCCATCCTGCATTCCGCCTGTACGGCATACAGATCCGCCTTCCTCTTTCTGGAGCAGGTCAGCATGGGACAGGTCAGCTGACGGGACAGTTCCTCTCCCCACGGATCATCCACATTCAGCACGCAGAAGGGACACTGTTCCAGAAACTGACGTTTCCAGCTTCTGTATTCTTCCAGTGATTCATGCTCCCCGGCCAAAATGTGATCCGGTGAAAAGTTGGTAAATACGCCAAGTGAAAAATCAAGACCACGGATCCGTCCCTGTTTGACTGCAAGGGACGAAACTTCCATGACTGCATGACTGCAGCCGGACCGCACTGCCTGATCCAGGTACTGATACAGCTGCAGCAAAGGCGGTGTTGTGTGTGTTGGCAAAAAAGACTGGTCGCCGGTAAAAATACCGTTTGTTCCAATGAGAATGGTTTTCAGACCGGCACATTCCAGCAGAGCGCGAAGCATCATGCTGACCGTTGTCTTTCCTTTTGTTCCGGTAATTCCAATCAGGGTCAGCTTTTTCTGTGGATGGTCATAAAAATTGGCGGCGGCTGTCTGCATGGCTTCATCCATGTTTCCAACCACCGCCACACTGATATCACGGCTAAACAGCAATTCCAGCATTTCGCTGCCGGCAGACTGACAGATGACTGCAGCCGCTCCTTTGGCCAGCGCTTCTGCCAGATACTGTTCCCCATCCGTCTGATATCCCCGGCGGCAGAAAAAAAGACTGCCTTTCCTTACAGTACGGGAATCCTCCGTTAAATGGCTGATTTCGGTTTGTATACTTCCCTGGATCAGGGAATACTCCAGCGAATCCAACAATGACTGCAGTGTCATGCGGCCTCCTGAACAAAAGCTGTTTCAAACCGTATCACGCGCGTATCCTGCAGTTTTCCTGCCAGGCGCGGTTTTATCAGAACAGTCCGGTAATCATTCCATCCTCATTTACATCGATATTATTGGCAGCAGGCTCCTTCGGAAGACCTGGCATTGTCATGACATCACCGGTCAACACAACAACAAAGCCGGCGCCTGCACTGACATAGACTTCGCGTACATTTACCTTGAATCCGGTCGGACGTCCAAGCTTCTTCGGATCATCCGAGAGGGAATACTGATTCTTTGCCATGCAGATTGGAAGGTTTCCAAAGCCAAGTTCCGTCAGCTTCTTCAGCGCGCGGGTAGCTGCAGGTGCAAAGACAACACCGTCCGCTCCGTACATTTCACGGGCAATTGTTGTGATTTTATCCTTCAGCGGCATGTCAAGCGGGTACAGCGGCGCATAGGAAGACGGCTTTGTCTCCAGTGTCCGTACCACCTTTTCTGCCAGCTCAAGACCGCCCTTACCGCCTTCTGCCCATACTCTGGCCAGAGCAAACTCGCAGCCTCTTTCCTGGCAGAAGTCACGGATGAACGCGTATTCTTCTTCGGTATCTGTCAGGAAGGAGTTCAGTGTTACTACAATCGGAACACCGAATTTCTGGATGTTCTCGATATGTTTCTCCAGATTGACAATTCCCTTCTTCAGCGCTTCCAGATTCTCGGCTCCCAGATCCTCTTTCTTCACACCGCCGTTGTATTTCAGCGCTTTTACTGTTGCAACGATCACAACCGCATCGGGCTTGAGACCTGCTGCGCGGCATTTGATGTCCATGAATTTCTCGGCACCGAGGTCTGCACCAAAGCCTGCTTCCGTTACTGTAATGTCAGCCAGCTTCAGCGCTGTTTTTGTTGCACGGACACTGTTGCATCCATGTGCAATGTTGGCAAATGGTCCGCCATGTACCAGAGCCGGAGTATGCTCCAGCGTCTGAACGATATTGGGCATGATGGCATCCTTCAGAAGGGCTGCCATAGCGCCTACCGCGTTCAGATCGGCTGCCGTAACCGGATCTCCGTTTCTATTATATGCAACAATGATTCGTCCCAGTCTTTCTTTCAGATCTTTCATGTTGTCACACAGACAGAGAATTGCCATGATCTCGGAAGCAACGGTAATGACAAAATGATCCTCACGGACAACACCGTCTGCCTTTGCACCGAGTCCGACAACAATGTTTCTGAGAACACGGTCGTTCATGTCCAGACAGCGCTTCCAGACAATGTTTCTGGTATCGATGTCCAGCGCATTGCCCTGCTGGATATGGTTGTCGAGAAGAGCTGCAAGAAGATTGTTGGCAGAAGTAATTGCGTGGAAGTCACCGGTAAAATGAAGGTTCATATCCTCCATCGGGACAACCTGGGCATAACCGCCGCCTGTTGCACCTCCCTTTACACCAAAGCACGGACCAAGGGACGGCTCGCGAAGAGCAACCAGTGTCTTTTTGCCCATCTGGTTCAGCGCTTCCGTCAGACCGATGCTGATTGTGGTCTTTCCCTCTCCTGCCGGAGTCGGATTAATTGCAGTTACCAGAACGAGCTTTCCGTCCGGTCTGTCCTTTACCTTCTCCCAGAGTTCATCGGAAAGCTTTGCTTTATATTTTCCATAAAGCTCCAGATCATCATCCGTAATTCCAAAATCAGCTGCCACATCACGGATGTGGGACAGTCTGGTTTCCTGTGCAATCTGAATATCGCTTTTCATGTTTTGTAAATCCTCCTCTTTTATAAGCAGATCCCTTCACCGGCTCACCGGCAGAACGTCCAACCATCAAAGACTTCGTCTGCTGTAATGGAAATTCATTCAAATGCTATGATAACATCAGTTGATTGGAAATGCAAGTTACAATTGGTCAAACTCCTCCATTGTCATCAGAACACGTCTTGGCTTAGTGCCCTCTTCCTCACTGACAACACCGGCTTCTGCCAGCTGATCCATGATCCGCGCGGCACGGTTGAAACCGATTTTGAACATGCGCTGCAGCATTCCAATGGACGCCTTTTCTTTTTCGATGATAAAGCGTCCTGCTTTTTCAAAATATTCATCCCGGTCACTGCCTTCCTGTCTGCTCTCTCCTGACGAAGAAGAACCTGCTGTATCCAGTGAAATATTCTGATTCTGTTCGCCGCCGATCACGTTTTTCTGCTCAGTCAGGAATTTAACCACTTCACTTACTTCCGACTCCGACACGAAACATCCCTGCACACGAAGCGGCTTCGGATAACCGGAAGGATAAAAGAGCATATCTCCCTTTCCAAGCAGCTTTTCCGCACCGTTCATGTCAATGATCGTTCTGGAATCCGTTCCGCTGGATACACTGAACGCGATTCTTGACGGAACGTTTGCCTTAATCAGACCGGTAATGACGTTGACAGACGGTCTCTGAGTTGCAATGACAAGATGGATGCCTGCTGCGCGGGCCATCTGTGCAAGACGGCAGATGGCATCTTCCACATCACCGGAAGCCACCATCATCAGATCCGCAAGCTCATCAACAATGATGACAATCTGCGGCATCTTTTTGGGCGCATCTTTTGCATCCGGACATTCTTTGAGAACTTCTTCCACCTTCTCATTGTAACTCTTCATATCACGAACTTTCAGTTCGGCAAATTTCTGATAGCGGTCTGTCATCTCAGTGACTGCCCAGTTCAGAGCAGCTGCCGCCTTTTTCGGATCCGTTACAACCGGAATCATCAGGTGGGGAATTCCATTGTAGACGCTCAGCTCAACGATCTTCGGGTCGATCATGATCAGCTTGACCTCCGACGGCTTCGCCTTGTAGAGGATGCTCATAATGATCGTATTGATGCAGACCGACTTACCGGAACCGGTGGCACCGGCAATCAGAAGATGCGGCATCTTTGCGATATCGGCAAGAATGACGCTTCCGGCAATGTCCTTACCGGCAGCAAACACTACTTTTGACGGATGCTTCTTAAATTCTTCGGATTCCAGAAGATCGCGCAGCATGACAGACTGTTTTTCCTTGTTCGGAACTTCGATACCGATGGCAGCTTTTCCCGGGATCGGTGCTTCCATTCGGATGTCTTCCGCCGCCAGATTCAGTTTGATATCATCGGTCAGCGAGACAATCCGGCTTACCTTAACGCCCTGCTCCGGCTGAAGCTCATAACGGGTAACACTTGGACCGCAGCTGATGTTGGTCACGGTAACTCCGACACCGAAGTTCTGCAGTGTCTGCTGCAGCTTCACGGCTGTTTCCTTGAGGCGGCGTGAGGTTTCTTCCCTGGAAACGCCGCTGCCGCTTCCCTTTTTCAGCATCTGAAGCGACGGGAAGACATATTCCTTCGGTTCAATATATTCTTCCGGAACAATGCTGCTCTCGAATTTCTCTTCTACTTCCCGCTTTTTCACATCGGCAGGAAGCTTCCGTTCTCCCGGCAGGCCATCCAGTTCCACTGTAATCACCTTGCCTGTCGCAGTCCGGACGGTTTTAACCCGATTCTCCTCCAGCGTTTCCGATTTTGCGGTATTGGAATAGGTATCCTTTTTCCGGATCGGTGTTCCTGCTCTGCTTTCCATCAGCGGATCTGCAACCGGATCCGGAGGAAGCTCCTGTTCATAGAGATTCGGCGTTGTCGGTTCCGGATCGGCTTCTTCCCGGAATGTCCATTCCGCTTTTTCCTGTTGCGTTTCCTTCTCCGCGTCCGTTTTTAAGACGTCTGTTTCGATGCTGCTTGTTTCAAAAGAGCTTTTTCCACGTTCTCTGCGCTCCGCAGAATCCCACATCATCTGAACGTTCATCTCCGGTTCCTGAGGTTCTTCCGGATACATGGGGCTCTCATCCTTAATCGCATCTTCTTCTGTCAGAAAGATCTGCGGTTCCGGCAGATGAACCCGGAATTCATCCGGATCTTCCTCATCCATTTCATCCCACCGACCGTTTTCCATCCGATCCTGGTTATGTCCGGTCTGTTCCTGAGCGGAAACAGCATGGTGAACAATGTCTTCCTCACGGATCTGGAAGTCCGGTTCAGGCTCCCATGGATATTCCTCCCTGTCCGCCGGCTTCATTTCACTGTATCTTGCCGCCGGCCTCATTTCGCTGTATCTTGCCGTCGGTTCGTCTTCCTCAGAAAAATCTGGCAGCTCGTCCGGTTCCACAATCGTGTCTCCAATTCCGCGGATCACCATTTTTTCACGGATCCGCTTGACGCGCTTCTCCCGCTCTTCCTGTTCATACTGTTTCCGGGCAGTTACCGCATTCTGACATTCTTCTTCCAGCTCTTCGATCCTCTGTCTTCGTTCCTGTCTGCGGATCGCGTTCTGCCGTTCCCTCTCCAGCCGCTTTGCACCGGCACGTACCTGGTGCTCCTCGTGGATATCTTCCGATTTTTCTCTCAGCGATTCACACACACGGCGGGAATTGTTTCTGATGTCGCGGACAAGAGAATGACCGGTCAGCATAACAACACCGACCAGAGCGAGAACTACCATTACTATGTAGGCACCGACTGCGCCAAGCAGCGGTTTCAGCAGATTGACTGCGCCGTTTCCAATGATTCCACCGTGAAACGTGATCAGCTCGGCAATTCCGCAGGAAGCGATCAAAAACAGCAGAAAAGAAACCATTTTAAAACCAAGCGTCCGTTTGCCGTAGTTTGCAACCAGGCAGCAGATCGCAAAAAAGAACAGAAACGGAATCAGGTAAGACGCATCACCAAAAAGCCAGAACACAGCGTCCTGAAGCCAGTACAGGGTCGATCCTTTTTTCTGAAAACAGCTGGCAAACAGTACGATGGAAAAACCGAAGGCAGCGATCACAAGAATCTCCTTCAGCAAAGAAAAATTATAGACCGGGGTTTTCGGCTCCGGTACTGGGATTGTTTTCTTTTTTGATGAGGATTTTCCGGTTTGCGTTTTTGATTTGGCTGTAGACCTGTTCGTTGTCTTTGCTTTTGCAGCCGTCTTTTTTCCGGCTGTTTTTGATGAAGCTGTTTTTGACGTGCCAGTCTTTGTTTTTGCAGCAGCCATCCATATCCCCCCTTAACATATTTTTCAGCAGTCAGCCGTTCATTTCCTGTGTCTGACTGTTTCTTTTGAGCCGGTAAACAGCCGGCTCATCTCATCAGTACTTTTCATTATAACACATACGTTTGGTTTTTTCAATGAGTTCATGAAGTTTTCTCACTGCCCGGTCAATTCCGCCGATTTCGTGAATAAGTCCTTCCTCAACTGCCTGGCTTCCCACGAGAATCGAACCGACATCTCTCGTCATTGTCTGCGTATCCATCATCAGTTCCAGCAGCCGTTCTTCACGGATCGACGAGTGGCCGGTGACAAATCCGGTGATCCGATCCTGGATCCGCTTGAAATAATCATAGCTCTGCCGCACACCGATAATCATTCCATTGAGCCTTACCGGATGAATCATCATTGTTGCAGTCGGAACAATAAAGGAATAGGTCGCGGAAACAGCAAGAGGAACACCGATGGAATGACTCCCTCCAAGCACAAGGGAAACGGAAGGAATTGACAGAGATGCAATCATTTCTGAAATGGCCAGTCCAGCTTCCACGTCCCCTCCCACGGTATTGATCAGAATCAGAAGTCCGTCTGTTTCCCTGTTATTTTCAATTTCCGCCAGCTGAGGCAGAACATGCTCATATTTTGTTGTTTTCAAATTGGAAGAAAGACACTCATGCCCTTCGATCTCTCCAATGATACTCAGCAGATGGATCCGGTGATTTGTCTCCGGGTCCGCCATCACCAGCTGACCATTCTCGCGGATCAGCTCTTCTTTATCCAGTTCCCCGCTGTAATCCGATTTGTTTCGTTCCATAATAACTCTCCTTTTCCTGGTCCTGCCTGAAAGTATCTCCTGTTTTCTGTTTTCTATTCCGATTCGCAGAAACAAACGGAGAAAAACAAAGATAATTGGAGCGATTCCAGACAGATGTTTTAATGCTGTGTCTGTCTGGATGTATAGAAAACAGAAAAACGACCGTACGCTTTGTACGGTCGCATTCTGTTCACTTCATTTTCGAATTTATTTAAACGAAACTTTAAATCAGTCTGCCTGACAGGATCTGATAATTTCTGTCCGAATCTCGTTTTCTTCTTCCATCAGCGATCCATTTCTGAAACACGGCCGGTTGCCTGATGTTCGCGGATGATTCCGTTGATTTCCTTCAGATCGGTATCAAGCAGATCACCAGGAATGGTGTTCTTCAGCGAACTGGTTGCATTGCCGTATTCCAGCGCACGCTTATAATCCCACTCATGAGACAGCAGGCCATAGAGAACACCGGAAATGTAAGCGTCACCGCTTCCGATGCGGTCAACAACTTCGATGTCACGGTACGGCTCTTCCTCAAAGTAGCAGTCTTCTTTTGCGCTGTAAATAATGGAGCCAAAGGTATGACGCTTCGGACTGTGCACGATTCGCTGAGTGGACGCAACAACGGAAATCGGATAGTCTTTTGTAAAGCTCTTCATGATTTCTTTCACATCGCCGCCCTTTAAGAAGGTCAGCCGTGCAGTGTCTTCCGAACAGAAGAATACATCAACATAGGGGAGAATCTGCTCGATGCAGGCTTTCGCCTCCTCCCCACTCCACAGGTTTGCGCGGAAGTTTACGTCAAAGGAGATGATTGCTCCATGGGACTTGAAACGCTTGATCATCTCAATCGCCGTTTCCCGAACCTGCTGGCTCAGCGCCAGCGTAATTCCGCTGGTATGGAAGCATCTTGTGGAAGCATACAGGCTCTCATCAAAATCATCCAGCGAAATCTTATTGACCGAAGAATTTTTTCTGTCATAGACAATTCTCGGTTTACGCGGGTAAGCACCGTTTTCATAGTAATAAACACCAAGTCTTGCATCCCGTTCTTCGTCGTAGACAAGGTAGTCATCACTGATGCCGCTCATGCGGACACGGTTCTTGATAAAAGTTCCCAGATCATTGGCGGGGAGCTTGGAGATGATTCCGCAGCGAAGTCCCAGCATTCCCACACCGGTGATCGCATTGAACTCCGCGCCTCCTACCTGTTTGGTAAAGGTATCGCCGCGGCGGATACGCTCATTATCGGACGGAGACAGACGAAGCATCAGTTCTCCAAGAGCCAGCAGATCAAAATCACGTTTCATAGTTTTTCTCCTTCTCATAGTATTCCATCTATATCATGCCGCTGCCATTATCATTCCGTTCACAACAGCGGGTTGTCAGATAATTCTATTATAAATGCAGAAGGATATTAAGTCAACTGTTTCCTTTCACAGCTGCGAAGGATTGTCTTTACAACTAACTCATATTCCCGGATCTTTGTTGCTTTTTTCATCTGTTTCAGCTGTTTTTCCGCCTGATCAAACGAACGGCCCAGATAACTCCACAACTCTTTCATTTTCCGCAAAACCGGCTCCTCACCGGTCAGTTCATGACAGTACCCTTCCAGAAGCAGGTTCAGAAATTTTTCCAGCTTTTCATCTGTTACCGGTGCTTCTCCATGAATCTCTCCAGCAAGTCCCGGGTTTGTCAGAAGTCCGCGTCCAAGCATGAATTTTTCTGTATTCGGAAATTGCTGTGCCACGGCCTCATACCCCTGTTTCGAAAGGATATCTCCGTTATAGCAGAGACTCTGCCGACTTCCCTCATCTGCCATTGCATATACGGAAAGACGCGGCACATTCCGGTAAAAATCCTTCATGATACGCGGATGAATGATCAGCTCCGTCATCGGATATTTTTCATAAATCTGCTGCAATGTGGGCCATTCGTCCGTACTGTCGGAACCGATGCGTGTTTTAATCGAAATCTTCAGATCACAGGACTCAAAAATTTCATCCAGAAAACGTTCCAGCCGTTTCGGCTCTCTCAGGAAGCCGGATCCCCGCCCTTTTGCAGTCACGGTGCCGGACGGACAGCCCAGGTTCAGATTCACCTCCCGATATCCGAAGTCTTTCATCTGACCGGCCAGCTCCAGAAACACATCCGTTTTGTCAGTAAGGATCTGCGGGATCACATCCATCCCCTGATTGTGTTCCGGTAAAACATCGTTCAACTCCCGGCGGTTCAGGCCTCGATTGGATAAAAACGGCGTAAAATACCGATCCACCTGATCAAAACATTGTTTGTATGCATTCCGGAACACATAACCGGTCAATCCTTCCATTGGTGCCAGATAAATCTTCATCACTTCTTTTCTCCCCATCCCAGTTCCCAAATCTCCTGACTCAGAAATCCGATTCCCGATTTCCGTTCAGCGTTTTCGGTTTGTACCAGAATAATCCATAGACAATGCATATGTCAAGTACAAAGTTTCTTTCAGGAACCTATTGACAAAAATCCATTTTTGTTGGATAATAAATCCATTGTGTATCGACCGATTTTCCGGTTGAACCAATGGAGATGTACCCAAGCGGCTGAAGGGACCGCACTCGAAATGCGGCAGGCCGGTAATCCCGGTGCGAGGGTTCAAATCCCTCCATCTCCGTCGAAAAGAAACGCGCTTTGATTGATTCGTTGCTTATGAATCAATCAAAGCGTGTTTCTTTTTCTATCCCATTGCACATACAAGTTATCTGATTGAAGGGCAACGTCCTGCACGGCCAAGCGCATATCTGACAGAAAGGCCGGTAAACGCCGCCAACGACAGCTTTACCAGATCAGGAACGATAAATGGAACCACACAGACTCCCGCAGACGCCTTGGGCGGAATCTGTTGGATATACCCAAACCACAGTACTCCGATCAGATACAACACGCAGTTTCCGCCAATGAGCGCCAGACTGCAGCAGACTATCGTTTTCAAATGTCTGCACCCCCAGCGTCTGATCGCCCAGTCTGCAGCCAGACCGCCGAACAGAATCACGAAGAGAAAACCGATCAAAAAACCTCCGGTCGGACCAAATATCTTATCAATTCCAGCACTGTAATCGGAAAACACCGGTAATCCTGCTATACCAAGGAGCAGATAAATCAGATAGCTGATCAGCGCCCGTTTTCCACCGAGGACAACAGCAGTCAGTCCCAGTACAAAATTCTGCATCGTCATGGATACCGGACCCACGGGAATGCTAAGCGGCGCCATCATGCAGATCACAGCTGTCATTAACGCGGAACTGGTCATTCCATACAGACTTTTCTTTTTCTCCTGTTTCATTCTTCCGTTACCAGATGTTCCACTCCATCCAGAACGACAGCATCACCGTCCTGACCGGTAATGACAACATTTCTAAGAACCGCTTCTTTCACATTTCCAAGAACAATTCCCTGTCTGCTTGCCGGCTCACAGCTTTCCATCATCGCCGCTGTACCTGTCTGGGCATCCTCTGCGTAGGTAATGGAAACCTGGTCAAACACAACCCGTTCGATTTTCTGCTCCGGCAGCCCGTAGATATAGGCACCACAGAAATGGGCATTGCGGCAGACAATCCGTTCAAAGGACATGGTATCGATACGCGGCGTCCTCTCGTCCACCGGCAGCGCTTTCTTTGTTCCGACATATTCCGAATGACCGTCCGGATCGCAGAAATAGAAGCTGTTCACAACAAACGGCGCCTTCACACCGTCCATCTCCAAATCAGCGAACACAATATCATCCAGCACGGAGTCCCTTCCTCTTCCTCTTCTTGTCTTGACACGGAGACCACGGTCTGTATTGATAAAACGGCATTTTTCCACACGGAAATTCTTCACGCCTGCCGCAATTTCACTTCCCAGCGTCACCGCACCATGACCGTCACGCATCAGCGACTGACGGATCCGGATATCCTCACAGGGAACCTTAAACTTCTTACCCATGTAAATTTTTCCGGATTTCACAGCGATACAGTCATCTCCGACGGAGAAATAGACACCGATGATATCGACATGCTTACAGGACTCCGGATCGCATCCGTCTGTATTATGCGAATTGGCCGGACCAAGAACTTTCATGTCAAGGAAGCGGATGTTCTCGCTGAAATACGGATGGAGATTCCATGCAGGCGAATTCTGCACGGTAATACCCTGTACAACAATGTTTTCACAATGATTCAGAAAAATCATCCGCGGTCTCCATGCACGGTTTCTTACTTTACAGTTATTCCACCAGTTGGTAAAGTCCGCACGTCCGTCAATGGTTCCTTCGCCGCAGATCACAACATTTCTCACAGAAACACCTGTAATCAGAGACGCAAAACAATCCAGCGGATTTCCTTCCCAGGAGCCAAGGTTATAGTATTCATTTTCCTTCTCATATTCAATCTGACCAGGCAGAATCGGAATCAGATCCCGGTCATAAATACCAAGAAGAGCAGCATCCTTTCCGATTTCGATCGTCAGATCACTCTTCAGAAAGAGATTTGTAACCGGGTAGTTACCGGCAGGAATATATACTCTTCCATCCGGCGGGCAGCAGAGAATCGCCGCCTGAATCGCGTTTGTGTCATTATGTACGCCATCTCCAAACGCACCGAAAGCTCTGACATCAAGCGTGATCTGCTCCGTTCCTGTTACAGCCGTCTGTTCAAAACGTTCTTCTCCACGCGTTATAACAATGTTATATTCTGTATCCGGCTCTAGTCCGGTGATTGTCTGAACCATTCGAACGGCCTCTCCCCAATGGCAGCCATTGACTGAAATTTCGTAGGGATCCGTCTCATAGATCCGTTCCTCCTCCAGTTCGATCGTAATTCGTCTTGTTCCAGTCCAGAGAACATGAAATGCTAACATAGTTATCTTACCTCCATCCATTTTCCGACAGCTTCCCACAGTGCTTTCCCATCATCGGACACCAGTTGATCCAGATCAATCGCCTGATAACGATCGACTAATAATAGAACATATTTATATGGTAATAAAACATTGTTCTTGCATGCAAGGGCCTCAGCAGCAAGAAAAACCATCTTTTCCTCCGGTGCAAGCTGATCGTAAATCAGGTTCAGGCGGACAAATTCTTCTTTGAACAGCGTCCGGATTCCATCCTGGTATTCGAACATTGCTTCAAACAGATTCTCCTTCGTCCTCATCAGTGCCAGAAGATACCAGCAGTCTCTCTTCTCCTGAGGAATGCCTTTCAGCTTCTGATAAATGTCCTCATAATATTGTTTCGTTCCATAGGCAGTCTCATAGGCTGCATAATCCGGCAGATATTCACAGGCTGTTCTGCTGTCTGTAAACTCCATCTGCCTTGCCGCCAGATAGCGGCTTTCCAGTTCCTGCTTCGTTTGTTCCATTGAAAATCGACTCCTTCTTTTTCTGATTAACTGGACAGTGTCCAGCTTCTGTGCTATAATTACATTTTGATACTACGGTCACAGGCGTAGTTCCTGCTTGGGTTTCCTTTTATTGAAAAAGCCATTCCATCATTTCATGATGAACGTAAAGGGATCCGCGGCCGTAACCGAGCCGGATATCCGGTTTCTTGCTTCCATGAAAGTCCGATCCGCCGGTCACTTTCAGACCAAATTCAGCTGCAATTGATCGAAGTTTTCGTTCCTGGTCCTGCGTGTGAGTCGTGTAAACAGCTTCCAGACCTTCCAGACCATATCCCATCAGCTCAAGAATCAGCTTTTTTAACTGAGGAACGGGCAGCTTATACTGCCACGGATGAGCAAGAACCGGATGACCGTTTCCGCGGCGGATGCAGGATACCGCTTCCTGACAGCTGATTGTTTTTTTGGCAAGATAACATGGTCTTCCTGGACCAAGATACCGGTCAAAGGCCTCTTTCATGGAAGAGACCGATCCTTTTTCCAGAAGATATTCGGCAAAGTGAGCTCTTGTAATCACCGATTTCGGATATCTGGCGGCAAACTCTTCTTTTTCTACGGGAAGACCGCAGGCAATCATCCGGTCAAGCATCGCCTGATTCCGGCGGTCACGTTCCTGGCGGTAATGCTCCAGCTGCCAAAGAAATTCCGGCTGATCAATGTCCGGATTCAAACCAAGAATATGAATGTCCTGACCGCCATAGACAGCAGACAGCTCAATTCCAGGGATCACCTGGATTCCATACCGCCTTCCGGCTTCCATCGCTTCACGAACGCCATCAATGGTATCATGATCTGTCAGGGCAAACGCTGTCACCTGATTCCTGACTGCCTCTTGGGCCAGTTCTTCCGGCGAAAAGGAGCCGTCGGAATAGTCAGAATGTACATGAAGATCAATACGCATAGCAAACTCCTTTCCGAAGTTTTCTAATATATTTTATTGGAGGTACTCATGAAAAAAACAGTAAAACATTGTTCCTTTTTAACAGCCGTGTTCCTTCTCGCCTCGTCCGTAACCGGATTTGCGGAAACAGCATCCAATGTCACGCTTATGGATGCAGCAATCTCTGCTTCTGAGGATGTCACAGTTTCAAGAGAAGCTGTACTCGACTATCCAGCCGGTCAATGGACGATGAATTATCAGCTGACCAACAACGGAACGAACGAAGCTGTCTGCTATGTGGAAATCCCGGTCAGCAGCACCCTTGCCGGAAGCCATCAGGCGCTCTATACGGCATCACAGATCAATGAGTCCGGCGAATCCACTCCCCTTACCAACCAGACCTGGTTCACCCCTCTGTTTTCTTCAGCCGGAATTTCGGAAGAAACCATTTCCGCGGAACAGCTGCGTGAATTCAGTTCTATGACCATTGACATGCCAGTGGAAGCCGGAACTCTTTACACCATCGATGCCAGGCAGCCGCTGCAAGCCGCAGCTCCATTGTTTACCATTACTGCTCTGACCGAAGAAAGCTGCCAGATCTACCCGATTGGATGCAGCTACACAGCTAGTGAGGGAACCTACCAGATTTCCCTGAACAAAGGGCAGGAAACCGGATATCTCTTTCTCATCGGCGAGGAGGGGAATGACTTTTCCATGGAGGAAGCTTCCGAGTCCGATTTTCTGATCACTGCAAACGATTCGTCGCTGGAGAATTTTATCCATCTGAGCTGTGAGATTTTCCTGAACCAGACGCCGATGGAAGCTCCCATCACCAAAGAACTGCTTGCTGACCATCTCGCATCCTATCTTAACAGCAGTGCGGTGACCGTTTCTCTCGATCTGGTTCCCTCTCTTCAGTGGCTTGTAAAACAGCAGCTCTTTGAAGTGTACTCCTACAAAGTTGTGCTGCAGCCGCAGGAAACAGCCACTGTCTCTATTGTAAGAAACTGCGAGCTTCCTGTCAATGCTGTTTTTATCAATCCGGTCCTTACAAACAACGGAAAGAAGCTGGAAACCAATACCATTTCCATCCGCTTCCCGGATGAATATACCGGTGCTTCCCTTCGAAAAGCAAAAGGGAAATTCGATAAGGAAACAGCTGTGTTTACTCTCACAGATACTTCCGACGGCACCTATCAGATTGTACTGAACAAAACACCGATCTGGGAGATCAGTTTCCGCTACATCGTTCCAATGTCAGCAGCAATGGCTGTTTTCCTTGGAATCTGTCTGATTTCCTATCTGGGACGAAAAAAAGCACAGACAGAGAAGGAAAACGGTTCTCCAAAGAATAATGAAAAGAAATAACAAAAAGCAGGAAGGTTCTGCCTTGTCTCCTCTTACCGGACAATCCGGTAAGAAGAGATCTGGCACATCTTCCTGCCTTTTCTTTTATGTCGCACTGCCCAAATCCTGACTTTCCTCTCCGGATATTAAGTCCATCAGCTCCTCCTGAGACATGGCGGCCAGACTGGTAAAATCAGCTGCCAGAATATCTTCCGACAATTCCCGTTTCTCCTCCTGAAGCTTCAGGATACTTTCCTCCAGCGTATCTCTGGCAATGAGCCGATACACAGTAACTGATTTTTCCTGACCAATCCGGTGGGCACGGTCGGTTGCCTGATTCTGAGCCGCCACGTTCCACCAGGGATCGTAATGGATTACAATATCTGCGGCAGTCAGGTTCAGTCCGGTTCCTCCTGCTTTCAGAGAAATCAGAAACACAGGAATTGCTTCCGTCTGAAACTGATTGACCAGTTCAATCCGCGCTTCTTTCGAGGTACTTCCTGTCAGCGTCAGATGTACAATGCCAAGCTCTGTCAGCCGTCTGCTGATAATCGCAAGCATAGACGTAAACTGTGAAAACAGAAGTACCTTATGATCGGAATCAACCGCACGTGTTACCAGCTCCAGACAGGTCTCCAGCTTTGCAGAACCGCCATGATAGGATTCAAAGCAAAGCGAGGGATCGCAGCAGATCTGGCGAAGCCTTGTCAGCTGTGCCAGAACTTTCATACGGTTCTCCTGATAGGGAACACTGCCTTCTGACAGCTGATCCTTCAATTCAAGAAACGCGGCCTGATACAGCTTCTTCTGTGTTCCTTCCAGTCCGGAATAAACAACGCGTTCGTTTTTCTCCGGCAGATCCATCAGCACATCCTTCTTTCTGCGCCGCAGAATAAACGGAGAAACCATCTTCTTCAGCCGATCCATCGGCTCTCTGTTTTCGTCTCCGGCCTGCTCAAACAGCAGATGAAACCGGTTGTAATGAAACAGGTATCCCGGCATCAGAAAATCAAAGATGCTCCACAGTTCACTGAGCCGGTTTTCAATGGGAGTGCCGGTCAGGGCCATCCGGTATTCCGATCGGATCAATTTGACGGCTTTTGCGTTCATAGTCGTGTGATTTTTGATATACTGAGCCTCATCCAGAATCTGATAATAAAACTGGCAGGTCCGATACACATCCAGATCACGGCGCACCAGGTCGTAGGAAGTAACCAGCACATCATAGTCGCGGTATGCTTCCAGAAGCTTTTCCCGTTCAAATGCCGGACCGCTGACAACAAGGCATTTCAGTTCCGGTGCAAACGTCCTAAGCTCACTCTGCCAGTTGTAGATCAGCGATGCGGGACAGATGATCAGTGAGGTTCTTCCTTCCTGCCTGTCTGCCAGAAGAAGGGTGATCATCTGAATTGTTTTTCCAAGGCCCATGTCATCTGCCAAAATACCGCCGAAACGGTAGCTCTGCAGTGTTTTCATCCAGCCATAACCATATTTCTGATAGGCGTGAAGAACCGGATCCATTTGCGGCGGTACCGGATGTTCCTGAGGCCTTGCCTGCCTCATCCGGTCAATCATCTCTTCAAAATCATGGCTTTCCTCAACCACAAGTCTGTTCTGGTTCTGAAACAGGCTGTCCAGATACATGCCATGCCAGGCATCCAGCTGCACACTGGTCAGATCAGCCGCCGGATCTTCCTGCCAGACTCCCTGTGCCAGTTCGTTAAACGCATCGGAAAGACCGGATTCCAGACGAACAAGATCGCCATTGGAAAAACGGTGGTATCTCTTTTTCTGTCGATAACTTTGCAGAAGTCCGGAAAGTTCCAGCCGATCCATCCCTTCACTGTCAAAGGAGAGCTGCATCATGTCCTCGACAAAGGTCATCCCAACACGGATCATTGGTGCCTGCTTCACCTGAATGCGCTGAACTGCATCTGTCATGTAGACGTCGCCAAGAACCTTCAGTTCTTCAATTCCCTGCTGCATGAACAGATACAGGCCTTCCTCATCTTCCATGATCATGGTTCCGCGAACATCCCTGTAATGGAAATATCTGGTCAGAACATCATGGATTTGTTTTTCCTTTTCTTTATCTCTTAAAATCCTGGAAGGCACCTCATCCGTCAGCACCGGATTAAACGAAAAACTGCCATACCGTTCCTCGCAGGTCAGTGTCAGCTCCAGTCCCGGTGTCATATCAAGGAAAAAGCTTGCTTCCAGAACCGGCGAATCATAAGCTTCCATGTTAATGTTTTGAAAATCAACCGGCAGATGGCGCTCCAAAAACGGAAGAACATGACGTTTAAACATCGGCATATCGCGGCCGCTGATGTCCACATGTCCAGGCTTTGGCCAGGCGCGGTTGAGTACAGCGTAAAAAAAGGGCCTAAGATCCTGGCTGAATTCCTCGCTGCAGCAATACACCTGATGATCATGGAACAGATACATCCGTTTTCTGCCAAATACAGCTTTCCAGTTATCCGCTATGCCGACGTGGGCTCCGTTTCCTCTCGCCGCAATCTGAATCTGTGGTGCTCCGTTTCCATGGATCACATCCAGCGGTCCGATGCTTCTGTTTTCCGGCTGGTAGTCCGCACCGGTTTTCTCCAGAAGCTCCATGTATTCATCTACATAGGATTCTTCCAGATCCAGCGCACGGATTTTTTCTGCGTAGACAGTAAGACCATTGGCCGAACCGGACCGGTGATGAAGATAGGTTTCCAGCTGAAGACAGATCATCCGCACAAGACGCAAGGAGTTCTCATCATAGGAATTCTCATGGTTTTCAACCGTCAGCGCTTTTCCCAGTTCCAGCATTTCTCCATTCTGAAAGCCGCGCATAAACGCCTGAAGGTCACGCAGAACATAAAGCCGGTCATATCCGACCCGAAATTCCATCTGAAAATGTTTCCCTTCACAGATCAGTTTCGGAACGATCCGAAGCTTTCTGGCTGCCGACAGAGACAAAAGAAGCTGCTTTCCCTGCTCATCGGTTCTGGGCAGCCGCTTCTTCTCATAGCGATTCAGCAGCAGAGTCGCTGCCGGTGAGGTATGTACCTCCTCTTCGGCAGCATTACCGCTGCTGATATACTGAAATAAAAGCGCTGCCCTGTGTCTGCACAGACCAGGAACACGATCATACTCACCGCAGCTGCAGGCTGATTCTTCAATCGTATCATTGAACAGCGTGACCGTGGATTCGTACTGTCGGCTCAGGTCACGAACACTGCCGGAAAGCACCACATCCTTACCGGCTGCATTTCTCGTGATGGTAAGACTGACCTGCATCCGGTGATAAAGAGCACGTCCCTTCTGATATTCAAGAAAATTCACCGATTCTTTTTGTATCATCTCACTGGTAATCCCCATAGCAACTGCCCTCCACATCTTTCAATCCGACCGAACATATCAGAGCCGTGTTCGACTGGTTGAAACAACAACGAGAAGAAACTCGTTATTCACATACATCCGTTGGCCGTGTTGCCGGAACATCCGTCGGATGCAGAAACAACCCTCAGCAGATATCATATCCGCTGAGGGTAACCCTTGACTTTTATTACATGCGATCCGGTGCGTAGAAGCCCAGCATGTCAATGCAGGTTTCCAGCACATCCTTCACATAGGAAATCAGGCAAACATATCCTGCCTGCTTTTGCAGATCGGTTTCTGCCATGATCTTCGTCTCATGGTAAAACTTGTTGAACGCATTGGACAGATCATAAATGTAGGCACAGAGCTTGTGCGGCGCATATTCTGCCTCAGCCTGTCCGAACACATCCTGGAATCTGGTCAGAGCCAGCATCAGATCCTTCTCGGAAGCGTTCTGCGGCGCTGCAAAGGCAAGTGCTGCCTTTTTCTCCTGCTCCTCATACTTCTTCAGAATGGATTTGATTCGAACGATGGTATAAAGGATGTATGGACCGGTGTTTCCTTCAAAGGAAGTGAAACGGTCAATATCAAACACATAGTCCTTGGACGCCTGATTGGACAGATCACCGTATTTCAGCGCGGACAGACCGACAATCTTCGCGGTCTCTCTCGCTTCCTCTTCCGTCACCGAACGATTTTCCATGATCTTATCATAGACAGCCTGATTGATCTCGGAGATCAGATATTCCAGACGCATCACACCGCCTTCTCTTGTCTTAAACGGCTTTCCGTCCTTTCCGTTCATAGTACCAAAACCAAGGAACGTCAGATCCACTTCTTCCGGAACGATTTCAGCTTTTCGTACAACGCGGAATACCTGTGTAAAATGCATTTCCTGACGCTTATCTACCACATAGAGGATACGGTCCGGCGCAAACAGCTTCTGACGCTCTACAATGGTAGCAAGATCGGTTGTCTGATAAAGGCTTGCTCCGTCCGATTTCAGAATAATGCACGGCGGAACCTCCTTGGTATCGTCCTCTTTCGCAACATCAACAACAAGAGCACCATTGGAGATGTACGCAAATCCTCTCTTCTTCAGCATCTCAACCATGTCCGGAATATACGGCTGCGCATCACTTTCCTTCTTCCAGAGGTCAAAGCTGACATCCAGCTTTTCGTAATTCTTCTTTAGGTCGCTGACTGAAACATTCAGGATGTGATTCCAGACAGCATTATAGCCGCGGTCTCCCTGCTGAAGCTTTGCTGTCGCATCATGCGCCTTTGCTGCAAATGCTTCATCCACCTTAGACTTGGCACTTGCAGCCGGATAAATTTCCTCCAGCTCGGAAATCGTAAAGGGAGCTTCCTTCGGATATTCTCCTTCATAGCTCTCATCAAAATAGCACAGCTGAGGCTTTCTTTCCTTCAGTTCTTCAATAATCAGGCCCATCTGCAGACCCCAGTCTCCAAGATGAACATCACCGATTACCTCATGTCCGGCATAGCGAAGAATTCTCTTAATGCTTTCACCGATAATTGCAGAACGAAGATGGCCGACATGAAGCGGCTTTGCCACATTCGGTCCACCGTAGTCGATCATGATCGTTTCCTTCTTTGGAAGCTCAACACCATGCTTCTCAGCTTCTGCCATCTGTTTTACATAGGAAGCAAGATAAGAACCGGAAAGCCGGATGTTGATAAATCCAGGTTTTACAGAACTTACTTCTTCAAACATTTCATTGCTGTCAAGTGCCGCAGCCACCGCATCAGCAATCATGAACGGCGCCTTTTTATAGAGCTTCGCTCCCGCCATCGCACCATTGCACTGAAATTCACACAGATCCGGACGATTGGAAATCGTGACACGTCCAAGATTTGCGTCATAACCACAGGACTCAAAAGCAGCTCCTACCTCTGCACTGATCAGATCTAACAGCTTTTTCATAAATTATTCCTTTCTTTGCCCGTTTTGTTTCACTTACTGACTTACGATACAGAAAAGAGGTGCCGCCACGCTGGACTGATAACAGCACGGCAGCGGCAAACACCTCCTATTTTTCTATTGGAATTAGTCCATCTTAACATCCTTCATGCTGAAGCTGAAACGTCCCATCTTGTCCTTGCCAAGGCAGATAACCTTAACAACATCGCCAAGAGACAGAACATCCTCAACACGGTCAATTCTCTGCTTGGAGATCTTGGAGATATGAACCATGCCTTCCTTGCCCGGAGCGAACTCAAGGAACGCACCGAACTCCTTGATGCTGATAACAGTACCGTCAAAGATCTGACCTTCCTCGAAATCCGTTACGATGATCTCGATGGTTCTCATTGCCTGCATGATCTTGTCCATGTCAGTACCGCATACAGATACATTTCCATCCTCGGAAATATCAATCTTAACGCCGGTCTCAGCAATGATGCGGTTGATCACCTTACCCTGCTTACCAACAACATCGCCGATCTTTGCAGGATCGATCTGCATCATCTCGATCTTCGGAGCATACTTTCCAACAGTTGCTCTCGGTTCAGCGATTGCCTTGGACATTACCTCGTCCATGATGTAGAATCTTGCTTCTCTTGCTCTTGAGATTGCCTCTTCGATGATGCTTCTTGTCAGACCATGAATCTTAATATCCATCTGGATTGCGGTGATACCCTTGTGAGTACCTGCCACCTTGAAGTCCATGTCTCCGAAGAAGTCCTCAAGACCCTGGATATCAGTCAGGATCAGATAATCATCATCGGTGTCTCCTGTTACAAGGCCACAGGAAATACCTGCTACCATAGACTTGATCGGCACGCCGGCAGCCATCAGAGACATGCAGGATGCGCAGACAGAAGCCTGAGAAGTGGAACCGTTGGACTCAAACGTCTCAGAAACGGTACGGATTGCATATGGGAACTCTTCCTCGCTCGGCAGAACCGGAACAAGTGCACGCTCAGCCAGTGCGCCATGACCGATCTCACGACGTCCCGGACCTCTGGAAACCTTTGTCTCACCTACGGAATAAGCCGGGAAGTTGTAGTGGTGCATGTATCTCTTGGAAGTCTCTGTGTAATCAAGACCTTCAATCTTCTGAGCCTCGGAAAGCGGAGCAATGGTAGTAACGGTACAGATCTGTGTCTGTCCTCTGGTGAACATTGCGGATCCGTGTGCTCTCGGGATCATGTCAACCTCAGCAGCAAGCGGACGAATCTGCTTGATTGCACGGCCGTCCGGTCTCTTGTGATCCTTCAGGATCATCTTACGAACGGTCTTCTTCTGATATTTGTACAGAGCCTCACCCAGCATCGGGATCCACTCCGGATGTGTCTCAGCATAGCGCTCAGAAAGCTTTGTCTTCAGTGCATGGATGTTCTCCTCGCGAACCTGCTTAACATCGGTGAACACCGCTTCTTCCATCTCCTCACCAGGAATGAAGGAAGTCATGTCTGCCCACAGCTCTGCGTCTACGTCGTAGGACTGATAGCTGTGCTTCGGCTTTCCGCAGTCGGCAACGATGTGGTCAATGAAGGTAATGATCTTCTGGTTGATCTCATGAGCCGCGAAAATAGCAGCAATCATCTGATCCTCCGGAACCTCATTTGCGCCTGCCTCGATCATGATTACCTTGTCTCTGGTAGAAGCTACAGTCAGCTCCAGATCGGAAACAGCCTTCTGCTCCAGGGTCGGGTTGAAGATCAGCTCACCGTTGATCATGCCAACCTTTGTTGCAGCAGTCGGACCATCAAACGGAATATCGGAAATGCAGGTAGCGATTGCGGAACCAAGCATTGCAGTAATCTCAGGACTGCAGTCCGGATCTACGCTCATTACCATGTTGTTCAGGGTAACGTCGTTTCTGTAATCCTTCGGGAACAGCGGACGCATCGGACGGTCAATGACACGGGAAGTCAGGATTGCGTGCTCGCTTGCCTTTCCTTCTCTCTTGTTGAATCCGCCCGGGATCTTGCCCACGGAATACATCTTCTCTTCATATTCTACGCTCAAGGGGAAGAAATCAATTCCCTCTCTCGGCTCCTCAGAAGCAGTAGCGGTAGAAAGTACAACTGTGTCACCATAGTGCATAAATGCAGCACCATTTGCCTGTGCTGCAACTCTGCCGATATCAACCGTCAGGGTTCTTCCGCAGAGTTCCATTGAATAACTCTTATACATGTTTTCTCCTTCTTCCGGAAATACCGGAAATCTTCTGTGTCATTCTGTTGAAAAATCTGGCATAGGAAACCGAAACTACTGAACACAGTACCATTTATGAAGGATTGACAGGTGATACTGTCTTCAGCGGTCTCGGGTAGCCTTGCCTCATTATCATTTCTGTTACCTAAGAATAGGGTGGATTTCTCCACCCTATTAAAAAGCATTTAATTACTTTCTGATGCCCAGCTTGTTGATCAGCGCACGATAGCCCTCGATATCCTTGCTCTTCAGATAGTCAAGCATACCTCTTCTCTGACCTACCATCATCAGAAGACCTCTTCTGGAGTGATGATCCTTCGGATTGGACTTCAGATGCTCAGTCAGCTCAGCAATTCTAGCGGTCAGGATTGCGATCTGAACCTCCGGTGATCCGGTATCCTCTGGTGTTCTGCCGTATGCAGCAATAATTTCTGCCTTCTTTTCCTTTGAAATCATTTTGATTTCCTCCTTAAATAAAATTCTTACCGTTTGCCAAGTGACGGTTGGAGTATCCGTTCGCTGAGCAGCGGCGTTTACACACGAGAAAAATTATACTACAGCATCCATTGTTTGTCAAAGGTTTTTTCACACTCTTTCAAACTTTTTTCTGCTTTCATCCGTCTGCTCAGTCGCCGATCACATTGCGGATCGTAACGATCGGAACAAATTTCCAGTCACTGACACAGATTCCCTTTGACTCCGATGCAGCATGAAGAATTTTTCCGTTGCCGATGTAGATTGCAACATGGCCGACCATTCCGGGATTTCTTCCGACATAGAACACCAGATCACCCGGGCGGACATTTTCTTCCGAAACCTTTACTCCCTGCTCTGCCTGCGTATAGGAATTCCGGTAAAGTTCCACGCCGTACATGCCATAAATCTGCTGTGTATAGGCGGAGCAGTCAATTCCGTTTTCCAGATCCTCACCGCCGAACACGTAGGTTCCGCCGTAATACTGGAATCCCTTCGTGATGATATCTCTGCGAAGCTGGGAAACAGACGAATCGTAGCCGAACACGATGGCTTCTTCCAGACGATAGGAAGCGGAAATATCGGAAATCGGCACATAGCCGCTGAGCGATTCCACCGCATTGATCTCGATCCAGTCTCCTTTGTAGGAAAGAATGTCGTAGAGATCTCCTTTTCGTACCGTCGTGATCACATCGGAAGATGTGTTCGCTTCATATCGTACCGGCAGCGCGTCTGTTTTGATTTCTGCCAGATAGCGGCAGCTCTTTACCGCTTTTTCAACCGCTTCCTCTCCCTGAAGAATGTAATCCTGAGAGACATATCCGGTTACTCCGCCGGATTCCACACGGAACCAGCCGTTTCCCGCATCCTCCAGCACATTGACTCCGCAGTTTTTAAAGATAATACCGCAGATCTCATCTTCGGTCGATGGACCGGTTCTCATGTTCAGATAGTTGTTCACATTCACAACAATTCCAAGATTTGTAAATTTCTCAATCGCTTTCAGGCGCAGTTCCCGGTCCGCCTGATCCTCCGGTGAAAGCGTTGTCCTCTCCTGTGTAGTTTCTTCTTCCCCGGTCGTCTGCACTGCAGAAGAAGACGGTTCCCGTGTACCGGACTGCGCTTCAGAAGACGCCTCTGTACTGCTCTCTTTCTCCACGGAAGACGACGATTCTTCCGTCAGCGAACCGGTCGTTTTCACCGGCTCCTGACTGCCGATTGTCTCGGATGGATTAACCGGAGCGACCTGAGCCGGCAGCGTCGGTTCCATTGATACATATCGGTCATCGACATAGTTTATCGCCAGATAGCCGGCGGCTGCAATTACAACCGTCGTTAAAATTCCCGCCGTCAGACCAATCATCCGATAGGAACGCTCTCTGGAGCGCAGCTCTTTTCTTTCCTCTAATTCTTCTCTCTCTGTTTCCTGCTTATCCGAACGTCTCATTTACCCCTCATTTCTTCAAAGTACCGGATGCATGCCGCCGTATCCAGTGCGAGCTGCCGTGTCAGCTCACCAACCCCTGCAAACCGCTGCTCCGGTCTGTGAAACTTATGCAAATCTACCGAAACCCAGCTATCATAGACCATCTGGCAAAAATCAAGCACATGCACCTCCAGCAGAAGCTGATGACTGGTTACAGTCGGCTGAATGCCCAGATTTGCCACGCCACGATAGGAAATACCATTTATATGCACAGTCGTAAAATAAACACCATTCGGCGGAAGTACTTTCTGTTCTGCCGGTCTTATGTTCAAAGTCGGAAAACCGATTGTATGTCCAAGCGATTTTCCGTGCTCCACAATTCCACAAAACGAATAGGGGCGTCCAAGCATTGCCTCAGCTGCCTCCATCTTTCCCATCCGAATCTGCTCTCTGATAAACGAACTGCTGATTTCTCTCTCATTATATTTTAACTTCCGACAGATATCAAGAACAAACGCACCGCTTTCTGCGTATTTTTTCAGAAGACTGCAGTCTCCCTGCCTCTGATATCCGAAGCGGAAATCATATCCAACTGCCAGATACTTCACGTGAAGCCGTTCAAACAGGATATGCTTCACAAAAGAACCGGCTTCCATCTGACGAACCTCATCTGTAAACGGATATTCGATCAGATAGTCAATTCCAAGTGATTCCAGATATTCCACACGTTCCCCCGGCGTCATCAGCATCTCTGCTTCTTTTCCAAGATATCTGCTTGGCGAAACAGCAAACGTGAAAACAACGGTTTTCAGGCCCTGATCAGCGGCAGCCTTTTTCACTGCTTCTATCAGAGCCTGATGGCCTGCGTGTATCCCGTCAAATTTTCCAATGGTTATTGCACAACCGCTTTCAATCACAGCGTCTGCGGCTTTTGTGATATGAACCATTTTTCTCCTCCGTTCCTTCTGTTTCCGCGCATCAGCCAACGCTCAGAAACATTTTATGCGGCTTGTAGGTACGCTTATCTTCCAGGCGTCTGAACACGCCAATGAACCCGTCCTCTTCCAGGTAGACACGGTAATATTCGCTGTCCTGATCCGGCAGTGCTGTCAGCGCGCTTTCCAAAAAGGAATTTCCGTTTTTCAGCTGTTTTCCAAATGCCTTCCCGACTGTGACCATCGGATAGCAGGTCAGCGCCTGATCCACAGGAATCACATGATTCAAAAGTGTCCCATTGTCACGGGCCTCTTCCATCTGTTTCAGCGTAAGTGCCTGATTAGAGGTAAATCCGCCTGCATCCGTTCTTGTCAGAGCTGTCATGACAGCAGGAACGCCAAGTTTTTTTCCGATATCCACACACAGCGTCCGGATATAGGTTCCGGCAGAACAGGTTACGGAAAATGCAGCGCGGTTCCCTTCCAGCTTTCTGATCTGAATCTGATGGATGGTAACAGGAACAGCCGAACGCTCCACGATTTTTCCCTTTCTTGCCAGATCATACAGCTTCTGTCCGTTTATTTTCTTGGCGGAATACATGGGAGGAGTCTGCAGATAGGTTCCCTGAAACGACAGAATCGCATCGCAAAATGCGTCACTGCTGACACATACGTCCTCTTCACGAAGAACCGTTCCCCAAATGTCTTCTGTATCGGTTTCTACACCAAGAAGCATTTCCGCCTCATAAGTCTTTGTTTTGTCCGGAAGCAGATCACACGCTCTTGTTCCCATGCCGAGCCCGACCACCAGAACGCCTTCCGCCTTGGGATCCAGTGTTCCGGTATGACCGATTTTTTTCTGACGAAGAATCCCCCGCATCTTTGCAACCACATCATGGGAGGTGAAATCCTTCTCCTTCCAGACTGCAATCATTCCGTCAATCATGGATCTGCCCCGCAATCTGTTCTGTAATCTGTGCGATGATCTCGTCCGGTGTCTTTCCGACAAACGTGCAGCCGGACGCACGGACATGTCCGCCTCCGCCGAAAGCAACTGCAACCTGGCTGACATTCACCTTTCCCTTTGAGCGGAAGCTCACTTTATAGGTTCCCGGTTCCAGCTCATAAAGGAACACGGAATAATCAATTCCCTTTGTATTGCGCAGCTCTTCGACGATCCCGTCTGCCTCCATCGAGCTGCTTGCGACCGCTTCCATATCAGCCAGCGTCACATAGCTCCAGATACCGAGTCCGTCAGGAAGGATCCTGCTCTTCATAAGCGCAATTCCCAACAGTTTCTGATGAGACAGCGATTTTTCATAGAAGGAAGACATGATCAGCTGGGAAAAGTCAAATCCAAAAGAAAGCAGATGACCTGCCCGGCTCATGGTCAGCGGACTGACACAGGAATACTGAAAAATTCCGGTATCATGAGCCATTCCGGTATAGAGACAGATTGCCGTTTCACGATTGATTTTTTCCGCATCCATCAGCCCGTAAAGAACTTCACAGGCAGAGCTGGATTCTGCTTCCACCACATTGATGTCACCATAGAGCGGATTACTGATATGATGGTCAATGTTAATTACTTTCGCCGCATGTTCAATCAGACGGCTGTCTGCCGCTATCCGCTTTTTGTCGGCGCAGTCTACGGCGAAAAAGATGTCATATCTTACCGTTTCGTCCGTTTTCGGATTGATTTCTTTTCCTTCCACAAGAAACTCCAGGCTGTCAGGAAGCGGATCCAGAAAAACATCAACCTTTACCTGATAGTTTGCCCGCAGATAGGCAGCCAGTCCCATGCAGCTGCCAACGCAGTCGCCATCCGGTCTGACATGTCCGGCAATCGCCGCTCTCTGTACACCGGCCATTACCTCATCAAATGATCTCATCGCCCTCAACCTCCGCCTGGTCATCCTTTTTCAGATCCTTTGTCACTTCATTGATCAGATTGGTCATGTGAACACCATATTCAATGGACTGATCCGGAATAAAGGTAAGCTCAGGTGTATTGCGCAGATTCACGCTGGAAGCCAGCATTCTTCTGATATATGGTTTTGCGCTCTTCAGTCCCTGAATGGTACTCTTGAGCGCTTCGTCATCACCAAGCACACTGATGTATGCCTTGCAGAACTTCAGATCCGGTGTCACATCAACCATAACAACGGTTGTCATCGGATGGATCCGCGGATCTTTGATTTCATTGCGGATAATGTTGCTCAGTTCTTTCTGAACCTCTGCATTAATTCTTGTATTCTTTATACTGTTTTTACGCATAACGATCCTCTCATCCAACAGAGCGTGCCTGAAAGACTCAAACACGCTCCGCTGCTTGTTTATGCACAGGACGGTTATCCTGTGGTTCCTTTCGGCGGTCTTTTCATCCGGCAGCGATTATCTCGGAACCTCTACCATGATGTATGCCTCGATCTCATCTTCCTCAACGATGTCGTTGAACTTCTCGAATACCATACCGCACTCGTAACCTTCCTTAACTTCCTTCACATCATCCTTCAGACGCTTCAGGGAAGCAAGCGCACCCTCATAAATCTGCTCGCCGCCTCTGCGGATGCGGATCTTGCAGCCTCTCTGGAAGGAACCGTCTGTTACATAGGAACCGGCAATGTTGCCGACACCGGAAGCCTTGAAGATCTGACGAACAAGCGCATGGCCGATGATCTTCTCCTCAAATACCGGATCAAGCATTCCCTTCATCGCAGCCTCTACATCAGCGATTGCCTGGTAGATGACACGATACTGACGGATTTCTACTTTCTCACGCTCCGCAACAGACTTTGCAAGAGGATCCGGACGAACGTTGAAGGCAATAATGATTGCATTGGAAGCAGAAGCAAGAGAAACGTCGGACTCGTTGATGGCACCAACGCCGCCATGGATCACGCGTACAACAACTTCCTCGTTGGAAAGCTTCAGCAGAGACTGCTTAACAGCCTCAACAGAACCCTGAACATCCGCCTTGATGATCAGATTCAGTTCCTTAAGCGTTCCCTCGTGGATCTGAGAGTTCAGACTGTCCAGAGTAAGCTTTGTCTTTGTATCAGCGAGCATCTTTTCTCTGTTCTCCGAGATAAAGGTCTCAGCAAAGTTACGTGCTTCCTTCTCGTTGTCGGTACAAACCATGATTTCACCGGCATTTGGCACGTCGTTCAGACCAAGGATCTCGACAGGAGTGGACGGAGTTGCCTCTTTCACACGTCTGCCCTTGTCATCGATCATCGCACGAACCTTACCATAGCAGGAACCAACTGCAATGTTGTCACCGACATGAAGGGTACCCTTCTGAACAAGAATGGTTGCAACCGGACCGCGTCCCTTATCCAGCTGAGCCTCAATAACAAGACCTCTTGCCTTACGGTTCGGGTTTGCTTTCAGCTCCTTCACCTCAGCATCCAGCAGGATCATCTCCAGCAGGTTCTCAATACCCTCATGGGTCTTCGCGGAAACCGGTACAAAAATTGTCTGACCGCCCCAGTCCTCAGGAATCAGCTCATGCTCGGAAAGCTCCTTCATAACACGGTCGATGTTCGCACTAGGCTTATCGATCTTGTTGATGGCAACAATAATGTCGACATCGGCAGCCTTCGCATGGTTGATTGCCTCGATGGTCTGCGGCATTACACCGTCATCTGCCGCAACAACAAGAACTGCGATATCCGTCGCCTGTGCGCCTCTCATACGCATTGCGGTAAACGCCTCATGACCAGGTGTATCAAGGAAGGTGATATCCTCACCGTTGCACTTAACAGTATACGCACCGATATGCTGGGTAATACCGCCGGCCTCTCTGGAAGTAACGTTTGTCGCACGGATCGCATCCAGAAGAGATGTCTTACCATGGTCAACGTGACCCATGACACAGACAACAGGCGGTCTTGTAACCATCTCGTCTTCGCTTTCCTCTGCATCCTTCAGAAGCTCTGCGATTACATCTACCTTTTCTTCCGGCTCACAGATGAAGTTAAACTCCAGAGCGATTTCCTCTGCCTGCTCATAGGTGAGATCGGAGTTGATGTTGAACATCTGACCCTTCATGAACATGGCCTTGATCAGAGCAGCAGCTGTCATCTTCATCTTTTCAGCCAGCTCGCCAACCGTGATCACATCCGGAAGAATCATTGTCTTAATACCGTCATCTTCCTTCTTCTCAACCGGCTGCTCCGGCTTCTTGGACGGATTCTTCAGCTTGCTGAAGTTTTTGGTATTCTCGTCAAATCTTCCATTCTTATCGTTGTTCTGCTTGCTCTTCTCTCTAAGCTCGCGCTCTTTTTTATTTAATCCTTTGCCTCCGCGTGCCTCATTCTTGGTCAGTGTCGGAGTCAGGCTGTCCATGCTGCTGCCGCCGCCAAAACGTCCGGAACGCTCCTTGTCGCCGCCGCGTCTGCTGTTGTTTCCGTAGGAATCCTGATCCTTCTTCTGGAAGCCCTGGCCATCTCTTCTCTGATAACCGCCCTGGCCGTCCTCTCTCTTCTGGAAGCCCTGACCGTCTCTTCTCTGATAACCGCCCTGGCCGTCCTCACGTCTCTGGAAGCCCTGACCGTCTCTTCTCTGATAGCCGCCCTGACCATCCTGACGCTCACGTCTCTGGAAGCCCTGACCGTCCTCACGACGTCCCTGACCGCCATCCTCACGGCGCTCACGTCTCTGGAAGCCCTGGCCATCCTCACGACGTCCTTCTCTTCTTCCGTTGTCTCTTCTTGCTCCGTCTTCTCTTCTGGAGCCATCTTCTCTTCTTGACTGTCCACGGTCATTCTGTCTTCCGTTTCCAGCATTCTCAGTCATCTTCTTTTCCGGACTCTGCATATTCAGTGCCTCTTGATCCCTTTTTTCCTTTGAAACTTTTTCCTGCTTATCTGCTCCCGCATCAGCAGACATTTCCCCATTTTTCATTTCCGGCTTTGCCTCATTCAAAGCCTTCCCTTCCGGCTTTTCCTGAACCTTTACCGGCTCCGAAGCCTTTTCTTCCGGTCTGGCTGCTTCCACAGCTTTTCCTTCCGCCTTCACTTCCGGCTTCACCGTCTCAGCAGCTTTTGCCTCCGGCTTTGCCGCTTCCTGCTTTCCTGTTTCCGCCTTCTCGACCGTCTTCTTCTCTGCCAAACCAGCAGCAGATCTGGACTCGGCAGCCGCTTTTGTTTCCACAGTCTTTGTTTCCACAGCCTTTGCCTCCACAGCCTTTGACGCCTCAGCAGCCTTCACAGCCTCAACTGCCTTAGCAGCCGGCTTTTCCTCCGGTTTTACAGGTGCCGCAACCGGCTTTTCCTCTTTCTTTGCTGGTGCCGCAGCCGGTTTCGCCGGCTTCTTACGCTGTGGCAGCGGTTTTGTGCTGTGCTCCGGATGGAATACCAGATGCATCTTCTTCTTTGCTGCACTTTCCTTTTTCTCGGAAGCCTGACTCTGGCCATCACTGTTTGTTTTTTTGTTATTCATATCTGCCATAAGCTTAATCACCGACCTTTTCTTTCCTTATGTTCATCTGCTTACGCACGGCGTCTGCAAATCCCTGATCCAGAACAGCAATCGACGCACGCATCATTTTACCTATTCCATGTCCCAGTGTTTCTTTCTCTGCGTAAGTCTCCAGCGGAACCTGATAGTACTCGCACATATTACGAAACATTTTTCTGGTATTCTCGGAAACATCCGACGCAATCACAACCAGACGGGCGCGACCTTCTTTCACGGCTTTCTCCACCGCAAACTCACCACTGACAACCTTGCCTGCTTTCGCCGCAAGACCGATCATGGAAATCACTCGATCATTTATCAATCTTTTCCAGCTCTCCTTTTAATGAATCATATACCTCTTCGGAAATTTCAATTTTGAGAGATCGTTCCAGTGCTTTTTTCTTTCTGGCCATCTCAAAACAGCCGGCATCCTTACATATATATGCACCTCGGCCGTTTTTCTTTCCGGTTATGTCAAGAAACACCTCGCCCTCAGCCGAACGAAGGACCCGCAGCATTTCTTTCTTGCTTTTCATCTCTCCGCATCCCATACACTGGCGAAGCGGAACCTTTTTTGCCGTTGCCATTTAATCACTCCTCGTAATACTCAAGGCCGCCGTCTTCCAGATATTCACCGTCTTCCTCATACTCATCCGGAAGATCAATGTCATCGAAGAGACCTTCAGCAATTGCCTGGCTTTCACTCTTGATATCAATCTTATAGCCGGTCAGCTTGGCTGCAAGTCTTGCGTTCTGTCCTGCCTTACCAATTGCAAGAGACAGCTGTGTATCCGGAACGACAACCAGAGCGGACTTCTCGTCCTCATCTGCTGCAACGCAGATAACCTTGGACGGGCTTAATGCATGCTCGATCAGAAGGGCCGCGTTTTCATCCCAGCTGATGATGTCGATCTTCTCGCCGTTAAGCTCTGCAACAACTGCATTTACTCTGGAGCTGTTCATACCGACACAGGCACCTACCGCATCCACGTTGCTGTCATTTGACCAGACTGCCATCTTGGTACGGGAACCTGCCTCACGGCTGATTGCCTTAATCTCAACGATTCCATCCTTAATTTCCGTTACTTCCGATTCAAACAGACGCTTTACCAGATCCGGATGGGAACGGGAGACAAGGATCTTACAGCCCTTGGTGGTTTCCTTTACACTCTGCACGTAGACTTTTAACTTGCGGCCAATCGGATACTTCTCTCCGGGAACCTGCTCGTTGCTGGTCAGCATTGCCTCGGCACGGCCGAGATTCATGCAGACATTCAGACCAGCCGGCTTATCACTGTTCATGTTGTTCTTCGGTTCCACGTAGCGGGCAACCGTTCCGGTGATGACATCCTTCTCCAGACGATAGTAGTAATCGTAAACAACGCGGTTCTCTTCCTCACGGATTTTCTGAAGAATCACACTCTTTGCATTCTGGGTCGCGATGCGGCCGAATTCTCTGGACTGGATCGGAACACGTACGGTGGAACCGAACACAGCCCTCTTATCGATCAGCTTTGCATGGGGAAGGCTGATCTGAAGAACGGAATCCTCAACCTCTTCCACAACTTCCTTTTCCGCGTAAAGCTCATACTCGCCGGTTTCATAGTTCATGTTGATCACAACATTATCGCTTTTTCCAAAGTGCTTTTTGCAAGCCTGCAGCAGCGATTCCTCAATCGCATGCAGCATGACATCCTTGCTGATATTCTTCTCTTTCTCCAGGACGAGCAACGCGTCCATTAACTCTGTAGTCATCTTCGTATCCTCCTGCTACTCCAACTCAGTCTTTAAAAGTCAAATGCCTGACGAATCAGGGCGATGTTTTTGCGTTCCAGTGTAAGTTCGGTTCCTTCTTCAACCGTGATTGTAACCGTCTCTTTTGTGTAGGAATTGAGAATTCCCTCAAATTCTTTCTGATGGTCTACGGCACGAAACAGCCGGATCTCAATCTCTTTGCCAATGTTGCGGTCAAAATCCTTATCCTTTTTCAGCGGTCTTCCCAGACCCGGGGAGCTGACCTCTAAAATGTAGCTTTCTTCGATAAAATCGTGCTGATCCATCAGATCGCCAAGGGCCCGGTTGATCACTTCGCAGTCGTCCACGGTAATTCCGCCTTCTTTGTCAATGTAAGCGCGAAGATACCAGTTTCCCGCTTCCTTCACGTACTCCACATCAACCAGTTCAAAATTGTTCTGCCTGATCAGCGGCATCAACAGTTCTTCTGTTCTTGCCTCGTACTCTTCTCTTCTTGTCATTCTCCACCTCTGTCCGGCCTTCTGGCGCAGGTTCTGTCAACAAAAACTGCGCATCCGCCTTATTCATAAGAAAGAGCGGGCTTTTTCAAGCCCACTCTCAATCAACAACTATCGTATTTTATTGTAACATGTTTTACTGAAAAATCAAGTCTTTTTTTTACTTTTTTTGATCTGCTCAATCGCCGATCACATTCATGACCTTTACCGGCTCCGTACTGTAATTGTATTTGCTTACAATGACCTGTCCGAGAGACTGGGCTGCATGAAGGATTTTTCCGTCACCCATGTACATTACCACATGGTCGATCACTCCGTTTGCATCCGCATAAAACAGCAGATCACCCGGTTTTGCTTCTGCCAGCGAAATCTGGGTTCCCACATTTGCCTGCAGTTTGGACGTTCGCGGAAGTTCAATGCCAATTGCGTTGCGGAAGCACTGCTGCACATAGCTGGAGCAGTCAATGCCTGACCACAGATTCGTTCCTCCGTACACATACGGCGTTCCGATAAACTGCTCTGCATAGGCGAACAGCGCCTGCCTTGTCGGGGAATAATTGGAAATGCTGCTCCACGGCATTGCTTCCACCAGATAGAAGCCTTCCTGTGTAAACTCCTTGCTGATGTAGCCGTAGTTATTGTTTACCTGGATCTTCAGCCAGCCGTTTTCCTCTCCCTTTACCACCTGCTTTTCCGCAGCGCTCAGCTGAGCCCATACGCCAAACTCTTCACCAGGGCCGGAACGGACATTCAGTTTTTCCGCAGTGACTTCCACCATGGAAAAACAATGCTCCAGGGCAATCTGTCTCGCCTCTTCCCCCGTCACGCAGTATTCCGACGCCACATAACCGTCAATGCCTCCGGAAGAGATGTGATACCAGCCGTTTCCCAGATCCTCAAGAAGCTCACCGCCCGCATATTTTACCAGCTTTCCGATGATGATTCCGTCCTGCGTCGGCTGGTCGCGTACATTCAGATAGTTCTTAATGTTCACAACAACAAACATGTTCTGATAGTGATTCCAGACATCCTTACGGGGATCCGGTGCCTCCGTGGTCGGTTCCTCGGTTGTCGGCTCCTCCGTAGTCGGCTCCTGGGTCGTTTGCTCCTGCGTGGTCGGTTCCTCAGCCGGCTCCTCTTTTGTCACTGCCTCTGTTGAGGTTTCTTCCTCCTCATTGCCAGACCGCCCCTTCATCAGATCCAGAACCATTTCCTGAATCTGCGGAAAACAGGGCTTGAGCGCACAGTAACAGCCGCCTGCAGCAAGAGCAAGGATCAGCACAGCCAGAAGAAAACGCCTGATTTTTTTATTTCTCTTTCTGCGGCGCAGTTCTTTCTGCTTTCGTGCACGAAACTGCTTCATCCGTTCCGTTTCTTCCAGCTTTCCGCGGAATTCCCCGCCGTCTATTGTTTCATCCAAGTCCGATTGGGCATACTTTTTTTCTTCTGCTCGTTCTTTCATATCGTCCTCCGGTATTGTAACACAAATCATTCCATCAATTTACGCCAACAGTTCCGGCTTTCCGTCACGTTTTTTCAGAGGAAGCCCGTTTAAGTCGGTCTTCTTCTTTGTCACTTCACTGAACTGTTTTTCCTTTTCATCCAACAGCCAGACACCATTCATGCGCTCTCCCTCTGTCAGCTTAAACGCACGCACACCAACCGCATTCTTTCTCTGGGACGGAATCTCGCTGACACGGAAGCGCAGCGCATGCTTTTCATCCGTTGTCATTACGATATAGGGCTTGTCAGCCGGCTCAATCGCAATCACCTCATCTCCATCTGCCAGCTTCGTAGCGGCAATGGTGCGCTTAACAGTATCAAACTCAAGAGCTGCAACCTGTTTCACAGCGCCCATGGCAGTCGCAAAGACAAAGCACTTTGTCCGAATCTGCTCCCAGCAGAAAATCTGCAGGATGTTTTCCTTTGCGCTGTCATATTTGCAGATGTTGTCAATGGGTACGCCTTTGTCTTTCGGTCTTCCCATAGGCACATCGGCAAGTTTCAGCTGGTGCATGTTGCCCTCACGTGTAAAGATGCAAAGCTTTTCATCGCTGCGGCAATTGATGAACACGGTATTCTCCTCACGCAGCTGTGCTTCGTTCTTTTCAAAGACAGACTGCTCTACTACCTTCGCATAGCCGAAGCGGTTCATCAGGAACGTAACATCAAGAACCTGTGCCGGAGCCTCTACAAAGACCGCTTCCTTCAGATTTGCAATCTCCGTTCTGCGCGGGATTCCGTAATTCTTTTTGATGGAATCCAGATCTTTGCGGATCGCCTTGAGCATAGCTTTCCGGCTGCCGAGGATTTTCTCATAAAGCGCAATCTTTTCCAGCGTCTTTTTATAATCGTCCTGCAGTGCAAGAATTTCCAGTCCGATCAGCTTGGAAAGACGAAGCTCCAGAATTGCTGTTGCCTGGTTTTCCGTAAACTTCAGCTGAGAAGCCTGCTTTCTTGATTTTTCTGTTTTAAATTGAATACCTTCCGTAACACCTTCCACAAGACAGGTCTTTGCCATTTTCAGCGTCTTACTTCCGCGGATAATCTCAATGATCAGATCAATCACGTCAACCGCGCGGATCAGACCTTCCTGAATCTCTTTCCGGCTGCGCTCTTTCTCCAGAAGTGTGGTGTACTTTCTTGTATTGACTTCAATCTGGAAATTCAGGTTATGTTCCAGAATTGCCTTCAGTCCGAGAACCTCCGGTCTTCCGTCAACAATTGCCAGCATGTTCACACCGAAGGTATCTTCCAGTTTTGTTTTCTTCAGGATTCCCTGCAGCGTCTGCTCTCCATCGGCTCCTTTTCTCAGTTCAATGACAATCTTAATGCCTTCCTTGGAAGACTGATTGGAAACGTCAATGATATCCGGCAGCTTCTTGCTCTCGGCAAGCGAAACAACGTCAGAGAGAAACTTTCCGATGTTGGCTCCGATCATGGTGTAAGGAATTTCGGAAATCACGATGCAGTCCTTGTCAGTCTTCCGCTTTCCCGGAACCACCTCCGCTTTTCCGCGAATCTTAATCTTTCCTCTTCCCGTCTCATAAATTTCCAGCAGATCATCCTTGTTTGTAACCACTCCGCCAGTGGGAAAATCCGGTCCCTGAACCACTTCCAGCAGTTCTGCCGTCGTAACCTCCGGCTTATCCATCAGCAGCTCCATGGCATCGATGATCTCCACCAGATTGTGGGGCGGCGTACTGGTTGTCATGCCGACTGCAATGCCGTCAGAACCGTTAATCAGAAAATTCGGAACACGAACAGGAAGCACCTCCGGTTCCTTTTCCGTTTCATCAAAGTTCGGGACAAAATCTACTACATTCTTATCCAGATCAGCCAGATACACTTCCTGTGTAAACTTTTTCAGCCTTGCCTCTGTGTAACGCATCGCAGCCGCGCCGTCACCCTCAATGGAACCAAAGTTTCCGTGACCGTCAACCAGCGCCATTCCTTTTTTGAAATCCTGTGACAGAACAACCAGCGCTTCGTAGATGGATGAATCACCGTGCGGGTGATATTTACCCATGGCATCGCCGACAATACGGGCTGATTTTCTGTGAGGCTTATCGGAATTCAGTCCAAGCTCGTTCATCGCATAAAGAACACGACGCTGAACCGGCTTAAGACCATCCCTGATATCCGGAACCGCACGGGCGGTAATGACAGACATGGAGTAATTGATAAAGGATTTCTGCATCTCTGTCGAATATTCGGTTGTTAAAATCGTTTCAGCCATTTTTCCTACTCCTTATACATCAAGCTGCGCTTCTTTCGCGTGGCGGTGAATGAATTCCCGTCTCACTTCCACGTCCGTTCCCATCAGAACTTCCGTCATCTCGTTTGCCATTCTGGCATCCTCGATGTCTACGCGCTTTAAGCAGCGGTTCTCCGGATCCAGCGTTGTTTCCCAGAGCTGGGACGCATCCATCTCTCCAAGACCCTTATAGCGCTGCAGATTGAAATTTTTATGTGTTTTACGGTACTTTTCCAGAGCCATGTCGTCGTAAAGGTACTCTTCTGGTCCTCTCTGAGGAATCGCTTTGTAAAGAGGCGGCATCGCAATGTAGACATGGCCTTCCTGGATCAGCTCCGGCATGAACCGGTAGAAAAACGTCATCAGAAGTGTGCTGATGTGATCGCCGTCCACGTCCGCATCGGCCATGATAATGATCTTGTCATAGCGAAGCTTGCTGATGTCAAAGTCGTTTCCATATCCTTCGGAAAACCCGCAGTTAAAAGCCTGAACCATGGATTTGATTTCTGCGTTGGCAAGAACCTTATCGATGGAGGCCTTTTCCACGTTCAGAATCTTTCCGCGGATTGGCAGGATCGCCTGATAGCGGCGGTCGCGGGCCATCTTTGCAGAGCCGCCTGCGGAATCACCTTCGACAATAAAAATTTCACACTTGGACGCATCTCTGCTCTCACAGTTTGCCAGTTTTCCGTTTCCGTCAAAAGAGTACTTCTGTTTTGTCAGCAGATTGGCTTTTGCCTTTTCCTCTGCCTTACGGATTTTCGCTGACTTTTCTGCACAGCCGATGATGGCTTTCAGCGTCTCCAGATTTTTATCAAAAAACAGCTCCAGCTGCTCACCGGTAACCGTGTTCACCGCTTTTGCCGCATCCTGGCTTCCAAGCTTCGTCTTCGTCTGTCCTTCAAACAGCGGATCCGGATGCTTAATGGCAACGACTGCAGTCATTCCGCATCGGGTGTCCGGTCCGGTAAATTTATTGGGATCCTTCAGAATTCCCAGTTCTTTTGCGTAGGCATTGATCACCTGGGTAAATCTTGTTTTAAATCCGGTCAGATGGGTTCCGCCGTCGGAATTGTAGATGTTATTGCAGTAGCCAAGAAGTTTTTCCTCAAAGGTATCGACAAACTGAAAGGAAATTTCCACTTCAATTCCTTCGCTCTTTCCCTGGAAACGGATCACATCATGGATCGGAGGCTTGCCTTTGTTCAGTTCTTTTATGTAAGCGGCAATTCCCTCTGTTTCCAGATAGGTAACCGTCTCTTCTTCGCCCTCTCTGTTGTTGATAAACACAATTTCCAGACCTGGATTCAGATAAGCCGTTTCGTGAAGGCGGCTCATGATTGACTGGGCGTTGAATCTTGTTTTTTCAAAGATTTCACTGTCCGGCATGAAGGTAATGCTGGTTCCCGTCTCTTTTGACGTTCCAATTTTCGGAAGGAGGCCGTTTTTCAGCTCAACCGTCGGCTTTCCCCGCTCATAGCTGTCGTAGTACACCTTTCCGTCTTTGCAAATCTTAATTTCCAGATACTCGGAAAGCGCATTGACAACCGAGGAGCCAACGCCGTGAAGACCTCCGCTTGTCTTATAGGCATTGTTATCAAACTTTCCGCCTGCATGGAGGGTCGTAAAAATGATTCGTTCGGCAGACACGCCAAGCTTGTGTCGGTCAACCGGAATTCCGCGTCCGTTATCATTCACAGTTGCCGACCCGTCCGCCTCCAGGATCACTTCAATCCGGTTACAGAAACCGGCCAGATGCTCGTCAACCGCATTGTCAACAATTTCATATATAAGATGATTCAGACCGGAGGTGGAAACACTTCCGATATACATACCGGGACGTTTTCTGACCGCTTCCAGTCCTTCTAGTACTGTAATACTGTCAGCATTATATGCTGTCTGTTTTGCCATGTTAAACCATCCTTTTTTCTATCTCTCATCAAACAGTCACTAATCGAATATATCACGATTTACCTGTCTGTGTCAAGCGAACTTCTTGTGTTTTTTGGTACAAATGTTCGTCTCTGCAGGTGTTGTGCGCAGTCATCTGATTTGATACCCGCTCAATAACAAGCGGAAACACGCTGCGCGAATTTCTCTCGTCCTTACGGTGCTCATCTGATGAGTGAGCAAGCACACTTGCCCGACTTGCTGCCCGCGCAAATAAAAAAACTGCTGAATCAAACGATTCAACAGTTCAGCAGCCAGTAGGGGAATCGAACCCCTGTTTTCGCCGTGAGAGGGCGACGTCTTAACCCCTTGACCAACTGGCCTCATTTTTTTGTGTTTCATGCGGTTTCCCGCAGAAAAAAATCGAGGCGACAGGATTCGAACCTGCGACCTCTGCGTCCCGAACGCAGCGCTCTACCAAACTGAGCCACGCCTCAATAAAGCAGCCAGTAGGGGAATCGAACCCCTGTTTTCGCCGTGAGAGGGCGACGTCTTAACCCCTTGACCAACTGGCCTTACCTGCAATATAATAACATGCTTATCTGATCTTGTCAAGCACTATTTTTTGTTTTTTTACA
>JAFUPV010000051.1 GCA_017472605.1 Lachnospiraceae bacterium
GCGGTCTCACTGCAATTCCGCTCCGCTTCATTGCAGCCGCATGCAGTCGCCGCATGCGTGCGCAAGCGCCCGCGCGCGGCTCGTTGCTTATGCGGTCTCACTGCAATTCCGCTCCGCTTCATTGCAGCCGCATGCAGTCGCCGCATGCGTGCGCAAGCGCCCGCGCGCGGCTCGTTGCTTATGCGGTCATTATAACAAACTGTCGTAAAGGAAAGATATGGCAAATAAATGCGGGTTTTATGATGAATACCGACTTTTTCTGTTTCTTTTCCGGCGGCTGTGTGATATACTTGATCTGGACTGGATGATTGTCCTGGATTACGTTGCTGCTCTGCACCTGTTTTGCTTTCCTGAACTTGTCTGGCTGCCCTGAACCTGCTTTACTTCCCTGAATTTGCTTTGCTGCCCTGAGCCTGCTTTACTTCCCTGAATTTGCTTTGCTGCTCTGGATCTTCTTTACTTCCCTGAATTTACTTTGCTGCCCTGAACCTGCTTTACTTCCCTGAATTTGCTTTGCTGCCCTGGATCTTTTTGTCCTGGATAATTTGTACCCGAAGGAGATGCTATGCCGGAACCGATTCTTCACTCCCGATTTAACCAGACGTTTGAAATCAGCTATAAAAATGAAAAGGCATTGTATCAGATGCCGCCGCATACACACAATGCCATTGAAATTTATCTGAATTTGTCTCCGATTCCCCGGGCGCTGATTGGCGGAAATGTTCTTTCTTTGCTGCCGAAGACCCTGCTGATTCTTCCCTCTTACTGCGTTCACCAGCTGATGCCGACGGAGGATGCCCCTTATGAACGGTATGTTCTGACGATCCATGCGGACTGGCTGGACCCAGTGATCGGAGGCGGGAACCATTCCGATTTTCAGTATCTGAAAAATCCCAATGCGCCATTGATCATTCCTTTGTCTGATGAAGTCCTGGCTGGACTGTGTCAAAATCTCGACAATCTTCTGCAATGCCGGGCATCCGCACCCCTTGCACAGCTTTCCTGCTTTTTTTCCGCCATGCAACAGATTGATTCCATCGCCCGGCCTTATATCCAAAAAGGAACCGGCTACATCCGGCAGACGATTTCGGGCAATGCCAGAGTCGTGTCGGAAATGCTGGATTATATCCATGAGCATGTCTATGAAAATCTGAAGATTTCACAGATTGCCAACGCTTTTTTTCTGAACCCGGACTATGCTGCAAGGCTGTTTAAGAAATATACCAACACGACCATCGGCAATTACATCACGATCCAGCGAATGACCAGAGCACGGCAGCTTCTTCGGGAAGGATGTTCCGTTTCTCAGGTTCAGCAGCTGACCGGATATGAGAGCTACGAGCACTTTTTCCGGACGTTCAAAAAGGCGGTTGGATGTACTCCGAAGGAGTATCGGGAGAGGATTGGCTGAACCTGGTCTTCATTCCATAATAACGAACAGTCTCCATAATAACTTGAAAAAAAAATAGGATAATATCAGCTATACTTTTTCCTACAGCTACAGGAGGTTTCCATATGAGCAGATACTTTAATGCCGAAGGAGCATGCAACGCAGCGGAACACTATATGGTAAATCTGGATGAACGAATAAGACAGATCAAAGAACTTGTTGACCGAAATAAATATTTCACAATCAATCGTGCAAGACAATATGGGAAAACTACGCTGCTTGGCGCTCTCGCTCAATATCTGCGACAAATGTATCTTGTTATCGAACTGGATTTTCAACTGCTCAGTCACGGTGACTTTGAGACAGAAAAAACATTTACTGCTGCTTTAGCCCGTGAACTCCTGCTCGTATCCGGCAATGAACTCTGTATCGCCGAGAAGATAAAAAAACGCCTGGAACTGATTTCTGAACAGGGTGTCACACTTTCCGTTTTGTTTCTCACTCTCAGTGAATGGTGTGCAGAGTCCCCAAAACCAATCGTACTGATGATTGATGAAGTAGACAGTGCTACTAACAATCAGGTGTTTCTTGATTTTCTTTCTCAGCTTCGCGGTTACTATATTCACAGAAAGAAACGTCCAACCTTTCAATCTGTAATTCTTGCCGGCGTCTACGATATTAAAAATCTGAAACAAAAAATTTCAGATGGATCAACGAATAAAGTAAACAGTCCGTGGAACATAGCGGCTGACTTTCCAGTTGATCTGAGTTTTTCCGCAGAAGAAATTGCCGGAATGCTTCATTCCTATGAAATTGATTATCAAACAGGAATGCATGTTTCTGCAATTTCCGAATTGCTCTATAATTATACCGCAGGCTATCCCTACCTGGTGTCACGCCTATGCCAGATTATGGATGAACGGTTACCCAAAAGTTCCAGATTTCCGAACAAAAAAGCTGCCTGGACAACTGCCGGTGTCCTGGAAGCTGTCAAGCTTTTACTGGCAGAGCAAAATCCCCTCTTTGATTCCCTGCTCCATAAGCTTGAAGATTTTCCGCAGCTGAAACAGCTTCTTTACGCTCTGCTGTTTACCGGACAGACAATCGTTTACAATGCGGACGATGCTGCAATCAGTACCGCTTCTATGTTTGGATTCATAAAAAATCAGAACGGAAATGCTGTAGTTGCAAACCGTATTTTTGAAACACGTCTGTATAATATGTTCTTAACCGCCAGTGAAATACAGAGCAGTGACATATACAAAGCCGCTCTTCAGGACAAGAATCAGTTTATCCGTTACGGTCATTTAGATATGGATCTGATTCTGGAACGGTTTGTAACTCATTTTAATGATCTGTACGGCGATCAGCCAGACCGCTTTGAGGAAGAAGATGGACGGAGATATTTTCTTTTATATCTGCGCCCAATTATCAATGGAACCGGCAACTACTATATCGAGTCAAGAACCCGCAACATGCGGCGGACAGATGTCATTGTGGATTACCATGGGGAACAGTTTGTCGTGGAAATGAAAATATGGCGCGGAAACGAATATAACAACAGAGGTGAACAGCAGTTAATCGACTATCTGGACTATTATCATATTCAAAAAAGATATATGGTCAGTTTTAACTTTAATAAAAACAAGCAGATTGGCGTGAAGCAAATCCGAGTGGGCGATAAACTTCTGGTCGAAGCGGTTATCTGACTCCACACTCTCCATCGAAGCAAGTGTAATCGCACATTATATTTGCAAATGGCTGGATGGAGAATGCGATAACAACTAGCATTCCCTTATGTCACTTTTACGAACGCCAATGTAAAAGCTGTTCCTTTTTTCTGTGAATTGTGGTATGATTACATTGAGAATATGAAAGGAGTGTCCCAAGATGAGTTTATTTTCTTATTTTCTATGTCATAAATGTAAACTTTTCTCTATTATATTGAATTATCAGCATGATTTGATCATAATATTTGATGTATTGAGGGCGACTGTGGACGAACTGTAACCCCGCATCCGCTGACCCCAAGAGATACAAACTGTGCATCTACTTAAATGATGCCGCTGCCTGACGGAACTGAAAATCCCGTCAGGGCAGAACACAACACTACATGGAGGTTCATTATGAACAATAATGTTTTCTCCGTCGTTGCTTGTCCTGCTGAGTATCAGGAAAAGCCGTTTCTGGAACTAACGGATATTATGAATATTTTAATAACCAACGAAAATAGCTACTACAGATACTTACAAAGTGACTTGCCATTCAAGAAACTCAAGGTTAGAAAGCTCATCCGCATCAATGCGATGTCTTCTTGAGCTCGGTATGCGGCACACGATGTGTGCTATAAGTTCGTGTGGCCTTTGTTTTCTCAACCGCTCACAACTGAACAATCCACAATCTTCAGTCCATCCACATTGCAGACCTTCATTCCCTCAATTCCCTTCGCAGTTACCCGCTCCAGTGTAATGTTCTGCAGATGCATTTCCGGCAGACCGCAGATGTAAACGGCGGTTCCGGCGCTGGTCTCCAGCTTCACATCACGGAAAATAATGTCGCGGATGATCGGCGTTGCTTCTGTCACTTCCTCTGCCGCAGTCGGATCAAACGGCTCAACGCCATAGAACTGGTCGATATTAATCGCGCCGCGGAACCACTTGCAGTCACCATATTCCGGATTGTGATTCACCATCTCGATGTCCTCGTAAAGCACGCGGGCAACCTCATTGCCCCGTCCTCTTCTGTTTTTCACGCTTCCCACGCTGAAAGAATCGGTAAACACGCAGTCCTGCACCAGCACATCAAAGACACCGCCGGACATTTCGCTGCCTACTGCAACACCGAATCCATGGGAGAAACGGCAGTTGGTAATCCGGATGTTACGGCAGGGAACGCCGAAGCGTCTTCCTTCCTCATCACGGCCGGATTTGATTGCGATGTTGTCGTCCTGACTCTCAATCATTGAATTGAAAATGTTCATTCCATTGCAGGACTCCGGATCGATTCCGTCTCCGTTGTGGGTTCCGTAGCGGACTCCGTTCTCGTCGAATTTGTTGTAAATCCGGATCTGATTCATGCTGACATGGTCGCAGCAGACCAGATGGAGACACCATGCCGGAGACTGACGGATGGAAATGTCATAAAGATACAGATGATCAATGTATCGCAGGCAGACTGCACGTCCCCGCGCGCCGCGGTTCTCGTCCAGCTCTTTTCGATACAGAATCTTTCCATTGGCATTGATCAGACCGCCGCCGCAGATGGTGACATGCTCCAGCTTTTCATTTCCCGGCGTGTTGATCAGACTGGCGTAGCAGTCCTGCTGACGGCCCTCGAAATGGTAATGGAACACCGGATAATCCTCAATGTCCGGACTTCCATACAGAACACCTCCTGCTTCGATTTTCAGCGTCATATGGCTTTTCAGAAACAGTGCGCCTGTCACAAACACGCCCTTAGGCACAAGAACAGTTCCATCCTCCTCACAGGCATCAATTGCCTGCTGAATTTCTCTTGTATTTTTGCGGACACCATCACCTACGGCACCAAAATCAGTGATGGAGATCACCTTTGAGCACGGCTTCGCTTCCACCGTCAGCGGATTGCTTTCTGCAGTCACATTTCCGCAGGAATCCACCGCTTCCACGAAAACGGTACACACCTGGGACGGTTCCAGTCCTGTAATTGTTGCATCGGTATGCACCGTTGTCTCTCTCAGCTCTCCATTGACATAGACACGATACTCCGCGTTTCCTTCACCGACAGTAACCTTATCCCACAGAACAGCAGCACTGCTGTCCGTTCTGGCTTCTGTTGGAGTATATATTTTAAATGTATTCATTGATTTCCTCTTCTTTCCTGATATACAATCTGCTTCCCGGGCAGCCGGTCTGCGTCTCACCGATCTGTTTCCCGCCGATCCGTTTCTTCTCCTGCCCTCATCCCCGGATCTGCCGCATACCATCCCAACACTCCTTCGCAGCCTTCCCGCCACAGGCTGCTATCGTGCCGGACTCACTTCGCCACGACTACTGCCTGCGCTGCAAACATTCCCTCTGCAAAGGCGGTCACACGAACGCGTCCCGGTCCGGTTACGGCAATCGCCGCATCTGCCCGTCCGCGGAACATGTGCGTGGAATCATTTGCATAGGGCTCTGCCCGCTTGATATCTCCATTATCCACACCAACCATGCGTGCCGGTCCTTCCACAACAAACTGAACCTTTGCGCTTTCCCGGAATACCGGTCGATTTTCTTCGTCATAAGCGCGAACCTTCAGCAGAACCTGATAATCCTCGCCCTCCGTCAGCGTTACCGTCTGCTCTTCCTTCTCAAACGCCAGCTTTACCGCGATTCCCGGTGTCTGAATCACCTGACGGCAGACTTCCTTTCCGCCATTCTTTCCAATCACAGTAACCGTTCCCGGCAGATAAGGCAGATAGCCGGTAATCATGCGGTTGGGATAAGAAGCCGTGGGCTGCAGAAGAAATTCCTTCTCATTCACGGTGATCTCCACCTGCTCGCAGTTGGTTGCGATCATGTATGGAATCACCGTCTTACTGAACTGAGGGAATTCCCAGTGACTGACATAGCGTGGATAATCCCAGTGCTCCTTTGCACCCTCATCGGGAATGGAATAGTCCATGACTGCAAAATGGATCATGGGCTCTTTCGACCAGTAGCTCTGAAGCTGCCATGCAATGGGACGTTTTTCCATGTCCGTCGCAAACATGGCCCCGGACCATCCCTTCGCCGGATATGCCATGGATTCGCCAAGATAATCGATGCCGGTCCAGATCATTCCGCCGATGCAGTAATCCAGTTGTTCCACATCAAACCACGGATTGACATCCATGAAGTTCTGGAACTTCTCTTCATACCCGCGGAAATACATGTAGGTTTCCGTTCCGAGAATTGCCTTGTCCGGAATTGCCCTGTGAATCCGCTCATACCACTGCTCCTGATAGTTGCAGGAAAGCAGATCAACCTTTTCTGCAATCAGCTTAATCCGCTCCACACGGTCATCCATGTCGAAGATTTCGCCCGTTTTCATCTCATCTACAAACTGCTGGATGTCCTCCACCTTTGACATGTCCACCGGCTCCGTCGGATAGGAAAAGTGGGGATTCATGGCAAGCGTCACCGGACGGGTCTCATCCAGTTCCTTCACTGCCGAAACATGGGCCTCCAGCATCTCCAGCATGGAATCATAAGCCTGATTCTCCACTTCATTTCCCACTCCCCAGAAGAGAATGGACGGATGATTGCGGTCACGCTTCACCATGCAGGTCAGGTCCTTTTTCCACTCGGTCGGATACTTGCGTCCATAGGCGCCGCCTGTCCACTTGTCAAAGCACTCCTCATAGACATAGAAGCCCATTTCATCGCAGAGATCCAGCATTTCCGGCATGTACAGATGATGTGCCAGACGGATGGAATTACAGCCGATTTTTTTCAGTTCCTCCAGGCGATTGCGCCAGATTTCCTTCTGAACGGCCGTTCCAAAGCAGCCTGCCTCCTGATGCACACAGACACCTCTCAGCTTCACCGGCTCACCGTTGATAAACAGTCCCCTGTCAGCATACAGCTCCTGACGGCGCAGCCCGGTGCGGATTGTTACACGGTCAAGTACCCTCGCGTCTGCCAGCAGCTCAACCGTCAAATCATACAGCTGAGGCGTTTCCGCGCTCCACAGACGCGGATTTTTAACGGTCATGACGATCGGCCCTGTACTGCTTTCGGAAATGACAGCGGAAGCTGCAAGGTCAGCCGCGCCTTTTGCCGCGCTCTTTTGCTCCTTATTCCTTTCTGCTTCTCTCAGAATTGCGCGCACCGGTCTCTTTTCTCCGGTATGAATGGTGAGAATGGCATTCTCCCCTTCCCAGGCTGTCTCCACAAAGATATCATCCTTCTCCAGATGCTCTTTCGGCACCACTTCCAGCGTCACCTTACGGTAAATTCCCGCTCCCGCATACCATCGGTCGGAAGGAACTGCCGTATTATCCACCTTCACCAGAACATGGTTCTCCCCGTCAGCAACGGCATCTGTAATATCCACGAAGAAGCTGCTGTATCCGTACATCCGTCCGCCCACCAGGACATCATTGACCCAGATGGTGCTGTGCTCATAAATTCCGTCAAAGCACAGACGATACTGCTTTCCCTCTTCCTTTTTCAGCGGAAACTGCTTTTTGTACCAGCCGATTCCCCAGCGGTCGAAAAAGCCCTGCGGGGCTGCCTGCTGCATGGTTTTTGAGAACGGACTGGAAATCATCCAGTCATGGGGAAGCGTCACCGGCTCCCAGGCCAGCTTCTTTGCATCCACTTTCTCCATCGGTGCAAATCCGCGGTTTAAGGCAAACGCCCATCCCTGATTGAATCCGATCACCTGTCTCATTCCGTTCTCTGTCTGCTCACTCTGTCCAAAACATGTCTCACTCATGATTTCTACTCCTTATGTCCTCACCATTCACACGTTCCTGATTTTTCCACTCATCCCCAAGGTAATCTGCCTCCTGACAAAGCAAAAGGGATACCTGCAAAACCCACTCTTTTCTTCTGCAGCAATCTGAAACCATTAATTTGTCACAATCACCTTCACCGTCTCCTGCGGATGGTGAAGCGCCCAGTCAAAAGCTTCCTTCGCCTGCTCCAGCGTAAACCGGTGTGTGATCATCTCCTCCGTGTTCACTCTGCCGTCTGCAAGCCATGTAATTGCTGCGCCAAAAGCATTGGCATAGCGGTTCACGCTTCGATAGGTCAGCTCCTTGTCGATCATGTCCGCAATGTTCATCTCCACAACATTGCCGTTGGGCCAGCCTACCTGAACGGCGCAGCCTCCCACCTTCGCAACGGAGAACAGCTGAGCCGTGGTCACCTTATTACCGGCTGTTTCAAACACAACCTCACCCAGATTCTTCAGCTCGCCGTCATAATTCGCCGGATTGATCACCTCATCCGCGCCGACCTTCAGCGCCTTTTCCAGACGGCTGTCCAGCATATCCACACAGATAACCTTTCCGCCTCCGGCTGCCTTAAATGCCTGCACGACAAACAGACCGATCGGTCCCGCGCCAAGAACAACAGCCGTATCTCCCAGACGGAACTCCGCTCTCTGCACCGCATGAACGGCAACTGCCGCCGGTTCCGCCAGCGCCGCGCCCTCGAAGGAAAGGTTTTCCGGCATCTCGAACAGGAAGTTTTCGTTCACGCAGACATAGTCACAGAAGGTTCCGTCAATGGGCGGTGCAGACAGAAATACCACATCTGGACACAGATTATATCTGCCTTCCTTACACATCCGGCAGTGTCCGCAGGGAATTCCCGGCTCCACCACAACACGGGCGCCTTCTTTAAACCGTTTTGCCTTCGGTCCATTCTTTACCACAACGCCGCTTGCTTCATGTCCCGGCACATAGGGTCTGTCCACCACAAAATTGCCCAGTCTTCCTTCGTGATAAAAATGGACATCGGAACCGCAGATTCCGTTTGCCTTAATCTGAACCAGCACTTCATTGTCACCCGGTTCCGGAATTTCTCCTGTTACGAGAGAAAACTCATGTTTCTCATTCAGCAGCAGTCTTCTGTTTTCTTTCCTGTATTCACTCATGATACCGTCTGGAACTGCCTGTATGCAGGCAGTCCGCTCCTCCCTTTCTTTTTTCTGTTGCTTTGCAGCAATCGCTCCGGACACACACTCCGGACGGACATGTACGGATCCGAAGCTGTCGAATCCCGTTTTTCGTGAAAAGCACAAAATGCTCTTTCTCAGTTTCTGATAACGAGTATAACCGATGAAAGAGCATTTTGTATATATTGAAAATTTATGATACTTTCGAAAATTATGGCTTTCAATTTCGGACACCCGAATGTTCCTTCCCATGCAGCCATTCCAGTCACTCATTGCAAACCAGGGTCTTATTCGTCTCCCTGTGCTTCCCCCGGTTACCCAAGAATCGTCCGCAGCCGCTCTGTCAGCACTTCTGCTGCCAGCTGATGCGTCTTCACACCCGGATGATTGTCGGAGCCGATCCAGAGATCATTTGTCGCAGGAAGAATCTGGAATCCGGCCCGTTCATCCTTCGTCTCTTCCACATAAGCGGAGACCGCCTTTTCCAGATACGGTCTCATGGTATGGTCACACATGCCATAGGCCCAGAGCAGGTACGCATCCGGATTTCTTCTGCGGAGTTTTTTCAAAAAGGAAATTACTCCGTTTTCAAACCGTTCCGCAGACGTTTTCTCCACACCGCCGTAAGGATTGGTAACCTGCTGCCAGGAAGTGCCGTCCTCTGGGTTAATCCAGGGATCCCGATCCAGTGCAAAGCCGTCGTTGCTGCCCAGATTCACGATTATCACATCCGGTTTCCAGGATTCAAAATCCCACCGGTCAAACGCCCCCAGCTCCCGGTTCTGCTCTCCGGTCACAACACCGCAGATCTGATCGTAGTACGGCGGAATCGTCCGGACAAAATCGTTGCCGCAGGAACAGTAGACACCCCAGCCGCACTGAGAGATCAGACGGACATCTGCCTGAAACTTCTCTGCCGTCAGCAGCGCGTAATTCCCGGTCAGGCCGTAAACTGCCGGACCCGCTTTTTTCAGCGGCACCGCTCCCGACAGACCAACACCGGAGGTCAGACTGTCCCCGATAAACTCAAACCGGTATTTCGTCTCTTCCGGCTGGTACAGCTGCCCATCACAGGAAAAACCATGCACAAGAAGATACCGCATTTCATCTTCCCGCGCAGGCTGTACCTCCTTGCGCAGCTTCACCGTCCGCACCGCGTCCATTGGCCAGCCACGAAACGCGCAGATCCGGCTCCTTCCCTTTGGAACGATCATCCGCTGCAGACAGAATCCGTCCACTTCAATCCGGATCCACTCCTCCATCTCCCGGTAGTCCGATTCCAGATCAAACCACAGCTGTGAGCTGTCGGTCCGGATCTCCAGACCGCTGGCAGACCAGAACAGCGGCAGCGGGCATGTCATCTTTGTCCGTCCCATGACGCGGACATGTTCGTGAATGGGCTGATAATCTTTCAACATAGTTTCTCCTCTCCGGCATCCCCGGCATTTCTGCCGCTTATTTCTGCTTCCAGTCGTTCAGCCAGCGTCCAAGCAGCTCAATCCAGCACTGACAGGTCGGCTCCACGCCGAAACCGGACGCACTCCGCGTCACTTCATTTGCCAGCGACAGACCGTGGCCGCCCTTTGCAAACACATGATATTCCACGGAAATTCCGTTCTTCGCCAGTGCCTGCGCAAACAGCATGGAATTCTGTACCGGTACCAGCGAATCCTCAAAGGTATGCCACAGAAACGTTTCCGGAACAGCTGCACTGACCTGGTTTTCCAGAGACAGTTCCTCCTTCAATTCCTCATACCGGTCTCCCAGCAGAGCAAGGAATGAACCCTGATGCGCATATTCGCCGGATGTGATGACCGGATAGCCAAGAATCAGACCATTGGGTTTCAGTTCAGCCGCATCTGTTCCCAGTGCCTCTGCCATCCAGCCTCTGTTCCAGAACACACTGTAGCTTGCAGCCAGATGACCGCCTGCTGAAAAGCCGATCACCGCAATCTTATCCGGAATGATGTGCCACTCCTTCGCCCGCTTCCTCAGCTCAAGAACCGCCTTTCCCACCTGAAGACAGGCCGTGGGGAATCGTGCCGGCGCGACGGAATATTTCAGAACGGCAGCATGGTAACCCATGGCGCAGAACTGCATGGCAATGATTTCGCCTTCCCGGTCTGACACATGGCCATATCCGCCTCCCGGACACACAAGAATAAGTGGGCGCTCGTTCGATGCAAAATTCGGCGCCGCATTCAGAATGTAAGTATGCAGAGCCGCCTGCTCCTGCACCCCTTCCACACGGATATCAATTGTTTCACAGATCATTGTCAATCTCCTTTCAGCAGTCAGTCTCTCTTCTTAAAGCAGTCCGCGGTATTTTCCCGGAGGCACGCCTTTTATCTTCTTAAAGTCCCGGATAAACGTAGGTGTGTTGATGTAGCCGACCATTCCCGCAATCGCGTCAACAGACAGACTTTCATCCTTCAGCAGCTCCACGCTGTAATCGATCCGCTTTTTCGTCAGATATTCCACAAAACCGTCGCCCATCTGCCGCTTAAACGCCTTTGACAGATAGCTGTAGGAAACCTGAAGGGAATCGGCGATGCTGTTGAGAGAAATGTCCTCGCAGAAATGAGCATCGATTTCTTCCAGAACCCGGGAAATAATCTCCGTATCCTTCGGCACATAGGCACCTTTCTGATATTCATACAGCGTCCGGTACAGTTCCAGAATGTAAGACCGGGCGTCAATTCATCCGACTCCACGCAGTTGCGGTACTGCTCTTCAAAATGAACCGGAAGACGGTGACGGGAAAAATCGGTTTCAATCAGCTCCGCAATGGACAGATATTCAAAGCGGACTGCCTCGGAGCGGTACTGAAATGCATATTTCGCCTGATTATAGGACTTCTCAATTTCCAGAACCGATTCGTAGACTGCGCCCTGGGCAATGACAAACGGATGCGGCTGGAACTGTCTGATTACCTGCTTCACATCACACTCATTAAAATTAATCACAACCGTTGTGAAGGTTCGCTCATTAATCACATAAAAGTTTATGAAATTATCCCGGAATACCTGCTGAATCCGTTCCGACTGATTTTCTCCTGACCGTTCCAGAAACAGAAGCACGCAGTAATAGCGGTTGTGCATCATGATCTGGTAATCTTCCAGTTTTCGGCCGATTTCCTCCGGAAGTACCTGTCCATGGAGAAGATTTCGAAGAAAGCTCTGCTGGAGCATCGGAACGTTTTTCAGCAGCTTCATCTGCAGGTCCTGATTTTCCAGAAGCATCTGATCCATGTTTGTTCCAATGAAGGAAAACTCGTCCATTCCGTCCGGCAGTTCTTTCTTTTCCTCACCCGATACCTTCTGCATCAGGTTCTGTATCGGCTGATAAAGCCGCTTTGTGGAGAGCAGGGACATCACCGCTGACAGCAGCACAATGACAACACCGCAGCCAAACGTTACAAGAGCCATCATAAATGTCTTATCCGTGATCATGCGGTACGGAACCAGTGTCAGATAGGTCCAGTCCGTGATTTCTGACGTAAGCGGCACAGCCAGCCACTCCTCTCCACCCAGAAAGACAAGTCCGTTTTTCTTCGCTTTTTCTGCGCAATCCCACAGGGTCTGTGCTTCGTAGGAGGATTCTCCGCTCGTTGAAGCAATGATTCCGGACTGAGGATCCAGAATAAAAGTCTGTCCTTCCTGCATCAGCTGGAACTCCATCACATCCTCCAGCATATGCGATTTATCAATTACAGCAGCCATGTAGATATTGGCCTCTTCGCTGTTCATCGGGAGAGAACTGCCGAACAGGATTGCATCAAACGTTTCTGTTATCATCCGGTAATCATCCTGATAACTGATCTGCCAGAACCCGTTTGTACCCACAATCTCCCGCAGACCCTGCGGCTGGACATCATCAAAATAAAAATCACTCCGCATGCTGCCTTCTGTGTTCATGATGAAATCAATGTCACGGATATAGAGAACAAGGTCAACAATGTAGCCATTACTTTCCTTCAGCTGCTTCATGTCATCCAGAAGATAGGAGGTTCGCCAGAAATCTTTGGAATTGCTTTTATACATGATCCTTCAGAACCAGATCACCGTCAACGATGTCGTAGGTAATGCCTTCTTCACCTGCGCTGAACCATCTCTGGCCCTCTTCGGTACATGCCCAGTTTGCATCCGGGTCTGCATCCATCATGGTATTGTTTGCCCAGGATGCTCTGTTTGCATAGCTGTACTCCAGAATGTTCAGACCATTTGCATATACTTCTTCCCACTGGGTATCAGTAGCAGTCTGCAGCTCCGGATCAACCAGACCTTCCTCATACAGCTTCGCAACATAGATCAGCATGTCACGGAACTTGTCGGTGGACGGTCCGTATACCAGCTCTTCCAGATCCGGATACTTTTCCTTAAATGCTTTCAGAACGTCATACAGCTCGTCTGTTGTTGTCGGAATCTCCATACCCAGCTCATCCAGCATACCTGTTCTGTAGATCCATACTTCCTGAACCTCAAAGATGTTTCTTGTCGGCAGGTAGTACAGGTTACCGTCTGCATTCTGTGCATAGGTGTGAGTGGTCTCCCACTGCTCCTCGGTAAACATTGCCTGATAGTTCGGAAGCTCATCCAGATACTCATCCAATGCGTACAGATATCCCTGGGAGCCCCAGCGCTTTACATCTGCCTCACCGTTGTAGTTCCAGATGATATCCGGGGTGCGTCCGGTGGAGAACTGCAGGTTCAGCTGCTCTTTGGAGGAAACATCCTGCCACTCAACATTGATGTTGAATTTCTCTTTCAGCAGCTTTGTTACCGCGTCATGGTTGGGAGCTACGTCCTTCTCAATCATCTTTGCAATTGATAATGTGATTTCCTCTTTCTCTGCGGAATCTGCCTCGCCTGCCATTGCGATCTGCGGGATCTGACAAAGAGATGCTGCCAATACCAGTGCCATCAGTCGTTTCTTCATAGTTTTGTACTCCTTCTTTTTTTATTTTATTCTCTGCATCGCAGATTGTAAACAGTTTTTCCAACTGTTTATTTCATTTTTCCTGCGCCGCGTCCAGGCGCGCTGTGTTATCCCTTCAGAGATCCGATCATAAACACCTTTTACAAAATATTTCTGTATGAACGGATAGATGATCATCATCGGAACGATGGAGATGAACAGGGTTGCATATTTGATGGAATTTACAGATACCTTTCCGTACAACTCTTCTGCCACGGCAGACTGACCGGCTGCGGCAAGTTCACTTGCCATCTGTCCCTGAATAACAATGTTTCTCAGAATCA
>JAFUPV010000052.1 GCA_017472605.1 Lachnospiraceae bacterium
AGACCGGCGGCATGGCGCAATTGATATCGATTCTTCTGCTCCATTTCTGTATCCTCTTCTGCACATAATATCGTCTATATTTTACCACTGTTACAGAAAAAAATCTATATGATTTGTAAATTCTTCAGCGGTCGGCAGGAGTCGCTTCCGTACTCACTGCCGACATCTGTTCTGTTTCCTTTCGCTGCCCTGCGGCATGTTCCGCACTTGTTGCGCAGGAACCTCCCTCGCACAGTTTCGCACTTGTGGCGCAAGAGCCCCCTCGCACGGTTTCGCACTTGTGACGCAGGAACCTCCTTCGCACAGTTTCGCACTTGTGGCGCAAGAGCCCCCCTCGCACGGTTTCGCACTTGTGACGCAGGCACTTCACTCGCGTACCTGACGGCCTCTTTACCGGATCAGATATCTCCCCCGGTACGCCCTGATCCCGCCAATCGCCGATGCCACATGAAACCCGGCGTGGGACAGCTTTCGGCCCACCGCCATGCTTGTTGTTCCATGCTCACAGTAAAGGACAATGGTTCTATGGTGAGGAAGACCTGACATGGCATTCTCCATCTCTTCTTCCGGAATGTTTACTGCTCCGCGGATATGCGTCTCTTGATATGCCTCTGCCGAACGCAGATCTACAATCAGAGCCCCATGGTCCAGATAATCGTCAATCAGTCCGGCTGCTATCAGCTTCATAACTGCCTCCTGCAACAGTTCTCGTTATAGAATATGTCCATCCGCACAAAGCGGTCACCGGCACAAAAAAAGAAATTGCAGAAAGAACTTGCAAAAAAGTCCGAAAATCCCCACTGAGTCTGCGCCCATCTGCGTAAATTACAGAAAACCGCCCAAAACGGATGTGACAGGCACATTCCGTTTTGGACGGTAAACTTGTGTTATCGGTTATTTTTCTGTCTGGCAATTACCAGTCAGACCATCCGACGATTCCAATCATCTGCAGTTTCTTGCAGACTGGTTTCCGGAAGCGTTTCGTGACTGACCCGCTGCATTGGAAGTTCCCATGGTGTTACTGGCGCGGTTCTCTGACGCATCTGCTGCTGAATTCTGCTCAGCCGCACTGCGATAGCAGTTCTGCTCGCCGGCATTACGGGATGCGTTCTGTGTATTCGCATTGTACGCTGTGTTCTGCTCTCCTGCGCTTCTGGACGCGTTCTTTGTATTCGCATTACGGGCTGTGTTCTGCTCTCCTGCGTTTCTGGACGCGTTCTGTGTATTCGCGCTGCGGGCTGTGTTCTGACTATTTGCATTCTGTTCTCTGTTATTCATCCTAAGCCTCCTGTGCTGCCGTCTGGCAGCTGTTTTTTTGCGGAAAGTTTTCCCTTCACCGCTTCTTTAGTATGGCTTCTTTCCAGAGAACGATGCACAGAATTTCTGATTTTTCTTTCTTACTTCTTATTCTTTTCCAGATATTTCCAGACTGCAACGGCAATGGCAACGATGACAGCCGGCCAGAACAGGATTTTTACAATCGCAATGATAATGGAGACCAGCAGATAGATGGCAAGCAGAATGACCGCAATGATGCCAACGGTCTGATACCACGGCTTCTCCTTCAGGTCACTGATAGAAAACGTAAATGATTTCTTCGCCTCCTGCTCCACCGGCTCGCTGTAGGCTTCCCCCTTTGCTTCTTCCGCGCTGATAATGGTTTTTGCAATCATCTGCGGTGTACCAAGCAGCTCAAACACCTCTTCCTGGGATTTTCCGGATGCCAGCTGCTCTCTGATATACTCCCGATAATAATGCAGATTATACTCGATCACCTGCGGACTTACCTGCCCGCGCAGTGACTGCTCCAGCTCCTGGACAAATTCGTTCTGTGTCATACCTTCCTCATTTCCGCATAACCGGCCAATCAGCTGATTGGCCCATTCCATGCTTTTTGTACTGCAAGTTCCAGCGTCTTCTGATTTATTCCTGATAAACCGTCATCACCATCTGATAATCGCGTTTCCGGTTATCGACCGCTGCAAATTCCTCTTTGTTTCCAGTTACATTTTCGTTGTAGTAGGGGATGGAAAGAAGCATATCGCTCCGGGCTCCAAGGATTTCCAGCACAACCTCGTAATATGCACCCTCCTCAACCGCCATCCCGCCAAGGCTGCATTTAATCCGTTTTCCGTCATACCAGCTGTCGGTCATCCATGCTTCCTCATAGAGAATCTGATCCTCTTCGCCTTCCTTCTGCGCGCATTTTTTCAATGTCAGCTTCAGATGGCCTTTGTTGATCCGATTGTTTACAAAGACATTGAAATGAATCTCTTCCAGCGTTGTGCCCGTGGAACAGAAGCGCTGGCTGATCTGATCGCCGATTTCATCCAGTACTGCCATTTCGACCCGCTCATCCCCGGCATATTTTACCTGGTAGCCCGGATAGGGACTGCGTAACGCCGCAGCAAGACAGAGAAACGCCGGAATGACAAAAAATCCGACACCGCAGAAGAACCGGGTACGCATCCAGCCCATGCATTCCGGAAGCGCCGTAAAGTCATTGAGACAGTACTTCGGATGCTTGAAGAAGGCATAGACCAGCATGATCATGCTGATTAAAGACAGACAGAGCGAGCGGTCCAGTCTGCCAAGAAGATCTTCCATGGTCAGCTTTGTTCCGATGTCTCCGTTTACCAGTCCTCCAAGAACACCTTTGTTGATCATCGCCTGGTCCACGTTGTCCGGCACCATCTGCACGATGAACATGACGAAAAACACCATGAACAGCAGATCGATGATCAGAAAGATCTTTGTGTCCCTGTGAAGGAACGAACTGATCACCCAGAACGGAACTGCAAACAGAAGCCACTGCGGATGCCATTTGGTCAGTCCGAACAGGACAAAGAAGGTAAGACAGGAAAGATAGAACACCCACTTTACCTGTTCTTTGTCATCAGCCGGTCTGGTAAAGTATGCAGTTCCCATGATCAGGCCATAGGCAAGAACGATCAGGCTGACGTTGTATTCCTGTGCACTTAACGCAAAGCCGGTATAAATTCCGGCACTGAACAGGTATCCGGTCGGATTGTCGCCGCTTGAACCGACGCCGAACGCATAGGATGAAAATCCGGGGCTGCTTCGGTAAAGCAGGAATTCCAGAGCCAGCGGCAGCACAAGAAGGATGCAGCTTCCCACAACCTTCCAGACATTTTTCTGGCGAAGCAGAAGCATCGGCAGGAAAATGACCAGTGCCGTGTATTTAAACGTAACAGCAATCGCAAACCAGAAGATGAACCAGATGTCCTTTTTCTTTAAATAGTAATACAGACCAAGAAGAACACAGGCTGTCATGAAAATATCGTACTGTCCGAAGATAAACTGATCATAGACAGCGATCGGCATGGTCAGGCAGGCATAGACACAGTACTTGGATTTTTTTCTGCCCATGCCGATCTCCATGCAGATTTTATAGATCAGATAGCCGGACAGCAGGTAGACCAGACAGGGAAGCGCTTTGGACCACATGGTGGCTGTCAGCGTAATGTCCTCCGTCGGAACGGTCAGAAATCCAAGCAGCTTCATTGGAATGTTCCAGACAGCAAAAAGAAGATACACCGTTGGCATGTAGCTGGGGTGAATGTCATAGGTGCCGCAGTAATCATAAAAATCGCGGAAATGACCGTTCAGATACCCGACGCTGCAGCCGGTGGTGTGAAGCAGATCCCGCTGCTGAAAGCAGAAAAAGCAGACAGCCGCAACCAGTGCAAACAGAACATAATCCCACCACTTCAGGTTTCCTTCTGTTATTGAAAATCGTTTCTGATTTGTTTGTTTCATTTCAAATTCTCCTTATTGGACGAAAGCGCGTAAAAGCCAAGGCCGCTGATCAGCAGGAATTTGATTCCATTGACAGCAAGCAGTCCCCACGCTGCTCCCCAGAGACCGCCAAAGGCAATCGCAGGAAGGACGATCAGGAAAAACAGGGCGGTATACGCGACACCCATGATCAGCTGGTACCGCTCCGAAGCGAAACGGAGCACGACAACCATCATCGTGTTTGAGAGGAAAAAGAAAACCTGACCGGCATTTGCCACCAGGAACAGATCCTTTACCAGCGGATACTGATCGCGGTAGAACAGCCAGACAAACAGATGGGAGCCGACGACGCTTCCGGTGATGATCACCAGTGCCAGAGCCAGCAGTGCAGCCATCACCCGGGCCAGCATCCGTCTTGTAAATGTTCCCTGATAATGAGACAGATGGCCGGTAATGACACCGTTGAGAGGCGTAGACAGCAGAGAGGTCATTTTTCCGACCAGACTGGCGATGTAAAAATAGTTGGCCTGGGCATCTCCTGTCATGACAGACAGAAGAATCCGGTCTGTGTAGGAGACAAAATCCGACAACAGATAGGCGGCGCTCAGCGAAGTGCATATTTTTGCATCCTCTTTGAAGAACTCGCTTCTGGACAGCAGGTTTCCTTTGAAGATGTGACCGGTAACCGCCACATAGACGAGACCTGCCAGCTCTCCGCAAAGGAAGATGCTTACCCAGGACGAAGTGAACCGGTAAAGACCGATTCCCGCCAGATAACCGATGCCGATGATCATGTAGTAGAAGAAAAAGCCCCGGTAATTCATGTAGATCCGGTATTCCACATCGGCATAGTAGCGGACTGCCGTCACAAAGATCAGAACGGCAACGGCAGCCGACGAAGCACCGGATGCCTCCTTCTTTACCAGAAAGCCGATCACAGTCACCAGAGCCGAGATCATCGCCAGGACAACCAGATACCAGCTGTAGTCTCCGTTGTGCGTGGTATGGCGGGTGGAAGCCTTCATCCGTCCGTAGTTGATGCCGGAACCGATGGCGGAGGCGACCAGACCCATCAGTGAAGTAAAGAACAGCATCCGTCCCTGTCCCGCATCCCCCAGCTGACGGTTCAGAAAGGGGTAGACACCAAGGGAGAGGACCATGTTCATGAAGATCAGCGATACCATGCCGTACAGCAGATCTCCGGTAAATCGTTTCAGAAAGCTTTTATTCAATCCGCATCCTCCATGTCCGGGTGACTGATGGAAACGTACTGCGGCTGAATGTGAGGCTGAACCCGTTTCTCCACAGGCGGCAGTTTCATGTAGTCGCCGTACTGCAGCTCCAGGCACTGATGCCAGTTTTTCGGTCCCGGGAAGGTTTCGCCGTCCAGCAGAACATCCACCGGCTCACCGAACCATTCCTTCTGATACAGCAGTTTGATGTCACCAAACAGATAATTTCCAAAATAGCAGCGGTTCTTTTCTCCGTTCTTTCCTGTCTCCATCTTTGAGATCCGGTCATACTGACGGACGATGAAGCGGGCCGGCAGGAATTTTCCGATGGCAGCCAGCACACGGACCACAACTCCCGTCACGCCGGGATAGTTTGAAAAATCCAGTTCATAGCGGTGGCCGAGACCAAATCCGTAGAAAATGGTCAAAAGTCCGCGGCAGAAAAGGTGGAACAGATCGCTGTCAGACACATCATCCACAATGAAAATATCAACCATCAGATGGTTATAGATGCCGTTCCCGTAGTACTGCTCTTCGCTGCTGTCCGGTCGGATGGACGAATCCAGCAGAACGACGCGCGGAACAAAGTCAAACACGGCATTTCCCAGCTGGTCCGGCTCGACATATCGAAACGCAGGTCCCAGTTCATCGGCTGCCACACGGCGGAATTTTTCAAAATCTGAGCGGAGCATGGCGATGTCCGCATCGTCATCCCACGGGATCGCGCTTTTATGGCGGATCGCGCCGATCAGCGTACCGCTGTCCAGATAGTAATGGATGCCATGCTTTCTGCAGATTCTGGTGATCTCGCGCAGAATGATCTTATGTCCTTTATGAATGCGGTCAAGAGCCGCTGTCATTTCCTGATTCATTGCACATCCTCCTTACTGCTCTCCGGCTACATGGTCTTCTTCTGATTTTTTATCCTCACCGGCAGCCGGGAAGTTGAGACGCTCCTCTTCCACAACAAGCGGACGGCGTTTTACCCGGTTGTTGATGCTCATGATATATTCACCGATTAAACCGATAAAGAACAGCTGAACCGAGCCCAGCAGACACATGCCAATCAGCATGGGCGCCATCCCTGCATTGAAGCTGTCCCAGTGGAGAAGCTTCTGGATCAGGTAAACGAAGGCAACCACCAGAAAGGACGCGCTTCCGATCATTCCAAGGAAGGTAGCCATCCGCAGCCCTGCTTTTGTGTAGGAAGTAAAGCTGAGCATGGCAGCATCAAACAGACGGAAGAAGTTGTTGCTTGTCTTTCCGGCTCTTCTCTGCGGCTGAGTAAATTCGATGTCTTTCCGGCGGAAGCCAAGCTCCGCCACAATGCCGCGAAGGAACGGCGTCGGGTCATCCAGCTTTTTCAGCACTTCAATGAACGCTCTGTCATAGAGGCCATAGCCGGTGAACTGCTCAATCTGCTCCACATCCGACATCTTTTTCAGCATTTTGTAGTAAAGTCCGCGAAGGGCATACATCAGCCGGTTTTCCTGACTCTTTGTTTTGATGGCGGCAACAATCTTATAACCTTCCTCCCAGCCCTGGATGAAGTCCGGGATCAGCGCAGGCGGATCCTGAAAATCGGCAGCCATCAGAATTCCGCAGTCGCCGTTGGCCTGAAGCAGGCCGTAGTACGGGGAATTGAACTGTCCGAAATTCTTTGCGTTGAAAATCGCGCGGATCTTCGGATTTCCTGCACAGAGTCCCCGAAGCAGTTCTCTCGTGCGGTCCTGAGAATCGTTGTCAATAAAAATAATCTCATAATCATACTGAGGAAGCTTCTTCATCTCCTCAATGATCGCTTCACTGATGGGGATGACATTTTCCTCTTCATTGAAGCATGGCACTACAATGCTTACTGTTTTCATCTCGATACCTCTTTCGTTATGCCGGTACTTTCGTTTTTCCGGTTCTCCCGTCATTCCGGTTCTTTCGTTTTTCCGGTTCTCCCATCATTCCGGTTCTTCCGTTTTTCTCAGCTCTCGCTGTTTGTTCTTGCCCATGCAACCGTTTTCTGAATTCCTTCCTCAAAAGGCACCTGAGGCACAAAACCGGTGTCTCTTGTCAGCCTTGTGATGTCTGCCTGCAGATGCATCACCTGACCCGGGAAGTAGGGACGTTCTCCCAGTCCAACCTCTGCTTCCGGTCCCACTGCCGCCCGGATCAGCTCAATATATTCCGCCAGCGGCCGAACCTGACCGCTTCCGATGCAGTAGACCGTCTGATCCATTCCGAACTGCGCTGCCAGAAGCATCGCCCGGGCAGCATCCTCGCTGTAGAGATAGTCCCACAGCTGATCGCCGGCTGTATATTTCGGCCGCTTTCCGTCCAGCATCTGATAGATTCCGTCCATGACCATGGTATAGGCATTGTCGCCCGGACCATAGACGCTGAAAAAACGGGTCCAGACATGGGCCATTCCAAACTGCTTGCAAAGCCCGCGGCTCATCATTCCGGCGGAAAGCTTGGCAATTCCATAGCCGTTTTCCGGTTTTGTCTTACTTTCCGGCGACAGCACGGTTTTCGGTTTTCCATATTCCGCCTGGGAACCGGCTCCGACAAAAATCTGACACCCAAACCGCTCTGCCAGCTTCACCGCATCCAGGGTGCAGCTGATGTTGCTCAGCTGAAGCTCATAGTCATTGCGGGCGTCTCCATAGGTTCCCATCCACGCCAGGTGAAAAAAGGCGTCTCCATAAGTCGTTGGCTGAAGCTCCTTCCAGTCCGTCATCTCCGCTTCCACAACGGTAAGAAGCGGATGGTCCGGCAGGTTCCCCCGTTTGGCGGATCCGGGACGGACAATTGCCGTCACCTTAATCCCCTGTTCTATTAATAATCGGGTCAGTGTGGAACCGATCATGCCGGTTGCGCCGGTGACCACTGCTGACCGAATGTTTCTTCCTTCCATAATTCCTCCATACCTGTGAGATACGCACGTCTGTCTGGTACTGCGATCCGACCGGCCATGTCACTGGCCTGTCCGCCCCGACAACGCGAAAAGAGTGTGCTGCTCTGGATTTCATCACAGAGTAACACACTCTAGTTTATCATACTTACATGGAAAAGTCACGTCTTTCTTGCCAGTTTCAGTAATTATGCGCCATGCACGCTTCTCTCCTGAACGTTAGCTGCCCTGGGAAGCGGTCGGTCTGTTTCCGATGTTCAGCTTCTTTCTCCAGATCACCATCAGACAGATGAAATGTACGCTGGCAGTCAGCGCCCAGGAAATCGGATAGGACACATAGAGGCAGTCCAGTGTCCGGTTCATTGCGAAAATCGTGTAAATGTAAATCACACGGAACAGGCAGGCTCCTGTCAGCGACACAATCATCGGCAGAACGGAATAGCCAAGACCGCGCACACTTCCCACCAGCGTGTCCATCATTCCGCAGAACAGATAGAAAATGGCCACATATTTCATTCGAAGCTGACCGATCCGGATTACCTCCGGAACATCGGTGTAAATCCGCAGCAGGGTACCGCTGGCCAGATATGCGCCTCCGCCCAGAACAAAGCCGATCACGGCTACCATCCCCAGCGAATAGAACGTAATCTTCGGGATCCGCTCATATTTTTTCGCGCCGTAATTCTGACTGGTGAAACTCAGGTTTGTCTGGTAGAACGCGTTCATGGCGTTGTAAACAAAGCCCTCGATGTTTCCGGCTGCCGTGTTTCCAGCCATGGCATTGGCTCCAAACGAGTTAACCGAGGACTGGATCAGTACATTGGAAATGGAGAACACTGCGCCCTGCAGACCGGCCGGAAGACCGATCCGCGCCATGCGGATCAGCTTTTCCTTCACAATCCGCACCCGTTTCAGCTCCAGATGGCAGATTCCCTCATCCTTCATCAGGCAGCGCACAACCATGACAGCGGAAAACGCCTGGGAGATGATGGTCGCAAGAGCGACACCGGCCACATCCATGTGAAAGACAATCACAAAAATCAGGTTCAGCACCACATTGATCACACCGGCAATGGACAAAAAGTAAAGAGGGCGTCTGGTATCACCAATGGCACGCAGGATCGCGCTTCCAAAGTTGTAAAGCATCACAACCGGCATTCCGGCAAAGTAAATTTTCATGTAAATGGCAGAACGGTCAATGACCTCCTCGGGCGTATCCATCAGCTCCAGCAGCGGACGGCAGAGCGTCACGCCGATGATCACAAGACAGAAACCGGCAATCAGGCTGATTGCAACCGAAGTATGTACCGTTTCTTCCACGTCCTTTTTCTGGTTCGCTCCATAGTAATGGGCTACAAGGACATTGGTTCCCACCGACAGACCGATGAACAGGTTAATCATCAAATTGCTCAGGGAACCGGTCGGGCTCAGCGCCGCCAGGGAATCCGAACCAGCAAACTGACCGACAACAATGATATCCGCCGCATTGAACAGCAGCTGCAGGATACCGGAAAGCATGACAGGGATTGCAAAACGAATGATTTTTCCAAGGATTGGCCCGCTTGTCATGTCCATTTCATATGTTTTTCTGCTCATTTTTTACACCTCTTTTATTTCCGTCAGGCACCCATTCGATCCGGAACCCGAAAACAGTTCCGCGCCGGCAGACACAAAACGTTCCGCGCCGTCAGCCTCTTACCTGCGAAGACTCCAGGAAGAACAATCCCAGACCTGCGCGCCAAGTGCCTCATAGAATTCCGGCTCATGGCATACCATCAGAATGCTTCCCTTATATTCCTTCAGCGCCGTCAGCAGCGAATCCTTCGCATCCACATCCAGATGGTTGGTCGGCTCGTCCAGAAGAAGGACGTTTGTCTCGCGGTTCATCAGCTTGCAGAGACGAACCTTCGCCTGTTCACCGCCGGAAAGAACACGGACCTGACTCTCAATATGCTTGGTGGTCAGACCGCATTTTGCCAGAGCGGAACGGACTTCATACTGGTTCCAGGACGGGAATTCCTGCCAGATTTCTTCCATGCAGGTCGTTGTGTTGTCGCCGCTTACTTCCTGCTCAAAGTAGCCGATTTCCAGATAATCCCCCTGCTCCACCGTTCCGTCATAGGGCCGGATGAGTCCGAGAAGGCTCTTAAGCAGCGTTGTTTTTCCGATACCGTTTGCTCCCACCATCACAATGCGGCTTCCGCGTTCCATGTTAATGGAAATCGGAGCAGACAGCGGTGAATCGTAGCCAATCACAAGGTTCTCCGTGTGGAAGAGAATTTTTCCGGCTGTTCTTCCGTTCTTAAACCGGAATTCCGGCTTCGGACGCTCCTCTGCCAAAGTGATCACATCCATCTTGTCCAGCTTTTTCTGACGGGACATTGCCATGTTTCTGGTTGCCACGCGTGCTTTGTTGCGGGCAACAAAGTCCTTCAGCTGGGCGATTTCCTGCTGCTGGCGGTTATAGGCAGCCTCCAGCTGGGATTTCTGCACCTCATAGACCTCCTGGAAATGGTAGTAGTCACCCACATAGCGGGACAGCTTCTGGTTTTCCATGTGGTAGATGATGTTAATGACACTGTTGAGGAAGGGGATATCGTGAGAGATCAGAATGAAAGCATTTTCATATTCCTGCAGATAGCGCTTCAGCCACTCGATGTGCTGCACATCCAGGTAGTTTGTCGGCTCGTCCAGAAGCAGGATGTCCGGTTTTTCCAGAAGCAGCTTTGCCAGAAGGACTCTTGTACGCTGGCCGCCGGAAAGCTCCGTCACATCGCTGTCCAGTCCCAGCCGGTCCAGTTCAAAGGCACGGGCAACCTCGTCCACCTTGGAATCGATCATGTAAAAATCATGGGCCATCAGCATATCCTGCAGAGTACCCATTTCTTCCATCATATCCGCCAGCTCTTCCTCCGACGCCTCACCCATTTTATCACAAATCGCGTTCACCTGTGCTTCCATTTCATAGAGGAAATTGAAGGCGGACTGAAGGACATCGCGGATGGTCATTCCTTTTTCCAGAACGGTGTGCTGGTCCAGATAGCCGGTGCGGACATGCTTCGACCACTCAACCTTTCCTTCCTCCGGCGGCAGCTTGCCGGTGATGATATTCATAAAAGTAGATTTTCCCTCGCCATTGGCTCCGATCAGACCGATGTGCTCTCCCTTCAGCAGACGAAACGAAACGTCCTGAAAAATGGCACGGTCTCCAAAGCCGTGGGAAAGATGTTCAACGTTTAAAATGCTCATGTAAAATGATACTCCTTTATCTTCCGATTCTTCCGTCAGTATACAATAAAAGCAGGGGAATTTCAAGCGAATCCGGTCACTGCTTCCGCACCTGATACAGCAGCAGCCGTCCTCTTTTTACACGAACCTCCGCTGTCATCCCCGGCAGCACCTCATTGCTGATCCCATACTGATAGTCGCAGGTAATTGTCCCGTCATTGAGCGGATACTTTGCTCCTGTAATGGAAATTCCTTCCGCGGTTCCTGTCAGATTCAGCAGGGAAAAATAAGCAAACTGGTCTCCAATTCTGGCCGTTTCCGATGAAACCACCCGCATTTCCGCATGATCATCCACGGCAAGCGCCCGCTTTCCCATGGAATCCAGCATGTAAAGGACAGAAACGTTTCCCAGAGTATGATCCAGACGGCCGCCAATGACACCGACCAACAGAAACTCCTCAAACCCTCTGGCGACAGCTGTCTTTATCGCGAAGACAGTATCCGTATCGTCCTTCTCACAGGGAAGAACAATTGTCTCCACGTCCAGATTGGGATTTTCATGGGAATCAAAATCTCCCACAATCAGATCCGGCAGGATTCCAAGACCCTCCCGATGTCTTAATCCGCAGTCACAGCAGATGTAAAAATCATCCGGCTTGAGATACCTGCGGACGAGATCATACCGTTCAATCTCCGCTCCCGCTACTATGACACATCTTCTCATCAGACACTCCCTTCCTGCGCCGATGCCGACGGCAGCCAAATCCACCAGCCCGGTGGCGGTCCACTCTGCCAGACCACGGCAACCCGTCCTGCCAAATCGGCGGCAACCCATCCTGCCAGATCGGCGGAAACCCATCCTGCCAGACCGGCGTTTTTTTTGGAAAAAGCCACCTGCAAAAAACAGGTGGCTTTTCAACTTAAATGTTTACCATCTTATCATCCGTACATTAAATGAAGATATACTTCAGAACAAAAACAACTGCCAGAATGTACATCAGAGGAGTTACCTTCTTTGCCTTTCCGGTTGCTGCATTTAATACAACGTAGGAGATAACGCCGAAAGAGATACCTTCGGAAATGGAATACAGGAACGGCATTGCCATGATGCAGATAAATGCCGGGATTGCTTCCAGCATATCGTCCCACATGATCTTTGTTACCTGCTGCATCATCATAAATCCTACGATGATCAGAGCCGGTGCAGTCGCGAAGGACGGGATTGCAAGGAAGATCGGGGAGAACAGCAGAGCCAGCAGGAACAGAAGACCGGAAACGATGGAGGTCAGACCGGTTCTTCCGCCTTCTGCAACACCTGCAGAGGACTCAACGAAAGTGGTGATGGTAGAAGTACCAAGGCATGCACCAAGAGTCGTACCTACTGCGTCAGCCAGCAGCGCGCCCTTGATTCCCGGCAGCTTGCCGTCCTTATCCAGCATGTCAGCCTTGGATGCGCAGCCGATCAGTGTTCCCAGTGTATCGAAGATGTCTACGAACAGGAAGGAGAACACGATAACAACGAAGTCAAAGGTTGCAATAACAGAAAAGTCCAGCTTCATGAAGGTAGAGGACAGGGAGGACGGAGCAGAGATGATTCCGCTCGGAAGCAGGCTGTAGAAGCCGGCTTCTGCATCCGGTACATAGATTCCGAGGAGCTCGCAGATGATTCCAAGAACCCAGGTAATCAGGATACCAAGAAGAATGTTTGCTTTTACCTTCTTGATTACAAGGAAAGCAGTGATCAGAAGACCAGCCAGTGCCAGAACAACAGTAATTCCCTCAGACTGCATGGTTCCGTTGGCAATTGCACTCTTAAAGGAGAACAGAGAAACCAGTGTTGCACTGTCTACTGCGATGTGAGCGTTCTGCAGACCGATGAAGGTGATGAACAGACCGATACCAACGGAAACAGCAACCTTCAGGTTTGCCGGAATCGCGTTGAAAATCGCCTCACGAACGTTGGTCAGAGACAGCAGGATGAAGATAATACCTTCCACAAATACAGCGGTCAGCGCGATCTGCCAGGAATATCCCATTACACCGCATACGGTGTATGCAAAGTACGCATTCAGACCCATGCCGGCGGAAAGAACGAACGGCAGGTTGGCAAAGAATGCTATGCAGAAGGATGCCAGCGCAGATGCCAGCGCGGTAGCGGTAAAGACTGCACCCTTATCCATTCCGGACGCGCCGAGAATGCTGGGGTTTACAGCCAGTATGTAAGCCATGGTCATGAACGTGGTAATACCGGCGATCACTTCTGTTTTCGCGTCGGTTCTGTTCTCTTTGAATTTGAAAAACTTGAATAACTTCTCCATTTTTATTCCCTCTTCTGTGATTAATCGCGAACCGTGTCAAGCAGTGCATTCAGTTTCTCAACGGAATCCTCAATGCCGGTACCCTTTACCCCTGCATAGAACTTAATCTTCGGTTCGGTGCCGGACGGACGAACGCAGAACCACGCATCATCCTCCAGATCAAAATAAAGTACATTGGACTTGGGCAGTCCTGTGGTAGTCTTCTCGCCGGTTGCCATGTCCACAATCACATCATTCTTGTAATCACGGAACTTCAGCACACGGTAAGCGCCAACCTGTTTTGGAGTATCCTGACGATAAGCGTCCATCATCTCCTGCATCTTCTTTGCTCCGTCTGCCCCCTTGAAGGTCTTGGATACCTGATCTTCTCTGTAATAACCATACTTCTCATAGATCTGGATCATCTTGTCCCAGAGCGTGATTCCCTGTGTCTTGTAATAAGCAGCTGCTTCACAGAGAGCCATCACTGCAACAACCGCATCCTTATCTCTTGCATGGGTACCAACCAGACAGCCGTAGCTTTCCTCAAAGCCGAACAGATACTCATTGCTTCCGCTCTGCTCGAAGAACTTGATCTGCTCACCGATGAATTTGAAGCCGGTCAGCGTCTCGATGAAGTCCACATCATATTCCTTCGCAACTGCCTGAGCCATGTTGGAAGAAACGATGGTGGTGACAAGTGCTCCGTTCTTTGGCATCCGGCCAAGAGCCTTCTTCTGCTCCAGCTGATACTCGCAGATCAGCATGCCGGACATGTTTCCGGTAAATACCATGTACTCGCCGGTCTTTGTGTCCTTTGCGTAAACGCCAAGACGGTCCGCATCCGGGTCGGTTGCCAGCACCAGATCCGCATCGGTCTCGGCAGCCAGCTTCAGAGCCAGCGCAAATGCCTTCTTGTCCTCCGGGTTCGGGTAGGAAACGGTAGGGAAGTTGCCGTCCGGCAGCTCCTGCTCCGGTACAACGAGAACGTTCTCAAAGCCAAGCTCCTTCAGAACACGGCGAACCGGAACGTTTCCGGTACCGTGGAGAGGTGTGTAAACGATCTTCAGGGAGGAAGCCATTTCCTTAATCGCTTCCGGATGAAGAACCAGCTTCTTTAACGCTTCCATGTACCTGTCATCAATTTCGGCACCGATCACTTCATAGAGACCGGAAGCTTTCGCTTCTTCTGCAGACACTTTCTGAATATCCGCATAGTCCGTGATCGCATTTACCTCGGAGATGATCTCATGATCCTTCGGAGCGGTGATCTGTGCGCCGTCTTCCCAGTAAACCTTGTAACCATTGTACTCAGGCGGGTTATGGCTTGCTGTAACAACGACGCCGGCTGTGCAGCCCAGTTCACGAAGCGCAAAGGACAGCTCGGGAGTCGGTCTTAAGGAATCAAAGATGTATGCCTTGATGCCGTTGGCTGCGAACACACAGGCAGCCGTATCTGCAAACTCGGGTGACATGCGGCGGGAATCGTAGGCGATGGCTACTCCCTTTTCCTGTGCACCCTGCTTCTTAATGTAGTTTGCAAGACCCTGACTCGCCTTGCCTACGGTGTAAACGTTCATGCGGTTGCTTCCCGCACCGATGACACCGCGCAGACCGCCGGTACCAAACTCCAGCTCTTTATAGAACCGGTCAAAAATCTCGTCCTCGTTTCCTTCAAGAGCCTTCAGCTCCGCCTTGGTAGCCTCGTCAAAAATCGGAGACTCAGTCCAATACTTATAGCTTTCCATTACGTTCATGAAATGCATACTCCTTTCGCTTTCCCTGCCATGAAGCGTTCCTGTCATACCGTATCGTTTCATGCAGACATCATTTTTATTTTATCATCAGTTTCGGCTGCTGTCCATCCTTTTTGCGGCAGCCGGATCGATTTTCTCTTTATCCCAAAGAATCCGTTAAAAACCGTCAGGAAATTGCGACTTTTAACCAACGTCTCTTTTACGCATAAATCACAGAAACAAGATAAAACGGTCTCACCACATTCTGTGCGTCCGTCACCCGGATCTCAAGCCGATGCATCTTCTTCTCCCCATGGTGCAGCAGCGGCTCCAGATAGAGACAGTCTCCCCATGTCTGGTCGAAATTTCCGTCCAGCACAACCGCATTCGCTTCATCTCCATCGATCACTGCGGCTGCAACCGGAACCGGCTGCTCCACAGACTTGCGGTACTGAACCGCCAGGCAGGAGCACTCCAGCTCAAACACAATGGAATCACCAACCTGCTCTGCCGTCCATCCGTTTCTGAAATTATCCCAGATTCCTTTCTTTTCAACGGTATCCGCCATGAATCCCTTCAGCTGCGCACAGTTGTCCTGAATCTGGAGGCGCGCACTGGCTTCATAGGCATTTTCTGTCAGTGGCGCCGGGAACTCTGCAGCCGTTTCCGGATTCTTCCAATCCGCCTTTACCTCTTCCAGAAGCGCAGTGATCTGTCCCGCCACAAGCGCATGTCCCTTATCATTCGGATGCAGATCATCCGGAGTCAGCTCTCCTCTCACCAGTTCTCCTGCCTCCATGGCCGCATAAATGCTGTCCTTCATGCTGACACAGGGAATTCCATAGTGAGCGCCGATGCGGTTGTGATACGCCTGGGCATTCACGCCGGTATCGTAGCAGACATTGTTCATGATCACCAGAGCCGGTGCGGACGGTGCCTGCAGAAGACGACGGATCAGACCCTCAAAGGTTTCTTCAAAAAATTCCGTTGCGTCATCGTTCACTGTGAAATCCACGACAACAACATCCGGGCGGTACATCAGCACGTCACTCCATGCTCTTGCCCCGCCAAAGTGAGAGGTTGTCCCACCGATTCCGCCATTGATATAGTTAAACTTTGCCTTCGGAAACGCTTTGCACCACCAGTCATAGACCAGATATGCATAGCAGGTCTGCGGTGTCGATGACAGGCTTCCCTGTGTGATGGAACCGCCCAGAAATCCGATATTCAGTGTCTCCCCCGCCTCTGCGCGTGCCATCACCTGCTTCAGCTTTGCCCAGTTTCCTCTGTTTGCCAATCCATGTTTCATTTCATCATCCTCCGGTTGTCTTTCCATTTCTGTCATTTTCCGTCTTTTTTACACTGCATCCCGCCGCTCAGTCTGTTTTTGACACGCCGGGATGACCGTCTATTTTTCGTTCTTTTCGCTGACTCAGCAGCCCATCATGTCTCACAAGCAACAATACCCCGCAGCAGAACAATTCTGCCGCAGGGTTCTGCTGTCACTTAAAGACTCTTCAGATATTCAAGATTCTTACGGATCAGGTCGCAGCGCTGCGCCACGCACTCCACGGAACGGCCCGGATCCTGTGGTGTCTGGAACACATAGTCAACCAGACGGTCGATGGTCGTTGTTGCCACATGAAGTCTGGTATCGCTGGACGCATAGTAAATGTAGACCACATCATCCTTTACGATGGCACCATTGGTAAACACAACGTTGGAAACGTCACCGACGCGCTCCCAGTCTCTCGGTCCGATGAGCATGCCGGACGGCTCTGCAATCACTCTGGACGGATCATCCAGCGCAGTCGCAAAGGCATAGATGACATAGCGGAGACCTGCTGCTGTGTTTCTTACACCATGGGCAATGTGGATCCAGCCCTTCTCTGTTTTGATCGGAACTGCACCGGCACCGTTCTTTGCCTCGGTGATGGTGTGATACTTTCTCTTGCTGGTGATGATTTCTTCGTCAATCACTGCATGCTCGATGTCATCGCAGAGACCGAAGCCAACACCGCCGCCGCTTCCGGTGTCGATGAAATCGTCCATGGGGCGGGTATAGAAGGCATACTTTCCATTAATAAATTCCGGATGAAGAACCACGTTTCTCTGCTGCGGAGAACGAAGGGTCTTCAGGTTGGGCAGACGCTCCCAGGTCTTTAAGTCCTTTGTGCGGACAATACCGGCTGCCGCAACAGCAGCAGACAGGTCGTTTACTGTGGTGTCCTTGCTCTCGGAACAGAAGACACCGTAGATGTAGCCGTCCTCATGCTTTGTCAGACGCATATCGTAAACATTGGTTTCCTCCGGGCACACATCGTCCAGAAGGATCGGATAATCCCAGAAACGGAATCCGTCCACGCCATTGTCACTCTCTGCCACAGCAAAGAAGGACTTCCGGTCATTTCCCTCCACACGGGCAACCAGATAGAACTTGCCGTCCAGCTCAATGGCACCGGAATTAAACACGGCATTTACGCCAAGGCGCTCCATGAAATATGGATTGATCTCCGGATTTAAGTCATATTTCCACTCAACCGGAATGTGCTCTCTTGTCAGGACCGGATTTTCATAGCGGTCATAAATTCCATTATAGAAGTCGGATTTGCGGTTTTTTGTCGCAATCAGCTTTTCCAGCTTATTTTTCTCTACAAAATACTGCTCATGAAGCTTCATTCTGTTTCTCTCCTTGCATCATCCTGCGCACTTCCCTCGCGGTCCGGCAGCAGATTCTCTTACATCTGCCCGCATCCGCAGACACGGGCAAAAATTCCTCTCTTATTCCGACAGACGCTTCATCATCTCGAAACACATGCGTCCATTGTGGTACGGGCACTTCCACGGCTCAACGATCGGCTTACCGGCAGACGGCGTTCTGTCCGCATCCATGGACCAGAACCATTCGGATCCGGGGCGCTTGTCCGTCTGAACATTCTGAATGTAGTTCCAGATAGACTTCACAGCCTCAAAATATTCCGTCTTTTCCGGGCATCTCTGGTATGCGTTCATGAAGCCGACAACTGCCTCCGCCTGAACCCACCAGATGCGGATCGTGCTGTCCACACCGCGTTCGCACTCGTTGAGCAGAGAGCTGTCACAGTACGCTCTCTCGTAAATGCGCGCAGCCAGCTCCTTTGTTACCGGCAGCAGCATCGCTTCCACTTCCGGATCGCCAAGAATCTCCTGGGCACGGTCTGCCAGCCAGGAGGTCTCAATGTCATGGCCGTAGGAATGAAGGTCGATGATGCTGTTCCACTCACGGTCAAAGAACACTTCCTGTCTGCGAAGTGCCGGATTATAGACCTTCTTCACCAGAATTTCCAGCATCCAGCGCAGATTTGCGCCGACACGTTCATCCTTTGTCACACGGTACAGCTCGCTGTAGCCCTCCATTACATGGAGCAGGGTATTCATGGTTTTTTCTGCCATGACGCCGTTTTCGGACAGCTTCTCATTGCTTACCGGCTTAAAGTTCCGGTCAAAGGCTTCCAGATAGCCCAGTTCATCCTTACAGTTTGCCTCGATCACATCATAGATAGACCATGCGATATCCAGCGCTTCCTGGTCACCGGATACATCATAGTAGGAAGACAGCGCATAGATTGCAAATGCCTGATTGTAGGTATGCTTCATGTCTTCCTCTACCCTGCCGTCACAGGCAACGGACCAGTATACACCGCCGCACTCTCTGTCCAGGCAGGCGTTCTTTAAAAATTCATATGCATGCTTTGCATAATCCAGCAGTTCGGGACGCTTTAAGGTCATGTAGGCGTTTGAGAAAAACCAGAGGATACGATTATTCAGGATGCAGCCCTTTACTGCATCCCGAACAACATTCAGATCCATATCTACATATCCGTAAAAGCCGCCATACTGGTTGTCCCGAAGGTTCATCCAGAAAGGAAGGATGACCTGATTCAGGTGATCCTCAAATTCCTTTTTCAACGTCTTCTTGATCTCTTCCATTATCTCTTTCCAATCTCCGTGTCAGACTCGGTTACGTGACTATGTTCTTTAATGTAGGCTACGATTTCGTCTACCTGTGTAAATGCCAGTCCAACATAGCTGTCAGCAGCACCGTAGTAAACGGCGATCTTTCCTGTTACGCTGTCATGAATGGTTGCGCAGGGGAATACTACATTCGGTACAAAACCTCTCTCCTCATACCACTCTTCCGGAGTCATCAGGAAGTTCTCGCAGCGATATTTTACTACAGACGGGTTGTCAATGTCAAGAATTGCGCCGCCGATGCTGTAAACAAATCCGTTGCAGGTTCCGGATACGCCGTGGTAGAACAGCAGCCATCCTTCGGAAGTCTCAATCGGAGCTGCGCCGCCGCCGATCTTTACGCTCTCCCACCATTCGCTGCTTCTGCCCATCACGTGGCGATGCTTGCCCCAGTAAACCATATCCGGGCTCTCAGACAGGAAGATGTCGCCAAACGGGGTATGTCCGCTGTCACTTGGTCTGGACAGCATCACATAGTTGCCGTTGATTTTTCTCGGGAAGAGAACTGCATTGCGGTTGAACGGGATGAATGGATTCTCGATGCGGGTGAAGGTCTTGAAATCGGTGGTCTTTGCCATACCGATAGACGCGCCATAGAAATCCTGACACCAGATGATATAGTAGGTGTCCTCAACCTTTACCAGACGCGGATCATATGCATAGATCGGCATGAACGGGTTGCCATCCTCATCTACGAAAGGAATCTTGTTCTGGTCAAACTCCCAGTGAATCGCGTCCTTACTTCTTCCAAGATAGATGTACGGAATTCCGTTGGTCTGCTCACCGCGGAACACTCCGATGAATTCATCGCCGTAAGGCATTACGGCACTGTTGAAAATACGTGCAACACCTTCGATCGGATTTCTGCCGATGATCGGATTTTCAGTATATCTCCAGATCGGTGCGCCCTTTAAGCCTTCCGGCTTCTCCTGCCACGGTACGTTCTTAACCTCCGGGCTGTAAATTGTTACCTTTTCCATATCTTTTTCCTCCTCTAGCAAAATACGCTTCCTTATTATATAACAAACCTTCGTGTTCCGTCAATCAGCCCTTTACCGAACCTGCTGCAAGACCTGCATAAATCTGCTTCTGGCACAGGATGAACACAATCAGGGCCGGAGTCAGCGTGATCAGAACGCCGGCACAGATCAGGTTATACTGATTTCCAAGGGGGCCGGTGAACTTGTACAGGGAAGTCGCCATGGTAACAAGGCGGCTCTTGTCCTGAAGATACAGATTTGCCATGTAATACTCATTATAGGTACCTACACCCTTCAGGATCATTACGGTCACGATTGCCGGCTTTAACAGCGGCAGTAAAATCTTAAAGAACACACCGAAGTAGGTGCAGCCATCCATGATGGCAGACTCGTCCAGAGAATTCGGAAGGTTCTCGAAGAACTGGATAAAGATGGTCACGGAAATGATATCCGTTCCGCAAAGAAGAATGATGTAACCGGGAATGGAATTGATCAGTCCCAGGTTGTACATGATCTTATAGGTAGTAACCTGCATTGCAATACCCGGCAGAAGGCTGGCAAACAGGAACAGATTGCGGACAAGTCCTCTGCCCGGGAAGCTGAATCGGTTCAGGATATAGGCCAGCATTGCACCGAACATGACGGAAAGAAGAAGTACGACTACAAGAACAATCAGAGAGTTCATGAATGCCGTCAGCATGTTTGCCGACACAAACGCTTCTTTGAAGTTGCCCAGGTAGAAGGTTTGCGGCATTTCCATTACATTGGTCTGTGCATATTCCTCCGGAGTCTTTAATGCCGTGATGACACAGCTGACAACCGGAACAACAGCGATAAAGGACATCAGCAGCAGGGACGCATATTTGATAATTGTCCATGCGATTTTACCAATTTTCATTTTTGCAGTCATGCTCTTGCCTCCTTTTCCGCTTTCTTTCTTGCCTTGGCAAGCTTTTTATTTCTCCGCTCTTCTCTCCAGTCCTCATCAGCCACTTTCATGATTACCTGCTGGGCAATGGTTACAATAAAGATCAGTCCCATCAGGACAACTGCCATTGCGGCAGCCAGACCGATTTTGCCCTTTTCATGAGCAAGGCTGTTCATCATGACAAAGTATGTAGAAGTACCGAAGGTACCGCCTGTGATTACATAGGGCGGCTCAAACGCACTTAAGGAACCGGAAATCGACAGGATCATGTTTAAGAGAATGACGGACTTGATGCTTGGAAGCATGATGTACCGGAACTTTGCCCAGGAATTGGCACCGTCGATGGCACATGCCTCGTAGAGCGTCGGATCCACCGACATCATTGCACCAAGGAAGAGAACCATGTTCTGGCCCATGTAACGCCAGACGGAGGTTGCTGCCAGAGACGCGTTGTTGATCCTCGTGTCCTTCAGCCAGTATGGAAGGGATTCGGGATTGAGTCCAATCCAGCTGAGGACGGTATCAAATACAAAACCTCTTGTATAGAAGAATTTAAAGATGAAACCGATGGCGATACCGCTGATCAGATAGGGGAAGAAGATCAGACCCTTGAACAGGGATCCGCCCCTTACCTTGAAACAGAGAATGGTCGCAAAATAAAGTGCCATCGCCAGCTGAATAAAGGATGCCACAATGTAGTAACCTGCCAGCTTCAGGGAATTGAAGCAGTCATCTCTGGAAAAGACGTCCAGATAATTCTCCAGACCAATGAATTTATTGTTTTTGCTGTCGTAGCGCTTCATCTTGTAAAGGCTGAATTCGAACATTTTTGCAAAGGGTACATAGGAAAATGTAACCAGCAAAATCAGCGGGATTGTCATAAAAGCAATGATCACAAGCCACTGCTGGACTTTTCTCGTCCGCAGCCACTGACCAAATGGCTTTTTTTGCTTACCTAACGTTGTACCTGGCATATTGATCTCCTATTTCTTTTCTGACGTGTTTGAATTTTCATTTTTCGCCGTTTCATGATACGGCACACCTGCCAAAACAGGTGTGCCGTAAGGAATCCGTCAGCAAAGCTGCTGCCAAACGATATGGAAACGGTTATTCCGTCTCATTTCTTCTAAAATTACTCAGCTGCGCTGGTCTCCTCAACAGCCTCATCCTCAGCTGCTGCGCCCATCGGCTGGTACTCATACGGAGCTACCTCAACCTCGTAGTCAGCCTGTGCCTCAGCCCATGCCTCGTTCCACTCAGCTGCGATCTCTTCCATGGTCTTTCCACCCTGAAGAGCCTCTTCCAGTACCATCTGTACATGAGTATTGTCCATGTTCAGACCAACCTCGGAATCGGTGTTGATGTTTCCGAACAGATCCTCTTCGCCTTCCTTTGCAGGATTGTCAACAACAAGAGTTACACCGTCAAATGCGCTCAGAACATCCGGATACTCGCCGCCTACACAGATCGGAAGACCGCCCTGATCATAGGAGAAGCCGGACTCTTCGGTCAGCCACTTTACATACAGCAGGGAAGCGATCTGATTGTCGGTCTCTGCGTTTACGTTGATACCGTAGCAGTAGTCAGGACCTGCTGCAGCGTACTGTGCGCCGTCAACAGTGATCGGGAATGGCATGTATCCGATATCAGCAGCGTTCGGACCAGCCTCCTGCATCTGTACAACAGCCCAGGAACCGAGAACCATGCAGCCGATCTCGCCGTTGTTGATCATGCCCTTGCAGCCTTCCCAGTCGGTCGTTGTCGGGTCATCCTCGATCAGACCCTGAGCAACTGCCTCATACAGTACGTTGTAAACTGCGTAAGGACCGGTCTGCTCGCCGTTGTCTGCGAACGGATTCTCGGCATGTACAAGACCATAGTTCATGAAATCCGGGTCACCGGTTGCAGAACCGCCAACGTAAGCGTCCCATGCGCCCATGGTCCAGCCTGCAGCGAAGTTGGTGTACAGCGGGATTGCTTCTGTGTTGTCCTTGATTGCCTGCAGAGCAGCGATGAACTCATCCGGAGTCTTCGGAAGCTCGGTGATGCCTGCAGCCTCGAATACCTTCTTATTGTAAACAACGCCCTGTGCGTTACCGGTAGACGGAATACCGTAAACCTGTCCATCATAGGTGAAGTTGTTCAGCATAACATACATGGTATCCAGCGTTTCCTTCTCACCGAAGCTGATGAACTCGTCAGCCAGCTCGTTCTTCTGAAGGTTGGTCGGGATCATGCAGATATCGCCCCAGTCATCGGTGGTCAGACGGATCTTGATGTCCTCCGCGTAATCAGTAACTGCCTCATACTCAACGGTGATTCCCGGATACAGCTCGTTGAAGGATGCAATGTACTCAGCGAATACCGTGTCAACGATGTCAGTTCTGTGGGTCAGTACCTTGATGGTAGCTTCCAGATCGGTGTAATCCTCACCAAGAACGATGGTATCCAGAGTCGGCAGCTCAGCCTCTTCTGCGAATGCCATGGTGCTCATAGCCATGGTTCCCATCATAGCGCCAGCCATTACCAGTGCGGTCAGTTTCTTAACTTTCATTTTCTTACCTCCGTTGTTTTACGTTTTTAAGTTTATTTAACTTAATTTTTGTAAGTTTATATTAGCACGTGTATGAGCAAAATACATCAATCTATCTTGACTTTTATCACAGTATCTTGTATAATTTTATTCAGTTAGTGCGTTTTTGGACAGGGGTGTCGTTTTTTTCTCACTATTTTATACAAAAGCGAAAATGTTGTCTATTGCTTTTATTTTTCATACATTTTTTGTTTTTTTCATGCCTCCATCCGCTTTTCGCATTTATTTTAAGTTCTTTTTAAGCGTTTTTAGCTTAACCGTACAACAAAAGTACCACTTACTCACGTTTCTTCCCTGTCAACTGCAAGCAAAGGAGTGTTTCATGGATTTCTATACTACATACAGAAATAATCGCCGCCTGACCGCGGCACTGACCCGCCACGGCTTATCCGAAGATTTTCTGCTGGTTCCTGCTGCCGATCCGGTTCCCTTCCTCTATCCCCATGGGATTCTGCGGACCGGCAGCACCCAGCCCTGGAGAGCCGAGTTTTCTCCCCTTCCCGGTTATCGCCTTCTGCGCACACTGGAAGGCAGCGGTGAAATATCTGTTGATGGACAGACCGTTTCCTGTCAGAAAGACAGTCTTCTCTTTTTTCCTCTTGACAGGCCTCATACACTGACCGCCTCATCCTCCGGCTGGAGCTGTTCTTCTCTGTTTCTCGACGGTCCGGCCGCCGACTATTATTATCAGCGTTTTTACACACTGACCGCCAGTTCTCTGACACTTTCCAGACAGTCCGGGATTCCGCTGCTCTGGGATGACCTGTTTTCCCGTCTTCCCCATTCTCTCGATGACCCGCTCTGGCAGATTTCCGCTCTGACAAAGCTCCTGACAGAGCTGATCCGGGAAGCCTCCAGACAGGACGTTCCTCCTGTTCAGTCCTATCTTCTGGCGATTCGAAAGGAGCTTCACGATCACTATCAGCAGCATGTCAGTCTGGACGATCTGGAGCGCCGCTTCCACATCAGCAAATTCCGGATTGCCAGGGAATTCACGGCAGCCTTCGGCAAGCCGCCGATCACATGGCTGAATGAACGGCGAATGGAAGCTGCGGCCAGACTGCTTCTTCAGACAGACAGCCGTGTCAATGAAATCGGCTCCATGGTAGGGATTGACAACACAAACCATTTCATCAATCTGTTTCACAGACAATATTCTGTTACGCCGGGTGAATACCGAAGGCTCCACTCCTGACTGTTCAAAACGCATCCGGGCAAACGTGTCACTGGTACGTTCGCCTGGATGCATCATCGACAAAAACGGCTGTACGGATCCGATTTCTCAATCGAATCCGTACAGCCGTTTTTGTCGATTTACGCGTTTTTCTTCCTGTTCATCTCTCCAGAACCTTCACGCTGTCTTTTTCCACGATCCGTCCGCTCACAGTGTACAGCCTTCCCGGACCTGCCACCGTTTTGCGGATCCGGTCTCTCATCTGCTTCAGCGTCACTCTTGCCATTTCCGGCATGTCTACGCCATAGCTGGTGATCCCGATGTCACAAAGTCCGGCAAACAGGAAATTATCATATCCGACAACTGACACATCCTCCGGCACGCGATATCCCTTCGCCTTCAGCTGGCGGATCAGCCCGCTGGCAGTCAGGTCGCAGTTGCAGACAAAAGCAGTCGGCATTTCTTCCGGCAGCGCAATCTCCAGCATCTGGAAGGTTTCTTTTTCCCTGTCTTCCAGAACCCAGTCAGCCCGATCGGGAAGTCCATACTGACGGACCGCTTTCAGATAACCGAAATACCGGTCCGTGATGCTGCTGTTTGCGTAAACGGAACCGACATAGGCAATCTTTTTATGGCCCCGCTTTACCAGATATCTGGTCATGGTATGCATTCCGTAGAAGTTGTCTGAAATCACGCAGTCCACATCAAACCCGCCTGCATAGAAGTCCATAAACAGAACCGGCATTCCGGCATTGTCTACCAGCTTGCGCAGGTAGGCTCTGCTCAGTTCGCCCATGACAATCAGACCTTCCACCTTTCGCTCACGAACCAGAAGCGGCAGATCCAGCTGCTTTTCATTTTCCATCTTCAGGACTTCAAACAGGAGAAAACAGTTCTGTTCCGCGCAGATCACAGACAGTTCCTGATACAGCTTCCAGTAAAACGTCATCTGATCATCCAGAAACTTGGAGGAAATAATGACACCGATGTTCACCGATTCCTTCACACTGGCAGCGGAGCCAACCGGCTGATAGCCCATTTCTGCTGCCATTGCCTTGATTTTTTCTCTCATCTCTTCGCTGACGCCTTTCTGATTTGCCAGCGCATTGGAAACGGTTACTGTACTTACACCAAGCCGCTTGGCAATGTCCGCCAGTCTTACTGTTTTGCGCATATCGTTACCACGCCTTTCCTCTTTTTTCACAGTATAAGCAAAATAAATCCGTTTGTCAAGGAATCTTTCTTAAATTTCAGTTGTTTCCCAACTATTTTTTAATTATTTCTGCTTAATACTACTTAATATTACTCTCTTACAAAGTGCAGAAGCGTACTCTTCAGGTCGCCGAACGCTCTTGGCAGCAGATATCCGCCATACATCAGCAGATCACCCGGATATACCTGATCCGTTCCTTCCAGACGGTACATTGCCTTCGGATCCAGACCCTTGAAACAGATCTTGCGGCTCTTGAAGTTAGGACGGTTCCACACCTCCACACAGGTGACGAGAACCTCACTCTTGTCCTTTGCAACCACTTCCCAGCAGTCGAAATAGTGATTCTCATAGTAGGAATCCACACGATAGTAATCACCGTCTGCAATCAGTCCATGGTACTTGTGGTAGTCCGCGCACTGAGCCGGGATCATGTCACGGTCCTCCTGCGGGATTTTTGTCACATCCAGCTCGTAGCCGAAGGTTCCTGCCAGAGCCACATGGCCTCTTGTCTCAAACGGCGCCACACGGCCTGTGGTATGGTTCGGGGATGCTCCGACATGGGCGCCCATGCAGGACAGCGGATAGCAGAGAGCGGTACCCTCCTGAATTGCCAGACGCTCCGGCACATCCATGTCATCGGAGCACCAGATCTGCGGGCTGTAGTAAAGCATGCCCGGGTCAAAACGCGCACCGCCGCCGGAACAGTTTTCCAGAAGCAGATCCGGGAACTCGGTCACAAGACGCTCCTGCATCTCATAGACAGCCAGTACATAGCGGTGATACAGCTCACCCTGACAGTCAGCCGCCAGTCCAGGGCTTCCAATGTCCGTCAGCTGACGGTTCATGTCCCACTTGACGTAAGCGATGTTTGCGCTGCGCAGGATCTTTGCCACAGACTCATAGGCATAGTCTCTGACTTCCTTTCTTGTCAGGTCCAGCACATACTGCTCACGGCACTGAGCCGGTTCTCTTCCCGGAATCTGGATCGCCCAGTCCGGATGGGCACGGAACAGCTCGGAATCCGGGGAGATCATTTCCGGCTCAAACCAGATGCCGAATTTCAGACCGATGGCATTAACCTGATCCACCAGATATTTCAGGCCGCCCTGGATTTTTTCCTCGTTGACAAACCAGTCGCCCAGGGAGCTGTTGTCCGAATTTCTGTGACCGAACCAGCCGTCATCCATGACAAGCATCTCAATACCGCAGCTCTTTGCCTCTTTTGCGATGGCGATCAGCTTCTCCGTTGTAAAGTTGAAGTAGGTCGCCTCCCAGTTGTTGATCAGGATCGGACGCTCTTTGTGAAGGTATGGACTGCGGATCAGGTGGCTGCGGTACAGATCGTGGTAGGTGCGGCTCATTTTGCCGATTCCTTCATCGCTGTAGACCATAACCACTTCCGGTGCCGTGAAGGTCTCGCCCGGGTTCAGCTTCCAGGTGAAGCCTTCCGGATGGATGCCCATAGTCACGCGAACCATGTCAAACTGGTTTACCTCTGCCTGTGCCATGAAGTTTCCGGAATAGACAAAGTGGAATCCGTAAGCTTCTCCCTTGTCCTGATCCGTTCCCTTCGATACCAGAGCAATAAACGGGTGATCCTGATGGCTGCTTTCGCCTCTGACGGAACCGATTCCCTGCTTTCCTCTGACAACCGGACGGCGGATGATGTTGCGCTCTCTTGCCCAGGAGCCGCTTAACGTGATCAGCTCAAAACCACGATCATTATCCATCTCCACGCTGGTGCTCAGCACCTTTTCCAGGTACAGCGGCCGGTCGGATTCATTCTCCAGAAGCACAGTTCTTGTAATCGCATCCACGTCTTCAAAGCAGCTGTAACGCAGCGTTGCCTTTAAGCCGATCACCGGATCCTTCATGATCAGATCCAGGGTCTGACACTCTTCTTCGGTTCCAAAGGTTGCCGGAAGTCCGGTCAGTCCCGGCTTTCCCTTTGTGATTTTCCAGCTGTCCAGGTGAAGCTCGCATCCTCTGTGTCCCGCTTCCGTGCGGACGGTGAGACAGGTGTCACGGAAGTCGCCAATGCCGAAGGCCGGGTACTCCATGGGGAAGCTGTCCATGAAGGACACCATCTCTCTCTTGAGTTTGGACGGAACAAGCGGGCTCTCACCGGTGCGCATCAGGTACTCGCCGCAGGGAGCGGACAGCTTCTTTCCGTAATACAGATGACCGGGGTATTTGTCATCCGCGATTCCCATCATGTAGGTTGTGTTCTTTGTGTTCAGTGCAAATACCTTTTCTTTTTCATTGTACAGAACTGGCATGTTATTATCCTCTCTTTCATTGATTCGCAAACGTTTCCTCTGACGAGTCCGCCTTCGCCTGATGCGTGCGCAGGTGCCCTCGCCCGACTCACTGCCCGCGTAACTTTCAATCACCGGGAATTCCCGTTTCACTTCTTAAACATAGGACTCACGTAATGTACGAATTGACAGCTTCTTTTGGATTTCCTCCGCAGTCATCGTCATTTCCGCTTTCAGATCTTCCTTATTAATGGTAACTGAGAACGGTGTCTTCTCTGTCAGGCAGAAATAGTTGGTACTGAAGACTGCATCCGCCTGTTCCAGCTCCAGCAGCACGAAGGGAGCAAAGCAGTCCGTTGTCAGGCAGATCCGGAATTCCTTCTCCGTTTCCGTCACTTCTGTCTGAATCTGCGGCATCTGCAGCTCCATGTGCTTATAGGGAACAAACGTCTCAACCTCGACACTTGCTGTCTGATCCTGCCACTGATAATCCGCCTCCACAAACACGGTGCGCTCCCGGCCCGCAATCAGCACTGCAAAATCCTTCTCAAAAACAATTCTGCTTGTCTGTGCCGGCACCGTGCAGGCAACCGTCTCTTCATAAAGTGTTTCCAGACCGGTGGTACGGATGCGCACAGTCACACGGACCGGACTGTTTTCCAGTGATTCATTGGCTGCAGCCACAAATGCCTTCCCGCCTTCGATGTAGATGCTTCCCGCTTTTGGCGCAAAGAACTCCTTTGCCATGTAGTGCAGTGCTTTCCACCGGCCATAGTAGTCGATGCTGGCCCAGGATGCCACCGGCCAGTTGTCGTTAATCTGCCAGTACAGCGCACCCATGCAGCGGCCGCGGTGACGGCGCCAGTGGTCAACGCCCGCCTTGATGGCGATTCCCTGAAGAAGCTGGCTGACATAGATCAGGCTATTGAAATCCTTCGGGTAACGGAAGTTTTCTGAAATGTAGGAAAGAATCTTTCCGTTGGCAGTTCCGTTTTTCTGATGACTCTCCATGACCGGCGAGAAAATGTTGCAGTCTTCCGGGCGTGCAAAGGTATCGATTGTTTTTCGCTCCGGGAAGGACTCGAAACCGAATTCGGAGCAGAAACGGAAATACTGTTTGCGGTAATCGGAGAAGGGCTTTAAGCCGTGCCATACATCCCAGTAATGGTTGTCTCCCCGATTATGATCGTCCGGGTCATCCAGGCAGCCGCCGGAAGACGGGGAGGAGGGCCAGTAGAAGGTCACATCGTCCTCTTCCTGCGTTACACGGGGAAGCAGGTATTCAAACTGCTTAATGTAGTCAGCTTTCAGTGCCGCGCAGTGGGTCTCTGCAATTCCCCAATGATCCCAGGCAGACTCGATCTCGTTGTTTCCGCACCAGAGACCGAGGCAGGCATGGTGGCGCAGACGCCTTACGTTGTCAATGGTTTCCTGGCGGATGTTCTCTTCAAATTCACGGGTAAAGTCGTAGACGTTGCAGGCATACATCAGATCCTGCCACACAATGAGGCCATAGCGGTCGCACAGATCATAGAAATCATCCGACGGATAGTAGCCGCCGCCCCAGACGCGGAGCATGTTATAGTTGGCGCGGGCAGAGGAGCTGACCAGATGCTCGATCCGTTCTCTTGTGATCCACGGGTAAACGCAGTCCTCCGGAATCCAGTCCGCACCCATGGAGAAGATCTTTACGCCGTTGACCACAAAGGCAAAGTCCTCGCCCCACTGGTCTTTCTGACGGCTGACTTCCATCGTGCGCAGACCGATGGTATATTCCTTTGTTTCCGCGCCTTCCGGTGCGGAAAGCTCCACTTTCAGGGTGTAGAGCGGCTGGCCGCCAAGGCCGTTGGACCACCAGAGCTGAGGCTTCTCAACCGGAAGACGCAGCGTTGCCGTTTTGCACATGCCATCCGCATTGCGTCCCACACTGTTTTTGCCTGTGCATCCTGCCCTGTCTTTGCCTGTACATCCCGCATTGTCTTTGCCTGTGCATCCGTCAAAACCGTCTCCTCCCTGCGAAATCCGCGCCGATGCGGATGCCGTTTCGGTCTGATCCGGTGCCAGCAGCACTGCCTTCAGTTCACAGCCGTCACCCATTCCTTCCAGAGCCACATCCACGCAAACCGTTACCTTCGTCTTTCCTTCGCAGGCACGGACATAGTCCTTCTGAGACACGGATCCGATTGCCGGCAGCTCTCCCCGTTCATGCTTCTGGCGGATCCGGACATCCTCAATCCGCACCTCATCAAAGAATTCCAGAAAGGCAGGGCGCCAGATTCCCATATCCGGCAGCTGTGCGCTCCAGTCCCAGCCGAACATGGAATGGGCTTTTCGGATGTAGTGATTTCCGGAAATGCATCCGGTTGGAACATAGCTGATCTCTTTTCCCGGTGTTCCCTCATAACTGCGAATGAAGGTCAGCGCGGAATCAAAGTGGATTTCCAGACAGTTCTCTGCTGCCAGAACACCGGCACAGTCAAAACGCCAGGTGCGGTGCATGTTGTCGGCGCTGCCGATGAGCGTTCCGTTCAGATAAACCTTTGCCAGTGTGTCCAGTCCTTCGCACACCATCACCTGATGTTTTTTCGCAAGAAACACATCCTCCACCGGAAAAAAGGTTCGGAATATAAAATCATTCGCCAGTTTTTCTCTGACTATGTACTCATTTTCGCGATCGTAGGGGTCTTCGATCTTTCCGGCTGCCAGAAGTCCGGACAGCACAGATCCCGGCATGGTCACCGGTATCCATTCACTGCTGCCCTTTTCACAAAGGTGCCAGCCATTGTTTAGCATCATTCGTTCCATTCGCAGTCTCCTTTATTGCATTGTCGCTCGTGTACGCGTATTTACATACAGAAGCCGTGTAAGCCAGAATTTCTTACATGGCTGTCTGTTTCTGATTATATCAAAGTGTCTGCTTAAGCACAATAGAATTGTTTAAGTTCTTTAATGACTTTTTTAGTCATTGATAAGTTAATAAAGAACTGGAAAATGCATAGAACTGGAAAAAAGCGGATTTGTCCCTTGACATTTCCTGACACCCATATTATAATGAAGCCATAAAATCAGTAATCATTATCATTTTATGAATACAGGAGGTTTTCATGAATACAAAGGCAATGCATAAGCTCAGCTACGGTCTTTTCGTTATCACCGGAAAGAAAGACGGAAAAGACACCGGCTGCATCGTGAACACGGTTTCTCAGGTAACGACTTCTCCGAACCGGATTTCCGTAACGGTCAACAAATCCAACTACACCCATGATGTGATCAAATCCACTCATGCCTTCAATGTCTCCATTCTGACCGAGAACGCACCGTTTGAAGTGTTCCAGCGGTTCGGCTTCCAGAGCGGTAAGGACACAAACAAGTTTTCCGGTTTCCACTATACCTCACGCTCCGGCAACGGTCTGCTTTACCTGACCAGCTACACAAACGCCTTCCTTTCCTGCTGGGTCACCAACATGATCGATCTTGGAACCCATACCATGTTCATTGCGGAAGTGACGGACTGTGAAGTAATCGGTGACGCACCAAGCGTAACCTACGGCTACTACCAGAGCAATATCAAACCAAAGCCTCAGAAACCGGCTGCCGCCGAGCAGAAAAAGGGCTACCGCTGCACCGTCTGCGGCTACGTTTACGAGGGTGAGACGTTGTCGGCTGACTTTGTCTGTCCGCTGTGCAAGCATGGCGCGGATGATTTTGAACCCATCTGACCTGACCTGCATGTTACTGACATCCCTGCCGAATACAGGAACGAGAAGAAACTCGCTGCTCATGTAAAAAAACGGATCTTTCTGTTCATTTCATCACAGACAGATCCGTTTTTTGCATTTCTTCCACATAACAATCACGCCTGAAATCCAGGCTTTACCGATTCCGCCGCGCAATCCGTTCTCTTTATTTGCCAGAACACAGCTCCACGCGTCACGGCTTACAGGAAACGCATCACTTCCTCCGCGCTCTTACGTCCCGGCGCATCCGGTCTGAACTTCTCATATCCGGCTGCAATCAGGACAGCAACCTCCTGATCATCGGGCAGTCCGATCTTTTCTCCGACATAATCCCCGTCATAAATTCCAAGCATAACCGTTCCGACACCCTGTTCATGGGCCGCCAGCACAAAGGTCTGCGCCGCAATACCGGCATCGAACATCTGCCAGCTGTCTTTCTTTCCGGTCGTGTAGGAACCGTCCTTCTCAAATCCGCAGATTCCCTTCACATAGGAAACCACCACCAGAACCGGTGTCTGCTTCAGCGTCTTTGTGTTGAATTCGAAGCCGAGGCATCCGTTTTCTGCGATGTCATCGATCAGTTCACGGCTGTCGATCACCGTGTAGCGCGGTGTCTGGCTGTTCTTCCAGGACGGCGCCCAGACAGCGGACTCCACGATTTTCTTCATTACTTCCCGGTCAACGGGCTGACCATTGAAACGTCTGACGCTTCTTCTTTCTTTCATTGCCTGTATCAATTCCATTTCCAGTTACCTCCTGCTTTTTCTCCAGACTCCCGGTGTACAAAGGACCAGCATCGGGAACAGTTCCAGACGTCCTGCCAGCATGTTAAAAATAAATACCAGTTTGGACAGATTCGAATAGTGACCAAAGTTGCAGATCGGGCCTACCTTTGACAGACCAGGTCCTACGTTATTGATTGTCGTTGCCACGGCGGTGAAATTCGTCACCAGATCCTTTCCCTCCGCGGAAATAATCAGCAGAGAGCCGACAAACAGAAACAGATATGCCATGACGAAGACATTTACCGAACGAAGCACCTCATGCTCCACCGGCTTATATTCCAGATGGATTTTCTTCACAATCCGCGGGTGCGTGATGGAAGAAATTTCCTTTCCAATGGATTTAAACATGATGATGATCCGCGATACCTTCATACCGCCTCCTGTACTTCCCGCACAAGCGCCGATAAACATCAGCAGTACCAGCAGCGATTTCGACAGGCTAGGCCACAGATCAAAATCCGTTGTTGAAAATCCGGTTGTTGTGATGATGGAGGAAACCTGGAAGAAGGAATCGATGAAAGCCTCCCCCGGCGCCGCATACATTCCCATGATGTCAAAGCCGATGATCAGGGAAAAGACAACGATGATTCCAAGATAGACACGCATTTCCTCGCATTTCAGCGCAGCTTTCACGCTGCCTGCATAGAGAAAGAAATAGACATTGAAGTTAATGCCGAACAGCGTCATAAACACCGTTATGATGATTTTAATCGTCGAATTGTAGCTGGCTGCGCTGTCATTGAGGAAGCCGAAGCCTCCTGTTCCTGCTGTGGACAGCGCCAGGTTGATGGAATCGAACACAGGCGCGCCTGCGATGATGAGAAGAATCATCATCAAAATTGTCATCGCAATATACAGACCATAGAGGATCTTTGCTGTGCTGCGGATCTTGGGCACCAGCTTTCCGACTGCCGGGCCCGGGCTCTCTGCCCGCATCAGATGCATGCTGGAGCCGCCGGCCACCGGAAGAATCGCCAGAATGAACACAAGAACACCCATGCCTCCGATCCAGTGGGTAAAGCTTCGCCAGATCAGAACGGCTTTCGGCAGACATTCCACATCACTCAGGATGGTGGCTCCCGTTGTGGTGAAACCGGAAACCGTTTCAAACAGGGCATCGATGGGATTGGGATAGAAGCCGCTGAAGTACAGCGGCATTGCGCCAAAAATACTCATGACAATCCAGCTGAGCGCCACCGCAACATAGCCTTCCGTCGCATAGATTCTGGTATTTTTCGTCTTATTTCTGCGCATCAGAAAGCCGATGAGCAGGCAGATTGCTGCTGCAGCCAGAAAACGGAACACACAGGATTCCCGATAAATCAGCGCAGTCAGGATGGGAAGCAGGAACAGCGCCCCCATTACCATCAGAAGACTGCCCAGAATGTAACGTATCATTTTATAGTTCATCTTTTTCCACCGCCCATTATTTCAGAATATCACGGATGTCCTTCAGACCGACATGGGTCGTAATGATGACAACCGAATCTCCCACTTTCAGACAATCCTGGCCTTTGGGGATGATGATCTGACCGTTTCGGTGAATGGCACATACCAGCAGATTGGACCGCAGCTTCAGATTCTGCAGCGGCATATCCGTTACCGGTCCCGGCTCGCGGATGATAAACTCCAGCGCTTCTGCCCTTGCGTCTACCAGCTTGTACAGCGTCTCAACATTACTGCCAATGGTATTCTGCATGGCACGGACATATTGAAGAATGTATTCCGTTGTGATGTGGCGCGGATAAATCACGCTGCCAATATCCAGAGAATTGATGATGGAATCATAGGTTGTGCTGCTGACCTTGGTGATCATCTTTGCCTTGCTGATGCTCTTCGCGTAAAGAGCCAGCATGACATTTTCCTCATCAATCCCCGTCATTGCCGCAAACCCTTCCGCCTGCGCAATTCCCTCTTCCTCAAGAAGCTCCTGATCCGTTCCGTCCCCATGGATGATGGTGGCCTTCGGCAGCAGCTCACAGAGTTCCTCACATTTCGCCTGATCTTTTTCCACAATCTTGACATCAATTCCCATGTCCAGAAGACGGTTTGCAAGATAGAAGGAAATTTTTCCGCCGCCGATGATCATGGTGTTTTTCACCTGATTGGTTTCGATGTTGATCAGATGGAAAAAGCGGCTGGCATTGCCCGGTGAAGCCACAATGGAAATCGTATCGTTGGCGCGAAGTTCCGTATTACCATCCGGGATCACGACCTGATTTTCACGCTCCAGTGCACAGACCAGCACCTCGCAGCGATTCAGAACGGCAAGGTTCTTCAGCTGCTGGTCGCAAAGCGGACAGCCCTGAGGAATCCGGAAGCGGAGCAGCTCGATTCTGCCCTGCGCGAAGGTATCTATGTCAATCGCCGTGGGGAAACGCAGCAGACGCGCAATTTCCATGGCAGCCGCCAGCTCCGGATTGATGACCATGGAAAGACCAAGTTCTTCCTTAATATAGCGGATTTCCCGATGGTAGATGGGATTGCGCACGCGGGCGATGGTCTGGCAGTTACCTGCTTTTTTCGCAACCAGACAGCAAAGCAGATTCACTTCATCTGCATTGGTCACTGCGATCATCAGATCCGCTTTCTCAATTCCCGCTTCTGTCTGAACGGAATAGCTGGCACCATTTCCGCTCAATCCCCAGATATCCAGCTGGTTTGTCATTCTCTGTACCACATCGGACCGGCTGTCGATCACAGTGATGTCATGCCCCTCCGAGCTTAACTGCTCTGCAAGGGATGTACCAACCTTACCGCAGCCGATAATGATTATGTTCATCGTTTCTTCGCCTCCAAATTGACTTAGCAGGTTGCCCCGCCTTTCATATGCTTCTCTGCTGCCAGATTCTCTTCCTTTGACGCAAGCAGCTCATCGGAAAGAATCAGACGCTGTGCCTCCTCAAAGCCGATTCTTGCAATCGTGTCCGCAAACCGCTCTCCGGTGATTCCTTTCTCACGGAAGAGAAGAATTGCTTTCTCAACCACATCAAGAACTTCCTGCTTCTCCGTAAACACCTTGTCCAGATAACGGCCCTGGGCAACACGCTTGCCCCATCTTCCGCCGATATAAACGCGGTATCCGGATGTAAATTCCTCCACGGCTTTGAACGGACAGATTCCGACACAGCGGCCGCAGTGGTTACATGTTTCTTCCGGAATCACAAGCGTTCCGTCAATCACTGCCGCGGAATGGATCGGACACGCTTTCTCCACCTGACAGACTTTGCAGCCGCGGCATCTGCCGGAATCGATCACCGGTATCTTCTGGCCAATGATTCCCAGATCATTCAGATCCGGCTTGACACAGTTGTTTGGACAGCCGCCCACCGCAATCTTGAATTTATGGGGAAGCCTGACCTGATTGTATCCAAGGTAGAACCGCTCATGGATCTCATTGGACAGATCAAAGGTGTCGATCAGACCATACTGGCAGGTCGTTCCCTTACAGGACACCACCGGACGCACTTTGGAGCCGGTTCCGCCGGTTATCAGGCCGGCTGCAGCAAGAAATTCACGCAGCGGCTCAATGTTATCATAAGGAACGCCCTGAATTTCAATGGTCATTCGGGAAGTCATGGCAATCTCGCCGCTTCCGAACCGTTCTGCCGCCTCTGCGATCACCGCGCTCTCCTTCGCTGTGATCTTTCCGTTTCTGGTAATTACCCGTCCGTTGAACCGGTCTGTGCTTGTCTTATCAAACAGGAATCCAAGCGCCTTTACTTTTGTCTTCTCCGCTTCGGATACGGCAGAGACTGCTTTCACTTTTACCTCATTGAACACGGTGGAGCCTTCCAGAACCTTCGTGTTGGTATATCCATAGTATTTCAGACGATTCTGCAGCAGATACGCCCGTTTTCCCCGGTTGCATACAAGAAGCAGCTTCGCATCCTTCTCAATTCCTTCCACCGGTCCGTCCACCGCTGTCACATCAAGAACCTTCGCGCCGCGGATTGACGGCTCTTTGGACGCGTCGATCACCAGATAGTCATCTGCCGCTCCCGCCATGTATTCCGCCGGAGTCATGCTGTCCAGGACTCCATCCATCTTGTTCTCCAGCACATAGACTGCCTGCACCAGCGGATGAATCGCGGTTGAAAACGGCGGCGCATAGGAAAGATCCATGTTTTCGAAATCTTCCAGCGCTGCTCCCATGGAAATTCCGGTTACTGCCACGTCTATGATCTTATCCACAGCACCGCTTCCCATGACCTGCGCGCCAAGAAGTCTGCGCGATTTCTTATCTGCGATCAGACGGATCAGAAAAACGGATGAATCCGGATAGTAATGTGCCTTATCGTCATGAACGCTGAGAATAGTCTCCACCTCATAGCCGGCTGCCTTCGCCTGATCGACTGTCAGACCGGTGCGGGCGCAGTTGAGTCCGGGCAGCTTTACGATGCCAGTGCCAAGGACACCGGGATATCGCCTGCCGCATCTGTTCTTCGCCTGCCCTGCAGCATCCGTTGCAAAATCTTCCGTACAGCCGCCGGGAGCACAGTTTCCTTCCGCAAGGATCTGCGCCAGCGTCCGGCCTTCATAATTTGCAGAAGAGCCCATGGGCGACCATTGTCTCTGTCCGGTGATCCGGTTTGTTACCATCACACAGTCGCCTGCCGCATAAACATCCGCCGCGCCTGTTCTCATCTGACCATCAACCAGGATAAGGCCTTTTTCCATCGCAATACCGGTTCCTTCCAGAAAACCGGTATTGGGACGGATTCCTGCTGCCATTACGACCATGTCGCAGGCCAGCCTTCCAGCTGCTGTGCGGACTGCCGTTACTGACGTTTCTCCCTCAACCGCATCTGCTTTCACACCGGTCAGGACACGGATTCCCTGCTTCTGCAGATGGCGTTTTGCATAGTCAGCCATGTCCGCATCCAGCACATTGGGCAGAATCTGCGGCGCACTGTCAATCACAGTTACGGAAATTCCTCTGGCGTGCAGATTTTCAGCCATCTCCAGCCCGATGAAGCTTCCGCCCACAACAACGGCCCGTTTCACCGGCGTCTCCTGGATGAATTCTTTCATCTGTACTGCGTCATCCGGGGTCCGGAGCGTGAAGACACCGGTTACAGACACGCCTTCCACCGGCGGCACCACACTTGATGCTCCAACAGCCAGAACAAGAGAATCATAGGAATGGATCTCTTCCTCCCCATTCTCCAGATTGACTGCCTTTACCTGTTTCCTGTCCGTATCCACACTTACCGCTTCCCGTCTGGTCCATACCTTCACGCCAGTCAGCTTTTCAAAGCTCTGCGGCGTGTTCACAATCAGTTCCCCGCGGTTCTCAATCAGACCGCCCACATAGTAGGGGAGGCCGCAGCCTGCGTAGGAAATATCCGCAGACCTGGTCAGAATGGTTACCTCCGCGCTCCTGTCACAGCGCTTCAGCTTTGCCGCGGTTTTTGTGCCTGCGGCTACGGCTCCTATGATCAGTACCTTCATCTTTATCCTCTTCCTATGGCAGATGCCATGTACTTTATTGTTCTGTCATACAGGTGATTATAATCCATTTTCCCTCTCATGACAACAGAAGGCCGTTATTTTTTTCGTTGTGGTTTACAATCCGGACTTTTTCCCTTATACTGTTTGAGAAACAGACACACGTTTGTCGTCAGCCGGTTTCCATTTCCGGTTTCTGAGGAGGTTGATTGAAATGAAATCTGAACATTCCATTGACAAAAAACAGCTCTGGACGCTGTTCTATTCTAATTTTCTGCTAAGCTGCTGCGCCTTTGGCGGCGGGTTTGTGGCAATTTCCCTTTTGAAAAAGAAATATGTGGAGGAGCTGAAATGGCTGGATGAAGATGAAATGCTGGACATTTCGGCAATCGCCCAATCGTCGCCCGGTCCGATTCTGGTAAACGCTTCCGTCATTCTCGGTTACCGCATCTTCGGCGTTGCCGGCGCTCTGATCTCCGTTCTCGGAACGATTCTGCCGCCAATGATTGTTATTTCCATTATCTCATTTTTCTATGACCAGTTCCGCACCAATCCCGTGGTTGCGACGGCGCTTCAGGTGATGCGCGCCGGTGTTGCCGCCGTTATCTTTGATGTGGTTCTTAAACTGGCGTCCAACGTAATCAAGACCCATCGTCTGTTCTACATCGTCCTGATGGCTGCTGCTTTCATCGCCGTCTGCTTTTTCTCTGTGGACGCCATGTTTGTCATTCTTGCCTGTCTTGCGGCAGGCATTGCCGATGTCTTCATTGACCGGATCCGGTCAGTGAACCTGCAGAAAAAGGAGGAAAACTAACCATGGATCTTCTGCTTCAACTGTTTTTCAGCTTTCTTCAGATTGGTCTTCTCAGTGTGGGCGGCGGCTACGCTGCAATTCCGCTGATTCAGGAGCAGGTCGTCACCATCAATAAGCTTCTCACCATGGAACAGTTCACAGACCTGATCACCATCGCGGAGATGACGCCCGGTCCCATCGCCATCAACTCTGCTACCTTTGTCGGTATTCGCCTCGGCGGTCTTCCCGGAATGCTCCTCTGCACCATCGGCTGCATCATTCCATCCTTCATCATTTGTCTGACACTGGCTTACTTCTATTATAAGTACCGCAATTTCAGCGGTGTCCAGAAGGTTCTCGCTGCCCTGCGCCCTGCCGTGGTCGCCCTGATCGCCAATGCCGGACTTTCCATTCTTCTGCTTGGCGTGTTTCATGGCGGACTGGCGGACATTGCACTGGAAAACTTCCATGTAATCGAATTTCTGCTCTTCGCAGGAGCTTTCTTTGCGATCCGTAAGTGGAAGATCGGAGCGATTACAGCAATCTTTGGAACAGGTGTTGTCGGAACCATCCTTTCGTTTGCCCTGGGGCTGGTGTGATGCTCCGCCACCCCTTCGCCGCGATCCGGACACGTATGCTGACCGTAATTTATTTTTCCGGACAGTCCATCCGCTCCAGCACTTTCCGATACGGCATCAGCATTCCTTCCGTCATCTTATTTCCCATCTTTGCTTTGATTTTCGGATTGGAAATCATCGCTCCCAACAGATACATTGCCAGCATCCGTCCCGGTTTCTTCTGCGGGAAGTCATATTGTCCATGTTCCTTATAGAATTTGTGATCGGCCTTCATCATTCCCTGCATCTGCCAGATCAGATCGCGGAAGATTTTCATGCCTCCTACACCATAGAAGTTCTGCGGCGGAACGTAGCCGTTCGTTAAGGCATAGGTGAGGGCGTCTGCCATCCGGTCGATTTCATGATCCGGATCGATTTCATCGGTTGCGACACCGGCAAGGAAATTGCCGCCCACCTGGGCCCGCCCTTCAATAACCATCTGCAGATTGAATTCCTGACTGTAGTTTCCGCTGACCAGATAGCCCATCGGCATTCCCATGGTAACGGTCCGATGCCCGTTGCAGAACTGACGGTCATCATACATCTTGAACCTGGCTCCCATGGAATGATCTTTGATGGAAAACGCAAACACGATGGCCTGAGCTTTTTGAATGTTGTTGCGCAGAAAATCGTCAAATCCGTCTTTGTAGATGCATGTGCCGGAAGCCGCGCAGTTGAAGCAGCCAAGGCAGCCGCCCTGAAACGGATATTCGCGGATATTTACGATCCTTGTCTGCAGAGGAAGAACGGCGCGGAAACGGTCAATCATGGACTGCAGCTGGCGGTTTTCCGGTTCACAGTCCGTCAGAATGACCACGTCTCCTTCTTTTTTCGCATCGTCTTTTTCCGGAGCACTGACCGGAGTGTGTGCTGCCGCCTTCATGGGCTCGGGCAGCGGTTCATAAGCATTCTGTTTCACAGACCAGCAGATAAACCGGAAGAAATCGTCCGCTTCTTTCTGCCCCTTCTCACTCAGCAGGTCATCCATGTCTGCAGACAGTCCGCGGATGTATTTCATTCCCATGTCCTGGCAGTTGTCCTGAATGTAGCGGTGCGCCGTTACATCGTAGAAATGCTTGGAGGTGGAAAACTGGGTTGCAAAGCGGCCTTCCAGGGAAATACCGGATGCCTTCAGCAGTTCGATGAACCGGTGCAGCTGACAAGGCGCAAGAAACGTATACACCGGATAGGAAAACAGCAGCAGATCTGCCTTTTCAATTGCTTCTCTGGCCGGTGCAAAATCGTTTTCCAGCGCGCGGATCCGCTGTCCCGCATGAAGCACATCAAAGGTGTGCTCCGGATACCGTTTTTCCAGATAGTTTATTGTCTGCAGCGTAATGCTGTTTTTTCCTTTCGGACTTCCGTTTATCACTAATATCTTCATAACTCTCTCCCTTTTCTGCCGTCGTTTTTGACGTCATCCATGACTTTATTTCTCCGGCTGTTTTCTTCCGTGTCTCTTCTATCTTACCTCACCCATATCTGTTCGTCAAGGAACTCCGCCCTTTTCCCCGATTTCCATCTGGCATCCGCATTCGTTCCGGGAACGCCACTGACTTCTTAAATAAATTTACTTTACGCTCACCCAATTCTATGATAGAATAGAAAATAGTGGAAACCGAAACGTTACATTCGGTTTGTATCAAAAAACTCGCTCTACGGGTTTTTTTCTTTATTACAGCGCTTTGGCGCAAATACCAGGAATAAGAAAGGGAAGAAAAAATGGCCAATGTACTCAGTCGTCTATTTGCCCCGGTCGATATGACCGAGGGAAGTCCGGGAAAGAAAATTATCATGTTTTCCATCCCCATGCTGATCGGAAACATCGCTCAGCAGCTCTACAACACCGTTGACAGCATCATCGTCGGACAGTTTGTCGGCGATAATGCCCTTGCCGCCGTTGGAAGCGCCGGACCGATCATGAATCTGCTTCTTGTTTTGTTCGTCGGCATTTCTGTCGGAATCGGCATCATGGTCTCCCAGTACCACGGCGCACGCCAGCGTGAAGAGCTTTCCCACAGCATCGGAACCAGCATCACGCTGACCTTCATTGCCAGCCTGATCGTCATGATTCTCGCGCCCCTTGTCTCGCGGCCGCTCCTTGAACTGCTGAACACACCGGAATCCTACATCGACTGGTGTGAATCCTATCTGCTGATCCTGCTTGTCGGTGTCATGGGCTCCGCATACTATAACATTCTCAGCGGTATCCTCCGCGGATTCGGTGATTCCACCTCCGCCCTGATTTACCTGCTGGTGGCAACGGTGATCAACATCGTTCTTGACTACACGTTCGTCCGCTATTTTGAGATGGGTGTTGCCGGTGTGGCTCTTGCTACCATCATCGCGCAGGCTGTTTCCGCAGTCCTCTGCTACCGCAAGCTTCGCCAGATGAGCGATCTGTTTGACTCCTCAAGAAAGTATCTGATTCCGAGAGCCTTCTATACAAAGCTGATTGTAAAGCTCGGTATCCCGTCCGGTCTGACTCAGGCTGTGTTCTCCATGGCAATGCTCCTTGTTCAGAACCTGTCCAACAGCTTCGGCGAGCAGTTCGTAGCTGCCAACGTAATTGTGATGCGAATCGACGGCTTTGCCATGATGCCCAACTTCTCCTTCGGAACAGCAATGACCACCTTTGCCGGCCAGAACATCGGCGCGAAGCGGTATGACCGCGTCACACAGGGAGCGAAGGAAGGTACGATTATCGCTGTTGTTACCTCTGCAGTTATTACCGGCGCGATCCTGATTCTCGGAAAGCATCTGATGGCAATCTTTACCAGTACACCGGAGGTTATCGCCACGAGCCGCCTGATGATGAGCATTCTGGCTGTGGGCTACATTGCAATGGCCGTTACTCAGTGTCTCTCCGGCGTGATGCGTGGTGCCGGTGACACCATGACTCCAATGTGGATTTCCCTGATCACCACCGTAGCCATCCGTGTTCCGGTCGCTTATGTGCTGGCATGGCTTACAAAGAGCAATACCTGTGTTATGGTTTCTCTGCTTGTTTCCTGGTGTTCCGGCGCAGTCCTGACGTTCATCGCCTATCGCACGGGAAAATGGAAGAAGAAGGCAATTGATATCAAGTAACATGGATCGAAATTTCTCTTACATCATTGCTCCGGGCGAAGACGGACTTACCATTGAGAGGTATCTCGCTGCCCGCGGCTATTCCGCGCGGCTCTTTTCTCATCTTCGAAGTTACTCCGATGGCATTCAGCTTAATGGAAGCCAGGCCTATACCACACGCCGCCTGACTGCAGGAGACTGTCTGAACATTCACCTGACGGAATTTCCTGCTTCCGAAAAGCTGGCGGTATCAAAGCTTCCGCTTTCTGTTGTATACGAAGACGAGGATGTTCTCGTGATCGACAAACCGGCCGGCATGCCTGTCCATCCCTCCATGGGACACCATACCAATACCGTTGCCAATGCCTGCGCCTGGCATTACCGCCAGGAATCCTCTCCGTTTTTGTTCCGTGCAATTAACCGGCTTGACAGGGACACTACCGGTCTGATGCTGATTGCGAAAAATCCGCTCAGCGCGGCGATCCTCGGTCCTCAGGCTGCAGACAGACAGATCCGCCGAACCTATCTGGCAGCAGCGTTTGGAGAAGTTCCTCCATCCGGTACCATTGATGCCCCTATCGCCCGTGTGGACGGCTCCACCATTGAACGCTGCGTGGATCCGGAGCACGGAGAACGGTCTGTCACCCACTACGAACGGCTGCAGTTTCACAATGGTCTTTCACTGGTAAAGCTGCGGCTGGAAACCGGTCGCACCCACCAGATCCGTGTGCACATGAAGCACATCTGTCATCCCCTGCCCGGTGACTTTCTCTACTGTCCGGATTTCTCCCGGATCAGCCGGCAGGCGCTTCATTCCTGGCAGCTGGAATTTACGCATCCGATCACCGGTGAGCAGATGTGCTTTACGGCGGAGCTTCCAGATGATATGAAGCGACTGTTCCACTCGATGGAAAACCTGCATCAATGATTCCAAATGAAGGTCTGACTGTCATGTCACTGGCACATCTTTCTGGATGCAGGCACATCCGGCTAAACGTGCCACCGGCATGTTTTCCGGATTTGTAAACCGAAAATCCCCTCCGCAACCATCCAATCGGTTCCACAGCACGTGGCGCCTGATGATTTGCGGAGGGGATTTTTCACGTGAATGCTTATTACAAAGTCATTTTTTGAAGCCTTTTACGAAGTCATTTTGCAAAGCGCTCCGATTCTTTCACCCTTCTCATACCTGGTTATTCAATACTGCTTTTCTGTGCCAGTGTGACATCGATGGAAAGCTCTTCAAACTGGTTTCCATTGATCCGCTGTACCGTCAGTGTTACCGTTTCCCCCGGCGCATAGTAGCTTAACGCGCTGCTTAATCCGGTATAGTCACTGACTTTCTTTCCGTTTACCGCCGTGATGATATCGTACATCTGAAGCCCGCTTTCTGCAGCCGGACTTCCCTCCGTTACGGAAACGATCTGAGCGCCGGCCGGATAGCCGTACTGGCTGACTCTTGTCTCGCTGACATCCTCACCATAGATTCCAAGATAGCCTCTGTCCTCCGTTGCCAGCATATCTCTTGTTTCCTGAACTTTCAGACCTTCTACAATCTCGCTGACTGCGGTGATCGGGATTGCATAGCCGATGCCCTCTACACCAACATCTGAATATTTTGCGGAGTTGATACCGATCAGCTCACCGTTTCCATTGAACAGACCGCCGCCGCTGTTGCCCTGATTGATCGCTGCGTCTACCTGCATCAGTGTTCTTGTATATCCGTCCTCAATGGTTACTTCACGATCCAGCGCGCTGACATAGCCGACTGTTACAGACTGTCCAAGACCGAGGGCGTTACCGATGGCAATGGCACCCTGACCAACCTTTACCTCATCGGAATTTCCGATGGTTGCAATTCGGATCGCGTCTCTTGTGGTGTCCTCCAGTTCAGACAGCTGAACCGCGATGACAGCCAGGTCAGCTTCCTCGTCTGAACCCTTCAGCTTTGCCTCATAGTCCTTTCCGTCCGGCATCGTTACCGTCAGCTTCACAGAAGACGCGGTGTATTGATAAAAATAGCTGTTTCCGGACGTGTCATAGGTTGAAACATGGTTGTTCGTCAAAATCAGCAGCTCCGTATCGTTCTGACCGATGATGACACCGGAACCATAGGCTTCTGTCTCCTCTACCGTAGTCTCACTCTGCGTTCTTCCTCCTCTGCCATTTCCATAGAAATAGGAGAACGGATCGGAGCTTCCTGTGGTAGTTGTCGTTACCTCAATGGTATTTGTGATGGAAACAACAGATGCCATGCAGGACTGTGCGATGTCGGATACATCCGGAAGACCGGTGATCTGCGTCACATCTGCAATGTCGTTTCCTGTCTCCGCAAAGGTTTCCGTCTCACCTGCCACAGCCGGTGCTGCACTGTAGAAGGAACCAACGGCAGCCCCTCCGATCACCGCACCGGAAAGAAGCAGTGCGCCTGCAGCAAGCAGTGCCGTTCCTTTTCTGTTCTTTCTATTCTTTCCGCCTTTTCCACGCTTTGTCTCATAAAAATCGTTTGATTCCAGTTCGTTGTGATTTCTTTCTGTCATGATTACACCCTCCTGTTGATATGATATCCACTGGTTGTGATTTTCAATATCACCACTGTGATATTTTCCGGTAACTGTCATCTGCTGATCAATTACTGTACCTGAAAAATACCATTGGTTTGTGAAGAATCGGTGTTTTAATTCGAAAGAAACCGTGAAAAGGAGGGGATGTCACAAAATCTTCACACTCTTGTACGCTGCTCCTTCAGCATATCCAGAATGTCTCGATAGCGCTCCATCATTGCGCCATAGTTTTCCCGCCGATGGGGGAAGGTACACTTGCCGCAGCTTTTTATGCCGTTCTCTGTATACTCAAAATTTCCGCCGCACCGCTCTCCAAGCAGATAGAGCGGACAGTAGCAGAACAGACAATTGAAATTTTCCGGGTCATCGGTGGGATGACAGGGGAAATATTCACACAGACTGTTTTTGAAAAAGGAATAATGTTTTTCCTTCCAGATCTCTTGTTCCATATGCATCTTCTAACTCCCGATTATCAGTATACCTGTTGACAGGAATTCACCATTTCTTAATACAGCAGCTTGCTCCCCTTCTCGCAAAGCTCATAAATTTCGTCATACTTCGCCTCAATCAGCGGCGTGATGCGCAGACGTTCCTTCTCCACCAGCTTTGCATAGAGAAACGGCGGAAACAGCCAGCCGAGAAAGGCAGGAATGGCAAGCAGGATGCATAAGCCGATATGAGGAGGCTGTGCAGTCACAGCAAAGACGGAGCCCGCCATAAATACCGTGCCGATCAGACCGACAATCAGCGCATACATGGTTGCCATAGAGTTTTTATTCCGCTCCAGCGTTTCAATTTCTTTCATGCATGCTTCAAAATTCCGCTGCAGTCTGGTCAGCTCCATTTTGTTGACAATCCTGCGGTCACGCTTCAGCCGGATATATACCTTTGGCACATGGGGTATCCCGGAGGTTTCCATTCCTCCCGGCATGTTTCCGTCCACCTCCCATCCAAAGCACTCATAGACATCCAGCATCATGGACGCATTGCTGTTGGACGCGATCACCTCTTTATATTCATAAGCCACAAAGTTTTTATGTGGTTTCTTATTCTCCTCCATTACCTGGTTCCTCCATTGTTTCATTTTGGACAGCCGGCAGAACCACTGTAAAGGTACTGCCAACGCCCTCCTCGCTGGTAACATGAATGTCACCATTCAGAAGCTCAAGGACCCGCTTCACCAGTGCCAGACCAAGTCCGTTTCCTTCCTTTGCATGGGATGTATCCCCCTGATAAAACTTATCAAAAATGTGCCGAATGCTTTCTTTCTTCATCCCGCAGCCGGTATCTGCAACGAATATCTTCACATATCCGTCTTCCGAAATCTGCCGCACGGTAACGGTGCCTCCCGGTTCGGTAAATTTCAGAGCATTGGACAGCAGATTGTTCCACACCAGCTCCAGCAGGGACTGATCCGCCAGTACCATTGCCTCGTCTTCCAGATCAATCTCCATCTCGATGCGGCGCGCTTCCCAGACCTCCTCGAAGGGAAGAATACAGTCACAAAGCTGTCTGCACACATCATAGACTTCCACTTCCGGTGTGATCCGCTGATTTTCCAGCCGGTTCAACTTCAGAATGTTGCTGATCAGACTGGAGAGCCGGATCGACGCATCTTCCATGGCAGCCGCATATTCCATCCGCCGCTCCCTGGAAACCTCCTCCGCCTGCAGCATTTCCGCATAGTTCTTGATGATTGCAATCGGTGTTTTCATCTCGTGGGAAACATTGGAAACAAAATCGGTTTTCAGCGTTTCGATGCTGCCCAGTTCCTCCACCATTTTGTTGAAATCCAGAATCATGCGGTCCAGGTAATCCAGCTTATCCGCCGTGTGACAGGTCGGCATGTATACGGAAAAGTCACCGTTTGCTACTTTTTTTGTTGCCTCCGCCAGCTTATGCATCGGCTCGTCGTAGGAATCCCGGATCTGTTTTCTGGTAACAAACGTAATCACCGCAGCCACCAGTCCCCAGTATACCATAGGAACCACACACTGCACAACATCATTCAGCTGCAGCCGGTTCATCAGCACAATGATGCCGATGTGGACGCCTGACATCAGCGACAGGGTTATCCAGAAAATTGCAAACAGCGATGCGGGAAAGCGGCTCTGTTTAACCGGTTCCTGTTGTTTTCGTTCCTTCACTGCAGCACCACCTTATAGCCAAGTCCTCTTACCGTTACTATTTTGAATCCGTCGCAGGCGGACAGCTTATCTCTCAGCTTCGTCACATAGACATCCACAGCCCGCAGGCTGGTCTCACTGTCCACGCCCCAGAATTCATCCATCAGCTGAGCCCTGGAAAAGGTCTTCTTCGGGTAGGACAGCAGCTTGTAGATGATGTTGAATTCTCTTGTCGTCAGACTGATCTCCTCTCCGTCAACCTCCGCACTCATGCCATCCGCATCCAGAACCAGATTTCCAATGGTAATTTTCCGCTCCATTTCGATGTTTGCCCGGCGCAGAAGCGCTCTCACGCGAAGGAGCAGTTCATCCAGCTCAATGGGTTTTACCATGTAGTCATCAATTCCCAGCTGAAAGCCCTTCTGTTTGGCAGGCAGATCATCCCGGGCGGACATGAACAGGATCGGGATTGTTTTGTTCACCTGTCTCACGGTACGGGCAAATTCAAAGCCGTCGATCTCCGGCATCATGATATCGGAAATGATCAGTTCATATAGATTGTTGTACATCTCATCATAGGCATCCCGCGCATTGAGACAGCCTTTTGTCATGAATCCGCAGTCACTTAAATAGGTGCAGACAATCTGGTTCAGCTTTCCATCATCTTCTACTACTAATATGTGAATCATGTTTTCCCTCCTGTTATGTTCGCTGCTGTCTGTTTTTCCAGATCTTCCTCTTTCCTCTCCCATGCGGCTTCTTCGCCGCCGGCCAGTCTCCTGCTCATCTTCCCGGCTGCCAGAATCCCCTGGATTCCCACAGCAAACACAATCAGGCAGACCACTCCGCCAGTCATTCCGTTCATGACGCGGATCAGCATCTTCTGATCGCCGCCAAAGGAAGCAAACATGGCACTCTGCAGGGTAAGAATCGATACACACGCATCGATATAACCGATTTTTCGTATGATGGTCAGAAGCGGCGAGTTCTGTTTTCTCACTCTCACCACGTTGATGGATGAATGGATGATCCGGTAAAAGGTATAGGCGGCTGCCGCGTAGATGGTAAGACCCGGATAGTTCTTCCCGCCCTGAGACAGCACCAGCAGGACCACCATGCCTCCAAGAACTGCAGCCATCAGAATGAACAGAATGCTGTTCTTTCGATAGATTATGATTTCCTTTTGTACCCGATCCCGGCTTCTGCTCATTCCTGTCAGCTGTCGTGCCTGCTGCACGGCTCCAAGACGCATGACACACAAAAGGATGTAATAGGCTGCCAGGCTTCCGAACCAGGCAGAATGGCTTACCAGTCCAACAACACCGTTGAATATCGCAAACACGATGTTGCTCACCACACCGGGAACCGCAAATACGACGGTCCGCAGTCCATAGTCTGCCGCGACACGGCTGGTGTAGGGATTGGCGGCGATTCCTGTCCGGATAACATCCTTAACGCCGTACCGGATGTCGAAGAACAGATACCAGCAGCCTGGAAAAAGAGTGGCTGCGGCACACACATAGATGGAAATCTGAAAGAACCGTTTTTCCGGTCCGTACGCGGCGCTGATCAGCGCAAGGGTCGCAAAAACAACCATTGCAATATAGAGAAGGATCCGCTGCCAGACACGAAGCTTCGGCATGGAGGGAAGCTTTTTCCTCTTCTTTCCTCCGCTTTCCTGCTTTTCCATTCTCCACCTCCTTACCCAAAGAAAAGCGGACTCATTTCCGCTCTTCTCTCTTTTTATCAGTATACCATGATTTTGTTTGCGTTTTGTTTTTAATTTGTGTCCATTCTGTGAACAGACAAAACACGTCGTGCCGGCTTCTCCCGTCATCGCGGCACTCGTCTGGTTTGCTCGCAGGCGTATCTCCTGACTTGCTGACGCGCATATAGAAACAGGAAAAGCGGCAGACTCCTCCACCGCACCTTTTTCCTGTTATCGTTCTGACTTTCTGTCTGTTCCAGAAGCTTTATTCCTCGTCCTTCTTCTCGCCGGAAAGACGCGCCTTTGCCTCCTCGACGGTCTCGCCTTCCTTTGCGAAAAACAGATCAACAAACTTGTCGCTTACTTTATTGAAGCCTTCCACTGCTCCCTCTTCCATCTTCTTGTAGCCGCCGACAACACCATCCTCGATTTTCTTATAGCCGCCGACAACGCCGTCTTCGATTTTCTTGTATCCGCTCACTACCTTCTCCGCAATCTTCTCATTTACATCTGCAAACTTTGCCATTTTTTTCTTCCTTTCCGCCTGAATCGGCTGCTCCTGACTGTAACTGTCTTCTTCCTTCCAACAACTCCCGCTCCTGCGCAGTCTTAATTCCTGCCCTGCGCCAGATCAATGCGCTTCTGTGCTTCTGCTGCACGTTCCTGCGCTGCCGCAATCTGCTTGTCGCGCTCTTCCTGCATCAGTGCCTTGCGTGTTTCCGGCTTGCCCATTGCCTTTGCCTCTTCCCACTGCGCCTTCGATTCCGCCTTTGCTGCGGCGAAATTTGCTTTATCTACCTCGTGCTGCGCCTTTGCGCTTTCTTTCATATCGCTGAATGCCTTCTTCAGAAAATTACTCATGTTTGCTTACCCCGTTTTTCTTTCTGTTCTGTATCTGCTTTGCGTCTTCCATTTCCACCGCAAGCATGACTGCATTATATTCTGTTTTTATTTGAAATGTATTTCTGTTTTGTTTCTGTTCTGTTAAACAAAAACATTTTTCCATACCGGGCCGATCTTTCTGCCACACACCGCTCCCTTACACGGCTCTCCCTTACACAACACTTGTCTTTTCCAGCACTCTTTTGCTGACAGCTCCAAGGCCGACTGCAAACAGCACACCGCCTGCAAGACACAAAACGACATGGAACAGCGTGGAACCAAGCGGAGTAATCAGGGAGACCATCATGAAAAGCAGCATTCCCGCACCGAGAGAACCACAGAGTGCCAGCCACGCTTTCTGCTTTGCGCCCACACTGACAAGGACGAAAATCGAAACAAAGACAAGCATCAGAAAGACCTTGGCAATCATGCACATTACAATGTTCCCGGCATTCAGCGAACCAAGGGCAAAAGACAGACCGGAAATTGCGCCGCCAAGCATTGCACCGATCAGATAAACGATCAGCATCAGAGCTCCGCAGACAAAACCTGCAAGGGTTTTTGATACAACATAATCGCCTCTCCTGGCACGGATGGTAAAGAGGTTCTTTGCATATCCGCTTCGGAAATCCTCCGAGATAAACAGACAGATGAAAACGGCGGCAAGCAGGAACATCATGTTGATGTTGCACATGCTCATGACATCCATACCGCCCATTGCCGCACCGCCGTTTTCTGATCCGTCCGCAGGCAGCGTTCCGATGGACTGCCAGGCATTTTCCGGTCCTTCCAGAACAGTTTCCACTCCAGTCTGCGGATCAACAGAAACCGAACCATCCATCATGGTCATCATTACAGTAATGAGGATCGGAATGACGAGCGCACAGGCAATCAGAATGTAGAAGAGCTTTGAGCGGAGCATTCGTCTGAAGTCAACCTTCAGCATGCTTGCCAATCGTCTGCCAAAGCTGACATTTTCCAGTTTTACTGCGTTTCCCATCTTATTTCCCCTCCTTCATCAAGTCAATATAATATTCTTCCAGACCGATCTTGTCTGTTCTCATTTCTGTTACACAAATTCCGTTTTCATAGAGATATGTCACAATCTCTTCCGGAGTTGTCCGGTCATAAACACGAAGGAAGCCTGCTTCATCTTCTTCCACACGGGAATACCTGCAGCCAAGCAGCATCTTACTTTTGTTCATCTCACCGGTCCGCAGCGCAACATAGGTACGGCAGCCGGCATCCAGCTCGTCTGCTGTCATTTCCCGGATCATTTTTCCGTGGCGTATGATTCCGTAATGCGTGGCAACCTTCTGAAGCTCTCCCAGCAAGTGGGAAGACACGATTACACTGCGTGTTCCGTCTTTTACGACATCAGTCAGCACTTCCCGCATGATTCTCATGCCATCGGCATCCAGACCATTCAGCGGTTCATCCAGAACAAGCAGAAGAGGATCTCCCAGCAGTGCCATGGCAATGCCGACCCGCTGCTTCATGCCAAGGGAACAGTTCTTATATTTGTTTCCTGCGGCGCCTTCCATCCGAACCAGCTTCAGAACCTTCACAACCTCTTTCTCCGCGTCCGGGATGCTCAGATTTCCTGCCTGAAGCATCATGTTATCCCAGACGGAAAGACCGGGAAAGCAGCCCGGCGCTTCAATCAGCACGCCAATTCTTGCTCTTACCGCTCCATCGGTATAGTCTTTCCCGTACAGTTTGATGGAACCGCCGCTTACAGGAATCAGCCCGCAGATCATTTTTTCCGTGGTGGATTTGCCGGAACCGTTTTCACCGATAAAGCCATAGACAGCGCCCATGGGAACGGTCATGTTCAGACCGCAGACCGCCTGTTTCGCCCCGAAGTTTTTCGAAAGATTTTTTATTTCAACTGCATTCATCTGCCTCGCCTCCTTCTTAATAGACATCGCTCTTTGAGAGAATCCGTGTGCCAAGCACATTGTAAATAACTGCCCATGCCGCAGACACCGCAGCACAGATGAGCAGTGTCGGAATCCCGCTTACCAGGCAGGCATTGACAGATGAACCATAGAGGAAAAGGTTCAAAAAGGAGGTGGGAAGCGACAGATTTTCAACAATGGCAGCAATCCCAATGATCAGGATACCGGTACCAAAGAAGAAACTGGACGCAATGGAAACACCGAAATATTTTCTGAAAATGATGTTGAGGAAGGTGTAAAGGCTTGCCCAGCCGAAGCTCATGATCATTTTGCCAAGAATGGCAAGAATCAGCGATCCCACATTTACTTCCAGCGAATAACCTGCCAGCACGCCCCCAATGGTGCCGCCGATGAGGTAGGTAATGCACATGCAGACCATGGCAAAGGCGCAGACAATGCTCTTGGACATCATGTAGTCCTGCTTCTTCGCATGGGTCGTAAAGAGCTGTTTTACATAGCCGCTCTTATAGTCGTGGCCGATGAAAATGGATACCATGATTCCGCCGAAGATGAATACCATGTTCATGTTGGCATAATCGGCAATGCTGTTTACAACATAGAGCGGTTCTGACGCCGCAATGATTTGCCACACGTTGGAATACAGCGGTTCCATTTTGTTGCCGTTGGCATCCGGCATCGTTGTCATGGCCGACACCATGGCCGGGATAATGGCAGCAATAACAAGGAAAATGTAAAACATCGGCGTATGGAACAGCCGGTAAAAGTCCACACCAAGCATCCCCTTCAGCCGCTTTGAAAAGCTGGGCGATTCAAATTTCAGTTCCCGTTTTGTTTCCATGTTACTTTCCCTCCTTCTGCGACATCAGTTCAATGTAATATTCTTCCAGACCAATCTTATTCTTTTTGATTTCGCTGATCACATGGCCGTTTTTCATCAGATAATCCACAATGGCAGCCGGATCATCTGCATCATATACACGGATCGATCCGTCTTCTTCCCGGACATCCGCAAATTTTTTTTGCAGCAGCGCTTTGGCTTTCTGCATCTCTCCTGTTTTCAGCGAAATAAACATCTGCGCTCTGCTGTCCATTTCCTTCGCGGAAATTTCCATGATCATTCTTCCCTGACGGATGATGCCATAGTGAGTTGCGATCTTTTCCAGCTCACCCAGGATGTGGGAGGAAATCAGAACGGTGCAGCCGTATGTCTGAGTAATGTCCACAAGAATTTCTCTCATAATCCGCATACCGTCTGTGTCAAGACCATTGATTGGCTCGTCCAGAATGAGGAGCGCCGGATCACCAAGCAGCGCCATGGCGATTCCAATTCTCTGTTTCATACCGAGCGAGCAGTTTTTAAATTTGAGATTCGCGGAATCTTCCATTCGAACGATTTCCAGCACACGTCTGATTTCTTCCTCCCCGTTTTCAAGTCCCAGGTTAATTGCCTGCATCATTAAATTCTGATACACGCTGGAACCCGGAAAACATCCGGGATCCTCAATCAGCGCACCGACTCTGACTCTGACGCCGGGATCGGTGTAATCTTTGCCGAAGAGCGTTATCGTTCCTCCATCCGGAACCAGATGTCCGCAGATCAGTTTTTCCGTGGTCGATTTTCCACTGCCGTTTTCGCCGATAAATCCATAGATTGCTCCCACTGGAACGGTCATGTTCAGATGATCGACCGCATACATGCCGCGAAAGCTTTTGGATAAATTTCTGATTTCAATCGCATTCATTCGTTCTTCCTCTCCTTCTGTGATACCTAGTGCCTGCGCCAGGCAGTTTTTTTTATCATACGCGTCATGTGTTTGGGTTTTATTTGCCTTTTGTTTCTGTTTTGTTAATTAACGTGTTCACATGTCGTGTTGCTGGCACATTCGTCTGAATGTATAAGCAACCGGTCGAAACAGCTGCGCGAGTTACGACTGTTATCGCGGCACTCGTCGGATGGGTACGCAAACAGCCTCGCCTGACTCGCTGCTCGCGTAAATAAAAAAGGCCTGTCAGCTGACAGACCTATTCGGTGAAACCTTGAAATTTTACAGTAATCCGTGACTTGTTTCCAACGTGAAGCGTCTCTTTATGTCACACCACCTGAAACCTCAGCCACTTTCCCTTCACAAACCGCACAGAAAAAATGATGCCACGGATCATCCAGTCTGCAAACATGCCAATCCAGACACCCATCGGGCCGCTGCTGCAGTACCGCATCAGGAAAACAGACAATACCACCCGGCACAGCCACATTGTCAGTGTTGCCGTAATCATGGAAAATCGCACATCTCCGGCAGATCGAAGTCCATGGGGAATTACAAACGCAGGAACCCAGAACAGAGGCTTTACAATGGTAATCGCAAGTGTCATCTGCAGGCAGATTGCCGCGCCCTCTGCTTCCATTCCTGCCAGAATGGTTACCGGTTTTGCGCAGAGATATACCAGCAGACAGTTGATGATCAGCGCAGCCTCCGCATAAGCCGCCAATCGGACAATGTAATACTTCGCTTCTTCCTTCCGTCCGGCGCCGATGCTCTGCCCAACGACTGTCATCAGTCCGATTGCGATTCCGCTTGCCCCTACGCTGTTGACCATCTCAAAAATAATCGTCATAGCCTGAGCGGCAATTGCGGTTGTCCCAAGTGAAGATACGGTTGACTGAATTGCCAGCTTGCCGAACTGAAACATTCCGTTTTCGATTCCACTGGGAATACCAATGGAAAGAACACGGCCAATCATTCCAAAATCCGGCCGAATCGTCCGGTAATCACGGACTACAATGGGCTGATCCGGCTTTCGCAAAAACCACATCACAACCACCGCGCAGACAATACGGGAAATCAGGGTTGCCAGCGCAGCTCCCGCAACACCCCATTGGAAGACAAAAATCAGCAGCGCATTGCCGCCAATGTTCAGCAGATTGACACAGAGAGAAACCTTCATCGGGAACCGGGAGTTTCCGGAAGCACGGTAGAAAGAAGAGCCGGCATGGAACAGCGCGATAAACGGATAGGAAAGTGCCGTAATCAGAAAATAGATCTGTGAATATTCCATGACATCCGCTTCCACACTTCCAAACACCAGGGACAATAGCGGTCTGCGGGCAGCCACACAGACAACAGCCAGTACCGCTGCAATCACAGTTACGGTCAGCACAATCTGCCGTGCCGCTTCGTTACACCCCTTCTGATCCCGCTTTCCCATGTATTGGGAGCAGATGATGGAAGCTCCCGCTGCCAGCGCGGTAAACACCTGCATGACAAGCATGTTAATGGAATCCACCAGCGAAACCGCGGAAATTGCCGCGCTTCCCACACGGCTTACCATCATGGTGTCCACCATTCCCATCAGAGCATTCAGAAGCTGCTCGATCATCAGCGGAATCAGAAGCTGCCAGAGCTGCCGTCTGGAAAACATCAGGTTCGCCTGGTTGATTTTTGTTTTATCATATAGTTGTATGGTCTTAATTCCCATGACCTCAATTATCCTCTTTCTCATAATCACGCAATATGCTCCTTCACCACCGCACTGCATATTTTCAGATTCTGGTACCGGTGCTCGATGCGCTGGTCCGGGTAGTGCCGGTCAAAATAACGCCAGAAATGGTTCTGCACTGCCGTTCCCCGGTTCCGGTCTGTGTAGCGTTTTAACGCCAGCGCGGAAACAAACCCGTCCAGAAGAAGGAAGACGAACATCACCATGCAAAGCGGTTTTCCGATAGACGATGGAATCCGCTCAATCTGCGTGCTTCCTTCCTCCTTCACAGTCTGCTGCAGATGCTGGATTCGCTCTATCTGTGCGCTTCCTTCCTCTTTTACAGCCTGCTGCAGACGCTGAATCCATTCCATCTGCGCCTCTTTCGTTTCTTTCACTGTCTGCCGGATCTGCCCGCTTCTTACTGCGCCTTCCTCAATGACTGCCAGACGAACCTCCGATGCCAAAATCCGAACCAGACGAACCAGCGCATGGAAAACCAGTTTCCGGTCTTCTGAACTCAGTTCCGACATGCCGCTGATCAGACCTTTTGTCCGCTGCAGCCACTGTTCCTTCAGTTCCAGAAATTCCTGAATGCCGATACGCTCAATTACATGGAACACGGTATTGACAATCGTCTCCCGTTTTTCCACAGCCAGCTCGTCCAGCCAGCTGTCCAGCGCCTGTTTTGTATGTCTGGAAAAAGCATCCACCCGGTCTGCCAAAACAAACGTCCCGTCACTTACCTCCCAGGTATAGGGATCGTGCTGAAAAAAGACATCCGCGCTGTTTGAAACGACCTGATACTGGTCATCATCCTGCCAGATCATTCCAATCACCGAAGACTGAGGAACGGTTTTCCTTATCAGCGGCTGGATTCTTTCATAGGCATCCCGATCCATGAAGTCTCTGCACAGAGACGGACCATCGTGACTGAACACGCCGGCAATCCGTTCCTGCAGTTCTTTTGGAAGTCCTGCCGCCGCATAGACAGCCAGATTGCCGCCTTTGGAATGTCCGCCCAGATAAAACTGCCCGGGAAACTGTTCCATGACTGCTTTCGCATACAAAAGAGCAGAACGCTGGGCTGGAATCTGCGGGCAGAAGCTGAGGCAGAAATCCTCCTTCCAGCCGACAACACTGTTGTCTGTGCCCCGAAACGCTATGTAGTATCGGTTCGCTTCCAGCTCAAAGGTAACTGCAGAAAACTGTTCGCCCTCTTCCCGATCGGTCACTTCCACATACCGACAGGCACGCAGACGACCGAATCGTGTTCCCTCTCCCATGTGCATCACCAGCTGACAGTCGTTTTTCTGCGTCACCAGTCCGGTTGTCATCTGCTGCGCATGTCTGGTCAGAAATCCGCCGATGGAACCGGTGAACGTCTCCTGTTCAAAATCGCTGCCGGTAAAATCGTAATATGAAATCTGACTCAGGATCAGACTGTCTACCGCTCCGAATGGCTTTTCCTCAAATCCGGTCTGACGATACGTTTCCGCATATGAAATCATTGTTCCCATGGAATCACCGCCTTTTCCCAACAGGGAGAAACACGCTGCAGGAATCTCTTCCACTCCTCTTGTGCTCTCCCAACGAATACGCAGGCGCCCACCGGCCTGCTTTACCAAACCTGTGGCCGTTACAGAATTCCTGCAGCCGACTGCTCCAGCTTCTCCTTTGCCTGACGAATCTCATCCAGCTGCTCCTGCGTCACTTTTTCAAGCCGGAACCTGGAAACCAGCTTTTGCAGGGACGCAATATCCGCCTTCACCTGCTTCTTTGTTTCCTTATCCATTTCCTTCTTTGACTCCTTTAACGCCATCTGCGCCCTGTTCAAAAGACTCTGGGAAGCATTAATCAGTTCCAGCGCATCCCGTTTCAGAGAATCTGCCCCCGCATACTCATGGGCATCACGCATTGCTTTCTCGATTTCTTCCTCTGTCATACGGTCCGAAGCCGTAATGGTGATGGACTGCTGCATTCCTGTATCCATGTCTCTGGCCGAAACCTTCAGAATACCGTTCGCATCGATGTCAAAGGTCACTTCGATCTGAGGAACACCTGCAGGGGCACGACGGATTCCTTTCAGCTTGAACTTGCCAATGGTTTTGTTATCTCTTGCCATGGGACGCTCTCCCTGAAGCACATGAATCTCCACATCACGCTGATAAGGCGCTGCCGTTGAAAAGATCTTTGAATAGCGGGTCGGAAGCGTGGAGTTTCTCTCCACCAGCCTGGTCGCCACACCGCCTACCGTCTCAATGGAGAGACTCATTGGCGTTACATCCAGAAGCAGAAGCTCCTGTCCGGTTCCTGCAGCCACCAGCGACTGTCCCTGCAGCGTGCTTCCAAGGATCGCTGCTCCCTTTGCCACACATTCATCCGGATTGATGTTTCTGGACGGCTCTTTTCCGGTCAGACGGCGAACCTTTTCCTGAACAGCCGGAATTCGTGTGGAACCGCCTACCAGAAGAACTCTTCCCAGTGCGGCAGCAGAGATTCCTGCATCGCTTAGCGCAGTCTGCACCGGTCCCGCCGTCCGCTCGATCAGATCATAGACAAGGCGTTCGAACTCACTTCTTGTCAGAGTCAGATCCAGATGAACCGGTTCTCCCTTGATCTGCGTCAGATAGGGTAGAACAATCTGGGTACTGTCCGTGGCAGACAGTTCCTTTTTTGCCTGCTCAGCCGCTTCCTTAATCCGCTGCATTGCCGCAAAGTCTCTGGTCAGATCCGCGCGGTACTGCTTCTTAAACTCCTTCATGATCCAGTCAGCAATCCGCTGGTCAAAATCGTCGCCGCCAAGATGGTTATCACCGGCAGTTGCCAGCACCTCAATGATACCGTCTCCAATCTCAATAATCGAAACATCAAACGTACCGCCCCCCAGATCGTAAACCATGACCTTCTGTGCTTCCCCATGGTCCAGACCGTAGGAAAGAGCGGCACTGGTCGGCTCGTTGATAATCCGCAGAACATTCAGCCCGGCAATTTTTCCGGCATCCTTTGTCGCCTGTCTCTGTCCGTCGCTGAAATAGGCGGGAACCGTGATCACCGCATCCGTCACCGTCTCTCCCAGGAAGGCTTCCGCATCCGCCTTCAGCTGCATCAGAATCAGAGCACTGATGGTCTGCGGACGATATTCCGTTCCGTCAATCCGCGCGCTCCAGTTTGTTCCCATGTGCCGCTTAATTGAAACAATGGTTCGGTCTGCATTGGTCGCTGCCTGACGCTTTGCCATATCACCGACCATCCGCTCTCCATTTTTTGCAAACGCAACGATGCTTGGTGTCGTTCTTCCTCCGGCCGAGTTCGGCACAATGACCGGTTCCATATTTTCAATCACAGAAACGCAGCTGTTTGTTGTTCCCAGATCAATTCCAATTACTTTACCCACGTTTTCCTCCTTAATTTTCAGAAGCGATGCACACATCTGTCTCTCGGCAGATGATATGCACCGCTGTTTTGTTTATTCATCCAGACGCACATGCCAGTGACGCGTCCGGTCAGATTCTTTTCCTCTTCGCTTATTCAGACCGCAGCGCAACAACCGGATCTTTTCTCGCAGCACTTCTCGACGGAATGATTCCGGAGATCAGCGTCAGGAACATGCTGATCAGAACAAGAATCACTGCCGCATTTACCGGCAGGAACACGTTCATTCCGGTAATTCCTGTCAGACTGTGGATGATCATGTTGATCGGAATACACAGCAGATAGGTCACAAGGACTCCCAGAAGACCGGAAGTAAAGCCAATGATGATCGTCTCTGCACTGAACAGACTGGATACATTTTTCTTGGATGCGCCGATGGCACGAAGGATACCGATTTCCTTTGTTCTCTCCTGTACCGAGATCAGGGTAATTACTCCGATCATGATCGAAGAAACAACAAGAGAAATTGCTACAAACGCAATCAGAATGTAAGTGATGGCATTGATGATCGTAGAAACCGAGGACATCATCAGACCGACATAATCCACATAGGTGATCTGGGAAAGCTCATCCTGTCCCTCATTGTAGGCAGCAATCGCATCTTCGATCACTTCTTTATTGTCAAACGTTGACGCATAGATGCTGATGGATGCCGGATCGTCCAGATCCAGATAGCCAAGCTCTGTCAGATTTCCTTCCCAGGTATTCTCTGAGAAGATCATAATCTCATCATAATACAGGGCACACTGCTCATCTGTGTAGCTCTCCAGTTCAAAGGTCAGACCGGCTGCCAGCTCTTCCTGCTTCATGGAAGCCGTCTGCTGCTGAACCTGCGCCGCATACTGTGCCTTCACCTGCTCTGTCATCATTTGCGTGAAGTAGGAAGTGATTTCCTCATCACCCATGGACGCAATGTAACCGGCGATCTCCGCTTCGCTCATGCCCATCTGGGCGGTAAACGCCTGAATCATCATTTCCTCCATGGCTTCCCGATCAAATCCTTCCATCGCCTGCGAAACAGCTGCCTGAAGCTGCTCTTGCGTCGGTACACTCTTAATCTGAACATATACCTCTGCCATCTTTGCGGTATCCAGTTCTTCAATATAAGCCTTCAGTTCCTCTGCCTTTTGGGCATCGCTCAGGTTTCCTGTTGTCTCATTGAACGGAAGTCCGGTAAAGATGTCGGTTGACGGATCCTCCAGCTGAGCAAGGATTGCCGGGGATTCTTTCATGTTTTCAACCACATGGGTGGTCAGCTCACTGGTGTAGCAGATCGTTCCGGACAGCATCGGTGCCTCCACATCCTCGTTGGGGCGGATGATGCCGGTTACCTTCAGCGGAATCGCGTTGTCATACAGATACTGCAGACCGGCATCTGTCTCTCTCAGATCCATGTACAGACCGGTATGCTCGTCATAGCTGTAGCAGTCCGCATTGAGGATCGTGCGAAATTCCATGCCGCAGATTTCCTCATAGGACCAGGATTTATCTTCGTAAACCAGCTCCTCCTGCTCCAGAGCAGCTGCCGCGATCCGGTCAACCGTTTCTTTTGATTCCAGACCAAGCGCATAGAGTGTCATGTCATCCAGTTCATTGTTCTGGTCCAGCACAAGAACGATTTCATCATAGCTGTTGGGCCAGCTTCCATAGACAAGGTCATACTGATTTTTCAGCACATCATTGATCAGCTCGCCATTATCACCGGAAAGCATCTCTTCCCAGAGGCTCATTCCTCCCGTCATCATGGAAGACGAACCGCCGGTGATCGAAGATATACCCTGATCACGCATGCTGATCAGCGATGACATGTCAATGCTCATGTATTCCGTTGCAAGATCGGTCAGCAGCTCCTGCAGATCGGAACGGATGATCTGACCGTCCACGTTCTTTGTATAGATCTGAAGGTCCAGATCATAGGTGTATTTTAAACCGTTCACCGCTTCATAGAGCGCGCTTTCCGGATCACTGCTCTCTTTTTCCAGATATGCCTTGAACGATTTCAGATCGTTTTCCGTTGTTTCCAGATTATTCATGGCATTCAGCAAATCATAGAGCGAAGACTTGGTGTATACAGCCTCTCCGTCGTGATCCACATTTTCACTTCGGATTCCCATGAAGGCAGACATCAGACTGCTCAAATCGGTCTGTGTTTTCTGAATCGTCAGCGGATAGGAAGAAAGTGTTTCTTCCTGAACGGCATCAATGTATGCGGTAAGCCCCTGAGAGATGGAAAGGATCAGCGCAATTCCGATGATACCGATGCTTCCGGCAAAGGAAGTCAGAAGCGTCCTTCCTTTCTTGGTAAACAGATTTTTCAAAGACAGAGAAAAGGACGTTGCCATGGACATGGACGGCATTTTCGCCTTCTTTTTCTTTTCCTGTGCCGCTTTGTCATTGACCGCTTCCAGCTGAAGCTCCTTATCCGTCAGCGGAGCGGAGTCACTGATAATGTCTCCGTCCAGCATGCGGATGATTCGTGAGGAATAGCGCTGTGCCAGATCCGGGTTATGGGTTACCATGATGATCAGGCGGTCACGGGAAATCTCTTTCAGAATTTCCATGACCTGAACGCTGGTTTCTGTGTCCAGCGCGCCGGTAGGCTCGTCGGCAAGAATGATGTCCGGGTTGTTTACCAGCGCACGGGCAATTGCCACACGCTGCATCTGGCCGCCGGACATGGCTCCCGGCTTCTTGTTAATCTGGGTTTCCAGACCTACATCCTTCAGTGCCTGAATTGCACGCTGTCTGCGCTCCTGCCTGGAAACGCCTGAAAGCGTCAGAGCCAGCTCCACATTCTGAAGAACGGTCTGGTGAGGAATCAGATTGTAACTCTGGAACACAAAACCAATGGAATGGTTGCGGTAGCTGTCCCAGTCTCTGTCACGGTAATTTTTCGTTGAAATTCCGTTAATCAGCAGATCACCGCTCGTATACTGGTCAAGACCTCCGATCAGATTCAGCATCGTCGTTTTTCCGCATCCGGATGGTCCAAGAATGGACACAAACTCACTGCGGCGGAATTTCAAGTTAATTCCTTTCAGCGCATGGACGGTTCCATCGCCGGCCGGATAGTCTTTTTTGATGTTTCTTAATTCTAGCATTCTCCTGTCAGCCTCCTGGATTGATTCTTCACCGATTTCTGCCGTCAGTCCCCGGTCGGGTCCGGCATCTTCGGCTTTATGCATTGATTAAACACTGTCAACCTCAATTCCACATCAAATCAACCTCAATTTTCGTTGAGGTTCTCTTGAGATAACTTTGAGGTTGCAGAGGTACCATAAAATCAGGTATACTAAGAGCGATCCGACCGGACATGTCACTGGCATGTCCGCCTGGATGCAGACGCGATCCATTAATACCGCAGGAAAGCGTATCACCAACAGGGAGGGGACTAACAATGTTTCATATTCTGGTCGTTGAAGACGATATCAGCTTACAAAATCTGTTCTGCAAAACACTGCAGCGGAACAATTACATGACACACGGCGCGGCCTGCGCCGAAGAGGCACTGGAAATCCTCGACAGAGAATCCGTCGATCTGATCATCACCGATGTTATGATGCCCGGCATCAGCGGATTTGAATTCATTCATCAGCTCCGGGACGCACGGATTGATCTGCCTGTCCTGATCATTACGGCAAAAAGTGACATTCTGGACAAGCAGACCGGTTTTCTTGCCGGCGCGGACGATTACATGGTCAAGCCAATCAACATCAACGAAATGGTTCTTCGTGTCAATGCGCTGCTGCGCCGTGCCAGAAGTGTCAGCGAAAAGAAACTGAACTTCGGAAACACGGTTCTGGAATACAGCACATGGACTGTCAGCGACCGGAACGGAACGCAGATCCTTCCTCAGAAGGAATTTCAGCTTCTCTACAAGCTGCTCTCCTATCCGGGGCAGATTTTCACCCGGCAGCAGATTCTTGATGACATCTGGGGCATTAATAACTATGAAGACTCTCATACACTTGATGTCCATATCAGCCGTCTGAGAGACCGGTTCCGAAACAATGGAGACTTTGAGATCGTTACGATCCGCGGCCTCGGATACCGGGCGGTGAAAAAATGAGGAAACGGATTAAATTCAGCAGCAACTACCTTCGTGCGCGAACGATCTCCATCCGTCACCGTTTTTCCCTGGGTTTCTTTTCCATCGTCTTTCCTTTTTTTCTGATCACCCTTGGTATTCTGTATCAGCTTGACCGACACGGGATTTCTTTCTACAAAATCCCAAACCCCGCCATGGCTACCCTGATCATCAGCATCCTCTGTCTGATTCTGGGTTATGTCGCATCGTTCTATCTGCTCACCAAAGTCTTTCGTCCCCTGGAACAGCTCAGCGAGGCCTCCCAACAGATTGCCAACGGAAATTATGACGTCCGTGTGGAATATGACGGATCCATCGCAGAGCTTGCGCATACCATTGAAAACTTCAATTTCATGGTACAGGAACTGAATTCTGTGGAAATCATCAGCAAGGATTTCATTGCCAATGTCTCCCATGAATTCAAGACACCGCTCTCCTCCATCAGCGGATATGTCACACTGCTCCAGGACCCGGAGCTGACTGCTGATGAACGCAGCGAATATATCCAGATGGCATTCTTTAACATCGAAAAGCTCAACGATCTGACCGGAAACATCCTCCAGCTGTCCAAACTGGAGCATCAGAACACCTTGAACAATACGGTCACTTACCGTCTGGATGAACAGATCCGGGAAGCGATTGTTCTGCTGGAACCACGCTGGAGCCAAAAAGAAATCAATCTGGAACTGGATCTTCCATCGACCATTTACTGCGGTCAGCAGGCGCTCCTCTTTCAGGTTTGGACGAATCTGATCGGCAATGCCATTAAGTTCTCCAATCAGAACGACACCATCTCCATCCGCCTTGGTAAAAAGCGAAACGACATTGAAGTCATTGTTTCTGACAATGGAATCGGCATGTCTGCGGAAACCATGGCACACATGTTTGACAAATTCTATCAGGGAGATTCCTCTCGCCGCTCTCAGGGCAGCGGTCTCGGACTGGCTCTCTGCAAAAAAATTCTGGATCTCTGTGACGGCAGAATTTATGTTTCCAGCGAACCGGAAAAGGGATCTACCTTTCTTGTCCGACTTCCGATGGAGGAAACATGAACCAAAAACCGTGTCTATCAGAAACAGGAAAATTCTGCTGTTCTCTGATAAGACACGGTTTTCTTTTGCTTATTTTGCTTCTTTTTCAAACGCATGGATCCAGTCAGACCGGAGCAGGACCAGAAGGAACACGATGCTGCTCAGGAACCAGGTCAGCGGGTAGGCCCAGGAAATGGTCTGGAATGCCGGAACAAGTTTCAGCGCAGCCGTCACATAGACAATACGCACGCCGCACCAGAAGCTTAGCATCGCAATCATCGGCACGACCGCCTTTCCGCATCCGCGCAACACACCGGCAGCGCAGTGGGAAAATGCCAGCAGGAAGAAAAACAGGGCAACCGTTTTTGCATGGGTTCGCCCAAATCCAATCGCTTCCGGCGTGTCTACAAAAAGCCCAAGAGCCGCCGGTGCTCCAAAATAAAGCACAACACCCACAAGCTCTGCCATGAGCATTCCGGCAAGAATTCCGAACAGGGCACCTTTTTTGGCTCTCTCATATTTCTTTGCACCCAGATTCTGGCTGATGAACGTAGGCATTGCCATGGACATGCTCATGATCGGCAGAAAGGCAAAGCCCTCAATCTTGCTGTAGGCTCCATGGCCGGACATGGCATAGGCGCCAAAGGAATTGATGTTTGTCTGCACCACCAGATTGCCGATACTGATCACGGAATTCTGAATACCGGTAGGCAGTCCCTGCCGCACCACCTCACCCATCATTTTTCCATGGAAACGCAGCTGTCTTACGTCCAGTCTGGTGTACTCTTTGCTTCTGCACATGCGGATCACACAGAGAACAACACTGAGTCCCTGGGAGATGACAGTTGCAATGGCAGCGCCGCCTGCGCCCCAGTGAAATCCTGCTACAAAAATCAGGTCCAGAACGATGTTAACGACAGAAGAAATCAACAGATAGTACAGCGGACTCAGACTGTCGCCCAGCGCTCTCATGATTGCCATGCAGATGTTATACATGATAACCGTTGAGACACCTGCGAAATAGATGCCGAAATAATCCAGTGAACTGGGGAGAACGCTTTGGGGCGTTTTCATCCAGACAAGGATGTGGGGAACAAGAAGCGATCCGACCACAGTTGCCAGCACCGACGCAAGAATTCCAAACAGAAAATTTGTGTGAATCGCACGCACCACATTTTCCTTATCACCGGCTCCGTAATAGCGCGAAATCACAACGCCGCCTCCGATGGCGATTCCGTTAAAGAAACCAATAATCAGAAAGACCAGATTTCCGGACGATCCAACCGCCGCAAAGGCATCATTATCCGCAAAATTTCCTACGACCCAGGCATCAACCATGTTATAGAACTGCTGGAGGAGCTGGCCGAAGAACAGCGGGATCGCAAACATCAGTATTCCCTTTGCCACAGATCCCTCTGTCAGGCTGACAGCAGATTTTCTGTTTTGTCTCTGACTCAATTTCCATGCTTTACTCATTCTGCTACTTCCTTTATTTTCTCTTTGCTTTTTCTTTTTTGTCTTCCCTGCAGTCCATAAACAGATTGCTTCCGCAATGGAATCTCCCACATTGACAGAAACCATTTCTGCACCTATACTGAATGGGACGGACTCTTTCTTCCCGCTTATGCGCGGATCACGTTTCGTCTCAAAATACGCATCGATTCCAGGAAAGGAACCATTGACTATGTATACAAAAGAACAGTTAAAAACAGATCTGAAGCAGATGGGACTTGCGCCCACCGATTCCATTATGATCCATTCGTCCTGCAAATCCATCGGTGAAGTGGAAGGACGCGCCGACGGCATCCTTGACGCGCTGATGGAATTTTTTTCCGAAGGACTGCTGATGCTTCCGACTCACACCTGGGCACAGATGGGAACCGATCACTCGGTTTTTGACCCGGAAACGGAGCCTGCCTGCGTCGGAATCCTTCCCAATCTCTTCCGCAAACGCCCAGGCGTCATCCGCTCACTCCACCCGACCCACAGCATTGCCGCCTACGGCAGGGGAACTGTACACGGCATATGCGCTGCCGATTTCGTGAAAGGAGAAGAAAACTGCACAACACCATGCATGCCCGGAGGCTGTTGGGATCGTCTTCGAACCGTTCATGCAAAAATTATTCTCATCGGCGTTACCCATGCCAGAAACACGTTTATCCACGCCGTAGAGGAGATACTTGACGTGCCGGAACGACTGACAGAACAGCCGGTGGAATTTCAGATCAAAATGCCGGACGGTTCCCTGAAACCGATCCGGATGCACCGCCACTATAACCGGCACACGGCTCACATCTCGGAAGCGTTCGACAAACTGATGGACGCTTATTTCGAAACAGGAGCCGCTGTCCGCACCACGTTCGGAGACGCAAACTGCATTCTCTGTGACGCAAACCGGATTTTTGAGGTCACAAAAGAAGTTCTCTCCCACGAGATCAACTGCTTCATTGACCGGGAAGAAATTCCGAGGGAGTGGTGGCAGGGTCTGTCTTCATGACTGTTTCCACCGAAGGATCTCCTCCAGCCGCTCCTTCACCTGCTTCTCCTTTCCCTGATCCGTCGGTTCGTAGTACCGCCGTCCGGCAAGGGAGTCGGGAAGACACTGCATCCTGCTGAGTTTTTCTTCCGTATCATGGGCATATACATAGCCCTCTCCGTAGTGAAGCTCCTTCATCAGTCCGGTTACCGCATTGCAGATCTGCAGCGGAACCGGTTCTGCCGGCCGCTCCTCAATGTCCTTTTTGCAGGACTGACAGGCGCGGTACAGCGCGTTGGACTTTGGTGCCATGGCCAGATAAACCACAGCCTGAGCCAGATGGACGTCACATTCCGGCATTCCGAGAAAATGACAGGCCTGATAGACCGCTATGGCATTCGTAAGCGCTCCCGGATCCGCCATTCCCACATCCTCGCTGGCGAAGCGGACAAGACGTCTTGCGATGTAGAGGGGATCCTCGCCGCCGTCCAGCATCCGGTACATCCAGTACACAGCCGCATCCGGATCACTGTTCCTCATAGATTTGTGGAGGGCGGAGATCATGTTATAGTGTTCTTCGCCGTTTTTGTCGTAGAGAAGGGAGCGGCGGTTCATGCACTCATTCAGTGTCTGCGCCGTGACGCAGATCATTCCGCTCTCGTCCAGCCGGCTGTTTAAGACAGCCATTTCCAGTGTATTCAGCGCCGTTCTTGCATCTCCGTTGGCGAACCGGGCAATGGCAGCCAGCTGCTCTTCTTCAATCCGGATTTCCCGGTCACCAAGCCCTTTTGGACTGGTCAGCGCATGGTGAAGCAGCTCCAGAAGATCTGTTTCTTCCAGTGCTTTCAGAATAAACACCTTGCAGCGGGAAAGGAGCGCCGAATTGATTTCAAAGGAGGGATTTTCCGTTGTTGCTCCTACAAGAATGATGCTCCCCTTTTCCACCCAGGGAAGAAACGCATCCTGCTGGGCTTTGTTGAAGCGATGGATCTCGTCCGCAAACAGCAGCGTCCGCATTCCCATCATCCGGCTCTGCTCCGCCTGGGCCATCACTTCCTTAATTTCCTTAATCCCGCTGGTCACGGCACTGAACTCGACAAAATTTGCCTTTGTCTGCCCTGCTATGATCCGGGCAAGCGTCGTCTTTCCGACTCCCGGCGGTCCCCAGAAGATCATTGAAGAGACCTGATCCCTCTCAATCAGCTGACGAAGAATCTTTCCCGGGCCGATCAGATGTTTCTGACCGACATACTCGTCGAGGCTTTCCGGACGCAGGCGGGAGGCAAGGGGAGCCTCCTGGCTATTTCGATTCATCTCAAATAAATTTATTTGTCCGAACATTTTGTGGGCTCCTTTGAATTTTTGGCGGGGACGCACGGGTATGGTGTCTGATATTAATATGAGGCATGATTGCCTGTGCTCTTGCTTATAGAGATTTTAGCACTTTCCCGGTTATTTTTCAACCCCTTACAATGTTTTTCCGAAAATATGTTCGTCTATCTGTACAAACATAAAAAAAGACCAGACATGTCGCCCGGACATCGTCAGATTTCAGCTCTAACGTTTGTGGGCAGTTCCATGTCTGGTCTTTTCTTAACTGTTTACTGAATTCCAAAATCCCATTTTGACCAGCTGACCGTATAGTTCACGAATTCTCCCTGCTGGTTCTGCTCTGTGCTCTGGTAGGTGAGGAAGACTCTGTCATCCTTCAGGCAGAAACGGTAACCCCAGGGTGAGGTGCCGGTAGTCAGATCCATGAGTTTGTTTTTCGTCTGCTTAGACGGATTCAGTGTATAGATGGCATCCTCCGTTGCCGCAAAGTAATTGTCAACGCCCAGGCAAAAGCAGACATAGTTATCCGGGTATTCGGCAATGAAGCCGGATGGAAGAACAAGAAGTGTCTTTCCGATTCCGGATTCGGAAACAAAGCAGTTGTTGAGGAGACGCCAGTTTTGTGCCGTATCCAGCGGCAGCTCTTTTCTCAGGACTTCCTGATCCGTCTCCAGATCATGGCAGACTAGAATACACGAACCGCCGGTCTGCTGTGTCCACTCCAGATAGACAAGCTGTTTTCCATTTCGGATCGCTCCGCTGCTGTACTCCGTCAGAAGCCTGGACTCACCGGCTGCCAGATCGTGGAGATACAGCGGTCCGCGTGTCTTGTAGACACCGCCCAGTTCACCGCTTGTAATCAGCATGTCCCCTGTTCCGAGAATCGATTCCGATGCATTATCAGACAGGCGGGTCACGGAATCATTTACCATGTGATAGGCATACAGAACACTGTATGTCTCATTTTCTACGCTGAAAACAAGAAAGTCCCCCAGCTTTCCTTTCAGCCGACAGGAAGAGCCGTCCCGAAAGATGGGCCATTCATACCTGGTCGTCCGGTGTGTATGAAGAACCTCCAGTCCCCCTGTTTTCGTATCCAGACGCATCAGCTCATGCTGACCGTCCAGTGTCCTTGTAAAATAAATGTCTCCGTTTTCTTCCAGCATGTCCGCATAGCTGTCTCCCATCAGACCATCCGACAGCACATTTCCTGCTGTATCAAAGCTGCCTGCCATATTCTTTGCCACCAGCCCGTTTTTCCAGTGCGAGTAGTAATATCTCCAGCCATCCCGGATAATCTCCTCTTCTGTGCTGTCCACGCTGGGAACCCAAATCACTTCCTCCTGCTCCAGAAGCGCAGCCGACTGCGGCTGTTGAAGTCTTCCTGTTACTGAAAAAATACCGATAAGCATCACAAAGAGAATCGCAACTGAGCTGGCATAGCGCAGTAAAAACGACCTTTGCTCCGGCTTTTGATAATAGCTGCTTTCCGCTTTCCGCATGATCCGCTCCAGCGAAAATGCGTCAATTTCCATTGATCCATATAGTTCTTTCAATTCACGTTCTTTCATGGCATTCCTCCGTTAATTCAAGCTGCAGTTTCCGGCGTCCCCGAAGAAGATTGGAACGCACACTGGATTCCTTCATGGAAAGAATTTCTGCAATCTCTATGGTGCTGTATCCTTCGTAATAGTAGAGATAAAGCGTCACACGGCTCATTTTGGGCAGCTTCATGATTTCCTGAAGCAATGCCTGCTTTTCCACATAGCTTTCTGTATTATTCGGCGATGTGAGCACGCAGTCATCCACACTTACGGTCTGGTACCACCAGTGGCGGAGCATGTTTTTGCACTCGTTTGCCGCAACCCGCAGCAGCCAGTTTCTTGCATGGGCATCCGACTCAAACGGTGTCTCATGCTCCAGCAGCTTCAGATAGGTATTCTGCATGGCATCGAAGGCATCCTGCTCGTTTTTCATGTAAAAACAACAAAGCCGATACAGAGAATTGCCGTTCATTTCATACAGCTTCTGCACAGCACGTCGATCCATCGTTCTCCCCCTTTCTCAACCTCTGTTATGTCCGGGCGAGCATGTCACTGACACGTTCGCCGGAATGTCTGTACCATTCAGAACCATGAAACCTTCACTGTCGGCCCGCTGCAGTCGGACCGTGTTTCACCGTTCTATTATTCATACACCTGAAAGAGAAAAAACGTTGCATCCGAATTGAAAAAAAATGGAATTGGTTCCATGCAAAACTTACTTCTGGTTCTCCTGTCCAAACCAGAAATTGGGAATTCTTTTTTCTATTACCGGTTCACCTGCCGGATTACTTCCTTATAGAAGTCAACACCCATCGGCAGCGTCCCCTGGTAAATATTCTCATTCAGTCCGTGAATGCTTTCATACTGCTGCCCGTCAATGTAAAGGGGCGCAAAGCGGATGCAGTTCTCACTGATCTGACTGTAATATTTTGCATCGGTTCCTCCGGTCATCACATAGGGACAGATGCCGATGCCGGGATAGACCACAGCAGCTGCTGACTCAATCAGCCGGAACATCTCTCCTTTGTAATCCACAATAGGACAGGGATCATCCTGATAGATGACTTCTGTCTCGATGTCATAGTTCGCTGCAATTCTGCGGATGCATTCAATGCTTTCCTGATTGGGCTGATGCTGGATAAAGCGCATGTTTCCGACCACATACGCTTCCTGCGGAAGCACGTTGGCACCATCTGCTCCCTTTGCCATGGTAAATGCCAGCGTTGTACGGATCATCGCTGCCGCAGCAGAGCTGACTGCCGGAAGAAGTTTCACGATCAGCGGACGAAACAGCCAGATGTTGGAGAACAGAAGACGCATTCCGAAATTCATGTTCGGCGCCATCCGCTCAAACATTTCGACAACTACAGGCGTCAGACGCGCTTCAAACGGATTCTTCCTGTCCACAGCTGCCATGAATCTGCCCAGACGGACTAACGGCGTATTCTTTTTCGGTGCGCTGGCATGACCGCCGTTTCCCTTTGCGGTAAATTTCACATCGCCGTAGCCTTTCTCAACGATACCGACCATGCCGTATGTGCCTTTCACACCGCCGACCGGTTCCTCCAGAATCATTCCGCCCTCATCCAGAACCAGCTTCAGCTTCACGCCCTGCTGTTTCAGATATTCCACCGTTGCAGGCGCGCCGTCGCCGCTCCACTCCTCTGTGCAGCTGCTGGCAAGATACACATCGCCCTCCGGCACAAACCCTTCGGCGATCAGTTCCTCCATGGCACAAAACATGCACATCAGACTTGCCTTGGTATCCACCGTACCGCGTCCCCATACTCTTCCTGTTTCGTCGATATCGCCGCTGAAGGGTCCATGCTCCCAGACTCCGTTTGCCTCCACCACGTCCTGATGGCTCATCAGAAGAATCGGCTCTCCCTTCCCTTTTCCCTTCCATCGATAGAGAAGGCTTCCGTGGAACACATGCTTCTCACAGGTCCGGTGGACATTGGGAAACAGTTCTTCCAGCAGCGCATGAAACGCCTTAAATTTACTCCGGTCCTCCTGATTGCGGCAGGACACCGTTTCCTGCTGAACCATCCTTGCCAGTGTCTTTCCATAGCGCACCGCCCGTTCGCCGGTATCCAGCTTTACGTTTGCATCCTTCGCCGCAGTCGGCTTCTGCATGGCAGTCCGGACGACTGCAATCAGAAGAAGCACACCAAATACCGCCGGAATTATCCATAACCATTTCATATTCCATTCCTCCTGTCCGTCAATTTGAAATTATTGTATCATGAAACAACAGAATTTCCAAGATGTCTCTCGTTATCCTGATTGCATCTGGCGGCCATACGCGCCAGACCTTTCGCCATCGCACTCACAAAAAACAGCCGGGATTCTTCCTTGGAATCCCGACTGCTCCATGATGATTTATTTATCTGGTTCACCGAAAACCAGCTGTGCCCGCTCACGAACCTGACACCCGGCAAAATAGGTCTCTTCCAACGGAATCCACCGTTTTGAAAACATGGCGGCCATCTCTTCCCCGTTTCTTGCAAGAATCCGGTTCATCTGCTCCTCCCCGCTCACATCCAGAAAAACGCTCAGATCGGCATAGTTTCCGAAAGCCGGATGCATGCTGTATGAGCCTTCCACCACGCGCCACTCTGAGGCGGCCACCTCTCTTTTCCCGTGATAGTCCATGATCCCGCAGTCAAAGACACGATAGGAAAACGCCTCCCTGCTTTTCAGCTTTGGAAGCACTTCTTCCGCAAAACGCTCATAGTGGACATTTCCGCCCGGTTCCGCAAACCGCGCGTCCGTTCTGAGCGCAGGCGGAAGGAAGAAATCATCCATGTGGATCACTCCTGCCTCCAGAATCTCCTCCAGCATCCCTGCCATCGTAGATTTTCCGGACGCAGCCCGGCCGTCCAGCGCAATCACCCGGCTCCGGCTTTCATCCGCGTCCTGCTGCCGGTTCACCGCCGACTGGTTCACGGTCTGCAGATTTGCAGCCTGCCGCAAAACAGGAAACAGACTCAGGTATTTTCGGTTGATGATCCGATAGGACGGATGTTCCGCCTCCCGGTATTCCCGGCTGTGATGCACAGCAGACATTCCGGCTGCTTTGTATTCTTCCAGAAACTCCTTCCACTCCTCATCGGAAAACGCCGTCTCCACACGGCGCTGCACCTCGTCTGCCGTTTCCAGATAGCCCAGGAACCGTTCCCGGCTGCCATGCGGAACGCTTGCCGAATGGGCAAACATGCGAAACAGCCACTCCGCCGGCATGCCGCCGGCCTTCCAGGCAGGCAGATTTACCCGGCATACCTCCGGGGAAATTTCCTCATAAAGCACACCATCTGAAGCCTCCACCGAATCATACTCTGAATAAAAATAAGTACGGGCGCGTTCGATATCACTGAGCAAATGCTCTGCACCGAAGGCGGCCTGATAGCACAGCTTCACAACATCCCGCGGCTGAATCGCCGGATGTTTTTCGATTTGTTCAATCAGATATTCTTTCAATTCCACGACTGTCATCCTCTCTTTTGGAAATGTCAATACGCCTGACGCCATCCTTTTTTCCTGTCCTCTCCATCGTCTCTGACAGAAATTTCTCAATCACAGACACCTGTCCATCTCGTTTTGCATGTTATCTTTGCTTCGGATATCTGACAGGGATCAGCCGTGCCCGCTCCAGTGCAAAAACGATTGTCGGAAGCAGGAGAAGCTGAATTACCAGTCCCGGCCACGCAGTGATAAAGTAGCCGCCTGCCCACGCCGCAATCGAATACGAACCGACAGAGAAGATCAGCGCGTTTGCAATTCCTGCCACGATTCTACCAGCAAGCTGACTAATAATCAAGCTGATATACAGATCTGCGTAAATTTTTCCCGTATGTACCAGCTGCATCATCAATCCGGTTACAAGTCCATAGACAGCAAGCTCAATCATCATCCCCGGCAGATAGGCCATCGGCGGCATGCGGGTAATGATGCTGGAAAGAAACGGTCCTGCCAGACCGCACAGCAGACCAAAAGGCCCTCCGCAGATCATTCCGCACAGCAGCACCGGAATGTGCATGGGACTGAGCACACTGCCCGAATTGGGAATTGCATGGAACGCCATCGGAAGCACGACACAGAGCGCAATACATGCAGCCGTTAAAACAGATTTTTTCACATAAGACATCTTCATCACAACAAACTCCTCCATTTTCTACTCATCGGGCTGCCTGCACCAGAAAAAACAGGCAGCTAAACAGAAACAGACATACATCCGGCAATTGAACTGCTGCTCTTTGACTCCTGCCCCGTCCATTTGTCTGTCGATGTCCATATCCCCTCGCCTCCATTGCCGTTGCCAGATCATCCGCCCGGCGAAACGCAGAGAGGAAAATCGGCACAAGCAACGGAACCACACTGGCAGCCCGGTCACGCAGGCGTTCGCTTTCAAATTTTGCGCCGCGCGCGGTCTGCGCTTTTTTGATCAGATCCGCCTCCTGTGCAAAGACCGGAATAAACTGCAGCGCCACACTTAAAATCATTGCCACCTCCGCAGTCGGTACCCGGATCAGCCGAAGCGGAGCAATCAGCGTTTCAATGGCTGTCGTTATTTGCACCGGAGGCGTAGTACGAATCAGCACATTGCAGAAAACCATCAGAAAAAGAATCCGCAGGACCACATGCGTGCCCTGAATCATCCCAGGTACGGAAAGATGCACAATTCCCCATGACCACAGAACCAGACCGCCTGCCTGTCCGTCTTCATAGAAAAACGCATTCATCAGAAAAAGCATAAGGAAAAACAGCCTCAGATGACGAACCTGACCCAAGGTCTTTGTCGGACGCATCTCTGACATTGCCGCCGCTGCTGCAGATACCGCTGCAATCAGCAGATATCCGGGAACGGAATCCGTTGTCAGTACCGCTGCCAGAATCATAAAAAAGGCCAAAAGCTTTGCGGTTCCGTTCCTTCTGTGCAGAAAGGAATCTCCCGGAATGTATCGTCCTTTCAGAATATCATTCACAACGAGTTCCTCCCTTCCACCTGTTTTTCAATTCGTCCAGCAGATCCTCATACCGGACAATATCCCGGGAAAACGGAATACCACTCTGAATCAGCAGTTCCGCAATCTGCCGCGGCTGGCTTGCCCCGATGTGCAGACGGCTGGTCCGCTCCAGGTCTGCAAACACAGCTTTTGGACTGCCATCCAGAACCAGGCTTCCCTGTTCCAGTACAAGAACGCGCTCCGCACAGGCACATATGCTGTCTGCATGATGAGATACCATCAGTATCGAGACGCCTTCCCGGTTCAGCTTTCTCACCAGTTCCAGAAATTGTCGTCTTCCTTCCGGATCCAGACCGGCAATCGGTTCATCAAAAATCAAAGTCTTCGGTCTCGCAGCAAGCACACCGGCAATGGCAACCCGCCTCTTTTCTCCGCCGGACAGCGCAAACGGCGACGCATCTGCAATATCGTCATAGGAAAACCCCATCTGCTCCAATGCCTGACGCACCCGTTCGCAAGCCTCTTCTTTTCTCAGCCCGCTGTGCTTCAATCCAAAGGCCACGTCCTTTGCAACAGTTGTTTCAAACAGCTGATATTCCGGGTTCTGAAACACGATCCCAACCTGTCTGTGAAGATTATTTCGGTCATATCCCCGCTCATTGATATCCTTCCCGTCCAGAAACACCTGACCGCTGTTTGGCCGGATCAGCCCGGCAATCAGCTGAACCAGCGTGGATTTTCCGCTGCCAGTATGTCCCATAATTCCGACAAACTCGCCGTCTTCGATCTTCATGCTGATTCCATTCAGTGCCAGAATTTCCTGCTTTGTCCTAAAATTATAACTGCAGGAAACCTGTTTCAGTTCAATTGACATAGTTCCTCCACCAGTTCCTCTTTTGTCAGCGGACAGTGTCCAAGCCGGATTCCCAGTTTTGCCAGGTCATCGTACAGCTGCACAGGCATTGGCACAGACAGCCCGCATTGTTCCAACAGTTCCCGACTGGTCAGTACCTCCTGCGGTTTTCCATCCGCCAGAATCGTCCCCCGGTTCATCAGAATCACCCGGTCCGCCTCCACCGCTTCCTCCACATAATGGGTGATCATGATGACTGTCTTTCCCCGCTGCGCAAGAATTTTCATACATTCCAGAATCTCTTCCCTGCCAACCGGATCCAGCATCGCAGTTGCCTCATCGAAAACAATCAGTTCCGGTTCCATTGCCAGCACACCGGCCAGAGCAATCCGCTGCTTCTGCCCCCCTGACAGCAAGTGAGGCGAGCGCTTCTCAAACCCGGTCATACCAACCTGTTCCAGCGCCCGGCTGACTCTTCCCGGAATCTCGTTTGGCGGTGTATCATAATTTTCCAGTCCGAACGCAACATCCTCCTCCACAACCGAGGAGACAAACTGATTCTCCGGATTCTGAAACACCATCCCACAAAGACGGCGAAGCTCCCATACCTGTTTTTCTTCCCTGACATCCAGACCGGCAACCGTCAAGCTTCCACTCTGCAAAGGAAGCAATGCATTGAGATGCTTTGCCAGCGTTGACTTTCCACAGCCGTTTGGTCCAAGAATCGCCACAAACTGCCCTTTCTCAATTGCGATTGAAAGACCATCCAGTACAAACGGAGCGCTTCCATCCCATTCATAACGGAAAGAAATCCCGCTTCCTTTCACTGCTTCCATGCTCTCACCTCCAACCATTTTATCCATACCGGCCTATCCTCTTCAAAACAAAAGCAAAAAAAGGTTGCTGCATCCATCTTCTGACAGATGCAGCAGCCTTCCTGACTGCAATTACAAATCAATTGAATTCTGTTCTGCGCCTTTCGGGCTGCAGACAATTTTCTTTTCATTTCCGTTGTTGGTTCGGATCTGCTTCTGCTTCTCCATGCCGGGTAGGCCCGACAATTGTTTTTATTATCTGACAAATCCATTTTGTTGTCAATCAAAAACGTTTCCTCCGGCTTTGCGCCGCTGTCCATGTAAATCAGAGAAGCGCCCGGATCTCTTCCAGACAGCACTGTACCAGCTTTCCAACCGTCACATCCGCAACGCCGACAATCCGGTTTCCGCACTGATTCATCGGCAGAAGAATTCGCACTGCATCGCTCTGACCTACTGCGGCTGCCATGGCTGGGGAAATTTCCCCCCAGAGCGAATCCGCAATGGCAATGCCAACCGGTCCTGTAATCACATCCGCTTTCCGGCATGCAACAAGAACTGCATTTTCCCCTGTTGCTCCGTGATCTGCTCCTGCCTTCAGCATTGCCTGCGTTGCCAGTACATTGGTTCCCACTGCCGTAATTGTCAGCTGAGGAAACGCTTTTTTCATTCCTTCCACCAGCTGGCGGCCCACACCGCCTCCCTGTCCATCAATTACAACAACATTCATGCCAGTTTTCCCGCAGCCTTCAGTTCTTTCACATAGCTGCCCTCAACATCCTTCCAGTTCTCTTCTGCATGCTTCAGAATCATCTGAGCAGATTCCATGGACATGGGTGGGAAGTACATGAACAGCGCATTGCTTCCATAGCGCTCAACCAGACGGTCAATTCTTGCGATCCATTCCTCGGTTGTTCCGGTATAAACCTGAACCCAGAGCGCTTTTCCTGCCGCAACCGCCTTATCATAAATCTCAAACCACTGCTCATGAGTTCCGTCCGGATTATAGGATCCGCTGGTCCACTGCAGGGCATCAATCTCTTCGATTTCCATCAGGGCATCCAGATGGCGGATCGCATCCGGTCCGTCCAGGTGGTACAGCACATGATCCAGCTTCTTTGCCTGTTCGCGCAGAGGCTCCTGAATAAATTCACGGAACTGGGTCGGAGACATCATGGCAGAGAAATCACACTGCAGCTTGGCTGTCTTTCCCTCGCCCCAGATGTTGAACACGGTATAGCAGGAAGAATCCTTCCCGTTTTCATTAATCTTCGCAACGTCATAAAAACGGTCAAAATACTCAAAATAGCAGTCCTGAACCTGCTTAATCCGCTCTTCCACCTCTTCCGGCTCGTCCATCATGTCGAAAATGGTATTCTGGGCGCCGCGGATTGAAGCAAGAACGTCGATGTTCTCCATGATATCCGGAATCGCCACATAGAAGTCATCTCCCGCCAGCTCTCTTACACGCTTAAACAGCTCGATATGCTTCTTGAACCACTCATTCTCCGGATCGAACTCCAGCTTCTTATAGCCTTCCCAGTCATCCAGAAACTCCTCAAACCAGACGGTATGTCTCGCAAATTTGATGTTGCAGCCAAGATAGCCTGCCATGGATCCCGGTCCAAAGTCCACACTCAGGTTGGGGAAGCTTTCCGCAAGGAACTCATGGGTATCCATCCAGTAGCGATAGCGGGCAACCATGCGCTCCGCATCGAAATACTTATCCTCCACATCTCTGACGGCAATCTCCGCCTCTCTGACCGGATCAACCGCCTCTTCCTTCTTTGCAACGATACACATCAGCGGTGTACCCGTGTTCTGGCGCTTCCAGTAGTTATTCCACTTTACCTTGGTCTCTTCCCAGTTTTTCTTATTAATCATCTCAACCATCCCTTTCTGTCCTGTTTTTACTCACAGCCGATCCCTGGTTCTGTCTGACTGCTTCTGCCTGACCGGTTCCGTCTGACTGACTCTGTCTGACTGGCTCTGTCTGACTGGCTCTGTCTGACTGGCTCTGTCTAACCGATTCCGTCTGGTCAATTCCGTTTGACTGCCTTGTCTGACTGGTTTCATCTGACCGCCTCTGTCAAACCCTTCCGGATCTGCCTCGTTCCTTCTCCCGCTCATTATACCGCATGATCGCCCGTTTAGAAAGCGAAAAAAATTTCTGAACTTTGCACTTATCCAAACTTTCCCGGCGGATGCGCAGTTATGTTGCAAGCTTTTCAATCTTGCAGGTATGTTTCTGTGTTTTTGTATCGTAGTTGATACCAACCATCAGAATCTCACCCCCGAATTCTTTCAGCACCTGCGGATAATCCTTCTTCCTGATCTGACTAATCGCGCCCGCATCGGATTTATTCCATTTCAGTTCAATCAGCAGAATCGGCAGATCAGACCCCCGTTTGGGAATATATACAAGATCCGCATAGCCTCTGCCGGAGGCGAGCTCCTCAATCTTCATAAATTCATCGACACAGCTGATATAGGCAAAACGGATCACGCTTCTTAATGCCTGCTCATTATTATAGAAAGCCGGCGCAGTGCCTGCCCGATGTGCTTCCTCAATTGCAGCTGCAACTGCCTCCTCGTCCATGTCCAATGTCTGTTCCAGCAACAGATCGGAATTTCGAATCATCTTTGCCAGCTCCTGATGTTTACCGGTTGCCACTGCGCGGACAAATTCCTGCCGGATCTCTTCGTTTGGGATACCAACTGTCCTGCTTTCTGCATCATAAGCCAGATAGCCCAGATGAATCAAAAGTGTGAACACATCATCCTTCTGCCGGATTGTTGTCATATCATTCTGAAAGGTTCCCACATCGACAGAAATCCGCGCTCCGCCGATCATCTGAACAATCGCTTCCTTTAGCCCGTCCTCATTCAGATCAATATACATCTGCAGCGATTCATAGGTTTCCGTCCTTGTCCAGTAAGAAGCAAATGCCCCATTGCGCATCGCTTCCATTACCGAATTGGGATTATACACGGATTTGATCCGCCCAAACGAATAGCCATCATACCATCTTTTTGTTGTTTCAAAATCCATCTGAAACTCCTGACAAAGGGTCTTTACCTCTTCTTCGGTAAATCCAACATACTCCCCCAGCCTGTTCGGCGCAATCATTGTATATTCTCTGAAATCAGTCATCGCTGACTGGGTACCATATTTTTTTATTGGAAGAATACCGGTCATGTAGGCGGCTTCCATCATTTTGTCTGTCAGACTGCTCTTAAACAGGCTTCGCAGCAGATGAATATATTTTTTCTGCAGCCTGCTGTCATTCTTTGCTTCCCGAAACAGCGCATCCCATTCATCAATAATGATGATAAACTTATTGCCGGTTTCCGCATTGATGTTCGACAGGGTCTCCGGAAATGTCTGTGCCTGTTCCACATCCGGATAAGCGCTGCGCAGTTCCCCGACCACCTTCTCTTCCAGAAGCGTGAGCACCTGTTCCATCTCACCGGCAATCGAAATAAACCAGGTCATATCCAGATAAATTACATCATATTTGTTCAGATGTTCCCGAAAGGACTGTTCCTGCGCAATTTTATAGTTTCCAAACAGTTCCTCCGAATCGCAGCTCTTGTCGTAGTATGCGCAGAGCATCTGTGCCGCAAACGATTTGCCAAACCGCCTCGGTCTGCTTACGCATATCAGTTTTTCCTTCGTACCGAGCCTGCTGTTCATAAACGCAATCATCTCTGTTTTATCCACGTAATACCCTTTTGTGACCGATGCAAAACCTGCATTGCCCGGATTTACATAGTTGCCCATTCTCCGCACACTCCTTTCCGGATCTGTTAATCCCATTTTTCTTTCAACAATTCCGTACTGTTATCTTACCACATGCCCTGTGATTTGTGAAGTCAAAACTCCCTCATTTCCGTAAACACAACCTTCTCCCCGTCCGCAATACCTCCATACATCTGATCCGTATATCTGCCCACGTTCCGATAGTGTTCCACCACAAATTTCGCAGTAAACGGCATCTTAAGCGCTTCTGTTTCTTCCATGGAGAACCAGCGGACAAGCCCTTCATTGGACACCAGCCCCTGCTTCGGTTCCTCCTTCAGTTCCGCGAAAAAATAGTAATTCTGCCTGATTTCTCCCTTCGTCTGCCTGAGCGTCACATAGCGCAGCTGAAGCGCTCCAAGCATCGCTTCGGTCACTGCCAGCTCCTCCTTCAGCTCACGCAGCACACAGGCTCCTGCATCATTCAGCTCCCATTCCTCAAAATGTCCGCCCGCCGATCCTGTCCAGACATTGTTCACCACACGACCACCCTGCCGGTACAACAGAAGCATCTCCTCTCCACGGCATAAATAAATGGTCGCCATGTTACGCAGCTTTCCCGGTCTGCCTTTTTCTGTTTTTTCCATCTTTCCGTCTCCCATCCTGTTCCGGTTTCAATTTCAATCATCCTTTGTAAAAGAGCCAAAGGCAAACTGTTTCCGAGAATCAATCTGCCTTTGGCCTGCTATTTTTACTTTATGGTTCAATTGTAAACACACACGGAATCATGTACGTATACTGATCTTCCACTCCATTCTGAACATATTCTCTGAATTCCTCCCATGTTCCTTTTACCACTGATTTCAAAATTCGATATTCTCCGGCCGGCAATTCGCCATAACCAACCCAATTTTCTCTTTTTTGATCCGTGTACCCGCCTTTCCAGGAAATATCAATCCTGCATTCTTCCCCAGGAGCCAGGTCAAATCCATCCAAAAGTATGTCTATTTCTGCATCAATCTCACACCATTGTCCATTCTGCTTAATCTCAATTAAATAGGATCTTCCGACATTTAGAAAACCGTCACTCTGATTCTTTAACAGGAAGCTGCCTTCGCTTGGGGAAAGTGTTCCTTCTATACAGCTCAGTTCATAGCTGTTTCCTTCATAAACAGAAATATTGGATTCCCCAATGATCTCCCATGGATAGACCGATGTTTCGATCGGATCGGCCTGATTGCCAGTATTCAGTAACCATACAAGAATCCATATAACGATATTAATAATTGGATGTTCCGTCAATATATCGTCACCCCCAGTACATTCTTTATATTTGACTGTTTCACATATATTACCCCTGAGCTATGCAATGCATGTATAATACCTGCAATATAGTAACTTCCATTACTTCCCATGGCAAAAACAATCCCACCACTGTCACCACCTGCTCCTACTAAGGTTGTTCTGACCAAATCACTGATTCCATATGTAGTAGAAGTATAGCTAATCTCCAGCACTGTTCCTGTTTGCGCACCACTTGTATTACCATATGAACGCACAGTTGCACCAACAGGTAATTCAATTATTGCTGCAGAATTATAAGAAATTCCCCACCCCTGAATTACCCGCCCAGGAGTAAATCCAGTATTCGTTCTTCTTATAAAAACCGCGTCAACAGTTCCACTACACCGAGGAGTTGATGCCACTCCAAATACACTTCCATTTATTGATATTGTTTCCCCTGCAGTGATTCCCTTATGTGCCGCAGTAACTATTCCCAAATTGCCGCTGGAATCATATGCCCAATACCCCAACGTTCTGCTGCTTCCTCCATCTTCCGTAAAACCTGCTCCTGGGGATAATGTTGCCAGCGGCATGTCTTCCTCTGCTGCATAGTATGTGATACAATCGTATTCCGATAAATCATTGGCAACTGCCTGAATATTTGAAACCGCCTTCGTCTGGCTGATTTCATTAGTAACATAAACTGCGACTGTATTCTCTTCTACTCTTATTCCTACACCAGTTATCAGAGAATCACTCGTTTTTGACGCAACAGACTCTTTACAATTATACAATTCCAAAAACGAATTTTCGACCACATGGAATAAAACATTACTCATATCAATAATTCCTGAAAAATACTGTTCAATCTCAGTATTCAACTCTGTTACCTGAATCACTAAATTTTTATCACTGTCAATATATGCGCCTCCATAATATTCAGGAATGCTCATAACAAAATCACTTATATTGTCTGAATTATATGACCAATATTCCAACAACTCATTGTACTTTTCAATCGCATCCCCTTCTTTTTCCTGTAAACTGCTTTCATCAGTTTGTGCGGCATAAATGATTCCTGTCAAGGTTAAAATAAAAATTGCTAATGTCAAACAAAATACCGACCGCTTATTCATTTTATCTCCTTTCTCCAAACACATCATAATCCCATCCTATCTGCAACCAACCTATACTCTTTTCAATGAAATCAGATCAATCACCCCTTTTATATCAGTTTGATGTACAGTTAATAAATGTATCCCATTATATTCATCGCCTCCTCGCAAAGTTTTTTCATTTTCACATACATATGCAGGTAACCCACTTACTTTATCCAGGTTACTTATAACATATAGATATCAATACAATGCGCATTTCACACGCTTTCTAACTATTGTCATTCAACTTCTTCAGCAGATAACTATTTTACGTTCCAGAACCACAACAGGCAACAATATCGTTTCTTTTTTATATTATAATAGATACTTTCCAATATGTCAATATGCACATTTTTTTTTGTAACTTCATGACCGTAAACACGTAAAAAGCACATAAAAAATCAAAATTTCTGTTTCACAAATCCGACCAAATATAGTATAATGGGTAAGTAAAGAATTTCAACAAAGTGAGATTCGCTACTGCACGGCTTGACAGCCACACAAATATATGCTATATATTGTATATCAGGTTATGTATCGCATACCAGATATTGTGTATTCTTTCATAATTACCGTAACCAATCACCAGACCTGCGGCCTGGTTTTCTCTTTGTCCGCGGATCCTTTTTTCAGAATCGATTCCACCTGCAGAGGCTTCCGTCATCCATCACGGACGGCGAACGGTACTTACGAAGCAAAAAACAACAGGAAAGCAAGGTTAATGAACTATGATTCAGAGTATTATCAAACGCGACGGACGCGTTATGCTATATGATCAGAACAAAATCGCGGGAGCCATCCTGCGCGCGCTGGAAAACACCGGCGAAGGAAATGCCATGGACGCGGCACGGGTTGCCAACGCGGTTCAGAGCGATCTGGAGAGCCGGCTGCCGGACCAGGTTCCGACCATTGAAATGATCCAGGATGCGGTCGAGCGCCAGCTGATGAACCACGGCTTCAACGCCACCGCGAAATCCTACATCCTTTACCGCGCAAACCGCACCAGAGCACGCGAGGCCAACACCGCCCTGATGAAGACCATCGACGAGATCACAAACATCGATGCCCGCGTCAGCGACATGAAGCGCGACAACGCCAACATCGACGGAAACACCGCCATGGGCAGCATGCTTCAGATCGGTTCCGCCGGAGCAAAGTCCTACAATGAGCTGTATCTGCTTCGTCCGGAGCACGCAAAAGCCTACCGCGAGGGCGACATCCACATCCACGATTTCGATTTCTACTCTCTGACCACGACCTGTTGTCAGATTGATATCAAGAAGCTGTTCAAGGGCGGATTTTCCACCGGCCACGGCTTCCTTCGCGAGCCCAACAGCATCCAGAGCTATGCCGCTCTGGCAGCGATCGCTATCCAGTCCAACCAGAACGATCAGCACGGCGGCCAGTCCATTCCAAACTTTGACTATGCCATGGCTGACGGTGTTGCAAAAACCTACCGGAAGGCATACATCCGCCGTCTGTGGGAAGCGCTGGAGGATGTGCTGGACAGAGAAGATGAGATTTCCTCCATTGAGTCTCTTGTCCGCTCTGCCGAGTCTGCCAGCGGCGAGACCGTCCGCCTGGAAAATTCCCCGGCTTTTGATCAGGCTGTTTCCTCCATCCTGGCAGAGATCCACGGGCTGACAGCTGCTCAGACAGAAACCCTTCTGACCAGAGTCAGAAAGCGTGCCCTGAGAAAGACGGAACGGGACACCTTCCAGGCAATGGAGGGCTTTGTCCACAACCTGAACACCATGCACTCCCGCGCCGGTGCCCAGACACCGTTCTCTTCCATTAACTATGGAACCGATACCACGCCGGAAGGCCGCATGGTCATCCGCAATGTCCTTCTCGCCCTGGATGCCGGTCTTGGCCACGGCGAAACCTGCATCTTCCCAATCCACATTTTCAAGGTAAAGGAAGGTGTCAACTACAACGAGGGCGACCCCAACTATGATCTGTTCCGTTTAAGCTGCAAGGTCAGCGCCAAGCGCCTCTTCCCCAACTACACCTTCCTGGATGCCCCGTTCAATCTCCAGTACTATGTTCCGGGCAGACCGGAAACAGAGGTTGCCACCATGGGCTGCCGTACCCGTGTCATGGGTAATGTCTACGATCCAACCCGCGAGATTGCCTATTCCCGCGGAAACCTGTCCTTCACCTCCATCAACCTCCCCCGTCTGGCACTGGAAAGCAAAGGCGATGAAAAGGTCTTCTATGAAAAGCTTCAGGAGATGATGGAACTGGTTGCCCAGCAGCTGCTGGACCGTTTCGAAATTCAGGCAAACAAGCACATTTACAACTATCCCTTCCTGATGGGCCAGGGTATCTGGCTGGATTCCGACAAGCTGACCATGAAGGATGACCTGAGAGAGGTTCTGAAGCACGGTACCCTCTCCATCGGCTTCATCGGCCTTGCCGAGACGCTGACCGCCCTCTACGGCGGCCACCACGGTCAGAGTGAGGAGCTTCAGAAAAAGGGACTGGAAATTCTCGGATTTATGCGCGACTACTGTGACCGCAAATCCCAGGAGCTGAAGATGAATTTCTCCCTTCTCGGCACACCGGCAGAAGGTCTTGCCGGACGATTCATCCGCATGGACCAGAAGCGCTACGGCAAGATCAAAGGCGTCACAGACCGGGAATACTACACCAACTCCTTCCACATCCCGGTATGGTATGAAATTTCCGTCTACGACAAGATTCGTCTGGAAGCGCCTTACCATGCCCTGTGCAATGCCGGCCACATCAGCTATGTGGAGCTGGACGGCGACACGGTCAGAAACGTGGAAGCCTTTGAGTCCGTTGTCCGCTGCATGCATGATTTCGGCATTGGCTACGGCAGCATCAACCACCCGGTAGACCGTGATCCTGTCTGCGGCTATGTTGGTGTCATCGGCGATGTCTGCCCCCGCTGCGGCCGCCGCGAAGGAGAAAACATTCCTGCACAGCGCATCGAAGAACTGAAAAAAATGTACCCCGAAATGCCTGCGTTCCGGGGGATTGAGTAATCGGTATTCGTCGGCTGTCCCCGGTTTCCGGTCTGTCCGGAGGGCACAGCGAAGACAAACAATCACCAGATAATAAGGAGGATTTGATTATGTCAGAAGCAAACAGAAATGAAACCCTGGGTCAGGGTGTCGGCTTTGAACGGATTCGCCGCATCACCGGCTACCTGGTAGGAACCATGGATAAGTGGAACGATGCAAAGCGCGCCGAGGAGCGTGATCGTGTGAAGCACGGTCTGAGTACCCATGCTTGATCTTGCCGGCATCGTCAATGACAGCATCGTTGACGGACCGGGTATCCGTGTCACCGTGTTCGGTCAGGGATGCCCCCACCGCTGCACGGGCTGCCATAATCCGGAAACGTGGGATTTCGGCTGCGGCACTCCCATGGAGGAAGAAGCCATTCTGCGCATTGTGCGCACCAATCCGCTGTGCCGCGGCGTGACCTTTTCCGGCGGCGAGCCATTCGCTCAGGCAGAAGGGTTTGCCCGGCTGGCGCAGCTTTTGAAGGAAAATGGCTATGAAGTGGCTTCCTACAGCGGCTACACCTTTGAGCAGCTGCTCGCAGGAACAGAAGCCCAGCGTCATCTGCTGGAAACCATCGATGTTCTGATTGACGGGCCGTTCGTTCTTGCGGAAAAGAGCCTGGAAATCGCGTTCCGCGGCAGCCGGAATCAGCGGATTCTGGATGTGCCGGCCAGCCTCTCTCTTGGAAAAGCGGTCTGTGTCAAAAGCGGCCGCTGGCTCGGTGAATACTGAGCAAAAACCTGTTCTATCACCGGGTTCCATCGTTCAAAACTCCGATTCCACCGGAGAACGGGCGATGGGACTCTTATCATGTAAAAGAAAAAAAGGGAATACTATGGAATTCATGAAAGACAAAAACAAAAAGAAACAATTTCTCCACAGCTACGGCGTCTTTATCATCAATGGAATGCTGGCTCTCTCAATCGGCTCTCTGCTCCCATTCATCCGTGATGCAAAAGGCCTGGAATATGCATTCTGCGGAATGATCGTCAGTCTCCACTCCGTGGGAAACCTGATCTCCAGCTTTGTAGCGGGAGCGCTTCCGTCTCTGATCGGAAGAAAGAAAAGCATTCTGATTTTCAACGCCTTCATCGCCCTTTCCTATCTGATGATTCTTCTGGGCGATCACCCGTTCTTCTTTGCCGCCGCCTTCTTCATGACCGGCCTGGCAAGAGGAGCCACCAGCAACTTCTGCAACAAATCCATCAACGAACTGGCGCCGGGAAAAGCCTCGATTCTGAACGGACTCCATGCCATGTTTGCCATTGGAGCCTTTTCCTTCCCGCTGATCCTGATTGCCCTGACTTCCGCCAATGAAGCCAACTGGATCTACGCATGCGTGTTCATGCTGATCATGGGCATCATCAGCTGGCTTCTCTATTTTACCATCCCGCTGGAAAATGACCGCGTGGAGAAAGTGTCCAAAGATGCCGGCTCCGGATTTGCGTTCTTCAAAGAACCGCTTTTCTACATCTGCACCTTTACCATGTTTTTCTATCTGTGTGCGGAGCAGGGCGTTATCGGATGGATGATCACCTATTTCAAAGATACCGGACTTCTTCCCGCCTCCCTCTCCCAGGTGACAGCAAGCGTTCTCTGGATCATGATTCTGGCCGGCCGTCTGCTGACTGCATGGGCGTCCACCAGAATCCGGAAGGAATTTCTCCTTGTTGCCATGGGCTGCGGTCTGGTCGGATTCTTTTTCCTGCTTCTTTTCAGTACTTCTACCCCATGGATTCTTGTGGGCATCATGGGCTTCGGTTTCAGCATGGCCGGCATCTACCCGACCACGGTCTCCTTCACAGGAAATCTGATTCAGAAATACCCGCTTGCCAGGAGCTTCATCCTTACCACCGCAAGCATCGGCTCCATCCTCATGCCCTCCATCATCGGAACCATCGCAGATACCGCGGGAATTTATTACGGAATGTCTTCCATCGTTGTTGTTGTTCTCATTGATCTCCTGTTTATCCTCGGACTCGCCGTTTATGTGTCACGTCTGAGAAAGAAGAATTTACCGGTATAAACAAAGGAAACCCGCTGTCCGCGTAAAATCTGATCCAACGTGTCACTGGCACATCTGCCCGAATGTATAAACGATGCAGAGGCTGTAAAAATGATTTTTCATTTTTTACAGCCTCTTTTTTACATGTCTGTTTCATCAATGCACCATTGAACATCATCATCCAATTCTTTTTTAAAAAATTAGCACTCACCTCTTGACAGTGCTAACAATTCATGTTATAACATAGGTGTAACAAAGAGAACAGCTATTACATGTAGTTCTTATATCACCAGCGGTCGAAGGAGACGAACCTGATTTCCCGGTCAACGGAAAGCGGATTCGTTATCGTGTACCTGCAAGTCATCCGGATACCTGCTCCACGAAGAAAGGAACTTCCGCCGGAAAACTTCATGTAATAGTTTCACATAAATCAACAATACTAACTTCAGAAGCGCACGCGATCCGACCGGATCCTGTGCCACCTGATCAAATACCGGGCCGATGCCCGTCAAATCAAGGAGGATTTCTTATGTATATGCCGTCAATCTTTAACGATACGTTTTTTGATGATTTCTGGGGACTTCCAACCGAAAAGGCCCAGCCCCGCCGCCAGCAGAACGCGGTCATGAGAACCGATGTAAAGGAAACCGAGGACAGCTATCTTCTGGAAATGGAGCTTCCCGGTTTCAGCAAAGAAGAACTGAGTGTGAAACTGGAGGATGGATGCCTCACCGTCTCTGCCTCTCACGCAGTCAATTCCGACAACAGCGAGACCCAGACAAAGGATCGCTATGTTCGCAGAGAACGTTTCCTCGGCACCTATGCAAGACGCTTCTCCGTCGGAAAGTACCTGCAGCAGGAAGACATCAAAGCCAGATTCGACAACGGTGTCCTCACCCTCAGCTTTCCGAAGGAAGACACCAGAAAAATCGAAGAAGCGAAGTATATCGCAATCGAATAACTCCGCTTCTGTCTGCAAATTTTCTTCATTCCCCTCCCTCTTTTCTCCCGCCGTGTTAAACCCACGGCGGGATTTTTCTGCGTACACTCACCTGCCTCCTGCGCAGATCGTCCACTCCTCCTTCACTGCCTTCACCGTTTCCAAAATCTCTTCCATGGTATTTTCTTCTCCCAGCGAAAAGCGCAGTGTTCCACGGATTTCCTGCTCCGAAACACCCATCGCAGTCAGCACATGGGACGGTTTCCTGCTTCCTGTGGAGCATGCCGAACCGCCGGATACATAAATCCGGCGCATATCCAGCCGGATCATCAGCTGCTCCGCCTCCACTCCGGGAAAGCGGATGCTGGCAATCCCCGGCAGGCGGTTTTCCGTCCCATGAATTCCTGCCGCTGGCTGACAATTCTCCACTCTTGCATCTGTTCCTGCCAGCGACCGGCAATTCTCTCCACTGCCATTTCTCCCTGCCGCTGGCGACCAACTCTCCCCACCGTGGATCACAACGCCAGGAATCGCTTCTCTCAGTCCCAGCTCCAGCGCCTCTCTCAGCTCCCGAACTCTGCCGGCAGACGCTTCCAGTGAGCCGCATGCAGCCTCAGCCGCGGCAGCCATTCCGGCAATTGAAGCCACCGCTTCCGTCCCGCTTCGCATTCCACTCTCCTGTCCACCGCCGCAGAGCAGTTGTTCCAGTTTTATCCCCTGCCGTACATAAAGATATCCCACACCTTTCGGACCGCCGAATTTATGACCGCTGACACTGAGCAGATCGATTCCGGCGGCTTTGGGATCAACAGGAACATGACCATAGGCCTGTACTGCATCACAGTGAAACAGAATGCCATGTTCCTGTGCGATTTTTCCGATCTCACCGACCGGCTGGAGGACTCCTGTCTCATTATTCGCGTACATCACACTGATCAGCACCGTATCCGGACGGATTGCGCGCCGCAGACTGTCTGTGGAAACTACGCCGTTTCGATTCACATCCAGGTACGTTACCTCAAACCCGAACCGTTCCAGCTGGCGGCAGGTCTCAAGAACTGCAGGGTGCTCGATTTTCGTAGTAATGATGTGTCTGCCACGCTCCATTCTGGCCAGCGCAGCCCCCCGAATTGCCCAGTTATCCGACTCGGTCGCGCCGGAGGTGAAATAAATTTCCGTCGGGTCAGCACCAATCGTGGAAGCGATCGCACGCCGTGCCACGTTCAATGCTTTTCTGCTTCTGACGCCAAGACGGTACGCCGCAGACGCGTTTCCGAAAAAATCCGTCAAATAAGGCCTCATCGCCTCCAGCGCTTCCCTGCGCAGCGGTGTTGTCGCTGCATGATCCAGATATATCATGGTTTTCCTCCATTCCTTCCGAACTGGCAGGAAGAAACACGCCGCGCGAATTTCTCCCGTTATTTCGTCTCTCGCCAGGTGAGTGCGCGGGCCTCCTCGCCCGACACGCTGCCCGCGTAAAAAGGCGGCCGCACCTTCGCGCGGCCGCCCGGACAATCCGTTTATTCACAGATCATTCTTTTCATTGGCTTCTCACAGAATCAATTATTCACCCTTTGTTCTTGCATAGATGTCATTGATCATGTCAACCATAGAAGTGCTGTTCAGACCTTCGCAGCTTGCTACATAAGCATCCCAGTCAGCCTCAACGTCCATTACACCGGTAATGAACTGAAGGGTCCATGTGTTAACGTTATCAATCAGCGGAGTCTTCCACAGGTTCAGCTGCTCGTTCTCATCCTCGTTTGCAGTGTAAGCCGGGTTCAGAGGCTTAACATCTCTGTACTCGTTCATACGGTTTACGAAGTCCATGATCTCCGGAATGAAGTTATCGCTCATCTGAGCAACGGTTCCGCCGTAGTAGTAGTTACCACCTGCATAACCCCACTGCAGACGGATATCGATATCCTCTTCTTCACCAGCGATTCCAAGGCCGCCGCACTTGTAGCCATCAAGCAGAGACTTGGTTCCGTCCTCATTTACCTGGTAGGTTTCACCCTCAACACCCCACTTAACAAGGTCATAAGCCTCATCGGAGTAGAACAGCCAGTCAACGAAACGAAGCATCTTAATGAACTCTTCCTCACCAAGCTCATCCAGAGCCTTCTGAGCGATCATAACACCATTCTCAAGACGGATGTTCTCCGGCATGTAGTTGTGCTTGTCAGACTTCGGAATGACGCAAAGGTAAGTCTCATAGTTGCCCTCACCAAGCTGCTCATCCATGTTTGCAAGCCAGCTGGTGTACTGGGAACGGTTAACGCTCAGGAGAGCGGTCTCACCGCGGTAGAACTTGTTGCATGCAGTCTGGTTGTCCTGAGTGAAGGTCTCCGGATCCAGGATGCCGTCCTTAACAAGACCGGACATCAGAGTTACATATGCCTTGTAGTCCTCAGAAGTGGATGCGAAGTAGAACTGATCGGTCTCAGCATCGTACTCAACACCGTTTCCAACTGCCCAACCGGACGGTACGCCATAAGCAGCACCAACCAGCTTCAGCAGGTTTCCGCCGGAACCGTCAACTTCGCTTCCTGCCCACAGATCAGACCAGATGTAGTCTTCTTCTGTAACGATGCCCTGCTCAACCATGTAAGCCTTAACATCAGCAAGGATGTCTGCGAACTCATCCCAGGTCCAATCCTGCTCCAGAGCAGCTACATCGTAGCCAGCGCCCTCGAAGTAGTCCTTACGAAGAAGGAAGGTGTAGTCCTGAAGCGGAGCCTCAAGCATACCAGGCAGACGATAGTACTTTCCGTCAGCCTTCTCAAGAGTCTTTAACTCAGGCTGCATGGAATAGGTCTCAACGAAGTTGGTGTAGTTCGGCATGTACTGAACCCAGTCAGATACAGCTACAACTGCGCCGCCCTCTACGAATGCGGACTCATCATAGGTCTTCGGAATGATGTAGGATGCCTCACCGGCATTGATCATCAGAGCCTTCTTGGAATCATAGTCACCACTGTCGATGGAAGTGATGTCCAGAGTAACGTTTGTCAGCTCCTGAATCTTCGCGAAGATACCCTCAGTCTTCCATGTCTCAGTCATCGGATACCAGCTTGCATCTGAGAACATGATGGAGTAGGTTACCGGCTCCTCGGAATAGAATGTCTCGTTCAGACCGTAGGTGTAGCCCTCTGCTTCCTCAGCCTGTACGCCGATTGCGCCAACTGCCATGCTCGCTACCATAGCAGATGCCATTGCCATACTCAGTAATCTCTTTTTCATAAAATAGCCTCCTTTAAGCTTATTTTGTTTATGTTCACACCACACCGGTGCAGCCACCTTAATTTGTTACTCTTTTACGCCGCCCAGCATCATACCCTGTACAAAATACTTCTGAATGAACGGGTAAATGCAGATCAGCGGTGCAGCAGTCAATACCATGCTGCAGGATTTGATGTTTGCGGAAATCTGAGCCGCGTCAGCCGTCGCGCCCGGGTCATTGCTGGTCTGTGTACCGGAAATGATCTGCTTTAAGTGATAGGCAACCGGCCATTTCTCTCTGGTATCCAGATACAGGAAGGCGTTGAACCAGTTGTTCCAGTAGCCAACCATGTAGAACAGAGTCATGGTTGCGATGATCGCCTTGGACAGCGGAAGAACAATCCGGAAGAACACGCCGATCTGGGTCAGTCCGTCAATCTGTCCTGCCTCCTCCAGTTCTCTCGGGATACTCTGGAAGAAGGACTTCATCAGAATGACATAGTAGGTTCCGATCAGTCCGGGAAGGATGAAGGACGCAACCGTGTCACGCAGACCAAGCTTTGTCATCAGCACGAAGTTGGGGATCATGCCGCCGCCAAAATACATGGTGAAGATAACAAACGGACCAATGAACTTATTCAGTCTCAGTTCCTTCTTGGAAAGCGGATAAGCCAGCATGGAAGACATCAGCAGGGACAGGAACGTTCCGACAACGGAATAGATGATCGTGTTTCCATAGAAGTGAAAGAACTCTCCCTTTTTGAAAATGCTGACATAAGTTGTCACGTTGAAATCAACGGGAATGATGCCGACCTCACCGGCAACGATTGCACGCTCCGAGGAAAAGGACTGAGCAACCAGATACAGGAACGGATACAGCGTCACAGCGGAGATCACAATCATCAGGATTGTGTTGAAAACGGTAAATGTACGGTAAGCAGCCGATACATGAATCCGTCTCGGGATATACATATCTTCTTTTTTCTTTGCCATAGTCATTTACCTCCTTAAAAGATTCCGCTGTTGGTTACTTTCTTGGAAACGATGTTCGCGATCGTCAGAAGAACCAGATTGATAATTCCCTCAAACAGACCTACGGCGGTTGCGTAGCTGTAGTTACCGGAACCGATACCCATTCGATAAACGTATGTAGAAACAACGTCGGACGTTTCATAGGTCAGCGGGCTGTAGAGCAGGAATACCTTCTCGAAGGAGCCGCCGGAGCCTACCAGACCGCCGATGTCCAGAATCAGGACGGTGGTAATGGTCGGAAGAATGCTGGGGATCGTGATGTGCCATACGCGCTGGAAGTGGTTGGCACCGTCAATCTCAGCCGCCTCATAGAGATCCGGGCTGATACCGGCAATTGCTGCCAGATAGAGGATGGTTCCCCATCCAAGTCCCTGCCAGAGACCGGAGCCCACGAAAATGGTCGGGAACCAGTCCGGCTTCGCGATGAACTGAATCGGCTCACCGCCCATGGAAACGATCAGGCTGTTGATCGGACCGGTAGTGGAGAGAAGCTCACGCACCATACCGGCGATAATAACCATGGAGATGAAATGAGGCAGATAGGAAACAGTCTGCACAAATTTCTTCCAGTGGACGTTCTTGATTTCATTCAGCAGCAGCGCGAAGATCAGTGTTGCCGGGAAACGGAACGCCAGATAGGTGATGTTCAGCGACAGCGTATTGCGGAACGCGCGCCAGAAGCTCTGGTCGCGGATGAACTGCTTAAAGTATTTGAATCCGCTCCATTCCACACCGAAGAGCGGACCGCCCGCACGGTATTTCCGGAACGCGATGACGTTTCCTGCCATCGGCAGATAACGGAAAACAACATAGTAAATAATCGGAATCAGAGCAAACAGATACAGTCGCCAGTTTTTTCTGATATGGCGGGCCAGTGATTCCTTTTTCGGCTTATACTGTTTTAATGAGTCAGCCATGGTTCCTCCTCCTTAGGCAAGATATTCCGTACGGGACACACGAACGCAGATCGGCTCTGCCTTCGTTCCCGTCAGGGTACAGCTTCTTGAATCCGGTTGTGCGCATCCCACATAGAGCAGGCACTCACCTTCACTCAGCTTTTTCTTACAGGTATCGTCATAAAGTCCGAACGCCTCTGCCGGAAGATGAAGCTTCACACGCTTCTCTTCTCCTGCCTTCAGTCTTACCTTTTTGAATGCCTTCAGCTGGGCATTGGGCGTATCCGGTTTGTCAACCTTTATGTATACCTGAACAACCTCGGCTCCGTCGAGCGCTCCTCTATTGCAGATGGTCGTCTCCACATCAACGCCTTCCGCTGTCACTTCCTTTGCGGACACCGTTGTATCCTTCAGCTGGAAGTCCGTGTAGGAAAGACCGAAACCGAACGGATAGAGCGCTTCCTGCTTCATGTAGCGGTACGTGCGTCCCTTCATGGAGTAGTCCGTAAATTCGGGCAGCTCCTCTGTGGTGCGGTAGAAGGTAATCGGAAGCTTTCCTTCCGGGTTCACTTCACCAAACAGCGCTCTCGCAATGGCTTTTCCGCCCTGAGCGCCCGGATATCCGCCGTAGAGAATCGCCTTTGCATTCTCCTCGGCATCGTTGATTGCCAGCGCACTTCCGGAAAGAAGAACCACAACAACCGGTTTTCCGCTTTCCAAAACGGTCTGGAGCAGTTCGCTCTGAATGCCCGGCAGATTCAGACCTGGCTTGTCACCGCTGGCATACTGGTTGCCCATGTCGCCCTCTTCGCCTTCCAGACCCGCATCCAGACCGATGCAGCAGATTACCACATCGCTGAGCTCGCAGATTCCTTTCACCTCGGAGATCCGGTCATTGACAACGCCAAGGTTTTCCACCTTTTCTTTATAGAGATGGCAGCCCTCGGAATAGAGGACTCTCACATCATCACCAACATAATCCTGAATTCCTTCCAGAATCGTTACATATCTGGAAGAAGTTCCCTCGTAGTTTCCAATCAGCGCCTTCCGGTTGTTCGCGTTTGGTCCGACCACTCCGATTGTCTTCAGCTGGTCTTTCTTTAACGGAAGCGTCTGATCTGCATTCTTCAGCAGGACAAGGCTCTGTTCTGCCACAGTCCGGTTGAACTCTCTCATCGCCGGGGAGTCTGCTTCCTCAAAGCCGATGGCGTCAAACGGATTGTCATTGACTCCGCCCAGAATTCCCAGCTTCATGCGGCTGGTAAAGAGGTTGACCAGCGCTTCATCCAGGCGTTCCTCCGGAACAAGACCTTCCTGCACCGCCTCTTCCAGATACGCGAAGAGATTGCCGCAGTTTAAGTCACATCCGTTGTTCATTGCCATGGAAACCGATTCCAGCGGTCCGTCCGTCACCTTATGGCCCTCATGGAAATCCTTGATTGCCCAGCAGTCCGAAACAACATGTCCCTGGAAGCCCCATTCCTCTCTCAGAATGTCCTTCAGGAGCCGTCTGTTTCCGCAGCAGGGATCACCGTTTGTCCGGTTGTAGGCTCCCATGACTGCCTCCACCTTGCCTTCCTGAACACAGGCCTTGAACGCGGGCAGGTAGGTCTCATAGAGATCCGTGTTGGAAACCTCCGCATTGAAGGAGTGGCGGATATCTTCCGGTCCGCTGTGTACCGCAAAATGTTTGGCACAGGCAGCAGCCTTCATGTAATTCTCGTCATGGCCCTGAATTCCTTCGACAAAACGAACACCAAGGCGGGATGTCAGATAGGGATCCTCACCAAAGGTCTCATGACCTCTTCCCCAGCGGGGATCGCGGAAGATGTTCACATTGGGCGACCAGAAGGTCAGTCCCTTGTAGATATCCGTATCATTGAATTTCTGCTGATTGTTGTACTTGGCACGGCCTTCTGTTGAGATTGCATCCGCAACCTTTTCAATCAGGTCTTCGTCAAAACAGCCGGCCATGGTAATTGCCTGCGGAAATACCGTTGCCACACCGGCACGGGCTACGCCGTGGAGGCCCTCATTCCACCAGTTGTACGCTTTAATATTCAGTTCTTCAATCGCCGGTGCCCAGTTCAGTGTCTGACGGCACTTCTGGGATAAAGTCATCTGAGCAACAAGACGCCTGGCTTCTTCGCGAAATTCTTTGATTTTCTCCTCATTTCTGGTCAAATCTGCCATCTTGTGTTCCTCCATTCCGCTTTTTCATAAATCGCAAAATTGCTTTTTGTTTTCTATCAACGTAACGTATATCCTGTTTTGTTGTTTTTCACTATCTTCATTATATTCTTTTTTACCATTTATTCCTCTTAATAAGTGTCACAAACTCCTCAAAAAGTCTCATTCTAACCAAATCACGCTCCGATTTTTTCTCATCTTTTCCGGGCAAAATGCTGGATTTTCCATGTTTTTTCTGTTATACTGGTGGCACAATCAACATCCGGCATCGCAGGTGGCTGACACAACGCCTTGTGAAAATAGCACAAAATGTGAAACGTTTCGTCAGTAGAAAGTACCCCTTTTGAGAATCCATTTTTCTCAAAAAGTCTGTTTTTCGACATATTTTTCTCAATAAGTCTATTTTTCTCTGCCGTTCGTCCTGTTGTCCGCTTCTTCTGCCGCGTTTGAAAGGAGTCTCTCATGATTGAAGAACTTCACGGTTCCAAAGAAACCGTACTCCATACTGTCAGCAAAGACTTTAAGTTTTACATGAACCACGAATACGAAAACTACCCGCCTCACTGGCACAGTGAGATGGAAATCATCATGCCTGTAGAAGAGAACTACACAATCATTCTGGACAGCAGGGAATATGTCCTCTCCCCTCTCGACATCATCGTCATCCCCTCCGGTGCAAGCCATGAGCTGATTGCGCCGCCCCAGGGCACCAGGATCATCTTCCAGGTCAGCCATTCCATTGTCCGCGAGGTAAACGGATTCGACTCCATCTACAACCGTTTCTTCCCCTGCGCCGTTTTCCGCTCGGACAGCAATGAACCGGCTCAGGCAAAGATGGCACAGCTGCTCCAGGACATTTCTCATGAATACGAAGAGAACCACCCCCTGTGGGAAGCATCCATCCACAGCATGGTAATCCGTTTCTTTGTCCTCGCCGGACGAATCTGCATCAACAAAGCCGATACCTTCCCCGGCGTCCGTCAGAAGAAACAGCAGGCTTACATAGACACCTTTTTCTCCGTCTGCACCTACCTCAATGATCACTGCACGGAGCAGCTGTCGCTGGAGGCAACCGCCAGGATGGCCGGTTTCAGCAAATCCCAGTTCATCCGCCTCTTCAAAGAGTACTCCGGCACCTCCTACTATGAATATGTAACAAGACGCCGGCTGATGCGCGCGGACATCCTTCTCGGTGAACCGGAATACTCCATCACAGAGGTTGCCATGCAAAGCGGCTTCAACAGCCTTGCAACCTTCAACCGCGTGTTCAAGGAACACCATCACTGCACACCGATGGAATACCGGAAACAGATCCGCAAAGCAATCAGATAAAGGGCAAATCTGTCGGAAGACCGCCATAGCACATCACTGACAAATTCGCCCATAAAAAAACGCCCCCTGCTGTGTGTTGTCTAAAAACAGATTCACACCAGACTGGGGACGTTTCATTTTACGCGAGTTTCTTCTCGTTTCTTTAATCGCAGGCTGCCTTAAACTCAGTCCATGCCTTATTATAAGCCTCGTTTGCTTCGTTGCTTACATTCTGGATCATCTCCATTGCCGCGCCTTCCGGAGCTACAAGCAGCTGCTTTGCATCTTCAGAGATGAACTCTTCTGCCGCTTTTACTGTGCAGTAATAGCCCAGGTATTCAAAGAAGTCTGCCGCGTTCTCCGGCTCAAGCAGGTAGTCGAGGAACAGATGGGCAGCAGAAGCGTTGGGCGCCTGGGACGGAATGAAGCCCGCCATGACACCGTAGCCAAGTCCTTCTTCCGGTACGCAGACCTTCAGATTCGGATTCTCACCAAGAGCCGCGTAAACCTGAGATGTGTAGAGGAATGCCGCGCTTGCCTCGCCGCTTAACAGAGCCAGCTGTGTATTGTCATCCTTGATCACACGAACATTGGGAGCCAGCTCTTTCAGCTTCTCACCGGCGCTCTCGATCACAGCCACATCCTCCGTGTTCATGGACTCGCCCATGGCAAGCTGTGTGATTCCCATGATTACGCGGTAATTTCCAATCAGCGCCACACTGTCTTCCAGAGACGGATCCCAGAGACTGTTGTAGCCGGTAATTTCACATTCCACCACATCCGGGTCATAGACGATCAGCGGGATTCCCGCACCAAGCGGAACCGTGTACTCGTCGTCCGGATCATAGAACTGTCCCTGGTAAACCGGATTGATGTTCTCCCAGTTCGTCAGCGATTTCTGATCCAGCTTCTGAGCCAGACCTTCCGCAATCACGTTCTCGATGATATAGTCGTCTGCGATGACCAGGTCATAGTCGCCGCCCTTTGCCGTGCTCAGCTTTTGGAGCATGGTCTCGTCGGTATCAAAGTTGGAATAGACAATTTCAATTCCATACGTTTCCTCAAATCCGTCCAGGATCGAATCCGGGAACATTCCTTCCCAGGTGAAGATCACCAGCTCGCCGTTTCCGATATCCGCTGCGCCGTCGCTTCCACTCTCTGACGCGGTTGTCTCATCCGCTTCCTGCCCTGCAGTTTCCGGCTCTTTTGTTGTCTCCGCAGCAGTCTCCTCAGTTGTCACCGCTTCTGTAGCCGCTTCCTTCGCTGTTGTCACCTCTTCCGTCACTGCTTCTTCCGTTGTGGTCTCTGAAACAGCTGTCGTCTCTGCCGCTGTTGACACTTCTGTTGTCTTCTGTGCCTCCGTCGTTGTCTTTTTGTCTGTATCACTGGTACAGCCGCCAAGACATGCAGCCGTCAATGCCGCAGCCAGTGCTGCGCCTGCGAATTTTCTTCTCATAACTCTCTCGCCTCCTCAATTAATCAATGATTCCTTCCATTTTTTGCATCTGCACAGGTATTCTGCCATAAATCCTACCAGATTGCAATGGATTATCTTATCCCTTCTTATTTCTTTCTGTTTCCGATCCGTCCAATCAGTACGGAGAGCAGAAGAACGGTTACCGTAACAAGCAGCATCAGCGTGCACAGCGCATTAATCTCCGGTGTCACGCCAAATTTGATCCTTGTGTAAATGCGGATCGGCAGCGTCGTTACCTTCGGCCCCGTTACAAAAATGCTGATGACCACATCGTCAAACGACATGGCAAAAGCAAGCAGACTGCCGGAAGCGACTGCCGGAGCAATCAACGGCAGCGTAATGTCAAAGAATGCCCGCACCGGACCGGCGCCAAGATCACGGGCCGCCTCCTCCAGCGACAGTTCCATGCCTGCCAGCCGCGCCTTCACCATCATAAACACATAGGGAATCGAAAAGGCAGTATGGGCAATCACCAGCGTCACCATTCCCTGCGGCAGATTCAGCAGGCTGAAAAAGCTCAGAAACACCATTCCGAGAATAATTTCCGGGATCATGATTGGCAGCGTCGTTACATATTCCACCGCACCCTTTCCGCGGAATTTCATCCGGCTTAAGCCAAAGGCGCCCAGCGTACCGATCACGGCAGCAGACAGACAGCTCATGCCCGCAACTGCCAGACTGTTTCGCAGCGATTCAAACAATTCCTCATCCTGAAACAGTTCCTGATACCACTGCAGCGAAAATCCGGACCAGCCGTAGGTATACTTGGATTCATGGAAGGAATAGACAACCACCATCACAATGGGAAGGTAGAGGAAAATCATGACCAGGGTCAGAAACAGAGACGGAAATACTGATTTGCGTTTCATACAATACCCTCCAGTTCTCCCGTATTTGCAATCCTGCGGTAAAGGATCAGCAGCAGCGTCGTGATTGTCATCAGCACCACGGAAAGGGCTGCCGCAAACGGCCAGTCCGCTCCTCTGGTCAGCTGGTCCTGGATCAGGCTTCCTACCAGGACAATCTTATTTCCGCCCAGGATATCCGCAATAAAGAACAGGCCCATGGACGGAACAAACGTCAGGATCACACCGGAAAGCAGTCCCGGCAGCGTCAGACGAAACGTCACAGTCCAGAACGCCTTTGCCGCCGAAGCGCCAAGATCCCTTGCCGCTTCCACCAGATTCCAGTCCATCTTGTCCACACTGGAATAGACCGCCAGCATCATAAAGGGCAGCAGCGCATAGACCATTCCCACCACAACAGCCGGATAGCTGTAGAGAAGCTTCAGCGGTTTGATCTCAAATCCGAGAAAGCGGATCGTCTGATAAAGGACTCCTTTTGCCTGCAGAATGATCATCCAGCCGTAAAGACGGATCAGTGAACTGGTCCAGAACGGAATCATGATCAGAAGCAGAAGCAGCCTTTTTTTCGAAGGAGACAGCTTCGCCATGAAATAGCCGAAGGGATAACCGATCAGCCCGGTCAAAAACGTTGTGGTAAAGGCCAGCTTCAGGGACTGGACAAAACACTCCCGGTAAACCGGCTCTCCGATTCTCTCATAGTTGCGCAGGGTGAAGACGGCTTCAATGCCCCAGCTGTCCGATTTGCTCATAAAACTGAGCACTACCATGTAGATCAGCGGTCCCGCTACAAACAGAATCGTGAACAGATACAGCGGAAGCGCGGCCAGCCAGACCCTGCTTCTTTTTTTACTTCTCATTGGCACCCTCCACCGAACTCTTCTCTACCAGCACTGCCGCTTCCGGATCCCAGAACACAAGGACATGATCTCCGACCTTCTGATCCGGACGGATTCCATGGCGGCTTGCGATCAGCTCCTCGCCGCTCTCCGTTTCCATCGCCATCCGAAGCATGCCGCCCGCAAAGCTGATCTCCTTCACTGTGCAGGGAATTCCCGTCGTTTTCGGACATTGCTGCTCGAAGCCTTTCAAACTGTCGTCACCTCTTCCCTCATTCTCCTGTTTTGCCGCCTCCTGTTCCCTGCTCTCCTGCCTGCGGCTTTTTGACGTTGGTTCAGAATCAGCTTCGCAGATCTGCAGCTTCTCACTGCGCACTGCCATCCGCACCTCCTGACCAGCCAGATACTCCGCCTCATTTCCGACTTTCACGAAAACCGTTCCGTTTTCCGCCGCAACCGCAAGGCTATTCCCTGTTTTCCGGAGCACCGTTCCACAGATTACATTTGCGCTTCCCACAAACTTCGCCACATAGTCGGTTCTCGGCTTGTCATAAATCTGATCCGGCGTTCCGATCTGCTCAAACACACCGCCATGCATCACCGCGATCCGGTCAGACATGTTCAGCGCTTCCTCCTGGTCATGGGTGATGTAGATAAAGGTAATCCCCAGCCGCTTCTGCAGGCGCTTCAATTCAATCTGCATCTGTCTTCTCAGCTGCAGATCCAGCGCGCCAAGCGGCTCATCCAGAAGCAGAACACGCGGATTATTCACCAGCGCACGGGCAATCGCCACACGCTGTTTCTGTCCGCCGGACAGCTGAGCTGGCCTGCGCTTCTCATATCCGGCCAGCTGAACCAGCTCCAGTGCTTCTGCCACCCGTTTCTTCTGCTCCGCTTTCGGAACCTTCCGCAGCTTCAGTCCATATGCCACGTTCTCTGCAACCGTCATATGAGGAAACAGCGCATAGTTCTGAAATACTGTGTTCACATCCCGTTTATCCGGTGATTTCCCGGTCACATCCTGCCCCTCCAGAATCACACTTCCCTCATCGGGAAACTCCAGACCTGCCACAATGCGCAGGGTCGTTGTTTTTCCGCATCCGGATGATCCAAGCAGGGTAATAAATTCGCCGGAATCAATGGAAAGATCGATTCCATTCAGCACCGAAACTCCGTCAAACGCCTTTCTGATCCCTTTCAGTTCAAGAATTGTTTCACTCATATCAGACTCCATTCCGCCACAAAAACCGCATGGACCATGCGGTTTTGTGACTTTCTTCTTTATTCTTCCGTGGACATGAAGATCGATGCCAGCGGGGAATCCTTCGGCAGGATCAATGTCTTGTTGCTTCCGGACATGGAAGCCTTCGCCGCGTCAAGAGCGCGGGTAAACGCATAGAAATCTGCTCTTTCTTCTGTATTATATGCAGCAGCAAGAATTCTCATATACTCACTTTCACCTTCTGCAATGATTGCAGCCGCATCTGCCTCCGCGTCGGAAAGCATGATGGAGATCTCCTTGTCTGTTGTGTTGCGGATTTTCTTCGCTTCCGAATCACCTTCCGCCTGATAGCTTGCGGCAATCTGGTTACGCTCGGAAATCATTCGCTCATAAACCGCTTCCTTGTTGTCCTCCGGCAGATCCATCTGCTTAATCTCAACAGACAGAACTTCGATTCCGTAGGAGTCAATCGCGTCGCCGATGTTCGCCATGATCAGCTCCTGCAGCTCACCGTCACGGGAGGCGATGACCTCGTTCTGGGTCAGGCTGCTGATTGCATTCTTGGTTGCGTTGTAAACAGCTGCGTCGATTCTGCTCTCCGCATTGGAAACAGAACGGTTCAGCGTCTTGGAAAACGCCTGCGGATCTGTAATCTTCCAGAGCACATAGCTGTCGGCAATCATGGTCTTTTTATCCTTGGTGATTACATCAGAAGCGCTCAGATCATAGAGAAGAATCTGCTTGGGGAGCTTCTGCTCACCGTCAACAAACGGAATCTTGAAGCTCAGTCCGGCTTCACTTTCAATGCGGTCGATCTTGCTGAACCGTGTGATCAGTGTATATTCATTTTCCTTTGTGATTACCAGCGAAGACAGCAGGCCAACAAGAACAACAAAAGCTGCCACTCCGATGATCACTCTCTTTACAACTTTACTCATATCAGTTTGTTCCTCCTTCTGATGTGGATGCTCCGGTCTGCTCCTGGCTTACCGATCCGCTCAGCTGCTCATGGAGCATGGTTGATGTGGAATCCGTGCCGTCAATGATCACGCGCATCTGCGGCAGAATTTCTTCCATCGCCTCGTAGAACATGCGCTGCTTTGTCAGTTCCGGATTTTTCTGATATTCTTCAAACTGTGCATTGAACATTGCCACCTCAGCGTTTGCCTCGTTGACACGCTGATTCTTCTGTGCCTCCGCTTTCTGCAGAACCTGGTCTACATCTGCCTCGGCAATCGGAAGCTTTTCATTTCGATATTTATTGGCATTATTGATGCTTGTCTCTTTTCCCTGCTTTGCTGTTTCTACCGCCTTAAAGGCTTCCATGACAGCGGTTGTGGGCGGCTGGGAGTCCTGAATCGAGATGTTCACCAGCGCAAGTCCGATGTCGTAGGTCTCCAGCTCGGAAGTGATCATTGCCTTGATGTTGGACTGGATCTCACCCTTTCCGGTGGTCAGCACGCTGTCCACATCGTAGTTGCTGATGGCATCACGGATGCAGCTCTGGGCGATGTTTTTCAGAATTACCTTCGGCTGTTTTGACGCGTAGACATATTTCACCGGATCCGATACCCGATATTCCACATAGAAGTCCACATCGACGAAATTGAAATCGGATGTGATCATGACAGACTCAGACTCAATGGTATTTCCATACTCGTCGTAGCCAATCTGCAGACTCTGAATGGTGGTGTTTACCTTTGTTACCTGCTGAATAAACGGAATCTTTACATGGAGACCAGGTTCTGTTACCGCATGGCTGACACCAAACGTAGTAATCACAGCCTGTTCCTGTTCATTGATCGTGTAGGTTGCATTTCCTGCACAGACTGCCGCAGCTACAACAAACACGACTGCAAAAATCAGCAGTGCCTGCTTTCCTTTGGACACTCTCCTTCTTCCACCCTGTTCACTCATTGTTATTACTCCTCCTTTAATAAGTGCCGCATCCCTGCTGTCAGCCAGACATCCGGACACGTAGTACTCCGTATCCAGACACAGCGTTTCTGTGTTTCTGTCCGCCTCACCGGCAGTCTGCGGTCGGTCATGTACTGAACCGTAGCAAATTCAGTACCGTTCCTCATGCGCAAACATCGTTTCACCCGACGGCAGTCTCATTTTTTCTGCCCACGCTTCCTGCAGAAACGCTTTTGCCTGACCGGGAAGCCCAGGAAACATTCCCATATAGCAAAAAAACTTTTACTGCCTGCTTCTGCGCATGCAATAAAAGTCTTACTATCCATATCTGCGAGCCGAATCCGGATGAAGCAATTCAGCTGTCCTGACGCATGATATTATACCGAAGTATTAGCTACTCCCTTTTACTTGCCAGTATTATAACAGTACATCCCGTTTCCTGTCAAGCACTTTTTTTGTTTCAGCGGTAAACCGTCAGACAGTTTCCGGCAAAAAGCGATTCTTTTCCGTTCCTGACGCGTTTCTTCTATTGAAATCTATGGGATTCCTGTGGTATACTGTCAGGGCAACTATTATGAACAGTACGTGCGGAGGTCAGTTTTGAAACGTCGAACTCTTTTTTTCCTGTTAATCCTATGTCTTCTGCTCCTGATACCGGGCTGCAGCGATACGCCGCCTGTCTCGTTCCAGTCCGTCCTGAACATCGAGCCGGACGAATCCGGTGAACGGACCATCACGGCATCATTCAGCAAATCCACGCTCAGTTCCGTGTTCGGCAATAAGAACACGTCCTTCCAGACGTTTCTGACGATCAACTGTCCGGAAACGATTCAGTGGGACTATCTGGAGACGGGAAGCTCCTACGAACTTACCTTTACGATTCCCTTCGCCAATCTGGAAGAATATCAGGCAAAAGTCAGCCATCTGACCGGCGTTTCCGGCTGCGTTACCGTTACAAGGCCGCAAAGCGGAATGAAAACCGGATTTACGCTGAAGGAAAGTACGGATACGCTGGCACTGTTTTCCTGGCTGATCTCCGCTCTGGAAGAACGAACCGCCATGAATTCCAGCCGCCTGGCAACCCTCTTTCTCAACGGCTCCAATGAGCTCTGCTATGCCGGAATCGACCATCCGCAGGAAGAAACCGGACTGTACATCTATGCGGAAACGCTTTTTGATGCGGAATCCGTTGATATTCTGACCGAACTGACTCTTGATAATTCCTGGAACCGCACCATCCGGATCCATTTTCCCGATGAGCTTCTGGACAACGCTTCCAATGTAAAGCCCTATCTGAGCTCCCTGCTGCCGGAATCTGTATCGGAAAGCTGGGAAAAGGATACCACCTGGGTTCTTTCCTTCCCGGTCTGCACCCAGACAGAGCTGGCTGCTTTGATGGATTCGTTCTTCCAGGCAGAAGATAAGAAAAGCTTCTCCGAAGTGATTTCCGCAAAGAACGCAACGCTCTTTGAACACAAATACAGCGAATCCATTAATGTGGCGTTCTTTGTCCCAAACACAGGGGCAACAACAGTACGCTACTTTGTCAAGGGAACGGCAGGCGCCCAGCTCTCCGTTGCGGAAGGAATCGACGCTTCAGCGGCTATGAACACCTCCTATCCTGACTATACCTGTCTCCACGAACGCCGGCTGGCAGAGGGCACCTTTGAATTTACCGCCAGCTATCAGTATCAGCCCTCCGAGATTCTTGTTGACACCAGGATCCGTTCTTCTCAGGATGTGCGCCGCACAATCACTCTGGATCTCGGTTCCCGGCTTCCCGATGTTCACCGGAAGCTGATGTTTTCAACGTTCAAGGCGACCGCGGATGACCACGGTATCACAACCGAGCAGCTGACGGATACGTCCTATCGTCTCATCTGGTATCAGACCGGCACGCTGGAGAGCATCAACAACGGGCTGAAGGCTGTCTTCGGCGGTTCTTCCGCTTTAACCTATCAGAAGGAGACCGGCGGAGTTTTTGACCGGAAAAAGCAGGCTTTCCTTTCCGACTCAGCCGACATCAGAGCCTTTCTGGCAGATCCGGCCCGGACTGTCATCAGCTGCACACTCCGTTTCCCAAACGGCGAAACCCTGGCTGACGGAGCCGATTCCATCACCTGGCTTTCTTCCGACGGAACCTGGCAGATTTCCGGCACAACAAGCCGTACCAACTATCTCCGGTACTGGATGTTCGCCCTTGATGTTTTTGTTGGTCTGTTCCTTTTCTATCTCTTTGTCAATGGCCCGGTACGTTCCTATATCGGCTACCGACGCCGCATGAACAGGAAAACCGCCGCTCATTCCGGATCCAACGGAAAAAGCCGCAAAACACAGCAGAAACGGGGACGTTGATTCTGCACAGGAATTGTCTCTTGAATGTATGAACAAAAGAAACCAGAAGACGATCTCATTGAGCATATCACTATGAGATCGTCTTCTGGTTTTTTCGGATTGCTAGTCCAGCCAGACGAACGTGCCAGTGACACGTTCGGTCGGATTCTGCCTGTTTTCAGCCATTGCGGCATTCAACCAGTCCGTGATTTATTTCCCATCCAGCTCATTCAGCGCCAGCTTGACACAGCCCATGATGCCCTGATTGTCATTCAGCTGGGGAAGAACGATGTAGTTGTCGATGTCGCGGATCTGCGGGGTATCAAAGTAGCCGTTGATCTGCTTCTTTACTTCTTCACGGATGAGAGCCATCACATGGGTCTGATGCATGACTCCGCCGCCCAGAATGATCTTCTCCGGGGAAAGCGTCATGATCATGTTTACGAGACCCTGCGCGATGTAGTAAGCTTCCAGCTCCCACACTTCTTTCCGGTCTGCCAGGTCATAGGCTTTCTTTCCCCAGCGCGCCTCAATGGCAGGACCTGCTGCAAGGCTTTCCATGCAGTGGCTGTGGAACGGACACTTTCCCTCGTAGGTATCGTCCGGATGGCGCTGCAGAAGCATGTGTCCTGCCTCCGGATGCTGCATGCCGTGAAGCAGCTTTCCGTTGGTGATCACGCCGGCTCCGATACCGGTTCCCACGGTGATGTAGACGCTGTTCTCATAGCCCTTTGACGCGCCCCAGGTTGCCTCACCCAGTGCTGCTGCATTCACGTCCGTATCAAACGCAACCGGAATTCCAAGTGTCTCCTGAAACGGTCCGACCACCGGCTGACCGGTCCAGCCCGGCTTCGGTGTGCTTGTTACACATCCGTAGTTTTCTGCGGCTTTGTTCAGCTGGATCGGACCAAAGAATCCGATTCCGAGAGCTTCCACCTTCTGCTCTTTAAAATATTCGATCATCGCCGGCATGGTAACGCTGGGATGCTCGGTGGGAATGGACTTTCTGTCCAGAACTTCTCCATTTTCATTGCAGACTGCCAGAACCATCTTGGTTCCGCCGCCCTCTAATGCTCCAATTCTCATATGCTCATTCCTCTCATTTCTGATTGTATGATTACTCCGCAGCGGAGCAGATCAGCATCATCTTTCCTTCCAGCTTCATTGCGCCGTAGCCGGCCGGAACGATCAGGTGCGTTCCCTTTTCCACCTTTCTTCCGTCAATGGTTCCGCATCCGTCAACAACGCTGACATCAACAAACGGTCTGTCCCAGGACCACTGGGCGCATCCGTCCAGAACAATCTTCTTTACACAGTAATACGGGCAGGTAACCAGTGTCTCGATCACTGCGTCCCCGTTCTGCTCTGTGGTTCCCTCAGCAGCAGCCGGTTCAAACGGAGCCTTAATGACATCGATGCTCTGCTGTACATGGAGCTGACGGGGTTTTCCGTCCTGCAGGCGGTCATAGTCGTAGACACGGTAGGTAATGTCGCTGTTCTGCTGCGTCTCAAGGATCAGCGTTCCTCCCTTGATTGCATGAACGCAGCCCGGGTTGATCTGGAAGAAGTCACCCTTCTTTACCGGAACCTCACGGATAAATTCAGACCAGCGCTTTCCTTCGATCATCTCACGAACTTCCTCATGGTTCTTTGCATGGTGTCCGATTACGATGGTTCCACCCTCATCCGCGTCCAGGATGTACCAGCATTCGGTCTTTCCCAGAGATCCGTTTTCATGCTCGCCGGCGTAGGCATCGTCCGGGTGAACCTGAATGCTTAAATCGCTCTTTGCATCGATGATCTTGATCAGAAGCGGAAAGCGGTCTCCCTCCGCATTTCCGAACAGCTCGCGGTGGTTGTCCCAGAGCCAGCTCAGCGTCTTTCCTGCAAATTCGCCTTCCGAAATCTCGCAGTCACCATTTGGGTGCGCGCTGATTGCCCAGCATTCACCGGTATTGTCTCCGGGAATCTCATATCCAAAATCAGTACCAAGACGGTTTCCGCCCCAAATCATCTGCTTAAAAACCGGCTTCAACATTATTAATTCCATAGCAAACCCCTTTTCCGCGCCAGAATTTCTGCGCACTTCTTCAAAAATTTGCTGCCCGGCGGCCATTCGTTTTCTCGTTCCCGCCCAGACATCTCTCATCTCACAGTATACCAACCATGGACTTTTTTCGCAACTGTTTTTCGAAACAATTCTCTGAACTTGACGCATCTTCCGAAATCGAATATACTGAACAGAAAGACAATGCGGAAAGGAATTTTTACTATGGCAAAACTGGTATTTCACTATGGTGCGATGGGCTCGTCCAAAACGGCAAACGCACTGATGGTTGCATATAATTACGAAGAAAGAAATCAGAAAGCACTGATCCTGAAGCCGGGTCTTGATACCAGGGACGGAGACCGGATCGTCCGCTCCCGGATTGGTCTCTCCAATACCTGTGAGCTGGTTGAAACGTTTATCGAAGCTTTTAAGAAAGATCCTACCATCATCCACGGGTATCATGCAATCATTGTTGACGAAGTTCAGTTTGCCACCGAGGAACAGATTGACGTCTTTTCCGACATCGTGGATGAATACCAGATCCCGGTTCTCTGCTACGGTCTGCGCGCGGATTTCCAGAACCGCTTTTTCCCGGGCAGCAAGCGGCTGATGGAAATCGCAGATGAAATCAAGGAGATCAAAACCATCTGCTGGTGCGGCCGCAAGGCAACCTGCAATGCCCGATATGATGAAAACGGAATTGTAAAGGAAGGAGCTCAGGTCGTCCTTGGCGCCAACAACAACTACATTTCCCTCTGCCGCCGCCATTTTAAAGAAGGACGGCTCCGCTAAGTACGGATGTCCCCGTTTTTCCCCCTTGCATTCTGCGTAAAAATGCCGTATAATGACTTCTGTTCCTGCACGAACAGAACTGCACCGGCTTGTCCGGTTCTTCTGCGCAGGTTTTCAGCAATCAAGTTTTTTACAGGAGGTCTATCATGGCACAGATTACCAAGGATATTACAATTGGCGAGCTGCTTCGTGTGAATACCGGTGTGATCCCGATCTTAATGTCTGCCGGCATGCACTGCCTTGGATGCCCGGCATCCCAGTCCGAGTCCATCGCAGAAGCGGCTTACGTTCACGGCATCCACGCTGACGATTTAGTAAAGCAGATCAACGATTTTCTGGCAACAGAGGCTTAAAAGAAAGCAGCAGAGAAAAAATGAGTTTTCATTTTTCTCTGCTGCTTTTTTTCCATAAAACAATCAGCGCTGCTTTCCACGATTATGTACCCCGGCCGCAGCCGGGCGTGCCCTGCACCAATCTATGAAAAGCAGCCGAACGAAACTGGTACCGTTCTCACAGGCCCATGCACTTCCCGCGATGCGGCTGTCTGCATGGGCCATTTCTGACTGTCTGACAGGTAACTCTCCGACTGCGGATTTTTATACCCACTTCTATTCTATGCCACTGCACCGGATCGGTGCATATTTTTTCTCATCGCACAAGAAGCAGTTTCATTCCCGGCTTCACCTCTCTGTCCTTCAATTCGTTCTGTTCACAAATCGAGTCGCCTGTCACCCGGTAATGCTTGGCAATGGACCAGAGTGTGTCCTCCGGCTGAACAATGTAGCCGATCATTGGTGCAAACTCTGTCCGTTCGGCTTCTCCCGGTTCCGCCAGACGAACCGATTTGAGCATGTGAACATCCACCGTCGCCATTGCCAGCGTATCAAAACTGATCACTGCACGAACCTCCGCCTCCCCGCCGGCGGCGATCATCGTTGTCAGCTGCTCCAGCATCGGACAGATATCAAAGAAGTTTCCCGGCTGAATCCCTCTTGCCTCGATTACATGACTGAACGGAATCACACCGGACGCGGACTGCATCGGCCGTTCATCATTTGCAGCCAGATAGAGAATCGTGATCTGGACTGCGCCCTCCACCTGAATTCCGTTCTCCACCGGCTCCGCCCGATCCACCACCACCTTTCCCTGGCTGTGACAGATCTGCAGCATTGTATCCCTCTGATTCAGCGGCAGCTTTTCCGTCAGACGGCATTTTGCCGTGTTTTTGATCAGAAGACGTTCCAGGCGTGCGGGCTGATACTCTGCCTCCAGCTCCTGATGCGGAGAGTAGACGTCACAGATCAGATGAACCTTTTCCTCCGAATAGAGCTTCATATCCAGCTCGATCACTGCGGCTGCCGACAAAATCCGGTTTTCTCCGTCCTCGTCTTCCTTCGCTTCCAGCTCCCTGTGGATCAGCCTTGCTTCAATGGACGGAATCATTCCCGGCTCGCAGCCTGCCACCGGAAGCTCTCCCTGAAATGTGATGGCTTTTTCCACCCACTGCAGCGGCAGCTGCTCCCCTGCCGGACGGTAGACGGCAAACAGCTGCGCTTCCGCCCGAATGAAAATTGCAGCCTCCATCATGCGGTATTCCAGGTTTCTCAGGGAAATGCTCTGCCACAGAAGCACATCGACCGGCGGTTTTCCTGCAGACAGGCTGATCTCCTCATGGATCCGGAAGGTATCCTTTTTCTGAATCTGCAGAGACATCACTTCCAGATCTCTGCCAAGCGTCTCAATGTCATCCTCCCCTTTCAGATTCCAGGCAGCATCTTCCCGCTCACTTGCTGCCGCTGTCATGGTCACGCCAAGAACCGCGCTGATGTGAAGTTTTCTGGAATTGATCACCCGGACACTCAGATCCTCCACCTTTGCCCGGCAGCGGACATAGTCACCGGCTTCCAGTCCCGGATAGCCGCAGGTATCCTCAAAAGAAAGAACGCCCCCAAGATTCTGAAACGTCCGACTTCCTTCCATTGCGTACAGCAGTTCAAATTCCAGGTTTCCTTTCATGTGGACACGCTCACTGGTCTGCCGTACCTCATCCAGAAGAACCTCCGCCTGCTTCAGGATCACACCGCCCACATCCGGCTTACTGTCCGGTACATTAAAATCCTGATCCAACGTAATCTGCGTTGTCACAGCTTCCCTGGAACGGCTCATATGTATCTGTTTCTTTTCCAACTCAAGCACTCTTTTCCACCATGCCTTTCTGCATTCATTCTCAATCGGTCCGCACCGGATCGAATCTTTGGACAAATGCCTCCGATCAGACTGCCGCTTTCTTTTTCCGGCTGCCCGACAAAGCTGCCCTTCCTTTTTACGCAGCAGTTTGAAGCGGATACTCTTTTCCGGCGCAGATTACCTTACTTTATATGCACGGCTCAGTGGAAATATTCCCATATTTTCAATCGGATTTATTCGATTTTTATGCACATCCAATAAAGATGAAAAATCTTCCAAAAACCATTTGACAAATCAGAAAAAAAAGGTATAATAAAGCATGTCAAAGGAAAACAACCACATACATTCTATTATCAACGGGGATAATTGCAAGCTGGATACGCAATTATTGTCGTTTTTTGTTTTCTTTGGTTCAACGAGTGATACATGAACTAATCGAAAGGCCCGCTTTGATGTATCATTCTTTGAATAGATATGGAATCGGTCCCCTCCGGTTCCATCAAATGCCTTCGAATTCTGGCGACAGAATTTGTTAAGGTGCTTTCCCTCTCATTTTTATACACCTTTGAAGCCCCGAATTCCCGTTCGGGGCTTCTCCCTTTTCTGCATCTTTTGAAAGCGGTCTGCCGCAGCACGCAGTAAAAACCATGTGCCGGCTTCTGCTTCTCAATTCCTGTCCTATGTTACTGTGCAATGAACAGCACACCAAGTGTTCCTGGCCCGCAGTGACTGGAGATCACGCCTCCTGCCCTTGTAATCAGAATCTCCTCAAACAAATCCAACTGCTTCAGATAGCAATATACCTCATCAATCACCTCTTGAGCACATCCCGAATGTGTAATGAACACGCGATTTTTCTTCGCCCGCTTCAGGTCATCCTCCATGTCCTTTACATAGGCCGGAATCACCTTTCCAATAGTTCCCCGGTATTTCTTTCCCGGCTCCATCTTTCCATCCACAACCGCGATCCGCGGATGAAGCTTCAGCATTCCTCCCGCCAGCGCTGCAATTCCGCTGCAGCGTCCGCCTCTATGCAGATAGGTCAGGGTATCCACGACAAAGCTGCTTCTCACCTTCGACCGAAGTGTTTCCAGCTCGTCCACAATCTGTTTCATTGTGTACCCGTTCTTCCCCATTTCCGCTGCTTCCAGAATCATCAGTCCGATACCGGTTGACAGATTCTGAGAATCAAACACATGAACCCGTTCCTCCGCTTCCAGTTCCTGAACCGCCATCCGCATGACTGACAGCGTCGAAGACATGCTCTGAGCAATTGCAAAGCAAAGAACTTCACTTCCGTCTACAAGCAGCTTCTCCAGTGCACGGATTATCTCATCCGGAGATGGCGCAGCCGTTTTGGGAGTCGTTTTATTGGCATCTGCCCAACGGTACAGATCATCCGGTGAAATCTCTGCACCGTCTCTGTAATCCGCATCTCACATCACCACGTGCAGCGGAACAATTGAAATATCATATTTCTGAACTAACTCCTGTGAGAGATCACAGGTACTGTCTGCCAATATCTTAATCATATTCTTCTCCCCTTTCCGTTACTGTCCGCAGATGCCCTGTTTTCTTTCGAACCGGTTTCTGCATCCAGAAGAAGTATATGCGCTTTAAATCAACGGAATCTCTACCGAACCTCAATTTTCGTTGAGGTTCCACACAATGCTCATGTTTCTCTCGTTGTCGCAGCGTTCATCGGATGAACTCACAAACTCCCTCGCCTGACTCGCTACCCGCATAACTCGATCGGAACGTGCCATTGACGTATTCATCTGGATGTATGAAAAAAAGCCGCTGACAGTCATCAGAATTTTCTGACAACCGGCAGCGGCTCTCACGATTCTACAGATGCAGCGTCATCACTGCTCATTCTTCTTCTCCAGCATCTCTCTGCTCAGAACCTGATCTGTACTGTAAGCAGCATCCTCCTGGGTCATTACAATGTGAACCTGCTCACCTTCTTCTTCAATGCCAAGATCGGAATTGAATTCGTCATCCTTCTCATTCTCTTCCTTCGGAATGTACTTGTCAAAAATATTCACCAGAAGATAGGACTGAAGGAAAGCGATCAGACCAAAGCTCAGCAGAAGCAGCGGCGGGAAGAAAAGAACACCTACCCATACTACAACTGCGATGATGATCATTGCGAAGCTGCGGAAGATGTGCTTAACGGACATGAAAAGTGCATTCTTCAGCGTGCGGCTGATCTTGTTGTAGAATTTCGCCTGAAGCGGGAACACATAGGTCAGGGTAAACAGATACAGCATGAAGATTCCAAGGAACAGGATTCCGATGATCGTCATAATCTGAGAGCCCATGGTGAAATACAGATAAATATCCCAGATGAAGAAAATTCCAAGAAACAGCATGATCAGGCCAATCACAGCGCCCTGCTTGAAGTTCTCTTTAAAGGACTTGAAAAAGCTGCGGACTGTGTAGGACTCTTCATCGCGAACCAGTTTCAGTGTGACATAGTAAACGGCAGTTGATGCCGGTCCGATCGTAACGATCGGGATGCAGCAGACAAACCACAGCAGTGTCAAAATGAATACATCCACCAGTTTTCCCATGAATCTCCACAATGGATTGTCCAGATTAAATAAGTTACCCATTACCTCTACCTCGTTTTTTCCCGGCTCAGCCGGATTATTCTTGTTCTTGGAACATTATAAATGATTTCGGCGGAAAATGCAAACATATGTAGAGAATTTATATATATTTTATACAAAACACATTTTTTTCATTTCCCTAAACGACAAAATATGTTACAATGGTTCTTAACCGAATGTGGCTGTTCAAAACCGCAGAGAACCAGAAGCGAAACAGGAGGGCCGCAGAAACGCATACTACACGATGGAGGATCAATACCATGAGAATCGAACTGGAGACACCGGATCAGAAGAAAAAAACTTCTTCCTCTGACTCTTTTATACCGCCAAAGGACGAAAAGCGCACATTTAAAACAGAATTTGCCAAGATGAAGGAAATGGGCTTCAAGGAAGGCTTCAAGTATTTCTGGTACTATTACCGCAATACGCTGCTGGTCATTGTTCTGTGCATCATCTGTGCCGTCTCCCTTGTCACCACCATCATCCGCAACAAGCGTCCCTATGTCATTGAAGTACAGCTTTATAACAACTATGTAAACCCGGACGTAAACACCGATGACTTCTGTCTCTCCTTTGCGGAGCATATGGGCAAGAATCTGGATGACTATCAGATGCTCTTCACCGCTTCCGACATGTTTGATCCGGAAACCATGAGCGAAGAAATGCAGGCAACCTTCTATAAATTCGCAGCCATGATCGCCGCTTCCGAGCAGGACATCATCGGCGGTGACCGTACCTTTGTTGATTATTACGCTCAGGGCATGACCGACGAAGTCTACTTCTACGACATGAAGACCATTCTTCCGGAAGATCTTTACACTTACTTTGAAGAGAACGACATGTTCTACTACTCCAACTATCTGGACGAGAACGGCGCTGTGATCGGCAAGTACGCCTCCGCCATTGACGCAAGCGAATCAAGGCTGACCGACGAAGCCGGTCTGCTGATTACTCCGGTCTATGTGGGCGTTGCCTGCAACACCGGACGTCTGGAGGAATCCATTGAATTTATCCGGTGGATTTTCTATTTGGATGATGGCGATGCGGAAGCTGCAACTGCGGCTGTAGAATAAACAGGAAACACTCATTCATGGGGATGAATCATCAGATTCATCCCTTTCATTTACGTTAGCCGCAAGTCGGGCAAGGCGTTTGCTCACTCATCAGGCAAGCGCCGCGGTAACGAGAGCAACTCGCGCAGCCAGTTTCTTCTCGTTTGCAAATCTTTTAAGTCCCTATGCCAATACTTAAATAATCCGCATCAATTGAATGTATTTGATATCCTCCATATCTGACTCACGTTCACTAAATATTCGAAAACGGTTTTCTTCATTCTGATAAAAATCCAGTAGTTTCTTTCTATCTTCGCATTCCAAATAAACAATTCCACCACCAATTTCATATTGTACGCGAGAAAGGATCTCCAGAGCCAGCGCCATCATTTCATTTCCGGTAATTTTCCCCACAGTTTCCACTCCATAGTTTTTTCCAAACTGAGCAATTAAAAAGGCGGATACGTTAAATTCTCCTGTATTCTTATCCAGTCTGGAATAACGGGACATTTTTTTTCTAACAGTACCGCTTATTTTTTCAGCACTTACCTGCACCGATTTATGAGTCAATGTAAATATGCCAAGCAATCTGGTAATGCAATCTTCTTTCTGTAATATAAGATATGTAACCGAAAGCTTACGTCTTGCAAAATCAATTGAATTCTTCTGAACAAACTCTTCTATTTCCTTATTCTGCGGACATACAAAACTGGAGAGGATTGCTCTCAGGCTCTCCTCTCCAGCACTTATAAGTATATCCTGTATGTTGACAGCAATACACCTATTCATCTTTCGTATCTCCCATAGTCAAAAATTTTTTTATATCATCCAAATCGGTAACCAATGAGATTTCTGACTTTTTCTGTTTTCTTTTCGGACCACATTCTGATTCCTCTAACACATTCAGGAATGCTTCTATCGATTTTGGATCCGTTAACGTAACGCTGGCAAAAATCGATGATGTTGCCATGATAACACCTCCTGCAAAATAATGACGATCTTTTCTTTCCATATTTTCTATAAAAGGAGCAATCTCGCTGTTACAATTCTATTATATTGCAAAGGCATCATTTTTTCAATCATTTCTTCGTACGCAGCCCGGAAAATCGGTCGCAGAATTATTACGAATTCGACAAAAGCTTCTATTCTCCCCCTTATACCAACAACAATCCACTCTCACCCTTTCACCGCACCGGCCGTCATACCTTCCATTACCTTCTTGTTCAGAATCGTATACAGCACCAGCATCGGCAGCACGCTCATGGAAACGGAAGCAAAGATCGCGCCCCAGTTTTTGGAGCCAAACTCGTCCTGGAAGTACAGCAGTCCGGTCTGAACTGTTTTCAGAGCGGAATCACTGATGAAGGTCATGGAGAACAGCAGGTCATTCCACTTGAAGAAAAACTGCAGGACAAGAACAGTCACGATGGCATTCTTCATCAATGGCGTAACCACCAGCCACATCATGCGGTAAATTCCGCAGCCGTCAATCACAGAGGCTTCCAGAAGTTCGTCCGGCAGCGAACGCAGATATCCCTGAACCAGATAAATGGAAAGGGAGAGACCAAACGCGATGTATGTAATGATCAGACAGAACCGGGTATTGAGCAGATTCAGCTGGTTAAAAATCTGGAACAGCGGAATCAGCGCAGTGGCAACCGGAACCATGATGCCGAGAGAGAAAAACTTCGAAACAAACTCTCTTCCCTTCCACTGCATCTTTGTGGTGGCAAAACCAACGGTGCAGGCAAACAGTACAATGAACACAAGCGCGATCAGCGTACAGAGCAGACTGTTCATGAAGAAGGTCGCCATGTGTCCTCTCGTCCACGCGTCGATGTAGTTCTGAAAATGGAAGCCTTCATTCAGCGCATATGCCGGCTTGCTGGTCCACTCGGACTGCTGCTTGAAAGAAGCAGACACCATCCAGAGCAGAGGATACACATCAACGGCACAGATCAGAGCAATCACAATCCCCTGAAGGATTGCCTTTATCTTCTTTTTCTTCATTCTCATCCACCTCCGTCAGTCTTTCGTGTCAAACCGATTAATGAGAAACGAGCCCACAATGCAGATCAGGAAAATCACAATTGCGATTACGCTTCCATATCCGACCTTTCCATAGGTAAAGGACACGTCGTACATGTACATGGAAAGGGACTTTGTGCTTCCTGCCGGACCTCCCTTGGTCAGCGCAAGAGCCGATTCAAACATCTTTACCGTACCGGAAAAGCTGAAGACGAAGCAGGTCACTACCATCGGGCGAAGCAGAGGAAGCAGGATCCGGCGGAACATGTTCCAGCTGCCGCTTCCGTCGATTCTTGCCGCTTCAATGATGTCATCCGGAATGTTCAGAAGCGCACCATAGAAAATGACGGAATAGAAGCCCATTGCCACCCAGATGTCCATGATGCAGAGGCACCAGAGGGCAGTGCTGGACTGGCCGAGCCATGGCTGAACAAGCTGCTCCAGACCGATTCCCTCCAGAAAGCTGTTCAGAAGGCCGTAGTTGGGCTGAATCTCATAGATCTTGTTAAACAGCTGACCGACTGCCACCGTCGGGAGAACTACCGGAAAGAAGATCAGTGTCCGCACAAAGGACTTGCAGCGTCTCAGCCAGAATTTAAACATCAGCGCCAATGCCAGTCCAAGAGAAACCTGGCCGATCGTTACCACAGAAATGTATTTCAGATTCACGGTCAGTGCTTTTATAAAATTCTTGTCAACAAGCAGCCGCGAATAATTTTTCAAACCAACAAATTCCCACTTCAGTCCCGGACTGCCGCTGTACAGGGAATAGTAGAACGACCACAGAACCGGCAGCATAACAAATATCGCATAGATGATTAAAGCGGGAAGTACAAAAAGTGCAACGGCTTTTTTATTGCCCAGTACCTTTTTCATAATCCACCTGTTCCTTTCCTGAGTTACTGATATTGACTGCGGATGTATGCAAAATAACAGGCAGGAAAGTGCCTGCCGCAGAGCGTTTCTACGCCCGCCAGCCAAACACTCTCCTGCCGTTTTGCAATTAGAATTCACTCATGTCATGAGCATCCTGAATGGACTGCATGTACTCTTCACCGGTCATCTCGCCGTTAAGCAGCGCCTGAACGTTTTCCTGAGCAGTCTTGGAAACTTCGCTGGACATCTTTGCTTCCCACCATGCAAAGCCTTCGGTGGACTTGTCGATTTCTTCCAGAACAAGCTTGGTGTAGTCATCCATATCTTCTGCTTCTACGGTGTAGGTGTAACCCTTAACAGAGCCAAGCTCTGTCATCGCCAGATCACCCATGTTCTCACAGTAGTACTTCAGGAACCATGCGGTTGCGTCATCATACTTGCCCTTGTCCAGGCACAGGATGTTTCCGCAGTTCATGGAGTAGGAGGTAGCGGAGCTGATTTCTTCGTCAACAACAGGAATGTTGAAGAATCCGATGCCGTCTTCGCCAGCCAGATTCTGTGTCTCATCCGTCAGGTTCTGTGTAAACCAGGAACCGTTGTAGAAGATAGCAGCCTTTCCGCTCATCAGCATGGAACCTGCCGTGTTGGCGTCAACGGTTGTGATTCCTTCGCCAAAATATCCCTTTTCTGCCCACTCAGCAATCTTATCAGCTGCGGCAACAAGTGCTTCGTCTGTGTAATCGATCTCGCCGTTGGCAGCCTTTGTCATTACATCATTACCTGCAGTACGAACTGCATATGCATTTACAAGACGGGTTGCCGGCCACTTGTCGGAACCGCCGGTTGTCAGAGGCTGGATGTCCGCTTCATAGAGCTTTGCCAGAACTTCCTCAAACTCTTCCCATGTCTCAGGTGCTTCACAGCCTGCCTGCTCAAACAGCTCCTTGTTGTACCAGAAGCCTTCTACGTTCAGTCCAAGCGGAAGATCATAAACGTCTTCTGTTCCGGACAGACCTTTCATCAGCTCAATTGCACCCGCATTTACATAGTCAGTGATACCGATGCGCTCCAGCTCTTCGGAAATGTTGACAACCTTGTCCGCTTCGATCAGAACGGTCAGAGGAGTTCCTGCTTCATATGCAAAGAAATCCGGAAGATCATCGGAAGCTGCCAGAGTCGCGATCTTCTGCTGAAGATTATCTGCCGCTACCATCTCATATTCCCAGTCAAAGTTCGGATTTACATTGTTCTTATAGTCTTCACAGATCTTGTTCAGCAGGATACCATTGTCATTGTCCTCTGCCCAGATGGTCAGAATCTTGATCTTCTTTTCCAGCTGCGGATCCTCACCGGCAAACTCGCCGTTATATTCGGTTTCCACCTCGGACTCCACTTCGGTCTCCGCTTCCTCTGCCATCGCTGCCGATGCCAGCATGGAAGTTGCCATTGCCAGAGACATTACACCTGCTAATAAACGTTTTCTCATAAAGTTACCCCCGTTTCACGAATTTTGTGGCATTGCCGCCTGTGTCTTTATCTTAACATACATTTCTCCGGGAGAAAAGCGGGGTCTTTTTTCTATTTTGTACAGTTTTTTACTGTTTTGTATTTGTTTTTTTAACTTTTTCACCATTTCAGCAGATGCACTCAGGCTGTTCATCCATCATTTCCCTGCGTGTCTGTCCGCTTCCTCACGCTGCCCCGGTATTCACTCGGTGTCACACCAACATGCTTTTTGAAGATATCACAGAAATACCGGTAATTGTTATATCCCACCATGTCACTGACCTCGTTGACACGGAACCCCTGAGCCAGCAGCTGCTTCGCCCTGCGCATCCGCATTTCCGTCAGATATTTAATGTAGGACATGCCGACCTCTTCCTTGAACAGTGCGCTCAGATAGGCAGGACTCATCTCCACGCGCTCCGCCAGCTCGTTTAAACCAATGTCTTCCGTATAATGAGTGGAAATATATTCCAGCACTTTCGGAATAATCCGGTGACTGCTTCCTGTCTGTTCCTTCTCGATCTGGCTGCATATCCGGCCAACCTTCTGGTGAAAACACCGTTCCAGCCCTGCTTCGTCCGGCGCCTGCTCCAGTTCGCTCCAGGACACCAGTTCTTCACGCTGCAATCCCGGATTCTGATCCGCCGCCAGCTTTCCGATCACACAGAGCACCTTGTAGCTTTCCTGGCGCAGCATTTCCACAGAATCGGCAAGCGTTAACAGTTCCTTCCAGGCTCCCTCCATCTGTTCGCGGATCTGCTTTGGATCTCTGGCGATCACGGCGTCCATTCCCTCTTTCAGGATCCGGCGATACTGTGCCTCTCTCTGCTGCTTCTGTCTGCCTTCCAGGTGCTTCTGACTGACACGTGTCAGCACATCGTTCAGCTTGACCATGCTGATCGGTTTGTCAATGTAGTCCACAACACCAAGCGTCAGCGCCTTCCTGGCGTACTCAAATTCCGTATATCCGCTGATCACAACAAAAACGGTATCCGGAGACACTTCCTTTGCCTGTTCGATCAGCGACAATCCATCAATTCCCGGCATTCGGATATCTGAGATCACCAGATCCGGATGGTGACGCTTCACGACTTCCAGGCCTTCCACCCCATCATAAGCCCAGCCGACTACCTCAAACGGCTGCTGCAGCCTTCCTAACATCGCGCGGACCGCATCCACAACAATGTATTCGTCATCAATCACTACCAGACTATACATATGCATTCCCCCCGTCATCCTCATTCGACCGGCAGTTCAATCGTTACACAGGTACCTTCTCCCTCCCTGCTTACCACTGTCACTCCATATTCCGGGCCATAGGTCAGGCTGATCCGCTCCCGCACATTGCGGATTCCATAGCCCTGTTCCATTTTTTCCGGATCACGAATTCCAACTCCGTCGTCCGAAATCTGAAAGATCAGCCGACTGCCCTCCTGCCGTCCCGTCATCCGGATTGTTCCCTTTCCCAGCTTCGGTTCCAGCCCATGATAGATCGCATTTTCCACAAAAGGCTGCAGAATGAACGTGATAATTTTCTTTTCCATGATTTCCGGCGGAATATCTGCCAGAAGCTGAAACCGATCATGATACCTCATGTTCTGGATCTTCATGTACTTTTCAATCTTCATCATGGCCTCTGCCACGGTTGTTTCTTTTCGTCCGTCGTTCAGTGACAGCTTAAAGGTATCTGAAAGTGCCAGCGTCATCTCCGCGATCCGGTCATTTCCGTCAATGATTGCCATGCAGTACAGAGAATCCAGCGTGTTGTAGAGGAAATGCGGGTTGATCTGGGACTGCAGCAGCAGAAGCTCCGCCTCTCTCTCGTTCAGCCTTGCAGTCAGCAGATGCTCTCTCAGCTCCAGATTGTTGTTTACCATCTCGCAGAATTTCTGACCGATCAGACCAACCTCACTGTCATCAAACTGCTCTGTCACATGGCGTTCTCCCTCTTTTACCGATTCAATCACCTGCTCCAGCTTCCGAAGCGGCCGCGTGATTCTGGCCGCAATCACACGGGCAATGATGAAAATCAGAACGGTCATGACCAGAATCACTGTAATCAGGATCGCCGCGATCTGACGGCTGTCCTGACCAAGCTCACGCCGGTTGACCGCATGAATCATCTTCCATCCGGTCAGGCTGTTGGTCCACTCGGCAAACAGCCATTCATGGCTCATCCCCTCCTGAAAATAGGTTTCCTTCAGAATCCCTGACTGTTCCTCGTTCCCGTCAAAATAGACAACGGTTCCGTCATCCTCCAGAACAAGATAACGGCTGGATTGAAAGCTTGCTGCGTCTTTCATGATGGACTTCTTAAACAGCTGCCGGCTGACATGAATGACCATAAAGCCCATGGGTCTGCTGTCAGAGGGATTGATCAGATACTTGACAAAACAGAACTGTTTCTCATTGGTTCCGGGAAGAACCGCATATCCATAGAACACTTCTTTTCCTTTTGCCCGGACCGCCTCCTGCGCCCAGAATTCATCCTGCCAGGAATGCTCCTGCCAGTAGCTGTAATAATCATAGGTGCCAAGACTCAGATTGTTGGCAAAGTAGGTATGTCCGTGGAGATCCATCAGGGCAATGCTGGCAATCAGCGCATTCTGCGTCGACATCTTTTCTGTCACTGCCGCCAGAACCTTTCTTGTCTCCCCCTCAAACTGAATCTTTCCATCCTCTTTTCCGTTGAGCAGCGCAGCCTTCACCTCGTCGTCAATCAGAACCGTTCTGCCAATCTCAATCAGCTGCTGAAGCTGCTGGTCAACAATCTGACTGGACACCCTCAGGCTGTGGGCATTGGACGTAACGTAAATTCGCTCAATGGTCTCGTCCGAAACCGAATACACAACAGCAGTCAGCACCAGGATCAGTGCCAGAGTCAACGACACCATCGAAAAAAAGATCCGGTTCTGCAGACTTGCCTGCCGGATCCACTGCATAAATCCTTCTCCCCATCGGTTCTTTTTCATTCCGTAATCTCCCTTCCCTCACATGATCGAGGCGCTGGTCTGATGGCGCAGGTACCCGCGAAAATTACAAAACTGGAGCAGATTGCCCCCAGGCTCTCCACTCCAGCTCGTTTCAAAAGCAAGTTTTCTTTACACATCCAGCCGCTGACGCTCCACCAGCGCGGCAAACCTGCCTCCCCTGGCGATCCGCCCGCTGTAGGTGCCGCCAGCCACAGCATCCAGTTCATCCCCGGAATTTTCAATCAAATTTCGCGTAATCCTCGCCCTCACCGGCACCTACGCAGACGCAGCGCGCATCACCATGTTCCGTTTCTCCGCCGCCGCCCAGCACACAGGCGCATACCTTGTAACCCCTGGAGGCCTCTCCGCCGCCGCCGACAAAGCAGACACAGTACGCGCCTCCGGCCACCGCATCCAGCTCCTTCTCGGAAATTTCACCTTCCGGCGGAACGATGTCCGTCATGGTAAGTTCGATACCCAGTTCGTTTGCCAGCGCAATGATCTGCCCGTAGTCGTCCGCCGCCTGCAGACGTTTCGTCAGTGCCTGATCCGCAGATACCTTTGCCAAAAATTTCTTCATTGTTTCCGTCATGTCTGTTTCTCCTTTCTCATGTCTGAATTCTTCGGAAGAATCCCCTTCATCAGCTCCGTAGTCCTGTCACCCGGCGGCGAAGAAAACAGTTCTCATCTGTGATCGTAACCAGAGCATATGATTCTGTTTTTGTTTTGCACTCTCAGGCTGCTTTGTCATTTTCGTTTTCTCCTGTCAGCCGGTTACGGCTCGATGATGTTGAAGGGCATGATTCCCTGCATCGGGAACTGGTTCAGGCTCTGGGCAAACTGGATGATCAGCTCCGTGTCGCCCTCCATGGGAACAGCTGCCAGCCCCTCCTGATTGTTGTTCAGAAGATACAGCAGCGCGTTCTTCGGACAGGTGATGGACGCGTCCGCATCTGCGCGGTTTGTATCCGCATACACCAGCAGCACGCCGTTCTTCACATGAAGCACATACTGCTCCTGCAGATCGCTCAGGATCACATTGATGGTGAACTCTTTGTCTGCCATTGTCTGCTTGTCCATGAGGATGCCCATGTAGTCGAATATCATCTCCGGTGTCATCTGCAGCGCAAAACCGCTGCTTGTCGTCTGGGCTGCGTTCAGAGCCTGATTGCCCTCACGAAGTTCCAGCGCAGCTGTCAGATAGGCATTGCGCCACGGACCGGATTCTGCCTGATAGCCCAGCTGCTCCAGCGCGTCGGCGCACAGCAGACGAGCCGCTTCATTGTCCGGATCCGCATAGACGATGGTGTTGGTGATCTCCGCCACCCACTGGTATTCGCCCTTGTCAAAATCTTCTTTCGCCATGCGCAGCACTTCGTCTACGTCCCCAAGATATTCCACCCACTTCTCTGCGCTCTCGCCTGGAGTAAGCTGATCCAGGTTTACGGGATTGGCATCGTACCAGCCCATGTACTTCTGATACACCGCCTTCGAATTGTGCGCCACCGTGCCGTAATACTGGCGGGTATACCAGTTTTTCGCCAGCTCTTCGGGCAGTTCAATCATGTTGGAAATCTCGTCCGAGGTATAGCCCTGATTGATGTAGGTCAGCGTCTGGTCATTGATGAACTTGTAGACAGCTGCCGTATTCACCAGATAGTCGTTGATCACCTCATTGCCCCAGTGCGGCCAGTTGTGAGACTGGAACACAACTTCTGCTTCTGCTCCATAGCGGGTGATTGTCTCGGTAATATATCCGGCCCAGGCCGCGCCGTCACGCACCTGCGCGCCGCGCAGGGTGTAAAGGTTGTGCAGCGTTGCCGTGCAGTTCTCTGCGACCCACAGCGCTTCAAACTGCGGGAACCAGGTGTTCATCTCGGCAGGTGCCTCCGTGCCGGGCGTCATCTGGAATTCCATCTCCACACCGTCGATGACAAGCGTTTCGCCGGTAGTTTTGATTTCATAAGTAGGTGCCAGGTAGGACACGGTTCCGGTGGACTGACCCATTCCGATGCCCTGTGCCATCTTTCCGGTCACGCCCGGTGTAAGCAGCACGCCGTACTGATAGTTGGCACGGCGCGTCATAGCCTTGCCTGCGTAGACATTTTCCGCAATGGCATGCTCTGCAAAACCTTCCGGCACGATAACCGGAATCTTGCCGCTGGCGATCTGTTCCTCAATGGACAGCGTGGAATCCGCTGCATCCTCAGCTGCCATCACGCCCAGAATGCCGCCAAAGTGATCGGCATGGGGATGGGAAACGATGACCGCCTTCACCGGATAGCTGCCCAGATTTTTCTCGATCAGCTGCATGGCAGCCTGGGAGCACTCCACGCTCATCAGCGGGTCGAACAGAATCCAGCCCGTTTCGCCCTTCACCACCGTCAGGTTGGACATGTCGTAGCCGCGCACCTGGTAGATGCCCTCGCACACTTCAAACAGACCGTAGGCGTGGTTATTCTTCGTATTCTCCCAAAGGCTGGGATTTACGGTGTCCGGAGCGGTCTCATAGTCGTCAAGAAAGCTGTATGCTGCCTGACTCCACACAACCTTTCCGTCCTCATCCGTCAGCACAAGTTCCTGTGGCGCGTCAATCAGACCGCGCACCGCGTTTTCATATTCACTGGTGTCCTCGAAATCCAGCTGGGAATACACAGCCGAGTTAATTTCTGTGGTATAGCTGCTGGCAGGCTTAGACTCCGCCGTCAGACCAAGCTCGTCTGTCAGGCTGATTTCCTCCGCGCAGACGCTGGC
>JAFUPV010000053.1 GCA_017472605.1 Lachnospiraceae bacterium
CCTGAGTCGTTCCTTCTTCCGGAACGTTCTGCATGGTTTCCTGCATCATTCCCCCTGCCGGAACGTTCTGCATGACTTCCTGAGTCGTTCCTTCTTCCGGAACGTTCTGCATGGTTTCCTGCATCATTCCCCCTGCCGGAACGTTCTGCATGACTTCCTGAGTCGTTCCTTCTTCCGGAACGTTCTGCATGGTTTCCAGAGTCTTTCCTTCTTCCGCCAAAACGTTCTGCATGGCTTCCTGAGTCATTCCTTCTGTCAGTGGAACACACAGCTTTACCGGCAGTTCTTTGCCGTCTGCCGCATCCGTCAGTTTCATGCGCAAAAATGGAATCCCGGACTTCTTCTCGCTGTCCGCACCAGACACAAAAATTCTATTTTTTTCAACATTTCCGCCAGCCACTTCCGCGCTGACTTCCACGCGCCATTCTCCCGTCTCTTTCCCGTTCTCTCCGTCTTCCCGGATCGATGTTACATAAAGTCCGTCTGTCACAAAATGAATTTCCGGCTGCTCGATCAGCCAGACATTTCGATAGATTCCCGCTCCGCTGTACCAGCGGCTGTTGGGCGCCAGATGAACAACGCGGACAAGGATCTCGTTTTCCTGTCCATCCTCACGCAGCAATTCCGTCATATCAAAGAAAAAGCTGGAATAGCCGTACTTCCACTCTCCCAGAAGCGTTCCGTTGACATAGACCGTTGTGTCCATGTAGACACCTTCAAAATAAACTTCATATCGCTTTCCTTCTGCTTTTTTCAGAGAAAACGACTTGCGGTACCAGCCAATGCTGTCCTCATATAAACGGTCGGCCTGATTGATCAGCCAGTCATGAGGAACGGAAACAGAAGTCCATGCTTCCTCCCTTAACCGGTTCTGGCTGCCCGCAATCTGCTCCGGCACATGTTCCGGAGCCACACCCACCAGTGACTGTTTCTGAAACATCCAGCCGTCATTCCATAACTGTTTCTTACCCATATCCACCTCAATCTGTTTTTCCTGCACTGCAGTCTGCCGGGAGAAATCGATTTTGCTCCCGGCAGACACTGCATGAAAATCCGCTCTCTCTTTTACTGTACCGAAGGAATTCCCAGATAGGATTTCTTCCATTCCGCGTCCTTCGGGATCACAAGAATCCGTTCCAGAACATATGCCGCGTCGCAGGCATATACAACAAGGCGGTTCTTTCCTTTCTTTCCGCTCTTTTCCACGGTTACTTCATGAATCTGGTCCAGAACGCCCTGAGCCCACTGGCGGCAGGACCGTTCTCCTCCCTGATAGGACCGGCTCACCGCATCCACCAGTTCAACCGCTTCTTCTCCCCACTGAATTCCAAACCGGAGCAGATTTGCGGCAGACACCGGATTGGACGGTGTGCTGAGGAAGGTAATCTGATAATCGCCATCCTCCGGCAGATAAAAATCATAGGCCAGAGAAGGCGCGTCCACACCAGGGCAGCAGGTCTCAGTCACCGGGTACAGCTTTTCTGCTGTCGCATATTTGCCAAGGCAGGGGACAGAAACATAGACGCCCTTTGTTCCATCGATTTTCTCCGAATAATTTGACGCTTCCACCGCCACGCCGCGGCAGGAAACATAGGCGGCTTCCAGATGCTCCTCTGCGATATCCGCCGCATTGACTTCAATTTCAACCCATGTACGGACAGCAGATATCTTAATATGGGCAGTCATCGTTCCGTCCGACACAATTTCAGCCGCTGCGCACGCCCTTCTGAGCGCTCCTCTGTCCAGCGTCACAACAATTCTTGTGGTATCCACAACCTCACCAACCATCTCCGACAGCTTCAGCCACTCCGCATCGCATTCTGCCTGCCATGCAAAGGAGGTTCTGCCGCCGTTTGCAATGTCAATCGCCATCTCATTCACATAGGGACTCATGAAATGGTCGGAAACCAGCTTTTTCCTTGTCCAGTCTCCGCCCGCTGACCAGACTGTTTCATCTGCCAGCGCAACGATCATTCTCGGCTTGTTGGCCGGTTCCATGGTAATCCGTGATGGATAGCAGCACTCCTCGTCATTCCAGTTCACAAATCCCACATGCTCGGAACTCATGATGCCGTCCCACTTGCCGTCCGCAACAGAATGATACTTCGCCTGCAGTTCACGGTCACGCTCAATGCAGGCGGTAATCTTCTCCGCATACAGATTTGCCGACACCCTTCCCTGCTTTGCATACAGCTCATTTTTTCCCGCGTACAGCTGCATCTTCAGCAGGTTCATGGATGCCATCACAGGGAAGTAGACCAGCTCATAGAAGGATGCGTACCGTGCCGGACCCCCATCCAGCAGCGTAAGTGCCTTTTTGTGCAAAGCTTCTGTGATTGCCTCCAGCTGTTCTGCCATTTCCAAGGTGCGCTCTGACTCCAGGTAATGAACCGGATGGTAGGTATCCGGATACAGTGCCTCCGGCTTGCGGATGCTGTTCTGTTTGGTGTATCCCTCAATCACACGATAAATATCGTTTCGTTCTTCTTCACTGAAATCAGCGCCAAACTGCGCGTTTACCCACGCCCGGGTGTATCGGTCGGTCTGGGACGCGCCGTTTCTTCCCCATGTATCAAAGTCATAGGCCAGATCCAGGAAGAAGGAAAGAGGAAGCTCCTGCGGCTTCAGGTCGCCAACGTTAACAATCCAGATGTCACGGATTCCCATCTCATAGGCCATGCCCATCTGCTCCCACACTTTTTTCAGATGGGTACTGTTGACCCACTCATAGGATACCGGATCGCCATGATAATCAAAATGGTAATACATGCCCCATCCGCCTTTCCGGTTCTTCTTCTCCGGTGCAGGCAGGGTACGCATGTTGCCGAAATTATCCTCGCAGAGCATCAGAGTCACGCCGTCCAGTTCCTCCCAGTCCGCCAGACCTTCTGCCGTCTCATCGCCGTAATAATAGGCTTCCACTTCCTTATATAATGCCAGCATTCTGGGAACCTGATCCAGATCCGGATTTACCGTCTCACGAATCAGCTGGTTCTGGGTTTCGATTACCTCCTTCAGATAGTTGATGTTGTCGGCCAGACCGGCGTCATGACCAAGAATCTTGCTGTCACGTTCGCCTCTCATACCGATTGTGATGATATTTTCAAATCCGCCGTTTCTCTTCAGCGCGTCCCGCCAGTATTCGATCAGGCCTTCTCTGTTCTGGTCAAAATTCCACGCATTTCCATATTTGGAATCGTCGCCGCGAACCAGATCCCACTCCTCGCTGTGGCGCAGACAGGGCTCATGGTGAGAATTGCTCATCACAATTCCATACTCATCCGCCAGCTCGGCGTTTCGCAGTCCGGGGCCATCCAGACTGAAGGAGGAGGTCCACATGGCCGGCCACAGATAATTTCCCTTCAGACGCAGCAGAAGCTCAAACACATGGTCATACATCTCTGCCGTAAAGCCGCCGAAATGCTTCATGGTCCAGGTTCCGAAGGACGGCCATTCATCGTTGATGAAAAATCCGCGGTACTTTACCGAAGGCTCCTTTGAAACATGATTCACTTCTTCTGTAAACACAATCGAATCCTGCTTTTTGGGCATCACATCTGCCCAGTAAACCCACGGCGACACGCCAAGCAGTTCGGACAGGTGAAACAGTCCGTAAATGGTTCCTCTCTTGTCACTTCCCGCAATCACAAGAAGCTCCTTTACCTGCGCAAGCTCCGAAATTCTCACGCGCATCGAATCGGTCACAGAAATTATCTGAAACTGATAGCACTCCCACTTGTCCCGGATTTTTGAAGAAGACAGAATTCCTTCTGCTTCCAGCCGATCAAGCAGAGGACTCGTTCCAAGCGTTCCCGCAAACACAACCGATGATTCTGCCGCCAGACAGCCTGCCGCCTCCTGAAGCATGTAAGATTTTCCCGTCACCAGTTCGAGATCGCCGCATACCTTCTGTGCTACTTTTCTGACACCGGAAAACGCCTGTTTTTCAACAAACATCACTGCCTGTTTTTCTTCTTTGAGAATGGTAAACTGCATGATTGTACCTCCAAATATGTGAATTTTATGTATTACGTTTTCTGATAGAAGTATTGTATCACGTATTTTTGTCAAACGCTTCTCATTTTTTACTATGTATGATTCAAATAATGCTATTTTCTCCTGTCCATCCCCTTACAAAATACCACCGCCGCCGCCGAACTCACCATCGTTGCCAGAATCGCCGGCCCCACGATCACCGCCGGATTCGCGCTCTGATACTGGCTCCGGTACGCGATCATATTCACCGGAATTAACTGCAGTGAGGAAATGTTCATAATCAGAAACACGCACATCTCATTGCTGGCAGCCCGCACCCTGCTCCCAGTCTGATCCAGATATGCCTCGTTTCCCCTCTCCTTCTCCAGCTGCGCCAGATTCTCCATTGCCTGCAGACCGGCCGGTGTGGCAGCCCAGCCCAGACCGAGAAAATTGGCAATAATGTTGAGCGAAATCGACTCTTCCGCCGGATGGTTTTTCGGCAGATTGGGAAACAGGAACCGGATAAAGGGCCTGATTACTGCCGTCAGCGTTTCCACCAGTCCGCTGTCCTTTGCAATCTCCATCATTCCGCACCACATTCCCACAACTCCAAACATTGTGATACATAAAGATACCGCATCTTTTCCGCTGTCGATGATCGCGCTGCTGACTGCCTGTGTCTGTCCGGACGCCATGCCCCAGACAATGCCAACCAGAATCATCGCCGCCCACAAAATATTCAGCATAAAAATCCACCCGGGATATTCGTTACTATATCCTAGGCGGATTTCGATCGATTTATGTCTGAATCTTTCTCATAAAACGCAGGGCCCGTTTCCCAATCGGTTACCCAAGCGCGTCCTTCATGGATTTTACATACGCGCCCACATGTTCCGGTGCATCCGTTCCATGCTTCTCCATCAGCTTTACAATGGCGGAACCAACAATGACCCCGTCAGAAATGTCTGCCATTTTTCTGGCCTGCTCCGGCGTTGAGATGCCGAAACCGATGGCGCAGGGAATATCCGTGTGCTGACGTACCACCTGAACAATGGATGGCAGATCCGTCTTAATCTCGCTTCTGGCTCCCGTTACTCCCAGACTGGAAACGATGTAGAGAAAACCTTCTGCTTCCTTCGCAATCATGGCAATCCTGTTTTCGGAGGTCGGCGCAATCAAAGAAATCAGATCCACACCATATTTGTGACAAAGCGGCAGGAATTCTTCTTTTTCTTCAAACGGCAGATCCGGCAGAATCAATCCATCGATTTCAATCGACTGACATGTGGAGATGAATCGTTCCGCTCCATAGGAAAACACCACATTTGCATAGGTCATGAACACCATGGGAACCTTCACGTCACGGCGAAGTTCTCTGACAAAATCGAAAATTTTATCTGTGGTCACTCCTCCTGTCAGCGCGCGCAGATTCGCCCCCTGAATTACAGGGCCTTCCGCGGTCGGATCGGAAAAAGGAATGCCAAGCTCAATGAGGTCTGCACCATTTTCCACTGCCGCACGGACTGCAGCTGCTGTCGTTTCCAGATCCGGATCACCGCAGGTGATAAACGCAAGGAACGCTTTTCCGTTTTCGAATGCTGATTTTATGTTACTCATGGATATCCTCCCCTCTGTAGCGCGCAATGGCTGCGCAGTCCTTGTCACCTCTGCCGGATATGGTAATGACGATAACCTGATCTCTGCTCATGGTCGGAGCCAGCCGGATTGCATGGGCAACGGCATGGGCTGACTCAATGGCAGGAATGATTCCTTCTGTTTTCGCCAGATATTCAAAGGCATTGACTGCTTCCTCATCCGTTACCGGAACATACTGCGCACGTCCGATGTCATGCAGGTAGGCATGCTCCGGACCGATTCCCGGATAATCAAGTCCCGCGGAAATGGAATAGACCGGCGCGATCTGACCATATTTATCCTGACAGAAATAGGACTTCATACCGTGGAAGATGCCGACGCTTCCTGTATTGACCGTAGCTGCCGTCTCAAAGGTGTCGATTCCTCTTCCTGCCGCCTCACAGCCGATCAGCGCCACATCCCTGTCGTCAATGAAGTGATAGAAGCTGCCGATGGCATTGGAACCGCCTCCGACACATGCGATGACGGCATCGGGAAGCTTTCCTTCTTTTTCCAGAATCTGTTCTTTGATTTCTTTCGAAATGACAGCCTGAAAATCGCGGACAATGGTTGGAAACGGATGGGGCCCCATGACGGAACCAAGGCAGTAATGGGTGTCCGAAATCCGGGATGTCCACTCGCGCATTGCCTCAGACACCGCGTCCTTCAGCGTGGCAGTACCTGTCTTAACCGGAATGACCTCCGCGCCCAGAAGACGCATGCGGTACACATTCAGTGCCTGCCGGATGGTGTCCTCTTCCCCCATAAAAACAACGCATTCCATTCCCATCAGAGCGGCCGCCGTTGCAGTTGCCACTCCATGCTGACCGGCTCCCGTTTCCGCGATCAGTCTGGTCTTTCCCATTTTTTTCGCCAGAAGTGCCTGACCAAGCACGTTGTTAATCTTATGAGCACCGGTATGGTTCAGATCCTCTCGCTTCAGATAGATCTTCGCTCCTCCCAGATCCTTTGTCATTTTCTCCGCGTAATAAAGTCTTGACGGTCTGCCTGCATATTCGTTAAACAGCTCTGTCAGCTCCCGGTTAAATTCCGGATCATTTTTATAGTAATTATATGCCTCTTCCAACTCAATTACGGCATTCATCAGTGTCTCCGGTATGTACTGTCCGCCGTGAATTCCGAATCGTCCGTTCTGATTTGTCATTTCTGTTTCCTCCAATTTTTATTATCTATTTATATCGTCTATTGGATCGTACCGCTGACATGAATTCCTCCATTTTCCTTCTGTCCTTCCTGCCCGCTGTCTCGATTCCGGAGCTGACATCGACTGCATATGGATGAAACCCGGAAACAACCTGTCCTGCATTTCCCGGGTCAAGTCCACCGGCCAGAAAGTAAGGTCTGTTTATTTTTTTAAGCAATGACCAGTCAAACGCCGTCCCTGTTCCCCCGGATCCGGAATCAAGAAGCACATAATCGGCACTGCAGTCGTTTGCCATGTCAATGTCTTTTCCGGAATCGGCCCGGAAGGCTTTGATCAATGGCCGGTTTGTCAGCTGCCTTAATTGACGGATATATGTTTCATCTTCACTTCCGTGGAGCTGGGCAATGTCTATGATTCCTTCCTTCAGCATCCATGCTACACTCTCCACAGGAGCATTGACAAATACGCCAACCGCCTGAATGCAGGGATCGAGCAAACGTTTCAGGGCTCCCGCCGTCCCCGGCGTTACATACCGTCGGCTTTTTCCGGCAAAAACAAAGCCAATGTAATCCGGTTTCAGCACGTTTACTGCTTCAATATCGCAGGCTCTTGCCAGTCCGCAAAATTTTATTTTTGTCATAACCATCTCCAATTCTGTCACTCCTGCTCATGACTGTTCTTCGTGCCTGCAGCTGCCATTCGCATCGTGACCTGCATTCTGCTCTGCAGCTTTCGTTTCCTTCCTCTGCTTGCGCTCATCCCAACAGGCTTTTCAACTCTGTCAACTTTACTTTCCTGTCCGATGCCCGCATCAGTGTCTCTCCGATCAGTACAGCATCTGCCCCCATCTCCTTCCGCTTACGGACATCCTCCGCGCTGCTTACGCCGCTTTCCGAAACGAACAGCACATCACGGGGGATCATCTGACACAGCCGGCTGCTGTTTTCTGTATCCACTGTAAAATCGTTCAGGTTTCGATTGTTGACACCGATGACCCGCGCCCCGGCATCGATTGCCATCTGCACTTCACGCTCATTATGAGCTTCCACAAGAGCTGACAGACCTAATTCATCACAAATATCCCGATATTCCCGAATCTGGCTGCTGCTTAAAATCGAACAGATCAGCAAAACGGCAGAAGCGCCAAGCAGCTTCGCTTCGTAAATCATATATTCGTCTACCGTGAAATCCTTCCGCAGACAGGGAATGGAAACTGTTTCTGCTATTTTTTTCAGGTATTCATCTCTGCCCAGAAACCATTTGGGTTCCGTCAGAACAGAAATGCAGTCCGCACTGGCAGCTTCATAATCCTTTGCGATTGCAAGATACGGAAATTCCGGTGCGATCAGTCCTTTTGACGGTGATGCTTTTTTGCATTCGCAGATAAATGAAAGCTCCGGCTTCTTCAGTGCCTGCTCAAAGGAAAAGGTTCCTTTCGGCAGTTCCAGTGCCAGCTCCCTGATTTCAGCCAATGATCGCATCTGCTTCGCCAGTTCTGTCCGCTCTTTTGCATATCCGGCAAGCTGTTCAAGAATTGTCATTCGTCCACCTCCGGTCGATTGCTTACTTCAATCAGCTTCTCCAGCACTGCCAGCGCTTTTCCGGAATCGATCAATTCGGCAGCAAGAGTCATTCCGTCTTTCATGGATTCTGCTTTTCCTCCAATATACAACGCTGCACCGGCATTCAACAAAACAGCATTTCTTCTGTGTCCTCTCTCCCCTCTGAGAATGGCGCGGGTGATTTCCGCATTTTCAGCCGGCGTTCCGCCTTCCAGATCTGCCTTTGCGCAGCGTTCCAATCCAAACTGTTCCGGTGTGATCGTGTAAGATTTGAACCAGCCGTCTTTGAATTCACAGACGGTTGTCGGTGCGCTCATGGAAATCTCATCCAGCTTATCCTGCCCGTATACAACCATTCCGCGGGTAACACCGAGACTGATCAGAACCTGTGCCAGCGGCTCCACCAGATATTCGTCGTAAACACCAAGCAGCTGCATCTTCGGGCTGCCCGGGTTGGTAAGCGGACCAAGGATATTGAACACTGTGCGGAATCCCAGTTCCTTGCGGATTGTTCCGACATATTTCATGGACGTGTGATATTTCTGGGCAAAGAAGAAGCACATGCCCGCTTCCTTCAAAAGCTCTACGCAGCGCGCCGGACTCTGCTGGATGTTTACACCAAGCGCTTCCAGGCAGTCGGCAGTACCGCTCTGAGAAGATGCAGCCCGGTTTCCATGCTTTGCCACCTTCATGCCGCCTGCTGCCGCAACCAGCGCGGATGTGGTTGAAATGTTGAAACTGTGCGCATTGTCTCCACCGGTTCCTACGATTTCAAACAGTTCCATATCCGTTTCCACCTTCTGCGCATGTGCTCTCATGGCTGCTGCACATCCTGCAATCTCATCCGTGGTTTCAGCTCTGGCACTTTTTGTCGATAATGCGGCAAGAAATGCTGCATTCTGAGTCGGAGATGTCTCGCCGTTCATGATCTCGTTCATTACGGTATAGGCTTCGTTATAGGTCAGGTCTTCTTTGTTCACAATTTTAACGATTGCTTCTTTAATCATAGCTGTTATCTCCTTTTCTTATTTTTATCGTCATATTCTGTTTTTGAAATCGTACACTGTCTTATTTTCCTTCGATAAAATTCTTCAAAATCATTTTTCCATCCGGCGTCATGATGGATTCCGGATGAAACTGAACACCATAAATCGGATACTCCTGATGTTCCACCGCCATGATCTCACCATCCTCTGTTACCGCAGTAATTTTCAGGCATTGGGGAATCGTGTTTTTATCAGCCGCCAGCGAATGGTACCGGGCAACAAGAGCTGTCTTGGGGCAATCCTGAAACAGAGGACTTGTCTGATCAAGATAAACCTTTGACTGTTTCCCGTGCATCAGCTCTTTCGCATAGGTAACTGTTGCTCCAAACGCTGCGCAGATGGCCTGATGGCCAAGACACACACCCAGAATCGGAACTTCTGTTCCAAGTGTCCTTGCCGCTTCCAGAATTATTCCCGCGTCCTCCGGTCTTCCCGGTCCCGGAGAAAGGATGATCCGGTCCGGATGGAGCGCACGTACCTGTTCGATTGTCATTTCATCGTTTCGAATCACTTTAATATCCGGTTCGATTTCTCCAACCAGCTGGTACAGGTTGTAGGAAAAGCTGTCATAATTATCAATCAGTAAAATCATTCATCCACCTCCTGTGCCTGGCTTAATGCATGAATTACGGCTTTCGCCTTGTTCAGACATTCCTCATATTCCTTTTCCGGTACAGAGTCTGCCACGATTCCGGCTCCGCTCCTGACAAAAACTTTCCCGTTCTTTTTATAGGCAATACGGATTGCGATGCAGGTATCCATGTTTCCGGTAAAATCGATATATCCGATGGCTCCTCCATAAATCCCTCTCTTGTTACTTTCCAGCTGACTGATGAGCTGACAGGAGCGAATCTTAGGCGCGCCGGAAAGAGTTCCCGCCGGCAGCACTGCTTCGATGGCATCCAGCGCATCATATTCTTCCCTGATCTCACCTCTGACAGTTGAACCGATGTGCATGACATGCGAATAACGTTCAATGGAATGGAGTGTTTCTACCTGAACGGAGCCAAACCGGCTGATTTTTCCCAAATCATTTCGTCCCAGATCCACCAGCATGTTATGTTCGGCAAGCTCTTTTTCATCTGCAAGCAGTTCCGCTTCCAGACACTTATCTTCTTCTTCGCTTTTTCCCCTCGGTCTGGTTCCTGCCAGCGGAAAGGTATGGAGAATTCCGTTTTCCAGCTTTACCAGCGTTTCCGGCGACGCGCCTGCAACTTCCACATCGGTTCCGGAAAAATAGAACATGTATGGGGACGGATTAATCGTTCGAAGAACGCGGTATGTGTTCAGCAGACTTCCTTCAAACGGTGCTGACAGACGGTTGGAAAGGACGATCTGGAAGATATCTCCCTCATGAATATGGTGCTTTGCCTTTTCTACCATGCCGCAATAGGTTTCTTTGTCAAACAGCGGTGTGACTTCGTCGGTCAGATGTCCGCCCGGCTCCTGCTTTTTCTCACCCGTCCGAAGCAGATTCACCAGCTGCTTCAGTTCCATGACTGCCTTGTTATAACCGGTTTCCGGATCGTCCAGTGACATGTTGACAATCAGAATAATTTTCTGTCGAAAATTGTCAAAAGCGATCACTTTGTCAAACAGCATCAGATCTACATCTTTAAAGGCTTCCGTATCCGGAACCTGTGTCCGGACAGACGATTCTTTATATCCCAGATAATCATAGGAGAAATATCCCACCAGACCGCCGGTAAATGATGGAAGGTAATCGAACCGGGGGCTTTTATAGTCCGCCAGGATCTGGCGAAGGTACGCGGAAGGATCGCTTGTATGAAAACGGATGTTTCCCGCTTTCATTTCCCCGTTCATGCAGGTGATCTCCAGTTTTGGATCGAATCCAAGGAAGGTGTATCGGCCCCATTTTTCATTCTGCTGGGCTGATTCCAGCATGTAGCAGTGCGTTGACACATGTTTGAGAATTTTCATTGCTTCGATTGGTGTGCAGATGTCAGACAAAATCTCACAGCTTACCGGAAGAACATGGTATCGGCCGCAAGCAGCGATTGTTTTGACTTCATTCAAATCTGGTAAAATTTTCATGGGTGACCTCCTTCATTTTTTGTTTTCGATTCTGCCAAAGCGCGCAGGCAACAAAAAAGTCCCTGACAGAATCATTCAATCATTCTGTCAAGGACGAATAAAATCCATTATCCGCGGTGCCACCTTGAATTCACGGGCACGACCCCGTGCGCTTAGCAGGATACCTTCATATCCCCGGCAACTGACGTATGCCAACACGTTGCAGAATACTTTGCAGGTCTCGTTACAGAATTGCAGCGAACTCGCATTTGACTGCACCCTCAGCGGTCCATTTGACGACTTGTTTCTCACCTGACTCTCAGCAACACAGGCTCTCTGTAAAGGCATCATCGACGTTATCTCCGCTTCATCGGTTTATCATATTAAATTACTGGGATTATACTGCGCTGTGTCGGTAATGTCAAGCACTTTTTCTAAAAATATTTCACATTCTTCAAATACATCTGTAAAACCATCTTCTTTTTTTTATTAATTCGATTTTTCATCGGCTTTTTTCTTATCCTTCGACAATTCATGTCTATTCTGCTGTATACGGTCGTTTGGGATTGACGATTCAATGTCTATTGCTTATAATTGAATACAATTGATCCTCATCCACCTGCGGATGTCCGAAATGGATGCCGCCCCTTTCAGAAAGGAGATACTATGAGCGGATTTTTCTATACTCCAATGACCAAATTGGCACTTCAGCTCTGTTTCGACGCCCACTGCAGCCAGAAAGACAAGTCTGGTCTTCCCTATGTATTTCACCCCTTTCATCTTGCCGAGCAGATGGATACAGAAGAAGAAATCTGCACTGCGCTGCTCCATGATGTAGTAGAAGACTCAGATTATACGCTGGAGGATATTGAGCGCAACGGATTCCCCTCTTCCGTTTTACATGCCCTTCGTCTCCTGACCCATGATCCGGCTGTTCCGTATATGGACTACGTTGCTCAGATTAAAACCAATCCGCTGGCACGGAAAGTCAAACTTGCCGATCTGCGGCATAACAGTGATCTGCACCGGCTGAATCAGGTGACACAGGCGGACGAAGAGCGGCGGGAAAAATATCTGAAAGCAATTGCTTTTTTGGCAGAAGCGTAAAAGCTGTGGGTAATACAAACCACCCACAGCTCTTAATGCCACATATCAGTAATGCAACTCCATCGACGAAGTTACACGGTTTCTCAAGCAATAAATTGACAGAATTCACTCCGGCACCTTTGCCAGATATAAATCCATAACATCCTTAATCAGCAGCTCATCACCCATCTCGCGGATTGTCGCTTCCATTTCCCATTCCAATGAACTGCGCTTATTTTCTGCCAACAGGGAATGATCCGAATAGGATCGCATCAGCTGCACATACTGTTTTCCACAAAGTCTCCGTTCTCCTGTAAACAACTGACTGCTGACCGATTCAAAACCGGCATCCACAAGTGCCTGCTCATAAGTCGGGCAACTGCTTCCATCAAATGGCTTCGACGCTTTTTTCACTTCTTTGTATTTTGCATAAACGCTCTGCATCGCCTGATTTATCTTTGATTCCGGTTCACCTCCAATGATCGGATGATTCCAGAACAAAGCCACCATTCCTCCCGGTTTCAGAATCCGCATTACTTTTGCAAACCCCTCTTCTCTTGGTATCCAGTGAAATGCAGTTGCACTATAAATCAGATCAAATCGCTCCTCCTCCGGATATGCCAGAAAATCACCTTGCCAGACTGTTATATTTTTTCTTGCATTATATTTCTTCTGAAGATAGTCAGCAAGATTTTCTCCCAGCTCCACTGCTGTTACTTTGCATCCAAAATCTAAAAATGGTTCTGTTGCCTGCCCTGTTCCAGGACCAACCTCAAGCACTTTTGAGTACGGTGTAATACCTGATTTTCGAATAATCTCCGCAAACAACTCCGGACAATAGCGCGGACGAACCTGGTCATAATTCACCGCATCCGAATCAAATGTGATTCGCTTTTTTTCGATTCTTTCATCTTTTCCATATTGTAGATTCAACGCCATACCAATCACTCCTTTCGCTCACTTATTAATTGATATCCCAAATATAATGATCGTAATATCATACTACATACTAAAACAAAAGTCAACTTTACATCACCTCAGTATCATTCTTTTCCATAAACTGTACCAGCTCATCAGCAATGATTACCCGACTATTGAAAACCGTGTCTTTCCTGTCTGCTTCGAAATCTGCTGTCGAAACTTGCGATGAATTTTTCTTGCTTTCATCGCGCAAATCGATTATGATGGACTCACTCGACACAGGATGATCGTTCAGCTCCTGATCCCACGCTGAACTGACACAGTACCCACGATAACAACACCAGATTCGGTCATTACATATCTTCAGGAGGTACTGTTCATGTACGCAGATACGAATAACAACCCGCTTATCGGAAACGGTAACGCAGAAAACGGTGCAAGGACCTGCCTGCCCGTCCCTCTGCCTGACACAAACACAGACGGCATAACTTCCCTTTCCTGCTCTCCTGGCTGTCCTGCCGACACAAACGGACTCCTTCCTGTCACAAACGACATTGTCTTCAAAGCGATTTTCGGACAGGAGGACAGCAAGCCGATTCTCCGCTCCTTCCTGAACGCGTTTCTGAAGCTCGACATCCAGAATCCGGAGCAGATCGAACTGTTAAACACGGAGATCAATCCGGAACTGATTGCTGACAAGAAGTGTGTTCTTGATATCAAAGTCCGTTTGCCGGATAAAACTTCAATTGATATTGAAATTCAGGTCGTTAATCAGTATAATATGGATAAGAGAAGC
>JAFUPV010000054.1 GCA_017472605.1 Lachnospiraceae bacterium
CAAGTGATGAAACGGCTTACCAGATGTTTTCCATGGAAGGTTATTATGCCGCAGTATACAGGATCGCAAAGAAGGATTCTGTGATGGAACTGATTTTGCTGTATTCTCTAGCGGAGATGGAAGCAGGGATCCAGAATCAGAGAATTCTGGTGCTCTTTGCAGCACTGATTGCAGTCATCGTTCTGGGACTTTTTTCTTGGTGCTTTACCGGAAAGATGTTGCGTCCTATCCAAGAAAACCAGCAGAAGCAGACGGAGTTTATTGCCGCTGCTTCCCATGAACTCCGGACACCACTGGCAGCTATTCTCTCCGCTACATCTGCCATGGAGCGGGCAGAGCCGATGCAGCGGTCTCAATTTTTCGACATGATCCACAGGGAAGGAAATCGAATGTCTCGTCTGATAGGGGATATGCTGACTCTGGCAAGTGCGGACAGCAAGGCATGGCAGCTTCAAAAGGAATCTATCGAGCTGGATATGCTTCTGTTGGAGGTCTATGAAGCCCATTATCCGCTGGCAAAGGAAAAGGGACTGAATCTGACTCTGTCTTTGTATGAGCAGGATATTCCGCCAATACAACTGGACAGAGACCGGATCACCCAGGTACTCTCCATTCTGCTGGACAACGCCCGGAATCTGACACCTGCCCCCGGAAAGATCGAGTTGGAACTGACTGTCCAGAGAAACCGTGTCCAGGTTCGGGTATCTGACTCAGGCCCCGGAGTACCGGACAGTGAAAAACGCAGGATTTTTGAGCGATTCTACCGTAGCGAGAAGTCACGCTCAGACCGGGGCCATTTTGGTCTGGGCTTAAGCATTGCGTCTGAAATCGTAAAGAAGCATAATGGCCGCATCTGGGTTCAGGATGCGACCATCGGCGGTGCTGAATTTGTGGTGGAATTGCCGCTGGTTTAGAGGTTGTTTAGAGATTACAGGTTTATACTGGTTCCATCTTCAATAAGGAGGAACATTTACATGAAGATAAAACGAATGTTATCCGCTCTGCTGACTGTTGTCCTTGTGATGGGCTGTTTTGCAGGCTGTGGAAAAGAGAATAACGCGGAGGCTGAGGAAATCGCCCTGATGCCCTCCATCAGTACAGCCGCTACAGGCCGGTATGTGGAAAAGGAACTGTTTCTGCCGGAAAGTCAGTATGCCATGGATATGGTCATGCTCTCCGACGGACGACTTCGGGTCGCGTTGCAAGAGGAAAACGGAAATGTACTTCTGTGTGACACCAGCCTGGACAGAACACTCTGGGAAGACCCCGTTTCTCTGCCCGATGATATCATAAACAGCGGCAATGTTGAGTCCGTAGCCCTGTCTCCCGACGGCACCGTGTTCTGCAATACCATAGAAAAGCTGGAGGACGAGACCTACCAGCCCCACCTGTGGGTCATCGATCCTTCCGGTGATCACCGGGAGATACCCGTCACCTACAAGGACGTGGATCCGTCCATGGGCTACTTTATCGCCTATGCGGACTTCACCGACGACGGCCGCCTGATGGCACAGATTTATGTGCAGGAACTGCGTGAGATTGATCTGACCACAGGCCAGTTCAGTGAAAACTTAAATGAATTGGCGCCCATCGTCTCCCGCATGGGCTGTGCAGGCGGCGATGCCTACATGATGGGTATGGAGACAGTCAGCTATCACCATGATGGCGAGACGATGCAACTTCCCGATGTG
>JAFUPV010000055.1 GCA_017472605.1 Lachnospiraceae bacterium
ACTTCTCGCCGTCATGCCACTTGACGTCGCTGCGGAGCTTAAAGGTGTAAGTGAGGGTTGCATCGTCATAGGTCCAGCTCTCGGCCAGGCTGGCACCGGGATCACCGTTCTTGTCCAGCTTCACCAGGGAGTCGAACAGCAGGTGCTTGATCTCACAGTGCTCGTTCATAATGGGGTTGATGGAATCGTAGTCGCCGGAGCCGTAGACCAGGGTGGAACCCTTATCTGCGCCACCGCCGCAGGCTGCAAGGCTCGCTGCCATGATCACAGCCAGAAGCAGAGCAAAAAACTTTTTCATTGTGATATCCTCCAATCACTTTTCATGGGCTCATTTTAGCAAACCCAAGCAGGCTCCACAAGCCGGGTGGGGGGATATTTTTCGATATAATTTTATCAATATCCCCCGGTGGGGGTTGTGCAGAATGGAGTGCAGCGTTACAATAACAGAAATGCTGAGGAGGTAAGAACATGGACAACACATTAGAATTCGTAAAAGAGAGAATCGATCTGCTTCTGGCAGAAAAGGAACAGGTCATTGTTGCCATTGATGGCAAATGCACCTCCGGAAAAACTACCCTCGCTGCGAAGCTCACAGAAATCTATGACTGCAATGTGTTCCACATGGATGATTTCTTCCTCCGTCCCGAACAGCGCACTCCGGAGCGGTTTGCGGAAATCGGCGGCAATGTGGATTACGAGCGGTTTCTGAAGGAAGTGCTGATACCGATAAAATCCGGAAAAGCCTTTTCTTACAGTCCCTTTGACTGCGGCAGGTTTGAATTGACCGATCCTGTTGAAGTCATCCCCAGGAAACTGAACATCATAGAAGGAACATACAGCCATCATCCTTACTTTGGTGACCCTTATGATTTGAAGATCCTTCTGACGATCACACCGGAATTCCAGCGGGAACGGATCCTGCAGAGGCCGTCATTTCTCCACAAGCGGTTCTTTGAGGAATGGATTCCCATGGAGAATCGGTATTTTTCGGCTCTGGATGCTTCTTCCAACATCATTCTTTCGGATCCCTCCAAGTAATCCGGAAAACAGCCGCCATCCATACCCTTGGCAAACCCAAAACAAGAAGCCTGTTTGATAAAAAACCACGAAACGCTCCCGCAACCGAACTATTCTGCCAAAAGTGAAACTCCGCCGCATGGCAGGGTTTCACTTTTTCATATGTAAAGGAACTATGAACTTTTACTTCTTCAGTTTCCCTTAAGCTAAAAAACGTATTATAATTAATAAAGCTACCATTTGGAGGAATACATATGAAGATCCTGGTTATCGAAGATGAAAAGCTGCTGGCAGATTCCATCAAGTCCATGCTGGAACGAAAAGGATTTCAGGTGGAGTGTGTCTATGACGGAGTATCCGGCAAGGAATACGCAGAGCTTGGAATCTATGATCTGCTGATCCTGGATGTGATGATGCCCAAAATGGACGGATTCGAGGTGGCCAGGCAGGTGCGCCGCGCCCGGTGCAATACCCCCATCCTGATGCTGACCGCCAGAAGCGATGTTCAGGACCGGATCGCCGGTCTGAATGCCGGTGCCGACTATTATCTGACCAAGCCCTTTGATTCCGGGGAACTGCTTGCCAGCATCCATGCGCTGCTGCGCCGTCAGGCCGGGCAGGTCAACGAGATGGTGTTTGGTAACACCGCTCTGGACCTATGTGAAAGTATGCTGATGTGCAATGGCAATACCGTTCGCCTTTCTGCCAAGGAATTTGATGTGATGCGTCTTCTTCTGCAATCCGGCAAACGGAATCTTTCCAAATCTGCGATTCTCTGTCATATCTGGGGACTGGAATCCAATGCGGTGGAAAACCATGTAGAGGTGTATGTTGCAATCCTGCGCAAGCGTCTGTGCAGCATCGGCTCCAATGTAAAGATCGCATCGATCCGGGGTCTGGGGTACCATCTGGAGGTGAAGGAAGATTGATCAAAAAGCTGCGGATCAAGTTCATCTGTGTGATTATGGCAATTGTCATGGTTCTGCTGGGTACCATCCTGGGTGTGGTGATCCACTTTACCGGGCAGAACATGGAAATGCAGAGCATCAGCATGATGCGCCGCATTGCGGACAGGCCCTTTCAGCTGGACAATCTGGGCAAACCCCGCGACGATGAGGTTCGCCTGCCCTTTTTTACGGTTCAGCTCGGCCCCCGGGGCGAGCTCATTGCTGCCAGCGGAGGGTACTTCGATCTGTCAGATTGGAATTACATTCAGGAAATCGTCAATGGGGCATTGCTTTCAGACACCGAAAGCGGAAAACTGAATGAGCATAATCTGCGCTATCTGAAATCCGTATCGCCCAGAGGCTATACAATCGTTTTTTCTGACACTACCACAGAAACAGCCACATTGAAAAACATGGTATACAGCTGTCTGGCGGTATTCTTTGGAGCGATGGCAGTGTTCCTGGGGATCAGCATTTTCCTTTCCCGCTGGGTTATCAGACCTGTGGAGCAAGCCTGGGATCAGCAGCGGCAGTTTGTTGCAGATGCTTCCCACGAACTGAAAACGCCTCTGGCGGTGATCATGGCCAACGCGGAGCTGATCCAGAACGAGGACACCAGCGAAACAGATCGCAGGTCCTTCTCTCAGAATATTCTGTCCATGACCTATCAGATGCGCTCTCTGGTGGAAAATATGCTGGAAATGGCACGGGTGGACAACGGAACCCTGAAAATGAAATTCTATCCGGTAGACTTCAGCCAGCTTGTCAGCGATGCTGCACTCTCCTTCCAGCTTCTTTTCGAAGAAAAAGGAATGGGTCTGCAATATGCCGTTCAGGACGGCATCAGTCTGAACGGCAGTGAACAGCATCTGTATCAGCTGCTGGATGTGCTGCTGGACAACGCACTGAAATACTCCAGTCCGTGCGGCACAGTTCACATACAACTGAATCAATCCGGTCGAAATTGCATTCTGTCTGTTTCCAGTCCCGGAGAACCGATCTCCAGAGAGGATCAGAAAAACATCTTCAAACGCTTCTATCGGGCGGATAAAGCAAGAGCTATGAACGGAAGCTATGGACTGGGCCTGGCCATTGCGGAATCCATCGTAGAAGCGCATAAAGGAAAGATATGGACAGAAAGTGCGAATGGTTACAATACATTCTTTGTTCTGTTTGCCAGCGTAAGCGCTGAGTCCGGCATCCATATATAAAAGACCCGCCTTGCCGTTTCCGGTAAGGCGGGTTCACAATTCTTCATCAAAAAAGTGGCATCGGATTATGTTCCGATGCCACTGATACTCTTTTACGCGCTGTCATTTTCCGCATCAGCCTTTAACCGACCGATGCAAATAAGCAATTCCAGTCAACCATACGACTCAGGAAACCTTTCGGCTCTGTGCTTTTTCGGTTTCAACTCAGTCCTGTGGCTTCATTGTCGGGAACAGGATGACCTCGCGGATGGTGTCGGTGCCGGTCAGGAGCATGACGCAGCGGTCGATACCCATGCCCATGCCGCCCGTGGGAGGCATACCGTATTCCAGAGCGGTCAGGAAATCCTCGTCCAGCATCTCGGTCTCGTCGTCACCGCGCTCCCGCTGCTCAACCTGCTTCATGAAGCGCTCCCGCTGGTCGACGGGATCGTTCAGCTCGGAGTAGGCATTGGCCAGCTCGCTGTGGCAGACGAAAAGCTCGAAACGCTCGGTGAGTCTGGAGTCCTCAGGAGACTTCTTGGTCAGAGGAGAGACCTAGACGG
>JAFUPV010000056.1 GCA_017472605.1 Lachnospiraceae bacterium
ATCATAGCTTGGCTATTTTCTTTCCGTTACTGTTTAAAGTTTGTTAAGTTTGTTCTGAATAATTCTCAGACAGGATTCTTTCGAACCCTATTGTTTAAAGAATTTTCAGGGTTGGTTATACTGTTTAATTATCAAGGTTCTTTTCCTCTGTCAGAGGCTTTTGTTCGCTCTCGTTGACAGCTTGTTTACTATATCACAGCTTTTCAAGCTTGTCAAGCACTTTTTAAATTATTTTTCAACTTTTCTTTCAAGCGGTTTCGCTCGTTTTGAAGGTTGACTGCGCTCTCTCGAGGCGACTTGCATATAATACCATCGGTCAAATGATTTGTCAACACTTTTTTTCATCTTTTTTCAACTTTTTTATTTGCTCATTTTCCGCTATCCATTTTCACTTTTGCAGGCTCGCCAGCTTTTTTCCGTCCCAAAGAAGGATATTGTGAGCTTCCGCCAGTCTGACTGCCGCGTTGGTATAGGTATTATTTGTCATTACTACACCAACCATGCAGTGATAGAAGTCACGTCCGCTGTATATTTCCTGAACCGCGCGGATTCCCACCGGGTGATCATAGCATTTACACTGGAACGCCCAGGTCACACCATCTTTCGAAGCAAAGATATCCACGCCAAAGTCACCGGACGCCGCAGTCAGCTCCACTTCCTCAAATCCGCATTTCCACAGAAGCTGTGCACAATACTTTTCAAATTCGCCGCCGATCTGGGATGTATTCAGGCGATGCCGTCTTCTCCAGATCAGTATGATCGACGTTATGAGAATGATAACAGCAAGCAAGATTCCGGCAATCGCCGCATATTTCTGCCATTCCATTAATTCTTACCGCCCTTTACGTTTCTTTCTTCCATAAAACAACACTGCCCATGCGGCGCGTTTCCTTCATATCAATCAGTCTCTGGTTGGACGATCCGCGAAACAGAAGGGTGATATCTTTCTTCTCTTCTACAAATGGTCCATCTACCAGAACATCCACCAGTTCCAGAATCCGCGCTGTCTGAGGAACCGTCTTGAGCATCTTTCCAAGAATGTCCGTTTCAAAGACATATCCGGTGTAACACCAGATATCCTTCCCGGGATACTGCTCTTTCACCCGCTCCAGAAATGAAAGAAGACCTTCCTGGTTTTCCGGTTCCATCGGTTCCCCGCCAAGAAGTGTCAGGCCACGGATATAGTCCGGCTTCAGCTCTTTCAGGATCTGTTCTTCCACCTCTTTTGTAAACGGTGCACCGTAGGAAAAATCCCATGCCATCTGATTAAAACAGTTTTTACAGCGATGTGTGCACCCGGATACAAACAACGAGATCCGGACACCGGGACCATTGGCAATATCGCAACACTTAATCTCTGCGTAATTCATCCGCTTCCTCCTTTGCCGCAATCCGACCGCATGTGTCACCGGCACATTCTCCTGGATGCATCAGCGATCCGACCGAACATGTCACCGGCAGCTTCGACCGGATATAGAAACAACAGACAAAGGGAAATGCCGGTTCTTTTTCCGACATCTCCCTCAGCCTTTCTGTTCGAACTGCATTGTGATTATACTTGATTTCAAACCAAAAGTCTACCTCAATCTTCCTTACATTTTCACATAAGATTTCAAAATTTCTCCATTTTCTTTTTGAAGATTTTCTGATACTCTTACAGTAACAGTCAGAATGCCGGTCAACAGACGGCACTCTGCTCATTTCATGTATTGGAGGATGATTCTATGGAAAAAAAATTCTGGGAACTGGGGAAACTGCAGGTTTCCCAAAACGGCCGCTATCTGCAGAATGGTGAGCATCCGTTTTTCTGGATGGGCGATACCGCCTGGCTTCTGTTCCAGAAATGTACGACCCAAGAGGCTTATACCTATCTGCGCAACCGAAAAGAAAAGAAATACAGTGTCATTCAGGCAACACTTGTTCATTGTCTGTCCGGAAACGCCATTGACCGGGATGATCCGTCTTCTCCGGAATACTGGGAGCACTGCGATCAGATCATTTCCATCGCTGAGGAACTGGGACTTTACATGGCTCTGCTGCCCTGCTGGGGTTCCTTTGTCAGCACTGGTCTGCTGACCGTTGAAAAGGCGCTGCAGTATGCGGATTTCCTGCATGCACGCTATAAAGACAGACCAAACATTATCTGGATCATGGGCGGCGATGTCCGCGGTGACAAGGGACTGGATGTGTTCAATAGCTTCGGAAGCCGCATGCGTGAGCTGTTCCCGGATCTTCTGGTGGGCTACCATCCCTTTGGACGCACAGACTCCTCCTACTGGTTCCACAACGAGCACTGGCTTGATTTCAACATGTTCCAGTCCGGCCACCGCCGCTATGACCAGAAAAACATCGGAAACTGGGATGACACCGCTTCCGGCTGGGAAAACTACAGTGAGGATAACTGGAAATATGTCAATCATGACGCTGCGCTGACTCCAAGAAAACCGACGGTAGATGCTGAACCGTCCTACGAATGGATCGTTCAGGGACTCCATGACAATTCTCAGCCATACTGGCAGGCTCCCGATGTGCGCCGTTACGCGTACTGGCCGGTTCTGCAGGGTGCCATGGGACATACCTACGGTGACAATTCCATTATGCAGTTCTATAAAGCACCTCAGACAAAGGGTGCATTCGGTGTGAAGGAATACTGGCAGGCTTCCATTCACCATGAAGGCTCCGGTCAGATGACCCATCTGGTTGATCTGATGACTTCGGTTGATTTTGTCAATGGAAAACCGGCGGAAGACCGACTCAGCTGGGGACAGAAGGAGCAGTATCACCGCATCAGTGTCTTTGAAGGTCCGGACTATCTGATCTGCTATGATTATCTTGGTGAAGAATTCGCACTGAATCTGGAATCACTTTCCGATCAGAAGATTGAGGGCTGGTGGATGAATCCGGAAACCGGTTCCTACAGCTATCTGGGAACCATCACTCCGTCTGCGGAAACGGTATTTCAGCCGACACCAAAATATACCGGTGCAAATGACTGGGTATTGCTTCTTCGTTATTAATCTGCTATAATCCGATCGAACGTGTCACCGGCATGTTCGACTGGATGCAGGAGTGCCAGCAGGGACAGAACGGTTGTGTGCCGTCTGTCCCTGTTTTTACACGAGTTTTTCTCGTTGTGCCCATCTCCCTCTGTATCGCATGAACGTTTGACTTGAAAGGAATTTGACATGATTGTATTTTTTGATATTGATGGAACTCTGATCACAGAGGACGAGCAACAGATTCTTCCGGACAGCACGGTCTATGCCATTCAGACGCTGCGCCGAAACGGACACCTCGCATTTATTAATACAGGAAGAACTCTTTTTAACGTGATTCACCAGTCCTATGTTCAGAAGATCGGATTTGACGGCTATGTCTGTGCCTGCGGCGCCCACATCAGGTATCGTGGAAAAGACCTTCTTTCCACACTTGTTCCGGATGATGTCCATGACCGGATCGTTGACGCTGCACGTTCCTGTCAGGTAGAGCTGATGATGGAAGGACCGGAATTCTTTTACTTCGATCTGACTCAGCCGATGTGCCTCGTCCGCAAACGGCTTTTCAGTCGGGATCCCAGTCGCAGCCGGTCTGTTGATGAACCGGGAAAGCAGTTTAATAAATTTGTGACATGGGAGCGCCCTGGCTGCGCCATTGATTTGTTCCATCAGGCAGTCAGCCCCTGGTTCACCCACATTGACCGCGGAAACGGCTTCCACGAATATTGTCTTCACGATTTTTCCAAAGCAACCGGAATCCAGTTCATCGCAGATCTCTTTGAAAAACCGCTGGACTCCTGCTATGTCATCGGCGATTCCATGAATGACGAGTCCATGCTGAACTATGTGAAGCACAGCATTCTGATGGGAAACGGAACAGAAGCATTGAAATCTCAGGTCGAATTTGTTACCAGAGACATTCTGGATGACGGAATCGAGTTTGCCCTGGAGCATTATCATCTGATCTGAATAAGAAAACAGCATTTCGGCTGGGAATCCTGGTTCTTCCGAAATGCTGTCTTTTTTATTTTTTCTTATTTTCTGATTTCAACCTGACTGCACGCTTCCAGAATCTCCTCTTCCTCCACGTATCCTGCCAGCGAATGATCAACGGTATACTTGCCGCTTACCGTCAGCCCTTCCACATGTCTTGCATAGAGCCACGGAATTCTGTGTTCATAGACATTTCCTGGTGATGGCTGTTCATCGAACACATTCGGCCGGTGTTTGCTCTGCTGCTTCCAGACAATTTTACTGTCTGTGATGGAAACATCCCGTATGACCGCATCCGCTTCTCCACCAAGAAAGATCGCAGATTCCGAAGTCAGACGAATGTGGTCAAAGGAAACGTCCCGAATGATTCCCGGTCTGCGCAATTCTTTGTTTCGGTAAGTGGATGAAAGGAAGATCGGCTCCCCCTTGCCCCACCAGCGCGGCGCAAAGGGGCGTGCCGGGCAATCGGCATATCGCCTTGTGTTTCCGATGATGTGATGAACCATGATGTCCTCAATGATCCCGCCGTCGCGAACCCAGATTCCAACTGCGCGGGAACAATCCTTCACAACACAGTCACCAAATACCACGTTTCGGATGTTTCCATGGGTTTCCGTTCCAATTTTCAGCGCAGAATCCCGGGAATGGAGCACGCAGTTGGTGATAGTAACATTCTCGCAGTCCCCATATTTCTCCCAGGTCGGCCTGGTCACTTTCAGCACAATCGAGTCGTCGCCGCTTTCAATCAGACAATTGCTGATGGTCACGTTCTTACAGCCATCCGGATCAATGCCGTCATTGTTTGGTCCCCGGTCATTGCTGAGAATGCGGATGCCATCGACAATGACATTCCTGCAGCCGGCCATGTGAAGGGTCCAGAAACATGCATCGTAAAACGTAATCCCGCGGACAGTCAGCCCGTCCACATCCTCCAGATAGGTGGTTCTCGGGCGGAAGCCTCTGACATTCAGCGGACATTCATGGAAATCTCCATCGGCATCATCATCAAAATACACGTTACGTCCGCAGCCATCAATCATTCCCTCCCCGGAAATGGTGATGTTCTTCTCATGACACGCATACAGAAAACATCCGTTTTCCACTCCATCCATGGTTTTCTTCTTCTCCTCGTTATCAGAGAACAGGATGATGTGAGCCGGATCATGGCTGACTTCCAGAACACTTCCCGCCTCCAGATGTAGATTGACGTTGGAACGAAGACGTATGGTTCCGGAACGGTATCTTCCGGCAGGAACCACGACAGTTCCTCCCGTTTGCGCACAGGCATCGATAGCCGCCTGGATCATCGGCTGATTGTTGGTTACGCAGTCGGCAACTGCGCCGAAATTCAAAATGTTATACTGCATTGCTTTCTCCTCTCATCGCATTCTTATGTACCGGAAGTATTCCATCCGATTTACTCCATCCTGTATCTCTATTCGATCCGTTTCTCCATGACCACAAATCCATCTGCCTGCGGTCGCTGATATCTGTAATAATCCACCAAGTCCACAAATTCCTTTGCCGTCACGATCTGATTTCCATCATAAATCCTGTACTTCTTTGGAACAAATCCGTTATGCATATAAAACTTTTCCGCATAGCCATCCGCGGACCCTACCGATATCACAGAAAATCCGCCGGATTTCGCAGCATCAGCAAACGCATTCAGCAGCCGGGTTCCAAAGCCACGGCGCCAATACTCTGCTTTTACGGCAATTCCATCCAGAACGAAGGACGGATCCTGTGGATCATCCAGTTTTCTGGGCCAGCCATAGGCAATGCCAATCAGCTGACCGGTCAGTTTCTGCACCAGAAAGGTTTGCGGGAACGCTTCCTGACGTGCTTTTACCTTCTGCAGATTGCTTCCCGGTAAGTATTCGGTTATCATTGCGTAAAACTCGTGATATCGAGAAGCGTCCAGATGGTCTGTTCTAACCAGTCCTCCGCTTTCTGCATCTTCATTCATCCGTACCTCACACTCCTGTCCAATACATACCTGTTCATTACTTGTCCGAATGCTCACGCCCAGACAGCCATCGCCAACGTCCCCGCGCACATCAGAACAAGTCCCGCAGCTACCTTTAAGGACAGTTTCTCTTTCAGAAAAATCCATGAAAACAACACGGTTACAAGGATGCTCATTTTATCAATGGGAATCACTACACTGAGGCTTCCATTCTGGATCGCATAGTAGTAGCAAAGCCAGGACGCCCCGGTTGCCAGTCCGGAAAAACCGATAAAAAGCAGTTCCTTCCTGTCGACCTCACGAACCAGTTTCCCTTCTCCCCTGGCAAACACGATAAGCCATGCCATCATAAGGATGACCACCGTGCGGATTGCGGTGGCAAGATTGGACTCAACACCGGAAATGCCTGCCTTCGCCAGCACAGAGGTCAGAGCTGCGAAAACAGCCGATAAGATCGCATATCCGAACCATTTGGAATCACCGGATTCATTCCCGCCGTTTTTCCTTTCAATCATCAGGAAAGTACCAGTTCCGATCATCGCTGTTCCAATCAGTTTAATGATGAGATTGTTATGTTCCCGAAAGATCAGGATCGCCAAAAGTACAGAGAGCACAGTACTGGATTTATCAATGGGTGCGACTTTATTCACATCTCCCAGCGACAGTGCTCTAAAACAGCAGATCCAGGAAGCCCCTGTGGCAAGGCCGGACAGCACAAGAAATACCCAGGATTTTGCACTGATTTGCTCAATCGCTCCCTGCGAACCGACAAGAAATACCATCAGAATTGAAAACAGAAGCACAACAATGGTACGCAGCGCAGTTGCCACATCCGAGTTTGTTTTTCGGATTCCGCATTTCGCCAGAATCGCAGTCAAACCGGCAAAAACTGCGGAACCAATCGCAGCAATCATCCACATACAAAGCCCCCCTTACTCTTTTTGAACGTTCCCAACCAACCTTCCGTTGCCAAAACAGGCGGGATATCCAATTCCCGCCTGTCATTTTCTTTCATCGTATTATAAGTTCAATGTTTTGTCAATCAAATTCATGCTCTTTCTCTCTTTTTCGGATAGATTCCTTCCTCCCACCAGATCCGGTTCATCATTTCATAACG
>JAFUPV010000057.1 GCA_017472605.1 Lachnospiraceae bacterium
ATCATAGCTTGGCTATTTTCTTTCCGTTACTGTTTAAAGTTTGTTAAGTTTGTTCTGAATAATTCTCAGACAGGATTCTTTCGAACCCTATTGTTTAAAGAATTTTCAGGGTTGGTTATACTGTTTAATTATCAAGGTTCTGTGCCGCTCTCGCGACAGCTTGTTTACTATACCATAGTCTTCCAAGCTTGTCAAGCACTTTTTTCAACTTTTTTCAATTTCTTTTTCAATGCTTTTGTCGAACAATAAGCTCTGTTGTTTTGAAATTGTTCTTGTTGTGTGCCTTTGTTTGAAGCAGCTTGCTTATAATACCATTAGCGAAACGTTTTGTCAACTGTTTTTTTCACTTTTTTTAACTTTTTTTTCATCCCTGCAACATCTCTGTCCGAATGTGTCACCGGCACATCCGTCGGAACATGTCACCGGCATGTCTCCTGGATGCATGGGAAGCAATACGAAAACACACTGCCCGCGTAAGTACGAAGAAGCAGGAAACGCATCCCTGCACTTCCTGCTTCCCTCAGCTGCTTTTTGCAAATCCCAACCGACTCATTCCAACCGGATTCTTTCCCTGTTTCTTCTATATATAATGTACCACCATACATCATGTATTTGAAAATCTCTCATGAAACGGTATTTGCTGACCTCAACTTCTCACTTCCTGCCAGCTCTCCGCATATGACAGCAGGCTCCTGATCAGCCATCTGGCCGGCATCGCCCGGTGCGGTTCCTCCGCCTGCTGCAGCTGAAGCAATCCGCCATGACATACCAGCATCCTTCCTCTGCCATCCTGCTTTTCATAGATAAATCCAAGCCGATGGTTTCGTTCCACATTATCAATCACCTGTGCCAGCATTGTAACGTCTTCCTTCTCCAGGATTTCGGGATTACCGCCCTCAACCATGTCAAACCACTGCGGTGTGGTGAAGCTATGACACGGAAATTTCGCAAACACCGGATGCCCCTTTTGAATTGTCAGACCAAGTGTACCGATTGGCAGCGGCTTCTTCATGCCCTCACTGATGGAACGGAACATGGGATAACACCAGAAATCGGTACAGTAAGCACTTTCCAGCTGACCATCCCGCACCGTTTTCTCCGGAAGAAGAATCACCTGTCTGCCTGCTGCCAGCTCACATTTCGCTGCAGCTTCCTCACTGGTTACCGCCACACCGGCAGCTTTCACCCATCTGTCCTCTGTGCTTACTGCCTCCACATGCGGATATACCCAGAATTCATACTGATTTTCAATACCGAGCCGTTCCAGCTTCACATACAGCACACAGGAATATGGATTCTCCGCATTCGGAAACGGCAGCTCGAAAGCCCCGAGATCATACAGTCCGTTTTCTGTGAACACTGCGGTTCCAATTGACTGCTTCCAGATTACCTGATTCTCTTTACTCAGACTCACCGTCACCTGATCAGTCGCTTCTTCCCCGCGATACCACGCGCATTGGCAGCTCACCGGCATGGATTCTCCTGCGATTCCAACATACCTCTCAAAACGCGCCATCACAACTGCATCTGCACAGAATTGACGCCATTTCTCTGCCGTAATCAGTCCTTTGTTTTCCATGAAAGCGTTCAGCACCCCAACCATCGCAATTCCCTGTCCCATGAAGTCCTGCAGGTCAAGAATCTGGAAGCCGGCAAGCTCATCGCTTCGCAGCGCTGCCTCCAGCTCTTCCTTGTAACACTGCACAGCCAGCGCACCGGAATCCTCAAAGAAGCGTTCTGCCAGCGGCAGCATCCCTTTCTTCTCCAGCCGCTCCCGGAAGATGTCCAGGCAGTCTGCACGCAATACGCCATCATATTTCGTGATGTCACGATAGTCCGGGTAGATACAGTATTGTCCAATTTCATGGGAAACCACCGGAATCTCAGGAATCAGCACATCTGTTTCTACAAGATCGACTTCCTTCGTTGTTGTTCCATATTGAATCTGGACCTTTCCGCTGCCTCCGTCTTTTTGTCCATCCTGCATATTGCCGGATTCCCTGCTGCTCTCTGCAGCGGCGCAGCCATTTTGACTGTCCATTTCCCCACTCGTCTCAGCGGATTTCGCGCGATTTCCCGGACGGATCATCGAATCATAATCCCACGAAGTACCGGGAGCCTTCGTCTGAATCTGCCCCTGAGGCGCATCACACATCGCATAGGAGCCGCGGAAGAGACGTTCCCTCGCCAGACGCACGCCGGAATAGAAATCGTCTTCCGGAGCAATTTGCGGACTGAACTGGAAATTATTAGAGCCCTGCGTGTACCAGTGTCTGGGATCCGCTTTTTTATATGCGGCCAGAATTTCATTCAGCTCCTCCACGCTGCCCCAAAGCTCATTTCCCAGCGAAAACGCCGCAAATGAGGGATGATTCCCAAACTCCTTCAGCACACGGAAGCCTTCTTCCACCAGCCAGGTCTGTGCCTTTTCCTGATATCCTTCCTCTCCTTTTCTTCCTACCGTCCCCCAGAACGGGATCTCCGGCTGCATGTAAATTCCCATTTCATCCGCTGCCTCAAACGCGGCACGCGGCGGGCAGCAGGTATGAAAACGATAGTGGTTAATTCCATAGGATTTTGCAGTGGCAAACACTTCCCGCCATGCCTCTTTCTCCATCGGCGCATAACCGGTCTTCGGAAACGTCATCCCGTCATGCTTGCCGCGCAGATAGACCGGATGGCCATTGATAAAGAAATGCTTCTGTGTCCTTTCCAGATCGCGGAAGCCGAAGGTACCTCGCCAGGAATCCCAATTTCCACCGCACTCTGCAGTAATCTCAATCTCATATAAGCAGGGAACATGCTCGTCCCAGCCGATTGGATTCTCCACCGCAATCTCCAGAACTGTACTGCTTTGTTTTCCAAAATCCGACTGCTCTTCCGCTGTTCCAGAAACAGGCCCGCAGACGCCTGACGTCACCGCCTTTTTCTCCCATCTGCCGCTTTCATCACGCAATCGAACAGAAAATACCGGATCCGTTTCCATTCCTTTCCACGCAACAACAGCCCTTACCTTCTTTTCTCCATAGGAAGGGGTCAGCGCAACGGATTCAATCTGAAGTCCGGAATAAATGCGCAGACTGATTTCACCAAGAATTCCGTTCCAGTTACTCTGCGTATCCGGCGACGTCATATGTCCGCCGGGAACCGGATAGTCCACATTATTCACTGCAACCTCAATCACATTGACTCCCGGTTTCAGCAGTTTTCCGACCTGATGCCGATGCGCGGCTGCCAGGCTGTCCTTTCTCCCCGCATATGCTCCATTGATCCACACATCACTGATCCTTGTACGTTCCAGATACAGTTCCGCCAAACCGCCGCACAGTTCCTCATCAAGCTCCACTTCACGCCGATACCAGACAATACCGGCCATCGGATACCGTTGCGTCAGATTTCCCTGCTCTCTCTTTTCGGAAAGAACGCCAAGTCTTGCGGCAGCAGTTGACCCGGGAAGCATCAGCTTCTCTTCATATTCCGGTTTTCCATAATATCCGCTCTGATAGTCCCAGCTTTCTTCCTTTTCTTTTGCCTGTCTTGCAGCCTGCCACCAGCCGCTTAAGTCAATCTTTTTCATTATCTCTCACCGCTCCTCTTCGGCAGCTCCCTTCTTCCTGTTTTCACTTTCCGTTTTATTCGCTGTTCCTCACTGCGCTGCTGCACAGCTCTGCATTTCTGATTATATACGCTTTACCCGGCATCCGCAAGGTCGAAAGGCGTTCTGGTTGCTGTCATTTCTTCACCACTTATGCAGGAAACAAATGGGGGCATCACTGTTTTTCCATCCGGCTCACACTCGAAATCAAAGAGACAGACAAAAAAATTGGGCGGGCATCGATTTTCTTTTTTCGATACCCGCCATTAAAACTCGTTGTCCATTGGATTATACCTCGTTTTTCGGTTTTTAATGAAATTGTTCATTCAATCATCTGTCTGAACAGTTTCCGGAATAAGTATTTTCTTATTCAATCTATATTTAATTTTTTTTGCTAATTCTTCAGTGATCCAACCTGTTCCATGTTCTCCTTCAATTTATTTGATTCATAACCGTTCTCAGATACAAACTATTTACAGTTTTCCTGTAGGTACTGAATTGTTAGAATCGTTTTCTGATCGTTTCTTCTGACGGCTTCATACATCACTGTTCTGGTTCTGTATAATCTTTTCATAAAAATCTTAGATCTTATCGTGATTCTTATTTCAAATTACCGCTCTTTTACTTTCTCGTCATAAAAGAGGAATTTCATTTTAATTGGATTATTTTGTCTGAAGACATTAGACTTTGTCCTGTGTTTCAATTACAGATAAATTCTTTTTTGATCTTCCTTCAACTCCTTCAACAGCTTATCGGAATTCTCTGATTTTTCATTGATCTCTTCAGTCTGTCAAAGAAATGAACCAATCATTCAGGTTTTATCTTTTATGTAATGAAACGAAGCTTACTTGTACTTTGGACCGTACCTCCTGTTCTGGGTTTCTCTCCCGTATTTTTGTGAGATCCTTTTGTTTTGTTGTGTCTTTATTATAGATCACATCCACCATTTTGTCAAGCACTTTTTCATTATTTTTTATATTTTTATTTTACTTATCTATATTGTTTTATTTGTATGCTTTTATTCCATTTATTTTATAATTGTGCGTTTTATTGTGTCTGTATTGTCCTTTTATTACAATCAATTCATACAAAAAGCGCTGCAGATATGTTTCACCTCTGCAGCGCACTCTCGTCTCCTTTTGTATCGGTTCAGCATCGTCAGCCCCAGCGTCTCCTACCTCGCTATGGTCACCTTCCTGCAATGGGTCAGCGCATATTCCGACAGTTCATTGCCAATTCCCGGGCGTAACGGCATCTGTCTGCAGGCGGCCCGGTTCGCCGGCGTCTCTACCTCAACCTGCATCACATCAATTGCTGTTATTTTCATTGTCAACTCCTCTTATCCCAACACCAGATCTGCGGCGACCCGCTCTGCAGCGCACCAATCAGCATCTCGCCGCCCTGAATCACTGCCAGCGGCTTCTGTTTCATGACGGAAATATCCTCATCCGGATTTCCATCCACCAGGATCAGATCAGCCGCCAGTCCTTCCCGAATCTCGCCGGTCACTCCGCCCAATCCGGCAATCTGAGCACTGTATCTGGTCGCCTGCAGCAAAATGTCGATGCTGCTCATTCCGCATCCGTTTTTTCTGAGCTCAAATTCCTGATAGAACCCGGACAGATCTCCGTTTGACAGATCCGTTCCAAACCCAAGCTTCAGTCCAGCCTGATAGGCGCGCGATATGTTTTCCATTGTCTTCTGGCGCATCATGGATTTTATGCTTCCAGTCTCTTCCTCTCCCTTTGGAGCCGTCACAGCCAGTGTTGGTACCAGATAGACGTCTTCCATCCCCTTCAGCGCCCGAATGGCTGCCTCATCAATCAATGAAGCATGTTCAATTGTCCGAACACCTTCCTGCAGACACAGACGAATGGAATCCAGAGAATGGGCATGCGCAGCCACATAGCTTCCCGCCATCTCAGCAGCTTCTACTGCCGCGCGGATTTCTTCCCGCCGCAGAATCGCTTTTGGCGATTTTTGCGCACACTGGGATGCCGAATCCGACGCATAGATTTTCACAAAATCGGCCCCCAGTGCCAGCTGCTTTCTTGCCGCTGCCAGCATCTCCCCTTCCGTGTTTACAATATCCATCACCGTCATATACACCCGTCCTAGCATGTACATGCTCTGGGGACCAAGCATGTAGCCGCACGCCTGTACACGCGGTCCTTTTACGATTCCGCGTCCAATGGCATTTCGCAGCGCAATCGCCAGGTGAAGTGTGCTGCCGCAGTCACGGATCGTTGTTATTCCCCGTTTTGTATATTCCTGAACCGTTTCCATCGCATCCAGCAAGCGGTTCATCCCATCTTCCGGCACCTCTCTTCCGCTCCGCAGAGATACATGGGCATGAAGGTCGAACAAACCGGGCAGCAATGTTTTTCCCCCGCAGTCAAATTCATCCGGCCCAGCGGGCTGACCAGCCGCCGCCTGGATTCGACTGATTTTTCCTCCGTCCAGTTCGATATCCGCCAGACGGAGCGGATTCATTCCCGACAATTCCGGAATCAGTCTGCAGTTTCGCAGTTTCATAGCCTCTTCCTTTCTTCACAAAACAATCTGCTTTTCAAACCTGCTCTCATTATAAATCATCTGTCCCGTCTCCGTCAAGTCGGCCTTCCCCATCCTGCACAACAGATAAGCGGGCATCGATTCTTTCTTTCGATACCCGCTATCAAACTTCTTTATCCATTGGACGATACCTCACATTTTCTGGCGTTTCCTATGGTTTTCGGAATTTTGTTTCTTTCAACGATTCCGTTCTCGATATTCAATTGTCATTTGCTAATTTCTGTAAGTAATACTGACTTTCTTTTTTTCTGATTCTGTATGCCGTTTCTTTTCGCAGAAACTTTTGCTGATACAGTTTGAAAATCTGATCGTTTTACAGGGATTAGACGAAGTCCTGCGTTTCTGTTTCTTCGAAATCATTTTATAAATTCATTTGCTTTATATAATGATTGATTAGAAACGAAACGATTTTTACTTTTTCTTTGGACCGTACCTCCTTTTCTGGGTTTTCCTTACCCGATTTTTTATGTTTGTTCTCTTCTTTGTGTCTTTATTATAGTCCGCCAGCCATCTTTTGTCAAGTGTTTTTTACTTTTTTTCGTATTTTTTTGCACCTTCCACGAATTGTAGCTTTATTATGCATTTATTAGAACTTTTTATGTTTTTTCACACATCTTCGCCCGATATCTCGCCTTATTTTTCTGAATATTCAGCCATCTCATATTCAGCTGCCGGTCACCACATTCCCTACTACTCTTTATCCGTTCCTTATAAACATTTTCACACACATTTCCCAAGCGTCTCTCCCTCTTCCCAACCGGATACCGCACAGATCTCTCTTTTAAAATACATCCAGAATATCTGCCACAGCTTCCAGCAGCTCTACAACCGCCTCGATTCTTTCCCCTTTTCCGCCCGCACGCTCCGTCCTCTGCTTCTCACGCTCATGAATCCGATCCAACGTTCGCTGCTCTTCCAGCTCCACCGTATCGCGAAAAATCCGTTCTGCCCGTTTTTCCATGCTTCTTTCTCCTTTCAAAAAATCCCGCATACCGCTCCTGTCAATTACATAATAGCCCATCCCTGCATTCCAGTCAATTACATCTTAACCCGTTCCTGCGTTCCAGACAATTACATCTTAACCCGTTCCTGCGTTCCAGACAATCCATGCTCTCCTGCAGTTCACAGTAGCCCATCCCTGCGGTCCCTACTTCCAATGTGATAGTTTCAAAAACTACATCTCATTATATTGTAATTTGTTTTGAAGCATGTTATAATCGATGTATTCTTATATGGAGGTTTCACCATGAACGACTATATTCTGAGCTGCTGCTCAACTGCCGATCTTACCGAAGAACATTTTACCCGCAGAAACATTTCCTACATCTGCTTCCATTTTGAACTGGACGGAAAAGAATATTCCGATGATCTCGGAAAATCCATCCCCTTTGATCAATTCTATCAGGCGATGCAAAACGGCGCGGATACAAAAACGTCTCAGATCAACGCAAACGAATTTGAGGCATACTTTGAACCCTTTTTGAAAGCAGGAAAGGACATTCTCCATGTCACTCTTTCTTCCGGCATTTCCGGCGTTCTCAATTCCGCCATGATTGCCAAAGATATCCTTTCTGAGCGCTATCCGGACCGAAAAATTTACATTGTCGATTCCCTGAACGCCGCTTCCGGCTATGGTCTGCTGATGGACCGGCTGGCAGATCTGCGCGATGAAGGAAAAACCATTGATGAAGTGTATCAGTGGGTGGAAGCAAATAAGCTGAATCTCCATGCATGGTTCTTCTCTTCCGACCTGACCTTCTTCATCAAGGGCGGCCGCATTTCCAGGACTTCCGGTTTTGTCGGCGGTCTGCTCAACATCTGCCCTCTGATGAACATCAGCAGCACCGGCGGTCTCGTTCCCCGTTATAAAATCCGCACAAAGAAGAAAGTTATGCGTGCCATTGTTGACAAAATGGAAGAATTGGCTCATAATGGTTCTGATTATAGTGGAAAATGCTACCTTTGTCATTCCTATTGTGCCGATGACGCCCGCGAAGTTGCAAAGCTGATCGAAGAACGTTTCCCGAAGCTGGACGGTCCGGTTCTGATCAACAACATCGGAACCACCATCGGAAGCCATACCGGTCCCGGAACAATCGCAGTGTTCTTCTGGGGTGTTGAGCGCAAGGACTGATTCCCGCATTTTAGCCATAATCCCAATACAGTACAGATTTCAGTCACGGACTGAATAAGGGAGACTTATGAACTATACAAATCCTGTTATTAAAGGTTTTTATCCGGATCCCAGCGTCTGCTTCGCCAACGGTAAATTCTACCTTGTCTGCAGCTCGTTTCAATATTTTCCCGGCGTTCCGCTGTTTGAAAGCAGCGATCTGGTAAACTGGACGCAGATCGGGTATGTTCTGACACGAAAGAACCAGGTTATGCTGGAAAAGATTAATAGCTCCGGCGGTGTTTTTGCACCTACGATCCGCTTCAACAACGGACGTTTTTACATGGTAACCACCAATGATACAACACACCAGAACTTCTATGTCTATACAGATGACATCTATGGTGAATGGTCTGACCCGATCTATGTAGATCAGGGCGGCATTGATCCGTCCCTGTATTTCGAAGACGGCAAATGCTATTTCATGAGCAACGGCTGCGACGATCAGGGAATTAACGGCATTACGCAGTGTGAAATCGAAATTGAAACGGGAAGAAAGCTGAGTCCCAGCCGCTCCATCTGGCAGGGAACCGGCGGACGTTACCTGGAAAGCCCTCATCTGTACCGGATCAACGGTACCTACTATCTGATGGCTGCCGAGGGCGGTACCGAGTACGGACACATGATTACATATGCCCGTTCCAATTCCGTCTGGGGACCGTTTGAAGCCTACCCTCACAACCCGGTTCTGACCAACCGGAACAAAGCACCTTATGTGATTCAGGGAATCGGCCACGGTGATCTGATCTGCAATCAAAACGGCAGCTGGTTCATCCTCTGTCTCGGCTTCCGTCAGATGCACATGTGGCGCCCCTACCATCAGCTTGGACGCGAAGTGTTCCTGACTCCGGTCACTTTCCATGAAGACGGCTGGTTTACCGCCGGTCTGGACGGAACTACCGACGCAAGCTATGAGATTCCCGGTGATTTTGTTCAGCAGGAAAAGAAATTCTATACGTTTGAGAACACCAGCTGGAACATCGACTGGTGCCATCTGCGCCATCCGCACATGGAGAATTATGAGCTGTCCGACCACAGGGCAATTCTCCACGGCACGGATGTGACGCTGGATATGGTTGATTCTCCGACGTTTGTCGCGCTGCGCCAGAGAGATTTTGATCTGGAACTGGAGTGCAGCGTGACACTCGACGATTCCTTCGCTTCCCGAAATGGTACTCTCCAGGCTTCCTCAAACGAAAAAGTGCCTTCGGAAGCCGGAATCACCTTCTATATCACGGAAAACGAACACTATGATCTGGCACTCCGCCAGTCCAGTGACTGCTGTGAAGCAATTCTCCGCCTGAACATCGGCGGCATTAAACATGTGCAGAATTCGGTTTCTCTGACAGGCAATCAGGCAAAGCTGATCGTCCGTTCCAATGCGTTTTCCCACAATTTCTATGTGTCAGACGGCGGACAGGAAACCTATCTGGGCACCGGTGATACCAAATACCTTTCCACAGAAGTGGCAGAAGGCTTTACCGGTGTGATGATCGGACTCTATGCCGTATCCGGCACCGGATGTTTTGAACAGTTCAGCTGTCAATATAAGTAATCGCTTTGTCGCATCCAAATAGACGCGAAAAAGGCTTCCGGCTCAGCAAATCTGCTGTAACCGGAAGCCTTTTCTTTGACATTCTGTCATTACTTAATCACTTTTACAAAAATAAGTACAGAAATAATGATTCCTGCAAGCGCATAAATGCCAATTAATGTACCGATCAGGCTGAAGATAAATCCAACCAGCGGGATCTTTGCCAACAGGCCCAGAACAAAACCACATACGACTGCAGCTACCACATAGATCACAATCGCCTTAACAAGTTCGTTTACATTATCCGCCTTTACGCCCTTAGACAGCGGAAAATACTTCATTAATGCTTCCATATCCCTTCCCCTTTCTATATCTTTCGGCAGCAATCGAAATTCCTTCCAATTACTCCCCATTACAATATGTGTTTTATCACACACACGAAAAAAAGTAAATAGCTTTCACAAATTTTCCATCCAGTCACTGAAAGATTCCTGTTGCATTTTCCGGTTTATCTATGCTATACTGTCCAAAAGCAATGACGAGAAAGAGTAGGCTCTCCAAGCTTCTACAGAGAATCCCTTCATCCCCGGGCTGAATGAAATGTCTGTTTCAATGCATTTTGTCCACACGGTGATGCGCTGAGAATGGGAAAAGCAACGTTTGCCGAACATGGTCTCCGAGCTGCGCACCGAGCCATCAGAGCTGCTTCCGGCAACATCGGATCCGGTTAGGCTGCGCCGGGATCGCCCGTAACAGCGACGGAGTTTCGACCGATCATTTCCGGTCCGAACTTTCTAAGGCTTATCATCGTGAGAGATAAGTGAAATAGGGTGGTAACACGTGAGTTTTGCTCTCGTCCCTTGATTCCATCAAGGAGGTGAGGGCTTTTTTTGTGCCGCGACAGCGGTTTCATCCGCAGAAACACAACATGTTATCAACTATGAAAGAAATGAGGTAATGAAGTTATGAAACATATTTTAATCGGCGGAGCCTGGCCATATGCCAACGGTTCCCTTCACATCGGTCACCTTGCTGCACTTTTACCTGGTGATGTCCTTGCACGATACTGGCGCGCAAACGGAAATCCGGTATTCTATGTATCCGGAAGCGATTGTCACGGAACACCGATTACCATCCGCGCCAGACAGGAAAACCGGACTCCGGACGAAATCAGCGAAACCTATCACAATGAATTTTGCCGTGTCTTTCAGAAACTGGGTTTTTCATATGATCTGTACACAAAAACATCCGATTCCTATCACAAAGAATTTGTACAAAACTTTCACTCGGAATTGTACAAAGGAGAATTCGTGGAAGAGAGAACTGTAAAGCAGGCATTTTGTCCATCCTGCCGCAAGGTTCTCACAGATCGGCTGATCATCGGCATCTGCCCATCCTGCGGGGAACCGACCCGCGGTGATCAATGTGATTCCTGCGGCACGGTTCTGGATACTGAAACAATTCTTGATGCCAGATGCGCCGACTGTCATACCACACTGACCTTCGGTGAAACAACCCAGCTCTACCTTCTGATTTCCCGACTGGAACAGGAACTACGTAACTTTCTTTCCGATCATCCATACTGGCGCAAAAATGCAGCTTCCTTCACCAGACGCTATCTGGACGAAGGACTTCACGACCGGGCCATCACACGGGATCTGGACTGGGGAATTGACGTACCAAAAGAAGGATATGACAGCAAAAAAATCTATATCTGGGCCGAAAATGTCCTTGGCTACCTGTCCGCATCCGCCCGTCTGTGCGAAGAACGGGAAATTCCATTCCGGGAAGTCTTCGGAGAAAACGCCCGGCACTATTATGTTCACGGAAAAGATAACATTCCGTTTCACACAATCATCCTCCCTTCTCTTCTCCTTGGTCACGGTCAAAATCTGCACCTGCCGGATGACATCATCTCCAGTGAATATATCACGCTGGAAGGCAGAAAGATCTCAACCAGCCACAACTGGGCCGTCTGGGCCAAAGATCTGGCCGACGAATATCACCCGGATACCATCCGCTATTTCTTCCTTGCCAACGGACCGGAAAAGAGAGACACCGATTTCTCATGGAGGGAATTCAAAGAGCAGAATAACTCGGAGCTGGTGGGCGCCTGGGGAAATTTTGTGAACCGCACCCTCGCCTTTCTCAATAGATATCAAAACGGCGCAGTTCCTTCCGCTCCGATTGATCCTGCACTCTACGAGAAGACAGAGCTTGCCTTCCAGACCATTGGAACCAGAATTGAACATGGCTATTTCAAAGATGCCCTTTCTTCCGCTTTCGATCTGGTGCGATACGGAAACAAATACTACGATTCCAACGAGCCCTGGAAAACGAGAACATCCGATCCAAACCGCTGCTGCGAAGCACTTGCAAACTGTACCTGGCTCATCGGCAATCTGGCTATCCTGCTCCATCCATTTCTTCCATTCTCTTCCGGTCAGATTCTGGAATGGCTGAAGCTGGATACGAGCTGGAACATTCAGACTCCTGCTGCCACTCACCTCCCACCGGAGATTTCTATACTGTTTTCAAGAATATAAACAAATGTACCACACAAAAAACGGGGGCTGTCTGGAAATAGACAGCCCCTCTAACGCAATATTTTTTTAATCTTTCACAATCCAACTGCCAGTTTTCTTTTAGCAGCTCTTTCCAGTCGTCCCATTTCTGTCAGTTTTTTTCAATTACTCCCCTTCCAAGGCCGGTGCATGGGGACACTCAATCGCCAGATTCTTTCGTACCGGGCATGCCCATCTGACTGCATTCTTTATGATTCGCTGCACATATGGATTCTGAAACGATCGGTTTGTTTCATGGCCGGGCTGAAAATAGAATATGCGTCCATTTCCCCGCACATTGGTAAACCCGCTGCGGAATACTTCTCCTCCATTGAACCAGCTCATGAAAATCGTCTCCTGCGGTTCCGGCACATCAAACGGTTCCCCATACATTTCTTCGCAATCCAGCACAAACGTCTCAGGAATGCCGGCGGCAATGGGATGATTTGGTTTTATCGTCCAGACCCGTTCTCTTGCATCATCCCTCCATTTCAGGTTACAGGTCGTACCCATCAGCTTTCGGAATAATTTCGAATGATGCCCGGAATGGAGAACCACCAGCCCCATTCCACGAAGCACATAGCCATGAACCATCTCCACGATTTCATCCGGAACCAGATGATGGCCAGCGTGTCCCCACCAGATCACCACATCCGTATCCTTCAGAATTTCATCGGTCAGTCCGCACTCCGACTCATCCAGCGTCGCCGTCCGAACCTCCACATCCTCCTCTTTCAAAAATCCTGCCAGATAACCATGCAGTCCTCCCGGATACAACTCTGTCACAAGAGGAATCTCCTTCTCATGAATGTTTTCATTCCATACCGTTACCTTCATATCATGCTTCTCCTTTTCCAGAAAATAAATTTCATCTCCGAATGTCTCAGTTCGTGTTTTTATGCTTCATCTTTCAGCATCGAAAAAATCATGTCATTAGAAACAATCCCGCCACATCCTCGCACACAGCGTCCGATCAGCCCTTCCTGAACAAATTCCAGCTTTTTCAAATACCCATGCGAAGCAGCATTGCCGCCGTTTTTTTCATTATAATGCACTTTATACTCTATATCAACAAAAATTGTCTCAATCTGACTCCAATCGCGCAGCCTCGACCGAACATGTCACCGGATGTCCGCCCGAATGCATAAGTGATCGAACCAGCAAATTACCATAAATATCCATCTGGATAACACCGTAAACATCCATCTGGACAAATGATCAATTGGATGCCAACCGACACGCTCATCCGCATTTTTAAACAGCAAAAAACCTGCCCGATTTCTCGAACAGGTTCATTTTATACCCTGAAAACTACACACAGAAATTATTTTTTCATCCATCGTTACCTTAACGATAACTTCCTCTATTTTACCTATCCATTAAACCTGCGACCTCCGGTCGCCGCTGCTCTATCGAGCAGATGCACACAAAACCTTCGGTTTTGGCGCTCCTTCACTCAGAAGACTTCGTCTTCCTCGCGGCTTTCTTTACCTTTAGTCACTTTCTAACCAT
>JAFUPV010000001.1 GCA_017472605.1 Lachnospiraceae bacterium
AAGAACAAGCCGACCTATCTGATGGGTGTCGGCACTCCAGCCAACATTCTGGAAGCGGTTGATCGCGGTGTGGACTTTTTTGACTGCGTTTATCCGTCCAGAAACGGACGTCACGGTCATGTGTACACCCGTTTCGGAAAGCTGAATCTGTTCAATGCCAAATATGAGCTGGATGATAAGCCCATTGAGGAGGGATGCCAGTGTCCTGCCTGCAGAAACTACAGCAGAGCCTACATCCGTCATCTGCTGAAGGCAAAAGAGATGCTGGGAATGCGGCTCTGTGTGCTTCATAACCTGTATTTTTATAATAATTTAATGACAGAGATTCGACAAAGCCTTGACAATAACTGCTTTAGCGAGTATAAAAAGAGTATGCTGGATTCCATGAGATCCGGAGAGAATCAGGAACGGTAAGTCCAGACCGGGAGACGGTGAGGGAATACCGGAATACTAGGAGGAAAGAAAATGAAAAAGAAGTGGATGGCTGCAGCCGCTCTGCTTGCCGCATTGATGAGCATGACAGGCTGTGCAACTACAACCACCACCACGGACGCGTCTGCAGATCCGACTGGCGGCTGGTTAATGATCATCATCTATTTTGTGGTTATCATCGGTGTGATGTATTTCATCGCGATCAGACCGCAGAAGAAGGAACAGAAGAAGCAGGCAGAAATGCTTTCTGCTCTGGAGGTTGGCGACATCATTCTGACAACTTCCGGTTTCTATGGAACGGTTATCGACATTACCGATGACACCGTTATCGTAGAGTTCGGCAACAACAAGAACTGCCGTATCCCGATGCAGAAGTCTGCCATCGTTGAGGCTGAAAAGCCGGGTCAGGACTGATCGGTTCGAATCGATTGAAAGACCACCGGTCTGCGAAGCCGGCTCTTCAGGTATCCGAACAATGGGAATAAGAAAACGCTGTGCCAAAGCGAATCTTCCAGAGAGAAGAGTTCACAGGCACAGCGTTTTTTTTTGTTTCTCCATCCAGGCGGACGTATCGGCGACGGTTCACCCGGATGGCCAATTCATTTTATTTTTTTCCCTTTTTACCGCTTTCGGGAACATTCTGCTCCTTCATGTCGTCGATAATGCTCTCCATCAGCATCTTTTTGATGAAAATGTCAAAACCGAGGAGACAGAGGTAGGTGAACTTTTGAAGGTATTCCTTTTCCTTTCCTTCCGCTTCCGGAAAGGAAGAATCCGAAACATCCAGTTTGTGAGCCAGATCTTTCATCAGCCGGTAGCTTTCCTCCGGATAGTTGGAAAAGATATCCGTGTAGATGTCTGAAATATCCGGACTGTTCCCTTTCCTGGAATAGAGCTCGGACATGGGCTGGAGCATCTCCTGAATGTCGCTGATGGACAGAATACTTTTCAGATAGTAGATATAGATCAGGAAGATCATGTGATCCGGCGTATATTTTTTATTGATCGGAGACGGAAGCAGGTGGTTCTTTGCATAGTTGTTGATCATGGTTTTTGTAAGAACCTTGTCTGTCGGGTGTCTTCTTGTGTCTGACATATAGGTATCCATGAAAGTAGTTACCTGATCCATGTACAGATCAATGTTGGGGATCTGTTCGACGGAAACCGCTTTCATTCGATTTAATCGTTCGATAAAGGCTTTCGTAAGCTCCTGATTATTCATAGCATCCTCCGATGTATCCGCTTGTGATGGTTCTAGTATAGCTTTTTTGAATCTGGATGGCAAGCGGTTTTTTCTGGGAGATTTTCGGACGCATTTCTGCTTTCCTGTTATGACAGAAAAAAATCCGTGACAAAAGAGGCGGATTGTAGTATACTGTGAATAACTGTTTTCCGGATGGAAAGAGAAGGATAAGAGAAATACAGGAGGATTTGTAACGATGGGTGTGATTCAGAGATTTAAGGACATTATGGCTGCTAACTTTAATGCAATGCTGGATAAGGTTGAGGATCCGGCAAAGATGATCGATCAGTACCTGCGCAATCTGGAGGAAGACCTCGGCAACGTAAAGGCTGAGACAGCTTCCGTTATGGCAGAAGAGAAGCGTGCAAAGAGAGAACTGGATGAGGCAAAGGAAGAGGCTGACAAGTATCAGCGCTATGCTCAGAAGGCTGTTGCAGCAGGAAATGACAACGATGCCAGAACCTTCCTTCAGCAGAAGAAGATTGTTTCCGAGAAAATCGCCGGTCTGCAGGTTGCCTATGATGCGGCTGCTGCCAATGCGCTGAAAATGCGTCAGATGCACGACAAGCTGAGCAACGACATCGCAACGCTTCATGCCCGCAAGGATGCCATCAAAGCGAAGGTTGCAGTGGCAAAGACACAGGAAAAGCTGAATAAAATCGGTTCTTCTCTGGAAGGTGTAGCAGAGAATCTGTCCGCGTTTGATAAAATGGAAGAAAAGGCAAACCGGATGCTGGATAAGGCAAACGCAATGGCTGAGCTGAACGCAATGAACAGCGAGTCCACCATTGAGGATCTGACCCTGAAGTATGATATGGCTTCTGAGGCTCACTCTGACGTGGATGACGAACTGGCAGCTCTGAAGGCTCAGATGGGCATGTAATCAGAAATGTGATACAGGAGGCGACACTATGGGATTTTTCGGTGGACAGCTTGCCAACGTGATTGAGTGGCAGGAATACCGTGATGATGTAATTTTCTGGAAATGGGAAAACGATGAGATTAAGCGGGGCAGTAAGCTGATTATCCGTGCCGGCCAGGATGCCGTGTTCATGTACAACGGCAGGGTTGAGGGAATCTTTACCGACGAAGGAAGCTTTGACATTGAATCGGATATTATCCCGTTTTTATCGACACTGAAAGGCTTTACCTTTGGCTTTAACAGCGGAATGCGTGCAGAGGTTCTGTTTATCAACACGAAAGAATTTACGGTAAAATGGGGAACAAAGAACGCAATCAATCTGCCGGTTGCAGGACTTCCGGGCGGAATGCCGATCCGTTCCTTTGGAACATTCCAGTTCAAGGTAGCGGATGCCCAGACACTGATCGATAAGGTGGCAGGAATTAAGCGCCAGTTTACCGTGGATGAAGTAAAGGAACGTGTTCTCTCTTCTCTGGACATGCTCCTGATGAAGTGGATTGCCAGCGAAGGCAAGGACATGTTTAATCTTCAGGCCAATGCCTATGACATCGGCAGAGGTGTGGCAGAGGATCTGGACATGGAGCTGTGCAAGCTTGGAATAACCGTGACCGGTTTCCAGATCCAGAGCGTTTCCTATCCGGATGAGGTCGCTGCGATGCAGAAAAAGGCTGCTGCAGCTGCCATGGTTGGCAACATCAATTCCTACACGCAGGTTCAGATGGCAGAGTCTCTGGCCAACGGCAGCGGTGCCGGTTCCATGGCTTCTGATATGGCCGGCATGCAGATGGGAATGATGATGGGACAGCAGATGATGAATCAGATGTCCGGTCAGGTGAATGGTCAGACCGTTCAGACGGCAGGTTCCGTGTCCGGAGCTTATCCTAAATTCTGCTCCAACTGCGGAAGCCCGACCAATGGAGGAAAATTCTGCTCCAATTGCGGACAGAAGCTTGTTTAATGGTGCAGGCTGTGGATAACAAATGATCAGACGGTAAGTACTTATGAATACTGGCACAGGTAAAGATGATTCCTGTGCCAGTATTGTTGTCCGGACGACCGCGCCGATACGGCGTTTGGCTGTGGGAAGAATAAGGAAAGCAGAGCGGTTCGACCTGCCCGGACAGCGAGCCAAAGGAGAGGAATTATGAGCAAATATGATACACTGAATCCGATGCAGCTGGAGGCTGTCCGCTGCACGGAGGGACCGCTTCTGATTCTTGCAGGAGCCGGTTCCGGAAAGACAAGAGTGCTGACACACCGTGTCGCATACCTGATCGAAGAAAAAGCGGTGAACCCATGGAATATTCTTGCCATTACTTTTACCAATAAGGCGGCAGGGGAAATGAAGGAACGTGTGGAGAAGCTGGTGGGCTTTGGTGCCCAGAGCATCTGGGTGGCGACCTTCCACTCGACCTGCGTGCGGATCCTCAGACGGTTTGCGGACCGGCTTGGTTATGATGTCGGTTTCACGATTTATGATGCGGATGATCAGAAGACGCTGATGAAACAGACATTGAAAAAGCTGGATCTGGATCCAAAGATGTTTAAGGATAAGACAGTTCTGGCAGCAATTTCCGATGCGAAAGACAAGATGATCAGTCCGGATCAGATGCGTCTTCAGTCAGCCGGTGACTACCATGCGAGAAAAGTTTCCGAGATTTATCAGGCCTATCAGGATGCGCTGCGGGAAAACAATGCCATGGACTTTGATGATCTGCTGCTGCGGACTGTGGAGCTTCTTCGGGACCATCCGGATGTGCTGGAATACTACCAGGAACGCTTCCGTTACATCATGGTGGATGAGTACCAGGATACCAATAATGTCCAGTTTCAGTTCATCCGCCTGGTGGCGGGAAAGTACCGCAATCTCTGCGTTGTTGGTGACGACGATCAGTCCATTTACAAATTCAGAGGAGCGGACATTACCAACATTCTGAGCTTTGAAGAATATTTTCCGGGAGCAAAGGTGATTAAGCTGGAACAGAATTACCGTTCCACCACCAGCATTCTGAACGCGGCAAATGAAGTGATCCGCCACAACCGGGGAAGGAAGCAGAAGCGTCTCTGGAGCGAAAACGGTCAGGGAGAGCCGGTGAAATTCTGTCACTTTGAAAACGGCTATGAAGAAGCGCAGGAAACCATCAGCAAGGTGCAGGAACTGGTGCGTTCCGGTGAATATACCTACGCAGACTGTGCGGTTCTGTACCGGACCAATGCCCAGTCAAGAACCTTTGAGGAAAAATGCATTGCGGCAAATGTTCCCTATCGTCTGATCGGCGGCGTCAATTTCTATCAGCGTCAGGAAATCAAGGACATTCTGGCTTATCTGAAAACCATCGCCAGCGGCAGAGATGAGCTGGCAGTCCGAAGAATCATCAATGTACCAAAGCGGGGAATCGGAGCTGCAACGCTGGAAAAGGTTGCCTTCGCCGCTGCACAGAATGGGACCGGTTTTTTTGCGGCACTGGAGCATCCGGACCGGATTCCCGGGGTCGGAAAGACAGGTGCGAAGCTGAAAAGTTTCTTTAATCAGATCATGGTTCTTCGCGCGCAGGCGGAATTCATGGATGCGGGAGAGTTGATTGAGCAGGTGCTGGAGTCCACCGGATATCTGGAAGAACTGGAGTCTCTGGAGGATGAAAAAGCAGAACAGAAGCAGCAGAACATCGATGAGCTGATCAGTAAGGCGTCTGATTTCTATGCACAGAGAGATGATGCGACGCTTCAGGATTTTCTGGACGAAGTTTCTCTTGTTGCCGACATCGACAGTCTGGATTCCAGCGCGGACCGTGTGACTCTGATGACGCTTCATGCGGCAAAGGGCCTGGAATTCCCGGCAGTTTTCTTAAGCGGAATGGAGGACGGACTGTTCCCAAGCTATCAGTCGATTAACAGCGGCGACATTTCCGATGTGGAAGAAGAACGGCGTCTGTGCTATGTGGGAATCACCCGTGCGATGAAGACGCTGACGCTGAGTGCGGCAAAGCTTCGCACGGTGCGCGGCGAAACCCAGTACAACCGGCCGTCAAGATTCATTGACGAGATTCCGCGGGAGCAGCTGGACTGGGAAGAACAGGGCGGCTATTTTGGCGGATCAGGAAGTTTTCGCGCAGCAGGAGCTGTTGACCGAAGCCGGTACGAGAAGGGAGCAGAAGCAGGAACGTTTCGCAATTTCCGGGAGCTGGATTCCATGTCTTCCGTTTTTGACCTTCCGAAAAAATCCGCCTCGTATGGAACTGCCTCGTACGGAACTGCCTCGTACGGTGCGGCATTCGATGGAACTGCCTCTTACAGATCGGCATCCCATGGCGCCGCGTCTGGTTCGTCGGCATACGGCGCACAAAGGGGAAAGGCATCACAAACTTCAGCGCCGTCATTTGGAAAAGCCTTTACCGTTGCAGCGAAAACGGCTCCGGACTATGGAACCGGCGACCGTGTGCGCCATGGCAAATTCGGTGACGGAACTGTTCTGGAGATTGTGGATGGAAAGCGGGATTATGAAGTGACGGTTTCCTTTGACAGGGATCCGGAAAATCCCAAGCGCATGTTTGCCGGTTTTGCGAAACTGGAGCGTCTGCAGCCGTAAGGAAATCGTCTGTTAAGAAATCCAAAAAAATCATAAAATCTGCAAGTTTTGCTGGTAATAGCAGATAACTTGTGGTATACTATCTTCGATTATAAGTTCAGTGTACACAAGACCGTTTTCACCGGTACGCTGAATTGGCACCGGAAGGCTGCTCACTACGTAAGATGGAAAAGAGAAGAAAGGAAGGGTTTTTATGGCAAAGCTGGAAGAATTAATGGAAGCTGTAAAGCTGGGAGTAAAACTCAAGGATGACGAAGAGAAGAAGTGTAAGAACAAGGTTTGCTGTGTAATTACTGTGATCGCAGTGATTGCCGCAGTTGCCGCAGTGATCTACGCAGTCTACCGCTATCTGACACCGGATTATCTGGATGAGTTCGAAGATGATTTTGACGAGGACGATTTCGATGAGGATGAGTTCGAGGATGAAATCGAGGAAGAAGAAACAGAAGCAGAGCCGAAGGCAGAGGAGCCGGAAGCAGCGCAGGAGCCGACAGAGGAGCCTGCTGCAGAGGAAACTGCAGAATAAAGAAATCGGATCAGACGCGTCCAAAGCGCGTTTGCCGGATGGATGAAGAGACAAATGGCACTCCGGACGCGGCATGTAGGTGGGCGTCGCGGGGTGCTTTCTGCATCCGAAACAAAATCCGGTGCGATCCGCAAGTATGAGCAAATGGAGGATATGTTTGAATGAAACGTGGCGAGATTTATGAAGGCACTGTGGTGCGTGTGGATTTTCCGGACCGGGCAGTTGTCGTTACCGATGAAGGGGAAGAGGTACTGGTAAAGTTTGGTCTGCCGGGACAGAGGCTCCGTTTTCGCCTGAAAAAGCATAAAAAGAGCCGACCGGAGGGAATTCTGCTGGAAGTGCTTGAACGGTCGCCCAAGGAGGACCCGGATCAGACCTGCGCCCACTTTGGCATCTGCGGCGGCTGCATCTGCCAGTCATTGCCCTATGAGGAGCAGCTTGCCATCAAAGAAAAACAGATCAGACAGCTTCTGGACCATGTCTGCAGGGACTATGAATTCGAAGGAATCGAAGCCAGCCCGGTTACATCCGGCTATCGGAACAAGATGGAGCTTTCCTTCGGTGACGAATACAAGGATGGACCGTTAGCCCTTGGAATGCACCAGCGCGGCAGCTTTTATGATATTGTAACGGTTTCCGACTGCCGGATGATGCACGAAGACATGAAGCTGGCAGCTTCCTGCATCCTGGAGCACATGAAAGAGAGACAAATTGCGTTTCTTCATCGCATGCGCCACCAGGGCGTTCTTCGTCATCTGCTTCTGCGCCGCAGCGCGGCCAGCGGAGAGCTGCTGGTTGGCCTTGTGACGACGTCCCAGGACATGAGTCGGGGAAACGGGGGACAGGAGGGTCAGCCGCTGCCCGGATTGACGCCGGATCAGATGGCTTCCTATCTGGATCTGGAAGGTCTGACGGAAAAACTGAAAGCTCTTCCATACAGCGGAAGACTGGGCGGCTTTCTGCACATTGTAAACGACAGCCTGGCTGATGTGGTGCAGAGCGATGAAACAATCCTTCTCTATGGTCAGCCGGAAATTACTGACCGGCTGCTGGGACTGTCCTTTCAGATTACACCGTTCTCGTTTTTCCAGACAAATTCCGCCGGAGCGGAGGTTCTCTATTCCGTTGTCCGTGATTACATAGGAGAGACAAAGGATCGCCTGATTTTTGATCTTTACAGCGGAACCGGAACCATTGCCCAGGTGCTGGCGCCGGTGGCAAAGCGTGTCGTAGGAGTGGAAATCGTGGAGGAAGCAGTAGAAGCGGCGCGGATTAACGCGAAAGCCAACGGATTGGAAAACTGCCGCTTCCTTGCCGGTGATGTGCTGAAGGTGCTGGATGAGATCGAAGAAAAGCCGGAACTGATCGTTCTGGATCCGCCGCGGGACGGCATTCATCCAAAAGCACTGCCAAAGATTCTCAATTACCAGGTTCCGAGGATCGTCTATGTGTCCTGCAAGCCGACCAGCCTTGTCCGTGACTATGAAATGTTTGTGGAAATGGGCTATCGGATGGTGAAAGCGCGTGCAGTGGATCTCTTTCCGGGAACCGCCGGGATTGAGACGGTGGCGCTCTTTGAAAAGGAGGGACTTCGATGATACAATATTCCGAAAAGAAAGATCTGCAGTATCATGTTCAGCTGAAAGAAGGGGATGTGGGGCGGTACGTGCTTCTGCCCGGTGACCCCAAGCGCTGCCGGAAGATTGCGGCGTACTTTGATGAGCCGGAGCTGATTGCCGACAACAGAGAATATGTTACCTACACCGGTTATCTGCTTGGTGAAAAGGTAAGCGTCACGTCTACCGGAATCGGAGGCGCGTCTGCATCCATCGCGCTGGAAGAGCTTGTGCGCTGCGGAGCGGATACGTTTATCCGTGTCGGAACCTGCGGCGGAATGCAGCTGCCGGTGAAGGGCGGCGATCTGGTAATCGCTACCGGTGCAGTCCGGATGGAAGGCGCCTCCAGAGAATATGCGCCCATCGAGTTTCCAGCGGTTGCGAATTTTGAGATTGTGGATGCCCTGCGGGAGAGTGCGCGGGCGCTGGGAAAAACGTTTCATGTTGGTGTTGTTCAGTGCAAGGAGTCGTTTTACGGACAGCATGAGCCGGAGACAAAACCGGTCAGCTATGAACTGATGGCCAAGTGGGAAGCCTGGAAGCGTCTGGGATGCCTTGCGTCCGAAATGGAATCGGCTGCTTTGTTTGTGGTAGGAAGCTATCTGCGTGTCCGCGTCGGTTCCATTTTCCTGGTGATGGCTAACCAGGAACGGGCAAAAGCCGGACTGGAAAACCCGGTTGTCCATGATACGGATGCGGCAATCCTCACGGCAGTCAAGGCGGTTCGTCACCTGATCCGGGCTGATCGGCAGCGGATGTGAGCAGCGGGCAGGCAGAGGAAGCGGCAGCTGGCAGGCAGAGGATGAGGGCAGCCGGCAGGCAGAGGAAGCGGCAGCCGGCAGGAACAGGATATGGGCGACTGGCAGAAACTGACCAGGAAAACGGTAAAAGCAGGAGAAACGTGGGAATGGAAGGAGATCCATTGCCGGGAGATATGGAAGATGAGGGAGAACTATGGAGGATAAAATTCTGATAATCGGTATTGCCGGTGGAACAGGAAGCGGAAAATCCACGCTGACGCAGCGGATCGTCCAGCAGTTTGGCAATGCGGTAACGGTAATTCGCCACGACGACTATTACAAAGCGCATGATGATCTGACCTATGAGGAGCGGACAAAACTGAACTACGATCATCCCAACGCGTTTGACACGGAGCTGCTGATGAGGCATCTTCAGGAACTGCGTGCTGGAAAAGCGATCCACTGTCCAATCTATGATTATTCCGTTCATAACAGGAGTACAGACTGGCAGCTGATCTATCCAAGCAGCGTCATCATTGTTGAGGGAATTCTGATCTTTGAGGACAGGAGACTCTGTGAACAGATGGATATTAAAATCTTCGTGGATACGGATGCGGATATCCGGATCCTGAGACGGATCCGCCGCGACGTACAGGAGAGAGCCCGTTCCCTGGATTCCGTGATCACACAGTATCTGGAGACTGTGAAACCGATGCATGAACAGTTTGTGGAACCGAGCAAGAAAAACGCGGATATCATTGTGCCGGAAGGCGGACATAACAGTGTTGCGATGGAAATGATCGTAAATCGCATCGAAAAACATATATATAACCATTAATTTTGTAAATCTTATCGTTGACGAAATGGGGACAACGTGTTAAAATAATGGCTGATATTATTGTTTTCCAGAATTAAGGAGGAGAATGTTATGAGAAAGAAATTTCTGGTTGCAATGCTTGCCGGTTCTATGGTAGCGTCTATGGCTGCCTGCGGAACTTCTGACACAAAGAAGACAACCGAAGCACCGCAGACCGTGGCTACTACTGAGGAGCCGACTACTGCTGCTAAGACAACGGAAGAAGTAACAACTGTTGAAGAGACAACCGTAGAGGAAACAACGGTTGAAGAGACTACTGTAGTTGAGACCGAGGAAGAGACCACTGTAGCTGAGACTGAGGAAGAGACCACTGTAGCTGAGACTGAGGAAGAGACTACTGTAGTTGAGACTGAGGAAGAGACCACTGTAGCTGAGACTGAGGAAGAGACCACTGTAGCTGAGACCGAGGAAGAGACCACTGTAGTTGAGACTGAGGAAGAGACCACTGTAGCTGAGACCGAGGAAGAGACCACTGTAGTTGAGACCGAGGAAGAGACTACTGTTGAGGAGACCGAGGAAGAGACAACCGTAGCTGAGACTGAGGAAGAGGCTACTGGTGAGGAGACTACTGAGGAAGCAATCGACGGAACAGGCATCAAGGTTGGTATGGTTACCGACGTTGGCGGAGTTAACGACGGTTCCTTCAATGAGTCTGCATGGACCGGTCTTCAGATGGCTGCTGAGGATTTTGGTGTTGAAGTAAACTACATGGAGTCCAAGACAGATTCTGACTATGCTCCGAACATTGAGACTCTGATTGACGAGGACTATGACCTGATCATTATCACCGGTTACATGCTTGCTGACGCACTGCGTGAGGCTGCTGAACTGTATCCGGATCAGACATTCGTTATCATTGATGACGCTTCCAACGCTGAGTTTGAGAATGTTACCTGCATGATGTTCGAGCAGGCACAGGCTTCCTACCTGGTAGGTCTTGCAGCTGGTATGGCAACTGAGACAGATACTGTAGGTTTCGTTCTTGGTATGGAGAGTGAGACCATGAACCAGTTCGGTTACGGCTATCTGGCAGGTGTTCTGGATGCAAATGCAGATGCGAAGATCGAGCAGTTCAACGCAAACTCCTTCGGTGATCCGGCAATCGGTAAGACTGCAGTTACAAACATGGTAACTGAGGGCGCAGACGTTGTATTCCACGCAGCAGGCGGCACCGGTCTTGGTGTAATCGATGGCTGTAAGGAAGCTGGCATCTGGGCAATCGGTGTTGACTCTGACCAGAGCGTACTGGCACCGGAAACCGTTCTGACCTCTGCAATGAAGAGAGTAGACAACGGCTGCTACGAGGCAATTAAGGCATACCTGAAGGGCGAGCTGGAGAGCGGCGTTCTGACCTATGATCTGGAGATGGGCGGCGTTGACATCGCTCCGACCACAGACAACCTGTCTGATGAGATCCTTGAGGCAGTAGAGGCTGCGAAGGAAGCAATCATCGCAGGCGAGATCGTTGTTCCGAACAACAAGGAAGACTTCGAGGAGAAGTACGGAGACGTTTACGTTCTGGATTCTGAGGAGTAATTTCTTCAATTAAAAATGGATAGCGAGTATCTTCTCGCGTAACGTACAGGGAAGGAGCCATTGTGGTCCTTCCCTGTATGACTGTTAAAAGTTATCCGGAAAGGAAACAGAGTTTATTTGCAGCTGCCTTTTTGCGAAAGCGAAAAGCAATGCAGATATCTGGAAGAGAAAGACATCTGCAAATGCACTCTGTTGAAGGAGGTAACATATGAGACAGATATCCATTGAACGAATGGAACAGACGAGAGAAGAAATTCTTGGCATCATTAAAAACAAAACGCTGACCCACGAGCAGAAACTGACCAATCTGTCCGGCGCCGCTGTTTCCCTGATGGAGGTACTGGAAGTACCGGAGGGGTTAAAGGAGCTTCTTGCTCCAGTGGAAGGAAAGCAGTGTATCTGCGACCTGTTTGAGGGCAATGCACCCGTTCGTCCCAGATACATCGTTCCGGATTACGAAAAGTTTTTCCGTGAGGGAAGTTCCTTTCTGCAGCTGGAGCCGCCGAAGGATCTGTTCGAGGCGCTGAATCATCTGCTGATTTTTTATAAACATGTACCAAGCGTCACAAACTATCCGGTGTATCTTGGTGCGCTGGATCAGCTGCTTGATCCGTTTGTGCAGGATGTGGATGAAGAGCTGGCAAAGAAGCTTCTTCGGATGTTCCTCATCCATGT
>JAFUPV010000058.1 GCA_017472605.1 Lachnospiraceae bacterium
AAAAGGGAGTGTTGCACAATGACCTGAAATCAGAATGATTTCGGGGCAGGAGCAACGCTCCTTCCCTTTTCTCTTAGAAAACCCGGTCGAGATATCATTTGTGGATATCTTAGCCGGTTTTTGGCGCACCTTAATAAACGGTCTGATTTTATGCCGTTTTCTTATGCTGTTTTCGCCTCATGGAGATGGCTTCGCAGCCGGTCTCCTTGAATCTTTGCATGCAGCTTATTGATGTTGTAGCCCATGCACAGCAGAAGAAACTCGATTTTTACATTGATTTTTCCGCAAGTCAGAAATCGGTCAAATCCGTAGTCATGTTTCAGGACTCCAAATGCGCCTTCCACCTGAATCGAGCGGTTCATCCGGTAGCGGATACCTTCCCTGCTCATGATGTTCTTCAAGGATACTTCCCGCTTCGCGATCAACACTTTCGATACGTACAGCTGTTTCCCTTTTCGTGATCGGGTACACTTCCCTCCAAAATGGGGACAGCCGGTACAGTCCTCGCACCGATAGATGTCCTGACTGGATTCATATCCGGTCACGCTTGTCTTTTTCTTTTTTCCTACGTTCCGCAGAATACGGCCGTGATCACAGACATAGCAGTCTGCTTCTTCCAGATAGGTCATGTTTTCACGGCGGCCGACCTCTTTCTTGAAACTGCGCTTTTTCCATTTTTCATAGGTCAATGGCTTGATATACGCTGTCTTTCCTTCTTTTTCCAGCCAGAGATAGTTCTCCTCATTCTCATATCCGGCATCTGCCGTGACGCTTTCGTATTTATGCCTCAAGGTTTCTTCTGTATGGCTCACGAATGGGATCAAGGTATTGGTGTCATTTCGGTCCGGGAACACACCGACTCCCATAATGTATTCACTGTCCACTCCGATCTGAATGTTATAGCCGGGCTTAAGCTGGGCATTCCTCATGTGGTCATCTTTCATGTGCATGAAGGTGGCATCCGGGTCAGTCTTGGAATAACTGTTCCGTCCCTTAAAGTTTTTCTTGTGGGTGTCGTACCGTTTCTGTCGTTCCAGGCATGTTTGCAGGTATTCCTGATCCTTCTGGATCCGGCTTTTCCGCTTTCCGCGTCCATGCACAGGAACGATTCCCTGCGCTTGCATCTTTTCTTCCAGACGCCGTGCAGCCGTTTCCAAATCTGCAGCCGCTGTTTCCGGCGAAAACACAAGAGTTTCGATATGCTCCTCATTGATCTCTGGCATGCGTCCGCTCAGCTGGTTCTGCATTCTGGCTTCGTGCTTCCCCACCGCCTTCTTCCAGACGAAGGTATATTTGTTGGCTCTGGATTCGATCTTTGTTCCGTCCACGAACAGGTTTTTACCACTGGCTTCTCCCGATTCCAAAAGAATGCGGGCCAGCTGCCCAAACAGATCCTCACAGACTTCTTTCAAAAAGTGGGTGCGGAAGCGGGCTATGGTACAGTGATCGGGGACTTTGCTGCCGGCTAAGAGCCACATGAAGTTGATATCACGGCGGCAGGCCTGTTCGATCTTTCTGCTGGAATAGATTCCCTGCGAGTAAGCGTATACCAGGATCTTAAACATTAAACTGGGTTCGACTGCAGGATTTCTCCCTTCGCGGGAGTACGCCCGATAAAGACTGTGATAGTCTAACTCCTCCAAGATGTGGCTTAGCAGACGAACCGATTCATCAGTGGGAATCAATCCTTCCAAATTTAATGGAAGAACCAGTTGATAAGATTCTCGAAATACGGTATAATCTTTGTGGTATTTTGAGGTACTGGTCATACTTAATTATACCACAGAGGGCGGGTTCTTCGGAACCCGTTTTTCTGATTTTAGGGCATAAAAGTGGGCCGCTGCACAACTAAGTCAACCTTAGTTGTGCAACAGCCCCTTTTTATTATCCATTTTAAATTGTAAACAGGAACAATGCAGCCGGTTATCAATACATCGGATCGGTGTCCTTATATCCCTGTCTCTCCCACTCCGGCATTCTGTTTCCATTATCCACATTGTAGCTGGTAGCTCCATCCAGATATGCCTGATCAACAAGAAGTCCGCAGCCGTTCCAGCGATATGCAGGACATCCGTTGCAGCCCAGAATGAATTTCTTTGTCTGAGTACTCGGATCGCCATCTACCCAGCCTGCATGGTTCTGATTCTGCCATACACCATTCATATACTTACTGTCACAGCCCGGTGCTCCAGATTCCACGCTGCCGCTTGCCGCATAAACGCCTTCTGCTAACTCTTCGTTTTCCACTACCATTGGTTTTACGTATTTATCCATATAACTCCCTCTCTCTTCACTATGGATTGCATATCCATATCTTATTCCTATCATAATCTTTTTTGACATAATAGTAAAGCGTAATTTTTCAATAATATTCCGTTTTGTTTTTGTTCATTTACAACAAATTTACCAAAGCTTTCCAGTGTTTTTCCTGTTAGATACAACTAATTTGCACTGTCCCAATGAAATACCCCAGTTCATCCATTTCCTGATTGTTCGCCAGTTCCAGACTGACACCGGAAACCGGATTCCTGATGGCAAAGAACAGCTGATACTCTCCTGATGGCAAACCGGACAGATGAAGCACCTGATGACAGACCAGCGCCGTTTCGGATTCGTTTCCTCCGGTCAGTTCACGGATATCCTGCGGCAGTTCACAGGCTCTTACCGTCACTCCATCCGGTGTGCAGAGAAACAGTTCCAGTTCGTATGCCTGATAAACAGGGGCAAACCCTCCATTTTTCAGCGTGATTTCCACAGAAAGATTATCTCTGAAAACAGAATAGTGAAGTGCTGCTTCCTCGATGTAAAAGCGGCTTCCAAGATGCTGCTCGATATAGGTATATCCGTCCATCCCGTCATAGCAGCCGGAATCGGTCACTGTTATCTGCTTCCATTTCTCAAGAACGTCCCAATCATAGTCCATGTTCAGATAAGAAACATGCATTGCCGCCAGATCCGTCACGGCGTTCTCAAAATCATTATAAGGATTGTCCACGATCACTTCTCCACCGTTTGGCACGCTGTCACACAGAAGATCCTGAAATGCCAGCTCTTCCTGTCGACTCCTGCCTTCCCCGCTTTCCAGAGCATAGGTTCCATAATCGCTTTCACTGCCAAGCATTCCATCGTTGTACAGACTTAAACGCCATGCAAATGGATGGGCCGCAATGGTTTCCTTCTGCGGATCTTCGATCTGAGTGACAGCACGCCACTGTGCCGGGGTCCGCACCGACAGGTATGTTGATTCATCCGTCACCGACGCCAGTTTTTTCGTCAGCTGACGCATATCCTCTTCAGAAAGATAGGCAGAGCCATTCATCTCCCCCCAATTTCCGATAAAGATTCCATGGATCAGATAAATCTGCTCTTTATAATCCCGCAAAATCGGTTCCAGCTGCTCCATATGTCCCAGAATGATGGAAAGAGACTCCGGCTCATACTGTTCGTTTTTTCCCTCCCAGTCATACAGAAAACGAACGATCAGCCGCTTATCCACCGCTTTCAGTCCTTCGAACAGATTCCGGATCTGATCCAGCCCTTCGTTTGAAATGCGCCCGTCCCGATAGGACTGCAAATTGATTTGTATCTGAGCCAGCGTCGTTTCTTCATCTCCGGCAAACATCTCTTCCAGCAGCCGGGAATTAATTTCCTGTTTCTCATCAATAAAAAAACGGTAGATTCGGTAAAATCCGCAATCCGGATTCTTCAGGATCCGTGCTGACTCCTCAAAAACCTCTGCCTCCGTCCTTACAAACAGATGGTTCCGTCGAATCAGCGTCGCACCGGACACAATCATCTGAACACTGAACAACACGCAAAAAGCCAAAATGATTCTTCGAATAATCCGTTTCATTGCATCACCGCCAAATCATAAAGCGCATTGGGATTCTGTTTGAAATAGTAACAGACAAACTGGTCGTCTTCATAATAGATTTTCATCTCATTGGGATACAGCTGATCAAAACACTGACACCACTGGAACGCCTTTGACTGCAGAATTGTCCGGCTTTCCGGATCGGAATAGTTATCTGAAAGCTTAACAAAAGACATTACCTGCTTTTCGGCTGCTTCCTCTGAGATCTCAGACGCCAGTACATCCGGATACTGACTTGTCGCTGTCGTTACATAGCCGATGTAGCCGTCGTCAGCCAGCCAGGATGGACCGGTAAAGAACTGCTTCTGCGCATATTCCAGCGGCTGCTTTTCCACATAAAGGAATACATATTCCGTCGGCAGTCTGTAATCCGAATACCGGCTGTAATTCACAAAACGAACCAGCTCTTCATGGCGGCCATACTGATTCACCTGATAAAGCTCGCTGGTAGTAGAAACAATCGTATAGCTGTTTTCGGGCAGTGTATTAATGATGGAATCCGTTACCATCACTGCCGCATTATAGCGGGTCAGATCATAGTAAAGATAGCCATGGTACATCCCCAGCAGATTCACTGCCGCGTAGATTCCGGGTACACAGAGTGCAGAGATTCTCTGGAGAACCGATTTGCGGATTCCGATGCTCCAGAAGGAAAACAGGATATCCGCCGGAATGACAAATACGGCCACAATCAGCAGCTGCCCCGTCGAACAGAGACGTGCGCCCGCAATCAGTTCCGGAAGTCCGATCAGCGGTGCTGCGTAAAGCAGCATAAACAAAACCGATGCGAGAATCAGTGTCAGATGCCCATCAAACCGGTTTTCCAAAAGCTCACGCATCCGGCCCAGTTTATGGAATACCTTTATCACAATTCGATACACGCACCAGAATATGGCTGCCGCAATTGTAAAACCAACAATCAGCCCCGCGCGTTCCTGATAAAGAGACTCATATCCGAACCAGTAGATTCCAAACACTTTCTCCCGGACTGCATACAGAATCTTCCACAACCTGCTGTCGGACTGTGATTCTGTCATCTCCTCTGCCTCCATGGAGCCGCGCTCGTCCTCCAGACCCACGAACGCTCCTGACTGCAGTCCGCCATTCCCGTCAGCCTCTCCGGCGCCCGACTGTGATTCTTCCTGTCCGGACTCAGCCGCTTCCTCTGTTTCTTCTGCCGGTTCGCTCTCTTTCTGCGGTGTCCGTCCTTCCTTCGTATCCGTTCCGTTCATGATGTTCATTGCCCATCCGATGGAGCCCTGAAACGGAATTCCAGATGCCAGCGCGCCTGCCATCGGCGCAGCCGCAAGCAGCACGCCGCAGACAACCGATGCCACAAGAGGAAGGAAATGCTTCCGGTCAAAGACACGCCGAAGCGAACAAAGCGCAAATGCGGCACAGAGGAAAAATGCCATCATGGTAATGTAAAAATGAACAGCGATGGAAACTGCAATTGCCATCATGAACAGCAGCAGATTTTCATCCCGGTACCATTTTCCTTTCCTTCCCTCTCCCCGGACAAAGCGGATCAGGAAGAAAAGACAGAGAAACTGCGAATACAGACCAAATTCCTGCGGAATGGTCCACTGAAGTCTCGCCATGCCGAAAATCTCATTCGCTTCCACCAGATCGATTGTCAGAAACAAAGCCAGCATGAAAAAGGCGGAGTATTTCCAGTGGAACAGCTCCCGCATCAGAAAATAAACCGATATCAGCAGCACAGCAGCCTGGATTCCGGCAAGAAACAGAAAACAGCTGTAAACACGAATGCCAAACAACGTATGAAGCGCATAAATGACGCAGTGCATCGCCTCCGGATACACACCGGCCGAAAACACTTCCCCGCCGATCAGGCCATACACCCAGGAGTGATGCGTATACATGTCACTGCTTCCGTAGGAATATGTCTGCAGCGAACCGTAGGAGAAGTAAATCATTCCATAAATCACAAGAACTGCCAAAAGGAGATACTCCAGTTTTCTGTCCCCCATCCGCTTCCAGAGAAAGCAAAACAGCCGTTTGATTCCGGATGTCAGCTGGCGGTACAGCCAGAGGATAAAGTTTTTAAAGCCAAAGGTTCCATGCAGCACACGTTTGACTCCAATTTCCTTTCCACCGGACGATTTCACGATCCGGTATACCGACCAGGCAAACACACCATAGAAGAAAAGAAGAATCGTCCACCGGTTCAGAAGATGCAGCAGACCGAGACCGAGCACCACGGAGTTCATGATCATCACCGGGACAAGCACACAAAATCCAAAGCGGAACGCGATGGTTTTCCCTTTCAAATACCGGTGAAAAACAACCGATGGCCAGACCCCAAACAGAAGCAGATAGCCAAGCAGCACCTTTCCATATTCTGCAATCCAATATAACGTAATAATTTTCTCCGCCCCCTATCTCACATGAAACAGATGCAGCTGACTCATCATCCGGCTGCGGTTTCCTGCTGTTTTCAATATTTTCAGACTGGATGTTTTTCGAATTTTCCGGTTATTCACCAGGAACCGGCAAAGTGTCATCACCCACAGAACCGGCCAGCAGATCACACAGCTCTGTGCTCTGGGATAATTCAGCTGCATCTGATGATGAAATTCTCTGAAATAATCAGCCGGAGCCGTTCCTCTCAGCATAACCATTCGTTCCGAACTGGAATGACCAAACTCTTCTGCCGCCAGAATTTCCTTCATATATTCGCTGCATATTTTCTGCGGAAGCAGCATGCCAAACAAACCGCCGTCATACAGAATCTGATCTTCTTCCATCCGAATCCCGCCTTCTTTTCTCCCCTGCAGACCAAGATAATGGACACACAGAGACGTGATCATATCCGAAAAATCCGTCAGGCCGATCTCACGGATCAGTCTGAGGTAGCAGCGGATTTCTTCCTTCGCCACCGGACGGTTCCAGAAACAGACCCAATCACACAGCAGCTTCAGCCCAAAACCGGCACGCAGAAAATGTTGAAGCATGTGAAGCAGAAGTTCAAAGGCATGGTATCCGTCTCTTAGAACAGGCAGTTCAATCCCCATTACATTTTCGATGCCGGAGCAGGCTCCCAGTTCCTGCTGTAAGGTCTGCAGATATCGATTGGCAGTCCGGTCATCAAACGGCTCAGCCAGCATGGTATGAATCTCAACATCAATCTGATCCGGCGACACCAGCACCCGATGATGATTGGCATGCTGTTCCTCTTTCATGGTAAATCCGTCCTGTTCCAGGATCTCACATGCCCTGTCAATGTCCGTCGGACAGGTAAGCATAATATCCACATCTCCCGATTTGCGCAGTTCCGGTGTCGGATAGCAGGAAGCGGTTGCCGCGCCTTTCAGTAAAACAGCCTGGATCCCATGATCAAGCAATCGCTGTAATACATAGCGGCTGCAAAACAGCAAATGATAGCTTTTCTGAACCGTTTGCCGCGCCTCCGTCATTATCCGGTCCATCTCCTGTTTCTCAAACAGCCCTTCCAAATTTACCTGAGCCAGCAGCGATAACACCGCATGACGTCCGGCAATCTCCACCAGTTTTCTGCAATCTGCCTGGTTGATTGGAATCTGCCCGATATCCGGTTTTCCACTCATTGCGCACTGCAGCAGCTGCAGCAGTGTTTCTTCTTCCGTTGAAAACTGTTCTCTCATGTTCTCTTCCTCAATGATTTCCATTTCTGCACCAACAGCCGGAATTCCTTTGTCCGATGATAACAGATGAAAAATATACTATTTATAAACACAATGCAGACACATGCCCTCAGCAGAAAGAATCCCGGACTGGAGCAGGGAATTTTGCTGCAGACAAGTTCAACGATCAGCCCTGCCAGGCCGAGAACTGCCGTATATCCTGCATACTTCCTGAAATATGGCATCACCGGCTCCTGCAGATGGCGGCGATAGAGCACCCACGGTTCCACCCAGACTGACGTTGTCAGGCTGCTGACCAGGGTTCCGATAAAGACACCGGCGGCTCCCAGTTTCTGTGCAAGAACGATGGAGACAACCAGATTGATCACGCCTTCCGCAATGGATTTATAGCGGTCATACCAGAAAAGCCCCAGGGAGTCACGGAAAATCAGCGTTGCCTGACGCATTCCTGTCACATAGAAATTCATGCACAGAACCAGCACCACATTCCTGTCAAACACGAACTGTGCGCCAAAACAGAATTCCACAAAGGGATTCAGCAGTTCGTAGAGACAGACTGCCGCAAACCCGTACATCCAGTAACCGATGAAAAAAGATGCCTCAAAAATCCGTTTCACGCGCTGACGGCTCTCTGTCACACCAAGATTTCCAACGCTTGCCATGATTCCCTGAAACATCTGAGTAAAAATCTGGCGCACCGAACCGATCAGCAGATAGTAGATGGAATAGCAGCTGACACTGGAAATTCCGACAAGGGAAGACAGGAGCAGGTTATCGGTATTATTCACCACAACATGACCAGCTTTATGCATCAGCATTGCCTTCATGTTCCGGAGAATCTCCCTCTTTTCCTCTTTTTCCAGCGGCTGTACCTGTTTTTCACGGATATAGGGATACAGGCGGTCTGCCTTGTGGGAAATGCAGAGATTTTTCCCCAGCGTACAGAGCAGATATATGGTCAGGTAAAGAATGAAATCGCCGGTCCACAGCAGAATGATGATCTGAATGACATTCTGCAGCACAAGAAAGACGGTCTCATAAATGACGCCCAGATACAGCTTCTGGTGCGCGTCGATCAGAGTTTTCTTATAAATCAGAAGATAGGACAGCACCGAATTGGCCAGATACATCAGGTAGATACCGGTCAGATGCTCCACATCCGGCTTGTTCTTAATCAGCACGTCCAGGAATGGAACAACTGCCAGACCGGCTGCCAGAATAAAACCGGCAACCATGCGGTACATCCAGCGATACAAACGCATCAGTGACTTCTGTTTTTCAATCTCATGCTCCGCGATCGGACGGTACAGCGCATAGGTGATCGCAGTCCCGATTCCCAGTTCTGACAGGGACAGCACGTTCAGAATATCGGAAAACAGGCCGTTGATGCCAACATAGCTTTCATTCAGCGTATGCGTAAAAACGACTCTGCTGACAAACCCGACCAGAATCGCAATTATTTTCGATATCATTGCTGCCGTAGTATTGCGTGCCGAATATTCGGTCCTGCTTTTCTCTGTCACATTGCTCCCTCCGTGCCGTTACCGCTCAAAAGAAGAGGATTCCGGCAAAATCTGTTCAAATGCCTGACGGATCCTGCGGTTTGCCTGTTCAAAGTCAATCCGTTCATTTGCATCATTTATACAAACCATTTTCACGCGCTGATCCGTGATCGTCTGAATCAGCTTCCTGTTCTCATTCCCCACATTAAAATAGCGGAATTGTTTCAATACATTGCAAGGGTAAAAATTGCCGGACAGCTTCTGCCACTCCCGAAACAGGTAAGGCGTCACATCGTCCCTGCTGCGGAACCGGTGTGCGGACACTTCCAGAAGCAGTTTTTCCTCTTTCTCCCAGATTTCCTCAAACGTGCTTCTGCAGAACGGCGAAGCGCTGTGAGGCGTAAACAGACCGGTATACAGCGGAAATGCCAGTTCCAGAAGATTATAGAAAAAGTAGAGCGGCGGATATCCCGGTTTCAAATAGCTGCCCGGCTGCTTTCTGAAATTTTCCCTTTTCCGGAAATATCTGGACAGCGTCAGGATGTTGTTCAGATACAGATGTGACATGACCGGGTTTGCCGGATTCGCCACAACCGGCTGAAACGCCAGCAGATCACAGGGCTTTCCATTCCGGAAAAAATCCTCCGGTTTCATGTCCCGGATCACAAAGAAATCATCATTAAAATACACAAAATGCTCTGATAATCCGGGGATCTTATGTAAATAGAGTTCGATTACATTGCTGTTAAAAACCGGAAGAAACTTCGCCGGAATGATATCCTCATGCCGGACAATATGGAGCTTTGGATTCTCCGTATCCAGCCAGGAGGGCAGATGTCCCCAGGTCACAAAATGGATCGTTCTGACCCACGGAGCAAACCGTTCCACTCCACGGAACCAGTACTGCAGAAGATCCCAATCCCGGTACCGCTCCTCTCTGTCATCTGACTCCGCAGAAGGCATGTACTGCTTTTTCTGCGCCCGCCAGGCAGGATCGTTTCCATCGACCCATGTTACCACAAAATCAATTGCCTGTTCATCCTTTTTCACAACTGCACCTCTTCCGTCTATGCCTGGTTTCATGCCTGGTTTCACGCCTGGTTTCATGTTTGCTTTTCATACCTGTTTTCCATGCCTGTTCCTCATCCTGTTTTGCCTCTCCCGGTATGTTCCATTCCCTCATTCCGGAATCCGCCTGATGTGTCCAAGCAGTACCAGTCCATTTTCATCCGACTGGTTGGCAAACCGGATCTGCCTTTGATCCCATCTGCGTCTCATTCCAATGTACAGAGCAGCGTCGCCTTCCGCGCAATCGATTGAAGCCGTACATTGACACCGTTCCCCACTATTCCAGCTTCGAATATCCCATTCCAGTGGACGCTCCATCCACTCTCCCTGAGCTGTCTGTACAGCCAGATATGCTTCTGCCTCCTGACAGAAATTCCCAAAACCGGTATTCTCGACTTCCATCGATAGTGTACACTGCCGGTTTCGTTCAAAGGTCAGGGAAACGGAACGAATGCAGAAACGATATCCCAGATGGTTTCCGATATAATCATAGAAACTGCAGGTTTTCTCATCCGTCACTTCCTCCTCACCCAGAGCGGCGAAGCATGTCCCGTTCTCCGGAATCGTCCAGTTTTTCCATTGATCCAGCAGACGAAGGTCATGTCTGCAGTTCAGGTAGGTTACATGCATCTGTTTCAGACAGGCCAAAACATCATCTGCCGATTGGGGCTGTTCCATCCCAGGTCCATACACGGCTTCGCCTCCATTGGGTGCCGACAGACAGAGCCTGTTCTCAAATGCCAGCTCATCCGCGGCAGCCCATGGCTGATTCCATCCCGCTTCAGCGCGTGGAACCGTCCCGAACGTTCCAAGATGGGATGGGGAGCCAAAGATTCCGTCATCAAAAAGCGTCAGCCGTCCCCATGTCTTCGCATCCGTCTCCATTTCCGGGTGCATGCACCGCAGAAAGACCGGTTTTCTTACCGCAAGAAACGTTGAAGCATCGAGAAACCGGTTGAGAACCGCCTCCATCTGTGTCAGGTGTTCCGCGGAAAGGTAGCGGGAACTGTGCATCTCCCCCCAGCTTCCAACCAGCATCCCCTGCCAGACAAGGATCCGTTTTCCCAGCTGCGAAAGCAACGGTCCCAGCTGCTCCAGATGACTGAGCACACGGTCAAAACGGAAGGGTTCCATCTCCATTCCCTTTCCTGTCCGGTCGTAAACAATCCGCAGGATCAGATCGCGCCCATTCCGGTCAAAAAAATCCAGAATCGTCCGAATGTTCTCCAATGCCTCCGCTGTCAGTTCCCGGCTGCGGAAAGCTCCAATATCAATCAGTACCAGCGCGATTGTCTCATCCCTGTCCAGACACCAGCGCAGCTCTTCCGTATCCGGCTTCCTGTCTGCCTGAAACGTATAAATCCGGTACCAGCCTCTTGCCGGGTTGCGAAGCGCGCCTTCCTCTTCCTTCAGCTCCGCCGGTTCAAACATCAGCGATCCCTGTTCCTTCCCGCCGTTTCGATTTTTTATCCACTTCCATAGTTCCTGCATCCCCATCTTCTTTTTCCCTCAACCTTACATCTGATAGCGGTCAAAAACCTTACTGTCCGGCTGTTTTCCCTGGCCGCTTTTCAGCAGTCTTCCGCTGCAGAAAATGTGAACATCCAGGTGTTTTTCCAGCCATCTCAGCCGGAAATAGGAAACGGTCCATCCGGTAAACGCACCAGTAACCAGTCCCATGCCATACCAGATTTCCGGCAGGCGGGAAGCGACTATGCTGCCGACAAGCGTCATTGAAAAGAAACTGACTGCCGTCATCAGCGCGCCGCTCAGATCGTTGAAATAGTAGAGGAAGATGATGGCCGCATACATCGTGAACAGAATGAAATAGCCTGCTGCCAGACACGGAAAGATCCGCATCACCATTCCGCCGAATCCAAACTGGGGAAGAAGGATGATAAATGCAAAAAACAGAACGACCGAAATGATAAACTGGATGCGGACCAGATTGGACATTTCTTCCGACAGCTGCCGGAACATCCGGTTTTTCGCATTTTCAATGTCCATCCAACGTCCGCCGATTACCGCTTCCGAATAGGCCTTATACCGCTCATGGAAATGCATCTCGACTCTGGCTGTAAAAATGACACTGGACGTCAGATTGGTAAGCATCGCCAGACAGGTTGCCATGTCATAGGAAGTCATGCATACAAAGCTGTTTGCCACGGTCATCCGCATGTCCGTTGTCCAGAACACAAAATTATGAACATACAATCCCAGCGTGTAGAGAAAATTGGTGAAGACCAGCTTCCAGTACTGTCCAAAATAGGACAGCACCTCTTTATACCTTCCGCTGTTTTCTTTGAAATAGCAGGTCACAAGCGCAATCTCCAGACCGGCAGTCAGAAGAAATCCGGCACACAGGGAAATCAGCATACTAAACGTCACATTCCACTGAAGCACATAGACAAGCACAAGCGACAGAAGGAGCGTGAACAGCATTCCAAGGAAGAAAAACCAGGATATTTTATTATAATCCTTACAGATCGACAGGTAAAGCATGGCATAGAAAACAAGAATCAGGGAAATGAAACCGCAGTACCCCACAAAAACATAGGACAGCGGAATCCCTCCCATGAAATACTCCCAGCAGCAAAACGGAACGCCGATCAGAACACCAAGCGCAATCGTCAATAATAATCCAACGTAAAAACAGGGAAGAATATCTTCAAACTGTTCTTTGTAGATGACATCCGACATGTATTTGGACAGGACGGCGTTAAACGGTGATGCCACAAGAAGCGCAAAGATGAAGATATAGAGGACTGTACAGGAAAACAGTTCTCTCTCCGCATATCCGATTTTCGAAAATCCCAGTAATACCTGCATGAGAAAAACAGCAGCAATTACAAGGAACATCGGCGCAATTGATATCAGCGTACTGTATCCAAAGCCGATGATGCTGGTAGTCAGTGTATTTTTTCCAAAGATCCGGTTCAGCCGAACTCCAATTCCTGCCATTTTCTGCTCCTCTCTCCTTCCCGTTCACGGTTCCAGTTTTCCAATCCCGGTCATTTTTTTATCCGGAACGGTTCTTCCTTCCACTCAAGCTTCTGTTTCTCTGCAAAATCCTGATAGATTTTCTTATAGGTCGCTTTCATATCTTCAATCTTATAGCCTGCCATCACGCGCTTATAGCCATTCTCTCCCATTTGAAGTCTGGCTTCTTTGTTTTTTGCAAGCTCAATCATGGCATCCGAGATTTCCGCCAGATTCATGATGTGAGTCAGAATACCGGCCTGACCAAAGTTGTCCGTCACACCGAACAGAAGCTCACGGCAGTTGCCAACATCTGTAGCGATGACCGGCTTGTGTGCCGCATAGCTTTCCAGAATCGTCAGCGGCTGTCCCTCACTGATGCTGGTAAGAATGGTGAAATCCATTCGGCCAAGATAGTCTTTAATGTCAATTCGTCCTGTAAAAACAATGTCTTCCGTCTGCAGGTTCTCTACCAGTTCAAAGCATTCGTCGGCATATTTTTCATCCTCATCACACGGACCCATGATCCAGAGTTTCAGATTCGGAACCTTCTTTTTCGCAAACGCAAAGGACTGGATCATCGTTTTTACATCTTTGATCGGCGTCACACGCAGAACGGCTCCGACATTGATCATTCCCTCATCTTCCGCCGTCTTTCCCGGCAGGTTAGCCAGGCGCTGCGTGTTGATTCCGTTTGGCGTTACGATGGTTTTATAAGCCGGACATCCCAGTTCCATCTGCAGCTCTCTCGCATGCTCATAGAGACTGGTGACCATGTCTGCCCGCTCATAGGCAAGCTGGGACATTTTCTTAAACTGTTCAATCCAGATGTTTTTATAGGTGCCTGCAACCCAGGTCGCTTTGATCAGCTCTTCCTCCCGTTCCCGTGTGTAGATTCCATGCTCCGAGATCAAAAGCTGACTGCCGTACAGATACTTCGCCATGCTTCCCAGCACGCCGGCATATCCGGTTGCCACGCAATGGTACAGATCCGCTTTCGGCAGTTTCATCTTCAGAATAAAGCACAGCGGCAGATAAATGGAACGCAGAGTCCAGAGAAAGTCCGAAAATACAATCTGCGTATAGCGCAGGCTGTAGCATTCTGCCGCAATATGAAGAAAATCTTCTCCCATCAGCAGGTCATCAATGGAAAACTTCTTTTTCTGGAACATCTGAAACAGCGTATCCCAGTCGACCTCCTGGTTCAGGATGATGCCACGGAACGCCCGGTATTCCTTCTGACTCAGCTTCATGCGGCGTCCGCCTTTTCCGGATCTCTGCCAGTCTACGTCATCCAGATATACTTCATGTACTTCTGTCACATTATCCGGCAGTGTATAGGCAAATTTTCCCCGCTGCGACCGGTTCGCAACAATCGTCAGCAGCACAAACTCCAGATTGGGAAAGGAATTGATCAGGCTGTTGATCCAGCCGGATACGCCTCCAACCACATAGGGATAGCAGCCCTCCGCCACAATACAAATTTTCATCGGTCTGTTCACCTTTCCTCGTCCTCAAATTGATATACTGCGCCTACTTCTTCCAGAAAGATTGTAACAATGTCACGTTCTGCCTGAATCAGATACACATCTTCTTCCAGCCTGGAATAGCTTCCGCCTTCCATTCCTGTAACAGCCTCGCTGTGGGTGCGAAGAAGAAACCAGGCTTCTTCTGTTCTTTCTTTCACCTGAAGACTGATCATGTTTCCGTTTCTGCTGTGAGAAAAATCAAGCGCCAGGAAATTGCGGATTCTTCTGTCTCCTTCGGACGCCGTTGTTTTCTCATAGGATTCAAACGACTGCCAGTAGGTATTGATGTTGCTGGAGAAGTTTTCATACAGAATTTCCCAGCTCTCATTTTCTGCCGTTGGCCAGGCAACGCGCTTAAGATCGAGCAGGATGTTCGAATAGCCAAGAGCCGTTTCCAGCCCTTTCATGCGCAGATCCTGGGAGAAGGTATGACCAAACCCGTCGCTGGTCACACTCTGCAGTGTCGTATCCTCGGAAATGTATGAAATCACCGGATAATCGGAAAGGCTGTCGCTGATGACTGTAAAAGTGTTTTCATAAACTCCTGTCCGGTCTGATTCTATGTACGTCTCAAGATCCTCCGGCCTTACATACACGGCGCCGTAGCGGTACTCACTTCCGGTTGCGTCAAAGAACCAGCCATCGCGCACCATTTTTTCTGACAGGGAAAACGCTTCCTTCTGTTCTCCTGCCCAGTAGTCCATGGACAGACCAGCTTCCCCATTTGCCTCTTTCAGCTGTTTTAAATAAAAGACGAATTCCGTGGAAGTCGGCTCAATTGCGTCTGCATAGTCCATCTGGGGAGTCAGGAAACAGGTCATTCTGAATTTCCCCTTTTCGGCAGAGGAAGAGAGGCCGGGCCACATCAGATCACGAAACACACCATCCAGATTTCTCGCATAAATCTCCTGCATCACTGCTGTGTTTTCTGCCGCGAATCCCGGATAATTGGCTACGCTCATCAGCTGCGCGTTGACAACCGGATACAGTTCATAGCTGTGCAGTTCTGCCATCATCGCGGACAGAATGCCCATTCCGGTACTGTCCTCCATGTAGCTCCCGTTTACGGCAAAAATCTTTGCCTGATCCTGACTGTTTCTCCAGATCAGCGCCGGCATATATTCATTTTTCACCAGCTCGTTTTCCGGCAGACCTACCATGTAGAGTTTCGTTCCGCTGCTCAGAATGTACCACGGAATTTCCAGCGAAAGGTCCTGTCTTCTCTCGTCCGCTTCCTCTTTCACTTCATAGATGGCTTCTCCGCCAAGAAGAAAGCCTTCATACAGCTGAATTCCCCGAAGCGTTGTCTGTTCCGCCGCCACCGTTCCAATGCCGAGGAGTGTCATCAGTGTTTCCGATTCCCGGATCACGGACACGTCCGGCAGCGTACAGAATACCAGCGGAATTCCCTGTTCTGCCATTTCGCTGATCCGGGCAATTTCTGACGTTCTTTTCACAGGTTCTCCGTCCAGAAGAACGGCTTCCGGCCGTCCGCTTTGTTTTGCCGCATAGGAAGCGACAGACGGATATACAAGCAGATCACGCTTCGTATACAGACACCACTGTTCTACCATCTTCTGGATTGTTTCGTTCTCTGATCCAATGTATACAATAGAATTGTTCGTTTCTGCTGTTTCATTCTGCAAGCCGGTAACATCGCTCTGCCAGCTGTTCTCCTGACTCAGTCTCTCCTCTGAAAAAAATTCATTGACATCATAACGGTTTCCCCGCTCCTTGATGACAAGGGAAAACTGAAAAAGAAACAGCAGGACTGCCATCATTATTCCAATACTGAAAAATTTCCGAAAAGAAACCATTTCCATGCTCCTTACAAAAATACGCGAATCAGTTCCAGTGTTTCATTGTCGATCACGATGGCCGACGCCCGCAAAGCACTCAGAACCCGGAAAAACTCTTCTTTTTCTTCCGCGGTAAAATAGAATTTCAGCTGACAGGTATAGGATGCCAGTGTATTTGGGTACTGGAGCATCGCTCTCTCACACCACTTTTTGCACAGCTCGAACTGCCTGACTTCCAGCAGACGCATGCTGACAGCTTCGAAATATGCGCTGGTCATTCGCTCCGGATCCTTCTGATACAGCATCTCGCTGACATCATCCATGATCAGAACAAACGTCTTCTGTTCCATGTCTGTGAAAACCCGCTGCTCCAGCACCTGATTCATGTAATCAATCAGCATGGGCCCATAGGAAACTGGATCATTCTCTTCTTTTTTCATCTGCTGATAGTTTTTCTGCACATTGGCGCGAAAATCATTCAGCGCATCCTGCAGAACCGATGCCGCGTAGTGGGACGTTTCCGAATCCTCACTGTTCAGCGCAAGTGAAATGGAGGACAGTGATTTCTGAATGTCGCCTCTGACCACGTTCATCATCAGTGTGCGGAGATTTGCCGTATCCGTAACCGCAATTGCCTCCTCAAGCGGAACCAGATTCCGTTCCAGCTCTTCATCCGCTCTCAGATAGGTTTTCACGCGTGTCTTGCTGAAGATGACATCCGCAAGATCCACTTCTTTTCGGAAAAAAAGGCGGTTCAGCACAAATCCCACAGCGAAAAACAACGGACCTGCCACCGGACACAAAAGCATCACTGCCGCGCGGAGCAGACAGCTCTTTGCGCTGCCTTTTTTGCAGAGCAGGCAAAACGCGAGATACAGAATAACCACCAGGCAATTGCCCAGCAATAAGAAAAGAAACTGCCTGACCTCTTCCGTCATACTCTCATATCCTCCACTAACCGGCTCTCAAAGCCCTCATTTCTCATTCGGTTCCTTACAAAGGAAGAATCCTCACTGCTTGTATTGGACAGCAGTGCATACAGCTTTCCATCCTTCAGCGTTCCGAGATAGTCGCTCTGCCGAAGCATCCGCTTCAGCTTTTGTCCCGCCTCCGCGTACTGTTCCTGCGGGATCATGATCTGAAGCATTGCGCACTCGGTCAGATTCTTGTCCTTCGCCTGAAGGTAGGCATGGGTAAGCGACTGGAAAGGAGCGGTCTCCATGATTACATGATCCTCCTGATACCGGCGTGTTTCCAGAGATGACAGGTATCGGTTCGCATGAAGAATCGCGTTCTGGATCAGATAACTGACAATTACCAGGAAGTTGGCCTGTCCGAGAGTCATCCGCTCCCACGGGATCCCCCAGATCATGATCATCATCTGAATCTGATCTTCTTCGAAAATGGCATTTGCCATCAATGGATACCGTTCATCCATTTTTCTGTTTATGTACACCTTGTGGGCTGCCATTTCCTGATACATGTCGCCCAGTTCCCGGTAGCGGATGGATTTTCCCAGCATTTTTGCTTTTTCCGACGTAAAGGAGAACAGGCGGGCATAGTCCGAATTGGACACCACATAAATTGCCACCGATTCGCTGCCCATCAGGTTTGCCAGCGTTTCTGCCGCATAGAACAGAACTTCCTCCGGCATGTACTGTTCCAGCCTTGAAGTGATGCTGTAGATTTTTCCGATGCTGTCATTATGATTGACGATTTCCAGTTCCAGCGCATCTTTTACGCGGACATTGCTGTTGTTAATGTCCTGAATGTCCGTCAGCTGCCTGGAAAGGAACTGCCTCTCTTCCTCGCTCTCCATTTTCAGCAAACGGATCTGATCCTTCATATATCCGACAACCAGACCGAGAATGAACAGCTGAGCGATCCAGACATAGGTATTGTAATCCAGCATGACTTCAAATCCGGAACGGTTGTACATCTGACGGAAACAGTATCCCATAACCGCAAGAACCGCGGAAAACGTCGCCTGCTGCTGACCATACACAATCGCAAACAGCAGCACATAGATCAGATAGAAATCCAGATTGGAAAAATAGTCACTTCCTGTCGCCCGGTTGTTCAGCATGAAAAAGGGGATGAAGCAGACCATGTTTTCAATGAACGGAATCATGGCTTTCACAGCCCATCCTGCTTTTTCCACGATCCGTTTTCCTAACGATACCTTAATCTGTTCCGCAGAAAGGAAGTGATTGCTGTGCGATTTCATCTGCGTGACAATTTTACCAACCGTTACCGCCGGATTACCGAAGAAACGCATGCCGAATTCGCTGTTAAACCGTTGGTTGGAAAGGATGCAGCGGCTGGCTGCAGCTTCCACCGTCCGGATTGTCACACTGCCTTCTCCCATTGCCTCCTGAATCCGTTCTGCCAGTTCCATCTCTCCCATTTCAGCAGAAGAAGACAGGTTGTAAACCGCATGGCTGTGGGCATGGCAGCTGATGATATCGTAGATAAACTTGACCGCGTCGGATTCGTAGAGCAGCGAAAAGCGGTTCTTTTCATTGACCGTAACCGTTCCTGTCCGCAAAGCTTCCAGACACATTCTGGTACAGATGTCTCTGCAGTCCCCCTTATCTGCGGGAATGGAATAGAGATTGTCCAGACGGAGAACAACCACGTCCCGTTCTCTGGTCCTTCGATAGTTTTCGCAGATTTCTTCTCCCTGAGCCAGAGCCATGCCGCGGATTCTTGCCGGCATGGTCGGCGTTTCCTCCGGAATCGTTTCCTGGCTGTATCCGCTGTGCACTTCCCCGGAAGAGAGATAAATGAAACGTCCCTGACTGTTCATGGAATACGCAGTCAGTATGTTTGTCAGGCTGGACGTAAAACGAACCAGTTCTCTCCGTTCATCCTGCCAGCGGAAATTGGTGTCGCAGGCACCAAAGAACAGAGTAACATCCGGATTCACACTTTCAAAAATCTCACCAAGACAGTCACTGTCATAGGGGAAATAGTATGTTTCAAACACACGCTCATAGTGCATTGTTTTAAACTGATTTCCTGTTAACAGATAAATCCGATGACCCTCTTTATTCAGTTTTATGATCATTTGATTCATCAGGCTTCCCGAACCGCCGATTAACAATATGTTCATCCGATTGAATCTCCATTAATTATTTTCAGACTGCGAAGCTGATCCAGAAATTCCTGCACGTCGCTGTGCACTTCCTCCCCGGAAATGCCATATCTTCTGCCGATTTCGTTCTCAATCTCTGACTGCGTTTTTCCTGCTTCGATCATTTTCCAGATCGCAGCTGCGACTTCATTCACAGGCACAGGCTTCCGGTAAGGAATTCCCGGCTGATCCATGTCCAAAAGCCAGTAGAGACCGGCGGCATGGCGCAATTGATATCGATTCTTCTGCTCCATTTCTGTATCCTCTTCTGCACATAATATCGTCTATATTTTACCACTGTTACAGAAAAAAATCTATATGATTTGTAAATTCTTCAGCGGTCGGCAGGAG
>JAFUPV010000059.1 GCA_017472605.1 Lachnospiraceae bacterium
ACGACTGTCTCCACATGTCCACTCCACCCAAACATATCACACCCCTTCACTGCCTCAATCTGATACCCTCTGCTCACCAGATACTTCAGATCTCTCGCCAGTGTCGCGCTGTCACAGCTCACGTAGACCACCCGTTTCGGTTCCATTGCAACGATGGTATCAAGCAGCGTCTCATCGCATCCCTTACGCGGCGGATCCACAACGATCACATCCGCTTTCTCGCCATGCGCCTCGTACCATTCGGGAAGGACTTCCTCCGCCTTGCCGACAAAAAACTCCGTGTTTTCCAGCCGGTTGCGCTTCGCATTCTCTCTGGCGTTCTCAATGGCGGCCGACACAATCTCAACACCGTAGACCTTCTTCGCCTTCTGCGCCAGGAACAGGGAAATCGTACCGATGCCGCAGTACAGGTCCCAGACGATCTCATTTCCATTCAAACCGGCAAACTCCAGCGCCGCGCCGTAAAGCTTCTCCGTCTGCCGCGGATTCACCTGGAAAAAGCTCAGCGGGGAAATCCGAAACATCAGTTCGCCGATCTTATCCTCCAGATATCCCTCTCCGTAAAGGTTCAGCACCCGGTCACCAAGGATCACATTCGTGTTTTCCTTATTCACATTCAGGCAGATGCTTGTCATTCCAGGCACCGCGAGAAGACGCTCAACCAGCTTCTCACTGTGGGGCAGGAAGTCCCGGTTGATCACCACGCAGACCATGATCTGACCGGTATGGAAACCATTTCGAATCAGCAAGTGGCGCACGATTCCCTTTCCCGTCTCCTCCTGATAGGGCGAAACATGGAATTCCTCCATAAAGCCCTTCACGATCCGGATGATCTCTGCATTCACGGTTGGCGACAGCAGACAATCTTCACATTCGATGATGGAATGGGTTCGGCCGGCATAGAAACCGGCGATTGTCTTTCCGTCCCGATCCACACCAAACGGCACCTGCGCCTTATTGCGGTAGCGCCACGGATCCTCCATGCCCATGACCTCGTTCACCTTCAAATCCGTAAATCCGCCGATCCGGCGCAGATTTCCTTCAATCTTCCTGCGTTTAAACTCCAGCTGAGCCTTATAGCTCATTGCCTGCAGTGTGCAGCCGCCGCACTGTCTCGCCACCGGACAGGCGGCTTCCACGCGGTCAGCCGAAGGGGAGCCAACCTCCATCAGCCTTCCATATCCATAGTTCTTTTTTACCTTAATCGCCTTCACCCGTGCCACATCACCAATGACCGTATCTTTCACAAAAAGGGGGAAGCCATCGACCTTGCCGATGCCCTCTCCCTCTACTGTCATGTCTTCGATGGTGACCACATAATCCTGGTTTTTAACCACTGTCAAACTCATCTGATCTCCTATCCTTTTCGCGTTTCCTGATGATTTCGAATGCGCAGCAGGCTCTTCCAGCGCTCCCGTCACAGAAATCCTTCTCTGCGTTTCCTCCAAAATTTACTCCACAACCGTCCGCTTCACATTGCTGTCCATCAGTCTGTTAAATCCAAGCCACTCGCCCGGCGCCGCATTCTCCAGCAGTTCCTTCATAATCTGAATCTTTGCGTCCGTATTATCAGCAAAATACAGAGCAGCCGCCTCGATGATCGCCGGTTTTTTCGGAGAACCATATTCATATTCGCCGTGGTGGGCGAGGATGCAGTGCTTCAGCTCCGAAGCAAGCTTCACCGGGAAGCCCGGAATCTCGCGGATCTTTTCTCCTACCATCTCACAGCCGATGATGATGTGTCCCAGCAGCTGGCCGTCATCGGTATAGTCATTAACCGGGAACGCTGCCAGCTCCTTTGTCTTGCCGATGTCATGGAACATGGCTGCAGTCAGCAGCAGATCACGGTTGATGATCGGATAGTGATCGCTGTAAAACTTGCAGAGTCTTGTTACCGCAACCGTATGCTCCAGCAGACCGCCGATGAATCCGTGGTGTACGGATTTCGCTGCGGAATGGGAACAGAACATCTTGGCAAACGCCTTGTCCTCCACATAGAAGCTTTCTGCCAGCTTGCGAAGATGAGGCTGCTGGATCAGATTAATGTAGCCGACCAGTTCTTTGTAAAGCGCATTCGGATCCTTATCCGTTGTGGGGAAATAGTCCTTCGGATCATATTCTCCCTCTTTTGCCCGGCGGATCCGACGGACATTGATCTGATATGCGCTGTTATAAACAGTTACTTCTCCGTCCACATGGATAAAATCCATGGTCTCAAAATGATCAATCGCTCCGTTCAGCTCCCAGACCTTGCCATCCAGTGTGCCCGTCTTATCCTGCAGGACCAGAGAATAGTAATTTCTTCCTGTTTTTGCTGTTGCTGTAATCTTGTTCTTACACAGAAAAATCTGTGACACTCTTTCGCCTTCGCGAAGCTCCTGAATATATCTCATGCGTTATACCTTTCCGTTTCAATCGAATTATTTCATTTATGTCAGAAACACTTACCGTTCTCCAAGCATTACTTCTATTTCCATGGGTTCGTAGGTATCCTGAACCATCCGCATCAGCTGTACCGTGACATTGTCCCCGATCTCACAGCTTTGCAGATACTGCCAGAGCTGACTGCTGTTTTCAACGGCAGTCCCGTCCAGCGACAGCACAATGTCTCCGGGCTGAATTCCGGAAGCCTTGGCCGGGCTGTCATCCGCAACCATTGTCAGATACATGCCCTTGGGGATCTCAAATTCCTCTGCCGCTTCTGCACTGATCTGTTCCCCGCCAATTCCCAGAAACGCAAACGGCTCTCCGGCGATCATCCGGTCAATGATTCCATTGATATCGTCCATTGCGGCAGCGGTTATCATATGTACTTCCTGGGAACCGGTTCTTTTCAGCATCCATCCGATCAGCTCTCCTTCCTGGTTCAGAAGGACACCGTCTCCCAACGGATCTGCCGGCATGTCGGTGCACAAAAGAAGAAGACTTCCATCATAGGTTTCCTGCTGATACCGATAGACCAGATGCCCATAGTTGACCGACCCGAAATGGGAATAGGGACTGCCCGCCGCAATGACTGTATCTCCAGCTTTCAGCTCTTCGGTACTTCCCATATCGATCACCGGAAGTGCTGTGCCGTCCGGCAGCTCATCCGTTCCGACAACAAGAAGGCTGATGTTCTCAACCTGATCCCGGAACGCTTCCTCTGCCTCGATCTCATCCGTTCCGATCGAAACATAGATCGTTTCCGCAGAGTCAATGGTGTCCGCAGAGGTCAGAATGTAATACCAGTCCTCATCCACAGCCACAACCACGCCAAAGGTTTCTGCCACACTGTCCACGGACGGCTCCGCAATCAGCCAGTCACCGCTGCCGTATACGGTCCTTATCCGGACAAAGGAATCCTTTACCGCCTCATATCCGTCCAGAATGGAATCGGTTCGTTCTCTTTCCTGTGTTTCCCGCTCTGCGCTTTCCGTTTCTTCCTCCCGGACAGTCGGTTCTTCTGTCTGCGTTTTCTCCGCCTCAGCTGCCGGCAGGCGCAAAATCAGCAGAAAACAGCAGCCGGAAACGCATCCGAAAAGAATTGCGGAAACAACAAGTGAGATCAGGGAACGTTTCTGCCGACGCCGATGTTCCCGGATTATCGTTTCATTAATATAGGGAATCTCTTCCCGTCCTTTGTGATCCATGCAAATCATCACCTCTGTCAATTCAGACCGTCGCCCTCACCATGCGTGAAGGAAAACTGTCCTAAGTATATATTATAATCCCTTCCAGAACACCTGTAAACAATTTTCTGGAAAAAATACTGGTGAACCCTGTGTAAGTGTGGTATAGTATGAGTATCAGTCTGTAACTGTTATGGTGTGGAGCAGTTACGCAATTGCTTACAGAAATGAGGACTTACTATGAATGCAAGAGCATTAACTACCCTTGAATACGATAAAATCATCAGTCGTCTGACTGAACATGCGACAACTCCGCCCGGAAAAGAACTGTGCCGCAGTCTGACTCCGATGGATGCCATTTCCGACATCATCGCAGCGCAGAAAGAAACAAGCGATGCCCTTTCCCGGATCCTCAGAAAAGGATCTCTTTCTTTTTCCGGCGTCCGTGATATCCGTGACTCCCTGATCCGTCTGAACGTGGGAGCCTCCCTCGGCATTGTCGAGCTTCTCCATATCAGTTCTCTGCAGCAGGCAGCTGCCCGTGCCATTTCCTACGGAAGACGCGAAACCGACGAGCTGACGGAGGATGCTCTGGATTCCTGTTTCAATTCCCTGCAGACACTGTCTGCCATGACAAGGGAAATCGACCGCTGCATCATTTCCGAAGAAGAAATCGCTGACGATGCCAGCCCCGGTCTTCGCTCGGTCCGCCGCAGCATGCACGCTGCCGAAGAAAAAATCCGAAATCAGCTGAACAGCCTTCTGGTCAATTCCCGTACCTATCTTCAGGACAACGTGGTAACCATGCGAAACGGCCGCTATTGTGTGCCGGTCCGTTCCGAATGTAAGGGAAACGTTCCCGGAATGATCCATGACCAGAGCTCTACCGGTTCCACCGTCTTTGTCGAGCCGCTCAGCGTTGTCAAACTGAACAACGAACTGCGTGAGCTGGAGATCAAAGAGCAGAAAGAAATTGAAGCTGTCCTTGCTGCCCTGAGCAACCTGGCTGCCGACTATCAGGCGGAGCTGAAAAGCAACATGGAAATCCTGATCCATCTGGATTTTGTTTTTGCAAAAGCCCAGCTGTCCCGCAGCTACCGCGGCTGTGAACCGCGGCTGACGACAAAAGGGATTGTCCGTCTGAAAAAGGCGCGCCATCCGCTGCTGGACCCGAAGCATGTTGTCCCCATTGATCTGACCCTTGGAGAAAGCTTCGATCTTCTTGTCGTAACCGGACCCAACACCGGCGGAAAAACGGTGTCCCTGAAAACCGTCGGTCTTCTTACCCTGATGGGCCTTGCCGGTCTCCACATTCCGGCCAACGAAGGCTCCACCATCAACGTGTTTACCGAAGTCTATGCCGACATCGGCGACCATCAGAGCATTGAGCAGAGTCTGAGTACCTTCTCCTCACACATGACCAACATTGTTCAGATCCTTGAGAAAGCAGACCGGAACTCTCTTGTTCTTTTTGACGAGCTCTGTGCCGGTACGGACCCAACCGAGGGCGCCGCTCTGGCCATCTCCATTCTCTCCTTCCTTCACAACATGAAGGTCCGCACCATGGCAACGACCCACTACAGCGAGATCAAGCTGTTTGCCCTTTCCACAGACCATGTGGAAAATGCCTGCTGCGAATTTGATGTGGAAACCCTTCGTCCGACCTACCGTCTTCTGATCGGTATCCCAGGAAAAAGTAACGCCTTTGCCATTTCCCAGAAGCTGGGACTTCCCGGCTATCTGATTGAGGACGCAAAGAAACGTCTTGACAGTCAGGATGAAAGCTTTGAAGACGTCATTTCCAATCTGGAAGCCTCCCGTCTGCGCCAGGAAAAGGAAGAGGCCGAAATCGCTGCCTATAAAGAGGAGATCCGGGAGCTTCGCAACCAGCTGGAATCCCAGAAGGAAAAGATGGACCAGCAGAAGGAAAAAATCATGCGCCAGGCCCAGGAGAAGGCCCGCAATGTCCTTCAGGAAGCGAAAGATTTTGCCGACGAAACCATCCGTATCATCAACAAAACCACAGACGGCAGCGGTGTCAGCCGCCTTCTGGAGGAAGAGCGCACCAAACTGCGCAATAAACTGAATCAGGTAACCGGCCCTGCAGAGATCAAAGCGCCGGAACCGAAGAAGAAAACCATCGACCCGAAAAAGCTTCAGATTGGTGACACGGTCCGTGTCCTTTCCATGAATCTTACCGGAACGGTCAGCAGCCTGCCAAATGCAAAAGGCGACCTGTTTGTTCAGGCCGGCATTTTCCGTACGCAGGTAAAGCTTGCTGACATCGAGATCATTGATGTTCCGACGATTTCCGGAGACGGCGTGCCTCAGAAGCGAATCAAGGGAAGCTCCAGCCAGATCCGCATGTCCAAATCTGCAACCGTCTCCTCCGAAGTTAATCTGATCGGAATGACTGTGGATGAAGCGATTCCGGCAATGGAAAAGTATCTGGACGATGCCTATCTCGCCCATCTGGAAAAGGTTCGTGTTGTTCACGGCCGCGGAACCGGAGCTCTGCGCAATGCCGTTCACCAGCGTCTGCGCCGGATGAAATATGTCAAGAATTTCCATCTGGGTGAATATGGTGAAGGAGATACCGGTGTAACGATTGTTGAATTTAAGTAGGATCACAAAAACTGCCGGCAGGCACCAGGTCCGGCCCTGGCAGGCTGACACATCAGCTGTCTGATCCGCTGTCATGAAAAGGAGGCATCCATGTCTGAAAAACAAAGGATCCTGATCGTCGACGATGACGAAAACATTGCGGAGCTTATCTCCCTCTATCTGACAAAGGAATGCTATGAAACGAGGATTGTCAGCGACGGAGATCAGGCAATCCCCGTCTGGCGCTCCTTCCGCCCCCATCTGATCATCCTCGATCTGATGCTGCCGGGAAAGGACGGCTACCAGATCTGCCGTGAAATCCGCCAGACAGACCATACACCGATCATCATGCTCTCTGCCAAGGGCGAGGTCTTTGACAAGGTACTCGGTCTGGAGCTGGGCGCCGATGATTACATGATCAAACCCTTCGATACGAAAGAGCTGGTTGCCAGAGTCAAGGCAGTTCTTCGCCGCACCAGTACGTCTTCCACCATCTCTGACCAGAACGGACAGCAGGTCACCTGGCCGGATCTGATCATCAATCTGACCAACTATGCCGTTCAATACATGGGAAAGACCATTGACATGCCGCCAAAGGAACTGGAGCTCCTCTATTTCCTGGCATCCTCTCCCAATCAGGTCTTCACCCGTGAACAGCTTCTTGATCACATCTGGGGGTACGAATACATCGGTGACACCCGCACGGTGGATGTTCACATCAAACGTCTCCGTGAAAAACTGAAGGATCACCCCTCCTGGGCAATTGCTACCGTCTGGGGGATCGGCTATAAATTCGAGGTTAAAAAATGAAGTGGACACTTGCCAGAAAATTCCGGATCCTATCCGCCCTTTTCATGGCGCTCAGTTTTCTGCTAATTGCTGTCGGCGGTACAATCATTGTCCGCCGGCATCTTTTAAATACGAAGGTCAGCGCCATGAACAACATCTGCACGGTAATTCTGTCATCCCTGAACAGCCAGACAGCAAACCGACCGGATGATTCTCCTCAGAACACGGTAGCGAATACCCTTTCCCTGATGAGTCAGACCGATGAATATACAATCTGGATCATCGGCACAGACGGCACCATTCTTGCTTCCAGCGACAGCCGGACCGATACGGTGATCCCGTTTAATCCGGCCCTGAAGGGAACGTATTTCCGCGGCACCTACAATGAATTTTTTCATGAAGACACGATCAGTGTCTATGCGCCGGTCATCCCTTCCGGCGAATACCAGCCCTCCGGCTACATTCTTGTTCACTATCCCTATGCTTCCCTGAACCATTCCAAGAACATGATCCTGAACCGATTCTTTCTTCTGTGGGGATTCTGTGTTGTTTTGTGGGGCGTCTTTGCGCTGATCCTCTACCGGATGGTGCATGTTCCTCTAAAGCGGATGCTCTATGCGGCAGAGGAATATATGAACAACCGGGACCGTGTCAATTTTTCCATCCGCAGCAGCGATGAGTTCGGTTCTCTCTCTTCGATTCTGAATCGGATGTTTTCCCGTTTCCAGGCGATCCATGCCGACCAGCGTCAGTTCATTGCCAACATCTCCCATGATCTGCGTTCTCCGCTGACTTCGATCAAAGGATATCTGGAGGCCATTCAGGACGGAACGATCCCGCCGGAACTGGAGGGAAAATACATCAACATCGTGATTAACGAGACAAACCGGCTTACCGACCTGACACAGAATCTCCTGACGCTAAATGCACTGGATTCCAGTCAGGAACCGCTGGAGCGGACACGGTTCGATATTCACAGCGTCATCCGTCAGGTTCTTCTGACCTTCGAGCAGCGCTGTCAGAAGAAGGGGATCCATTTCAATCTGATTTTTCAGGGAAAAAGCCAGATGGTTTCCGCTGACCTGATTAAAATCCAGCAGGTTCTCTACAATCTGATTGACAATGCCATCAAGTTCAGTCCTCCCGATGCCGCAATTGACATTACCACCACGCTGCAGTATGAAAAGATTTTTGTCTCGATCCGCGATTACGGAGAAGGAATTCCTCCGGACAGCCTGGATAAGATCTGGCAGCGTTTCTACAAAACAGACCCGTCACGCGGACGCGACAAGAAGGGAACCGGTCTTGGTCTTTCCATCGTCCAGGACATCATCCGTCTCCATGAAGAAACCATCCATGTAAACAGCACACTGGGAGAAGGAAGTGAATTCATCTTTTCTCTCGCTGTCGCGGCGCCCGCGTAAACAAAAAACTCCTGTCTGATCACCAGATCACTGGTATTTAGACAGGAGTTTTTTCCGTTTCTCAGATTACGTTTCGTTCTGGTTCCAATGCAGGCGATGCAGTTCTCCCATCTTCTGCAGCTGGGCAAAGTTTTGCTGTCTCAGCGCTTCATAGAGAATGATTGCAACGGAATTGGACAGATTCAGAGACCGGTAATGTTCACTCATGGGGATCCGGACACAGGATTCCTCGTAGTTCACCAGAATCTCCTCCGGAATACCGGCGCTTTCCTTTCCGAACATGATGTAGGCATCTTCTTCATAGGAGACGTCACAGTAAACCTGATGGGCTTTTGTTGTCGCCATGTACAGCTTTCCGGATGCCTGAGGATTCTTCTCCAGAAACTCCTCAAAGCTGGAATAGACATGGACATCCAGTTCCTTCCAGTAGTCCAGACCGGCCCGTTTCAGCGATTTTTCATCCAGAGAAAAGCCCAGCGGCTCAATCAGATGAAGGGACGTGCCGGTTACTACACAGGTTCGCCCGATGTTTCCCGTATTTGCCGGAATCTCCGGCTCCAATAAAACAATATTCACAACATATCCTCCAACAATCGCTTCCTGTTTTTCCTCATGGAAAAAGGATCAGATTTTCTGACGGAAGGTCTCCAGTTCATCCCTTGCCGGTTTATCCAGATAGCGGACCTCCTCCTCGTTGCGCAGGATTTTCGCCTTATCCGCCGTTATAAATCCAAGCAGCACTGCTTCCATCCCCTTCTCCTGCAGACGTGCGGCACATTCCTCCGCCTTTTCCGTTACCACAAGCATCATACCGTCTCCCGCCAGCTGATAGGGGTTGATGCGGTAAAACTCGCAGATCTCCACCGTCTGCTGACGAATCGGAATCTGCTTCATGGAAATGTCAAAGCCTTTGCCAAGCCCATCCGCCAGATACCACAGCGCAGCCAGCACACCGCCTTCCTGAACCGGATACCTGTAACAGGAAAAGCCGTCAAGCGCTTCTGTGGCCTGTCTCAGGGAAAGTTCATTCCACCAGGCATCAGTCTTTTCCAGAAAAGCGCCTGCATAGCGCTTTTTCAGCGCTTCTCTTCCATTCTGTGCCAGAATCGCGACACCCGCCATTCCCGCGTGTCCAACTGCCAGAATTGCTGCTCCCGGCTCCGGCAGACATTCCTCTTTACACAGTTCACCCAAAAAAGAAAGTGTCAGAACAGGGACGGCAATCTGCTCTGCCGCCGTTACATGCATCTGCGCAAAATCTGCACCTGCTTTCCTGCAGAGCCCGCTCAGCTCTGCTGTCACATCAGCGAGCCTGCTTTCCTCCCAGTCCGTCGGAATCACGATGGCAGCTGATATCGCCTGCACCCTTCCGCCCTGGCAGAGAATCTGATTCTCTCCGCGGCAAAACAGAAGCCGCACCTCCTGTGCCATCCCGATGGTTCCGGTCAGAACCGCTGTCACCATCTGGTCTCCGTTTTTCCCGGACACCACCGCACAGTCTCTGTATCGCACAAAGCCGGGAAGCAGACCGCTTCCCGACTTCATCGGCTTTCTGACGCTTCGCTGCGTCATATTGTAAGAAATTCGTCCTGTATTCATAGTCATTCCTTAGTCACTTCTAAAAAACTGAAATTTCCAGCTTTGCTGATAATTCCCTGCACTTATCAGGGTGTATAGTTTTCTGCGGCAGTATTCGGATTCCAGTCTTCTCCGTTCTTAAAGGTTACCGTATGGTGAATGCTGAAGCTGAGGTACGGATAGACACCGGTACCGTATGCACACTGATACGCATAGCTTGTTACATTACAGTCACTGGCAATATACATCAGTCCCTTCATCGGTGCGTAACTATCGTAATTCAGCAGCTGTTCCTCCACCAGTACGCCATCAATGTAAATCTGCTTATAGGATTTTGCCACAACCTTTGGATGCGTCTCTACCGGTGCCGTAATCTTCTGACCAACACTGGCGGTTGGTCCATACACAACCTGACTGTTATCCACAACGACATTATACAGCTCTGATGCCGGATAGAAAACACATTCCAGCACTTCCGGCCGGTATGCAACACGGCGGTTTGCAGGCCGCTCTTCGATTCCCCAGACAACAACATGAATCTGTCCGTCGTAAATATAAGATTCCAGATAAATCGGATGGCTGTAATCATTTCTGAACTTCAGATCCTTACCACCGACTGCAACAGCTGCATCCAGTGCAGGCGGAACATAGGTAACGATCATGGAATGAGGGCTGCGCTCCGTTATTGTTACTTCTGCATTCAGAAGCGCATTATACAGGGTTGTTGTTGACTGACAGGTTCCTCCTCCCAACGCCGGAACCTGCTGTCCATTCTCATAGCCAGGAGCGATCTGATATCCGTTTTCTTTGGAAACATCATAAATCGCATTGGTTGACATTTCCTGACCCGGATAGACAATCGTACCGTTGATCCGCTGCGCAGCAATCGTAATATTTGTTGTACGTTCCCACGTACCGAGATTACCGGTTGCATAGGATCCGAGCGGCTGCGCTGAGTACGCAAAATCAGCCGACGTATAGTTTGGCTCTGTAATGATGCAGGGCATGTCATAATTGATGTCCGCATGGTTATCATAGTCTGAAATCAGAGCCGTCAGATCAGTCATGATCGCTTCTACGTCAAACTCCTGACCGATGATTTCCGGTGATACCACCCACGCTCCGTTCTCACGTCTTGTCGTCGCATCAACAGGAGCCGCATAGTAGGTATCTGCCAGATTCTGAACTACACTGCGCACAGCCGATTCATCGTAGGTCAGCTGAATATCCAGATTCACAGGATTTGCATCCAGATCCTTCTGAAGCTTATACTGCTCGACGAAGTTTCCGGCAGTCAGGTAAGCGGACAGGTCATTGACCAGTTCCGGATTGGACCAGGTCATTCCAAAGCTGGAACCATTGTATTCAAACACATTATCAAAGGCAGACAGATTAATTTTTCGGTTCTGGACTTCGGATACATAGGTATTGACCCAGTCTGCTGCCTGCTGCAGAGTCATTCCCTCCAGACTCTGGCCTTCAATGGAAATACCGCGCTGGAACACCACATTCTGATTTGCCTTGCGGATCGTTATGTTATAGTTTACGTCAGCTTTGGCTGCCATCTGGTAACCAAGACCGCCCAGTACAAGCGCACCGCAGCCGGCTGCAATCGTAATCTGCTTTGCATACTTCTTAACGAACATTCTTACTCCTTTCGCTTCGCAATTCTTACATAATCGAAAACAGGGATGAAACCACCGTTGTAACTACCATTCCCAACGCCAGGATTCCCGCCATGACCGCAACGATCATCTGCTTTCTCTTCAGCCGCTTTGACTGATTCTTCGCCGTTTTCTTCGGCTGATTCTTAGACTGACTCATCCGTTTTCAATTCTCCTTTCAGCATGTTCACCGGAGACGTTTTGACGCGCCGCCGAAAAAGACCATATCATATCTAATATATATGAAAGCCTGCTGTTTTGCAAGCATCATTTTCGAAAAAGTCCAAAATTACCAGTGGTTTTGCATTGAAGGTCTTGAAATCCCTGATCCGGTAATCAAACACTACCACCGTCGTTTTCCGTTTCACCGGTGTTCCATCCGTTTCGGACACAAAATCCCAGTCAAACACCTCCAGATGGGTCATCCGCTGAAGCTGTCTGCTGTCCGCCTCCGCGTACCCGCCAAGATACTGTCTCTTTGCTGCCTCTCGAATGTAGAACTGTTTTTCCTCTTCCTTCCATTCCGAGGAAGCACGGCAGAACAAAGGCCGGTCTTTTGCATTCTCTCTGGAGTAATAGTCAAAAGTCAGCAGCTGGCTGATCTGATCCCCTTCCTGCGGCCACCGCTCCATCAGAAACGCTGCCGTCCTTTCATAAAGCTTTCTGCGTCCCGGCTTTCCGCCCTCTTCATGCAGCTTCCCAAGGAATTCTCCCAACAGCTCATAGACGGAAAACGAATCCGCGCACTTCTGTTCCAGATACCGGACAGTCATGGAAAACTGGCAGGTGTTATAGAAGGTTTCCACCGCTTCCTCCACCCGTTTCAGCCTGCGCAGCTCCTCAAAGCTGATCCAGTCTGTCTTTAATACTTCATAGGGCGGTCTGGACGAACACACCATTCCGTAGCCATCTGCTTCCTTCTCCATTTCCGTTCCGGAAAGAAGCTTCAGAAAGCCAAGCTGCAGCTGATCCGGATGCAGTTCATATACCTGGCAGAACGAACGGCGAAAGCTTTCATAGTCCTCATAAGGAAGGCCGGCAATCAGATCCAGATGCTGATGGATGTTCCTTCCTTCGGCAATCCGCCGCACCGCGGAAAAGATTCTTTCTCTGAAAGCCGTTCTCCGGATTGCCCGCAGCGTCAGCGGATTTGTTGTCTGAACACCGATTTCAAACTGAACCAGTCCTTCCCGCAGCGTGGAAAGAAGCTGAAAATCCGCCTCCTCCAGCAGATCGGCACTGATCTCAAAATGGAAGTTGGTGATTCCGTTGTCATGGTCTCTCAGAAACGTCCAGATTTGGCGTGCCCGTTCCTTCTGGCAGTTAAATGTCCGGTCAACAAATTTCACCTGGGCCGTCTTCTGATCCAGAAAGTACTGCAGCTCCTGGTAAACCAGATCCAGATTGCGGAACCGCAGCTGCTTGTCAATCGAGGAGAGACAATAGCTGCAGCGGTAGGGACAGCCTCTGGACGATTCATAGTAAACGATCCGGTTTTCGGGAAGCTCATCCCTTCCATAGACAAAGGGGATCGCAGAAAAATCAACCGGTGCAGAGACTCCTCCGTTTTGAATGGTTCCGTCCGAATCCCGGTACACCAGACCGCTCTTCTCTTTTGGCAGCCGTTTCCCTTCTGCCAGCGCGCCAATCAGTCTCGCAAAAACAGCTTCTCCCTCGCCAACCATCACACCGGAAAGCCACGCATACCGGTTCATCAGCTCTTCTGCACGATAGGAAACCTCCGGTCCGCCAACCCAGATTGCTGTTTGGGGAAGCAGCTTCGCCAGATCCTCTGCCAGATCGGTTACATAGCGGATGTTCCAGATGTAGCAGGAGAAACCGATCGCATCCGGCTTTCTTTGAAAAATATCCGCACGCACTTCTTCCGGATCCTGATTAATCGTATACTCCGCGATTGATACCGTTTCACTTCCGCTTCCCAGACACTCCAGACTGCTTTTCAGACTGTATACCGCCGGATTGCTGTGAATATATTTTGAATTAACCGCAACCAAAAGAAACTTCATTTCCTGTCCTCTTTTTCTTAACGAAAGTTCAATCCTTTTCCTCTTACCTGCACAGTATACCACACCATGCTTCCGAAAAGAAATACTTATTTTATTACGCTTTTCTTACAATTCCGTCTTGCTTTTTTTCAGAAGATATGATACGTTATGCCTTAGACAAAAACGTATCTGTTTATAGTTTTAAACAGATGAACCAATCCGACCGAACATGTCACCGGCATGTTCGCCTGGATGCATAAGCAATCCGACCGAACATGTCACCGGCATGTTCGCCTGGATACAGAATATGGAGGTATATATGAACAGAGAGGAAGCAGCAGCGTTACTTTCGCGCTATGACCAGCTTCAGCTTCTCACCTACTTTGATGAGCTGAACGAAACCGAACAGAACTCCTTGCTTGCCCAGATCGAGTCCATCGACTGGAGCCTGCTTGATCTTTTAAAGAACCGTACTACAACAGAAGAATCCCGCGGTGTACTGGAACCGCTTGGCGCTCTGGAAGTCGATGAAATCGAGCGCCGAAGAGATGAATTCGAAGCAATCGGTGCAGAAGCCATCCGCAGCGGAAAAGTCGGCGCCGTTCTTCTTGCAGGCGGTCAGGGAACCCGTCTTGGCTATGACGGACCAAAGGGAACCTTCAATGTTGGTGTGACAAGAGATCTCTACATCTTTGAATGTCTCATTAACAACCTGATGGACGTTGTCAACCGTGTTGGTGCCTGGGTTCCGCTCTACATCATGACAAGTGATAAAAACCATGAGGAAACCACTTCCTTCCTCAAAGACCATTCCTACTTCGGCTACCATGCCGATTTCATCCATTTCTTCAAACAGGAAATGGCTCCCAGTGTCGGCTATGACGGCAAACTCCTTCTGGAAGAGAAGGGAAAGCTTTCTCTCTCTCCAAACGGAAACGGCGGCTGGTTCTCCTCACTGATGAAAGCCGGCTACCTGGAAGTTCTGAAAGAAAGCGGTGTGGAATGGCTGACTGTTTTCGCTGTGGACAACGTTCTTCAGCGGATCAATGATCTCGCTTTTGTAGGCGGTGTGATCGCTTCCGGTTGCGAATGCGGCGGCAAAGTTGTCCGCAAGGCTGCTCCGGATGAGCGCGTTGGTGTTCTCTGCCTGGAAGACGGCCGTCCGTCCATCGTTGAATACTATGAAATGACCGATGACATGATCCACTTAAGAGATGAGAAAGGAAATCTTCTCTACAACTTCGGTGTGATCCTGAACTACATGTTCCGCCTGGACCGTCTGGAAGAAATCCAGAACACATCCCTCCAGATCCATGTAGTCGAAAAGAAAATTCCCTATGTAGATGAAAACGGAACCATCGTAAAGCCGGAAACACCAAACGGCTATAAATTCGAAGCGCTGGTTCTTGACATGGTTCATCTGATGAACAGCTGCTGTGCCTATGAGGTTGTCCGCGAGCGCGAGTTTGCGCCGATCAAAAACCTTCACGGCATCGATTCCGTAGATTCTGCCCGCGAGCTGCTTGTGAAAAACGGAGTCACCCTATAACAGAAAGAAGAACTCTGCGCGAGTTTCACTCGTTATCCTGACGCTCGCCGAAGGAGTGACCAGGCGCCCCCGCCCGGCACGCTGCTTTTGCAAAAGCGTAATCAAAAGAGTCTCCGAACAAAACAATCCGATCTGTGTTCCAGACGGTTGTATTTGTTCGGAGACTCTTTTTTCTGCGCATATTTAAACGTATTCGAAACGTATCCGGAACCTGTCCTTAATTTATTCCACCCGCATCATCCGATACCCGACACCAATATGTGTCTGAATATACTGCGGAGAATCCGGTTCTCTTTCAATTTTCTTTCTGAGCGTTGCCATAAACACACGAAGAGAAGCCACATCATTATCCCAGCTGCTTCCCCATACCTTTTGTGTAATATAGGTATGTGTCATTACCTTTCCGATATTCTGCGCCATCAGGCAAAGGAGTTTATATTCGATGGGCGTTAAATGCAGTTCGTCCTCTCCAAGCCAGGCACAGCCTGCGGCGTAGTCAATTTTCAGTCTGCCGTTGACAAAAACGGCTTCGTTTGCTGACGAACCGTTCTGCATGGCTGCAAGATGACGCTGAGTAACACGAAGCCGCGCAAGCAGCTCTTCAACCGAAAACGGCTTGGTCAGATAGTCATCGGCACCGCAGTCCAGCGCTTCAATTTTATCCGTCTCCTCGCTCCTTGCGCTGATCACGATGATCGGCATATTCGACCAGGTCCGGATGCGCCGGATTACCTCCACACCGTCCATGTCCGGCAGTCCCAGATCCAGCAGGACGATATCCGGGTTCCGGGAGGATGCCTCCATGATAGCGCCTTCGCCCGTGGGGACAGCACTGTATTTATAGTCATGTGTTTTCAGCGTCGTTGTGATCAGGTTGCGGATCGCCGCATCGTCTTCAACGACAAGAATCAGGGATTTATTCATTGATATTCACCTCACCTGCAGGTAATGTAAACGTAAAGACACAGCCATGAGGGACATGATCCGTCAGCCTCAGTTCACCGCCATGTGCGTTAATGATCGAACGGCAGAGAGGAAGACCCAGTCCAAGGCTTCGTCTGCTGTCAGCAATTTTATTGTCGCCTGTGTAGAACATCTCAAATACACGCGGTTTCATTTCGTCAGGAATTCCTGCCCCGTTGTCGGAAATGCTTACGACGACCATGCCGTCCTGATTTTTGGCGGCAATTCTGATATCAGAACCGGCAGGCGCATATTTGATCGCGTTATCAACAATATTGATGATAACCTGCATAATCAGTCTTGCATCAATCCGCGCAAGCAGCAGTTCGTCACCATATTCTACCGTTATGTTGTGTGCAGCGCCTTTTCGGCTGATGTGCTTCAGCGCTTCTTCAATCACCTCATCCATCAGCTGAACGGACATGTTAAAATTCATTCTTCCTTCTTCGATCCGCGTAACAGAAAGAAGGTTTTCCACAAGACTGATCAGCCACTGGGAATCGTCGGAAATATCCGTAAACACCTGCATTCTCGTTTCGTCATCCATCATCTTCCAATTGACCAGAAGATTGCTGGCGTTTCCCGAAATCGAGGTCAGCGGTGTGCGAAGGTCATGGGAAATCGCGCGCAGCAGATTCGCTCTGAGCTGCTCATTTTTCGCCAGAACTGCCGCCTGCTCTTTCTCCTTTGCATTTCGGCTGTTCTGAATGGCAAGGGCACATTCGCCAAGTATGGAGAGCAGAAAGCTGTTTTCAAACGCGTCCACCGGCTTTCCGTTGATGTGGACGCCGATTACCCCGTAAACCTTCCTGTTGATCCGGATTGACAAATACAGAAACTTTGTATGATTCATCGTATCCGTAGTCGCCCCTGCGCGATGTCTGTTCTGATATGCCCACGCTGCCGCTTCCCGTTCTTCCCTGGAAAAAAACAATGTTGTGTCCGTCTCCGGAAGCACAGTTACCGGATATCCTTCCGAAAGCTTCCCGTCCAGTTCCGGGTACACAGCAATATCCCGTCTCAGCAGTTTCATCAGCTGAACTGCCGTGATATGGATCATTTCTTTTTCATTCTGCGCCTTCTGCAGCAGCTGGCTGGTATCAAACAGAATTTTTGTGCGGTATGCGGACCGTGAGGATTGTCTTGCATGATCCCCCAGCCGGTTGGCCAGGGTCGCTGTCACAACCGAAACGACAAGCATGATTGCCATCGTTACCGGATATCCCTCTTCATAGGCAAGAAAAGACATTCCCGATACCTGGAAAAAGAAACGAAACAGAATCACACAGCCGAGTGAACTGATTATGCCGCAAATCCTGCTTCTGGTAAACAAAGAAATCAGCAGCACGCCAAGATAGTAAACGGTAATAATATTTACTTCCGTAAATCCGACATCATAGAACAGGATTCCCAATACAGTCACAGCAGAAAGAATATACAGTGTGATCAGCAGATCCCAGACGGAAGGAATCACATTTCTGGCAGAGCCCGTCTTCTCCCTGTACCTGGTATCCGCCAGGCTGTCCGGGATGATATGAATATCGATATTGGGAGCAATCTCTGTCAGCTTCTCCGTGAGCGTCGGCTTTCTCCAAAAATGACGGCGCTTCATTCCGCTTCTTCCGATCACGATTTTTGTCACGCCTGAAATCCGTGCAAACTCGGCAATCTGAAACGAAACATCATCTCCGTAAACAGTCGTAACGGCAGCGCCGAAGGACTCCGCAAGGCGAACATGGCATTCCAGTCTCCTCTTATCCGTTTCGTCCATTTTTTCCGAATCGGGCGTCTGAACATACAGCGCAGTAAAACTGCCGCCGAACGCTTTTGCCATTTTTGCACCGGTATTGACGATTTTCGCATTGGATGGGGAAGCCGACAGACACACAAGAATATGCTCCTCCTCTGCCGGCGAACCAAACGTTTTCTTTTGATCCATCTTTCTCACCGCCTTACGATGTTTTGCTTCATTGTATCACAAAAAAATGAAAATTTCTACCGGTATCCCCAATTCCAGTCCCTGTTCTATTCCCTGTCATCCGTTGATGCTTTTCTTTTGCTTGACCTTCAGGTTATTCACTGCGTTTGAAAGCATAATCTTTGAAAGCATGTAGTCTCTCCTGCTCTGCTCCTTTCGAAGCTCCACACGGGCCTTTTCCGCTTCCCGACGCTCTTTTTCCTCGTCAATCTCTTCCGGCAGCAGCGCATATTCACACAGTACCTTCGCTGCATTGTTCCCGACATCAATCATTCCGCCCGACAGAGAAAACAGAATTTTTTCCCCGTCCGGCTTTGTATAATAGGCTTCGCCGTTTGTCAGCGATGCGGTGATCGGTTCCCGGTTTGCCATAATGCCAAGCATTCCGTCCGTGATGGGAACAATGAGCGAGATGCATTCACCACGGTAAAACACCCGCTCCGGAGTCAGAATTTCAAGTTGAAAGGTTTTCATTGTCCGCCTCCGCAAGCCGCTTTGCTTTTTCTTTTACATCGTCAATCGTTCCTACATTAAAAAATGCGCTTTCCGGATATTCGTCTGCTTCGCCTTCCAGAATTGCCCGAAAGCTGCGGATCGTTTCACTGAGCGGCACATAAACGCCGTTTACTCCTGTGAATTTTTCCGCGACGCAAAACGGCTGAGACAAAAAACGCTGGATCTTTCTTGCACGGCGGACAAGCAGCTTATCTTCCTCGCTCAGTTCGTCCATGCCAAGAATCGCAATGATGTCCTGCAGCTCATGATAATGCTCCAGAATTTCCTGAACCGTGCGTGCCACATGGTAATGCTCTTCGCCGACAATTTCCGGATCCAGCATTCGTGAGGAGGATTCCAGCGGATCCACTGCCGGATAGATGCCAAGTTCGGCAATCTTACGGCTGAGTACCGTTGTTGCGTCCAGGTGCGCAAAGGTGGTTGCCGGTGCAGGATCAGCCAGGTCATCAGCAGGTACATAGATTGCCTGCACAGAGGTAACGGAGCCATTTTTTGTCGATGCGATCCGCTCCTCCAGCTCACCCAGCTCCTGCGATAATGTCGGCTGATAACCGACCGCGGAAGGCATGCGGCCAAGCAGCGTGGATACCTCGCTTCCTGCCTGAATGAAACGGAAGATGTTATCAATGAACAGAAGAACATCCTTTTTCGCTTCATCGCGGAAATGCTCTGCCATCGTCAGTCCTGTAAGCGCCACACGCATTCGCACACCAGGCGCTTCATTCATCTGACCAAAAACCAGTGCTGTTTTATCCAGAACACCGCTGTCCTTCATCTCGTAAAACAGATCATTTCCTTCACGGCTTCTCTCACCAACACCAGTGAAAATGGAATATCCGCCATGTTCCGTGGCAATGTTATGAATCAGTTCCTGGATCAGTACCGTTTTTCCGACTCCGGCACCGCCGAACAGACCGATTTTACCGCCTTTTGTATAAGGCGCAAGCAGGTCGATGACCTTGATCCCGGTTTCCAGTATCTCTTCGGAGACCGAACGGTCTGCATAGGCCGGCGCCGGGCGGTAGATTGATTTCCGTTGGCAGTCTTCGGGCAGCGCAGCGTTTCCATCGATTGGCTCTCCCAGAACATTGAGGACTCTTCCAAGCACTGCCTCTCCTACCGGCACGGAAATCGGAGCACCGTCTGCATAAACGGTCATATCCCGGCAAAGCCCCTCGCTTGCACCTAACATCACACAGCGCACAACCGAACCGCCGATGTGCTGTACAACCTCCATCGCCCGGCGTTCGCGCCTGCAGATCACATATAGCTTTTCCCTGATTTTCGGCAGCGCTTCCTTCGCAAACTGCACATCAACAACCGGACCGGTAATCTGAACGATCTTACCTGCATTTTTCTGCAATTCATTCGTCTTCATGGCACATATCTCCCGCAGCGGGCTTACGGCGCCGTTTCAGCGCTCTTACACCTGCTGTTATTTCTATCATTTCATTTGTTATCTCTGCCTGCCGTATCTTGTTGTACTGCACACGGAGTGTTTTCAGCATCTCCTCGGCATTATCTCCGGCACTTTTCATCGCCGTCATGCGGGCCTGCTGTTCACTGCAGAAGCTTTCCACAAGGCATCCGTAAATGAATCCCATCAGATAGCTGGGCACGATTCCGTCAAGCACCGCATCGGGACTCGGCAGGAATTCCTTTTCTGCCGCATCGATCACAGAATCGGCTGCATGAAATCGCGTCTGTGTCAACGGAAGCAAGGTGATTTTTTTGCACTCGCCGGGCTTTTTTCCGATGTAGTCCGTGTAAATAATATTGATTTCGTCCAGTCTCTCATCGTCATAGTATTCCAGCAGATCTGCACAGATCTTCCGCGCGTCCGTCAGACTCGGATGCAGGGCGGAATATTGAAATTCCTGCACAAAAGGAAGGTTCTGGTTCAGAAAATACTGTCTTCCGTATTCGCCCAGAATAAACACGGTCGTCTGCGGATGCCTTGCCATGTACGCTTCACATACACGGATCGCCTCCTGATTGTAAGCGCCTGCCAGTCCCTTATCCGCTGTAATCAGCAGGATCCCATGTGTCCTGTGAAGCTGCTCCTCTGGTACTGACACGCTGAAATACCGGTTTTTCGTTTGCGGGATATAGGAAAACAGCTCGCCGATTTTCTCAGCCAATGTCTGAAAATACGGTGTGGTTTCTTCCAGATCCCGCAGTGCCCGCCGCATTTTTGCAGAAGAGATCATATACATGGCATCGGTTATCTTTTTCGTCTCACAAACGCCTGCAATCCTGCTCTTTATTTCACTTGCTCCTGCCATGTATCATGCCTCCTTTCTCATTTACGGTTTTCCAGAAACCGCTTTGCTGTATCAATAATCTCATTCTTCAACTCATCGGAATAGGTCTTTCCGTGTTCAATCTTATGACAGACGGCGCTCTTATACTGTTCAAAATACGTAAGAAGCTCCTGCTGTACCAGCCGGATTTCTTTCTGCGGCACATCCACAAACAGTCTCGCCTGTGCACAGATCAGCGTAATTACCTGTCGGTGCAGGCTCATCGGTGCGTTTTTCTGCTGCCGCAGAAGCTGCATCAGTCCGGCGCCGTACTTAAGCTGCCGCGCCGTACCTGCGTCCAGGTCGCCTCCAAACTGCGAAAATGCCTGCATTTCCCGATACTGCGCCAGGTCAAGCCGAACGGTTCCCACCGATTTTCTCATCACATTGGTCTGAGCTGCTCCTCCGACACGTGACACAGACAATCCCACATTGACAGCCGGCCGCTGTCCTGCAAAGAACAGTTCGCTTTCCAGAAAGATCTGGCCGTCCGTTATGGAAATAATGTTTGTCGGTATGTAAGCCGAAACATCTCCCGCCTGTGTTTCCACAATGGGAAGAGCTGTCATGCTGCCGCCGCTCATCGTGTCCGACAACTGTGCCGAACGCTCCAGAAGCCTTGCATGCAGATAAAACACGTCACCGGGATATGCTTCACGTCCTGGTGACCGCTCCAGCAGCAGGCTGAGCGTGCGGTATGCAACGGCATGTTTGGAAAGGTCATCGTAAACAATCAGAACATCTCTTCCATGATACATAAAGTATTCGGCAACCGCGCAGCCTGCATATGGCGCAATATACTGCAGAGAAGCGGCATCGCTCGCCGGAGAGGACACAACAACCGTGTAGTCCATCGCATCATGCTTCTTCAGTGTGGAAACAACCTTTGCAATGGAGGACGCTTTCTGTCCGATTGCGACATATACGCAGACGACATCCTTATTCTTCTGATTGATGATGGTATCCACTGCAAGCGTTGTCTTTCCTGTCTGCCGGTCACCGATGATCAGTTCACGCTGCCCCCGTCCAATGGGAAACATCGCGTCAATGGCAAGAATACCGGTTTCCATCGGTCTGCCTACCGATTTCCGCTCGATAATACCGGGAGCCGGCCGTTCAATCGGATAATATTCTTTGGCTCCAATCTCTCCTCCCCCATCAACCGGCTTACCGAGTGGATCAATGATTCTTCCGAGTATTTTCTTGCTGATTGGAATACCGGCTGTTCGCTGTGTTCTTACCACACGGCTGCCTTCATAAATCTCCGAGTCGTCGCCGAAAAGAACGATACCGTTTGTGCCGTCGGCGCGGATATCCTGTACCATTCCTTTTACACCGCAGTCAAAAAGAACTATCTCACCGTACTCGACTTCACGCAGACCTTCAATGATTGCAATGCCGTCACCGACAGAAACCACAAAACCGACCTGCTGATGTCCCACGTGAAGTTCGAAGTTTTGTATATCCTCACGCAGCAGCGATATAATCTGTGCAGGATCCTGCAGTTTTTGTAACGACTGAAATGATTTCCGCAGCTGACGGATTCGCCCAAGCGTACTCCAGTCATAGTTTTCATCACCAACGAAAATGCGGAAGCCGCCAACTACACCAGGATCCCTTTTTATTACAAAGTCAATTTCATCCGCCTGATATTCCGCCAGAAAGAACGCGCGCATTTTTTCCAACTGCTGTTCATCGGGCGGTGTCATACACTGGATTTCAACCGTTAAAACATTTTGCTCCTGCTCTTGCGAACTTTCAAAACTATTTTTTATCATGCTTCGACCTCTCAGCAGTTATCGTATCTTCGGCAAGCCGGATAAACTCGTCATACAAAGCACTGTTGCGCTCAGGTGTCACCGTATCGCTCAGCAGCTTCTGCGTTGCACAAACCACCAGCTCACCAATCTCGGTCTGCGCGGATTCAAGAATGTGTTCCTTTCGTTCTTCTGCTTCCTGTTCTGCCGCAAGGAGAATGGCAGCTGCCTTTTCCTGTGCTTCTCTGATGTATTGGGCGGAAAGATCAGCCCATTCTTTCTCGGCAGCTTTCTTTCGTTCGGCGATTTCCTCATCTGCCCTGCGAAGCCGCTGTTCATACTCGGTTCGCAGTTTTTCGTTTTCTTCCGCAGACTCCCGATTCCTCTTCTCTTCCCCGGCAAACTGCTCACGGCGCTGCTCCAGAAAACGATTGACCGGTTTATACAGAAGAAACGTCAGACCGCCGGCAAGAAGAACAAAATTCAGCATATGCAGAAGAATCTGTAAAAAATCAATGTTAAGTGGCATATTCGTTCCCTCTTACAAAACAAAAATGATAAGAATTGCAACAATCAGCGCATAGATAATTGCTGTCTCAATAAAGACAATACCAAGCATCATCGCAGAGTTTATTTTGGATGCCATTTCCGGCTGGCGTGCCATGCTTTCTGTGCTTTTCGAAATCGCCATTGCCATACCAATCGCACCTGCCGCTCCGACAACCGCTACAACAATTGCAGCCGCAATTGCTTTCGTCGAGAGAACATCGTTCCCGTTTGCCTCGGTATCCTGCACAGCAGCCACCGCCTGATCCGTCGAAGCAGGCTCTGCCGCTGCTGCGGAAACACTGCCAACCATCGTCGCAGTCATTGTAAGCATCAGAATCATCATTAGGACAGTTATCATTTTTTTCATATCGGTTTACCTCTTTGCTTTCTTATTTTTTCTTTTTCGTGGTTTCGGCTCAACAGCTTCTCCATAGAAGATTGATACCAGTGTTGTAAGCACATAGGTCTGTACGATGGCATGCAGAAGTGTAAAAAGAACACCGACAATAACAGGCAGTACAAAACTAAGGCTGACATAATAATAGACGAGCTCTGTTACCAGTAAACCGCTGATCAGGGCACCGAACAGACGGAAGCTCATTGAGATTGGAAGCGAAAAATCCTTCAACACGCCGAGCGCCCCCCGAAAACCGCCGCAGATGATACCCGCGCCAAGAATCAAGGCATATGACAGAACACCAAGGGCGATTGCGGCATTGATATCCGATACCGGTGCCGGAAGGGACATGGAAACACCGGAGGCGGTGGGCCATTGAATTCCAAAAAGCTCGAACAGCGTTCCAAAGAACAGATAAACACCGGCACTGAATATGTACGCTCCCACCAAACGGGGACGATGGTGACTGTTGCTGTTCGCCATATCCGAGAAAAATTCCACCAGCTTCTCAATCATGCACTGGAATTTACCTGGTACCGTTTGAAATCCCGGAATTGTGAATATCCGGATCAGTGCTGCTGCCGTCAACAAGATTGCCGTAACCATGTAAGCGGAAATCAGTCCCGGATTCACCTCCAGCCCGAACAGATCCATTTTATTCTGCTCATGCAGCACACCATCCCGCATGACCTCCCTGATGTTTTCATGCCTGCTTCCGGGCGGCCATAAAAGCAGGATTCCAACCACGATTCCTGCAAGGACGGCAAGCCAAATTGCAAGAAAGATAAGCTTTTTATTCCTGCGTTTTTTGTTCATTGCATTTCTTTCCATCCATTTTCCTGCCTTTCAGTCTGAAAATTGTATCACAAACAGCGTCCGAATCGGAACCTCTGTTCTGTCTCCATTATACATTCTTTCATTTTAAAAGAGTGTTAGGGGATTCTCTCCCGCATTAAGATTCTATAAAGATTTTACGCATTGCAGATCGGATCGAATGTGTCACCGGTATGCCGGATCAGATAGAGACACAAAAAAACCGCTTATGAATGAAATCAATCATTCATAAGCGGTTTGCTCGCAGATATCCATCAGTCAGCGGATCTCATCCGATGTCTCAGGACATCGTTCTGACAATCCGGCTGCTTTGGCTCCTGATTCATTGTCTGACTGGTTTAATTACTCAGCAGCTGCGGTCTCCATCTCAGCCATCATCATGCTGTAGTAGATGATCACACCGTTCTTAACGATGTCTCTCAGAGGAGTTGCTTCCGGAGCAGTGATCTCGGAAAACTCACCATCCATGGTGGAAACGAAGCTTACCATTACATTCACGGTCTGCTCAGCCTCGGTAACGTTTACATCTGCAACAACTACCATTTCGGTCTCGGTCTGATCCACGGTGATGGTTCCCTCAACATCAATGGTCTCAAGAGCAGCTGCTACGGTCTCAGTCATGGAAGCAGACTCAACGCCCTCAACCTCGGTGTCTACACTCAGATCTGCGCTTGCCATTGCCTCTTCCATTACCATGTCAACCATCATGTTGATCATCTCAACATTGGCATCAACGGTAGAAGTAGTGTCAACCTCTGCCATACCTTCAGCAGCTGCAAGGATGTAATCAGCAAATACGGTCTTCACATCAATGGTGCTCTCAGAATCAGTTGCCATCAGACCGGACAGCTCCTCACCATAGGTCTCATATACAGCCTCAAATGCAGTGACTGCTGCAAGCAGGGAATCATCGTTGAAAGAAACAACTGCACCGGTCTCGGTCTCGGTCATCTCAAAGCCGGATACACACTCCATCAGAGCAGCAGCAAGCTCCTCGCTTACAACCGGCTCCTCAGCGGCAGCAGCCTCGATCTCAAGCTTCGGGATTACAACGAACGGCTGATCAATACCAACCATTGTGGTCAGAGATACAAGAGAAGCGTCTCCTGTCATGTTCTGGTACAGACCAAGAACTGCATCAATGTTCAGGTAGCAGTCTCCTGCAACAACTTTTACCAGATCCGCAAGTTCAAGAGTCATCGGCTCCTCGGTTCCAAGCATAGACGGCGGAAGTGTTGCGTAAGCAGACAGAGAAGTATCTCCGCTCTCGCTGTTCAGTGCAACAAGACCAGCCTCCATGGTCTCTCCGTCAGCAGTAATTGCAATTGTGATCACATCACTGGAGCTGGCAACAGCAGCCTCTTCTGCCATTACAACGGTAGATACGGTTCCTGCAAGCAGCGCAGCGCTCAGAGAAGCAGCAACAAACTTTTTCATAATTCTATCCTCCTTCAATTGTCTTGTCAGTTAACAAGTGAGCCCATTATACACGATAACCCTTTATTTTGCAAGTGTTTTAAGGGATTCCTAAGCACTTTTTTAAATTAAAAGATTAAAGTTGTAAAAACGACTTTTCTTCCTTGCAAAAATGTGGTATACTGTGTATAATTATGTATGATACGTAAGAGCGAATCGTTTCGTTCGTATATACATACCAATAAAAATTTAATCAGGAGGTTTACAACCATGGATATGTCTTGTTTTTCTCTGACCGGTAAGGTTGCTTTAGTTACCGGCGCGTCCTACGGCATCGGATTTGCAATCGCAAAGGGAATGGCTTCTGCAGGCGCTACCATCGTTTTCAACGATATCAAGCAGGAGCTGGTAGACAAGGGTCTTGCTGCTTACAAAGAGGCCGGAATCGACGCTCACGGCTATGTATGCGACGTTACCGATGAGGATGCTGTCAACAATCTGGTAGCTACCATCGAAAAGGAAGTTGGTGTGATCGACATTCTTGTAAACAATGCCGGCATCATCAAGAGAATCCCGATGTGCGAGATGACTGCTGCTCAGTTCAGACAGGTAATCGACGTTGACTTAAACGCTCCGTTCATCGTTGCGAAGGCTGTTATCCCCAGCATGATCAAGAAGGGCCACGGAAAGATCATCAACATCTGCTCCATGATGTCCGAGCTTGGCCGTGAAACAGTTTCCGCATATGCAGCTGCAAAGGGCGGCTTAAAGATGCTGACCAGAAACATCTGCTCCGAGTACGGCGAGTACAACATCCAGTGCAACGGCATCGGACCTGGCTACATCGCAACTCCTCAGACAGCTCCGCTGCGCGAGATTCAGCCGGACGGCTCCCGTCATCCGTTTGACCAGTTCATCATCTCCAAGACTCCTGCTGCACGCTGGGGTGATGCAGAAGATCTGGCAGGCCCGGCAGTGTTCCTTGCTTCCGACGCTTCCAACTTCGTAAACGGTCACGTTCTGTACGTTGACGGCGGTATCCTTGCTTACATCGGAAAGCAGCCGCAGTAATAAAAGAAACGCGCTGCACGCGTAAATACGATCGTCTTTGACCGGACGTTTCCACGGCCTCTGCCCGGATGCTGAAAAAACGGATCGGATCAGAATCGAAAAAAGACCGCCTGCGGTCAATGCCATTTTCTTAATGCCATTGACCGCAGGCGGTTCTTTTACCTGATAATTTGACGATTCTGCTTTATTCAATCATCCATGTCAGCAGAGCTGCTCCATACGTCAGTCCTGCGCCAAATCCTGCCAGAACAATCCGGTCACCTTTTTTCAGCTGTCCGCTTCGTCTGCACTGATCCATGAGCACAGGAACGCTTGCTGCGGACAGATTTCCTGTCTGCTGCACATTCATGGGGAACTTCTCCATCGGCTCACCGAGACGTTTTGCTGCGGATCGGATGATTCGTTCATTGGCCTGATGAAGCAGATAGCAGGAAACCTGCTCCTTCTCCATCTGATTCTGCGCCAGAAGCTGCCTGATAATCCTGGGAACTGTAGTTACCGCAAACTGGTATACCGCCTGTCCGTCCATGTGCAGATCACAGTCGCAATCTTCGCCTTCCTGCTTTGCGTCCTTTGTTTCACAGAACGGATGAGAGGCGATTCGTGTCCGGCACGTCAGGGACTGACCTGCTGCTCCGTCTGCACCAAGCAGAACATCCTCCATTCCCTCTTCTGCCGCTTCCAGAACCACTGCTCCTGCCCCGTCACCAAACAGAATACAGGTGCTCCGATCCTTCCAGTTCACCAGATGCGACATGGCCTCCGCGCCGACGATCAGAACTTTTTTTGCCATTCCGCATCGGATATAGGTCCATGCAGTACTCAGAGCAGTGATAAAACCGGTACATGCCACATTGATGTCAAAGCATGCTGCATTTTTCGCGCCGATCTTTGCCTGAATCAGGCAGGACAGATTGGGGAAAATATAATCGGCAGAAGCAGTTGCTGCCAGAATCAGATCAATCTCGTTTGCCTCTCTTCCCGCATCCTTCAGCGCCATCTCTGCTGCCTCTGAAGCAAGATCGGCAACGGCTTCTCCATCCGACAGATGCCTCTGACTGATTCCGGTCCTCTCCCGGATCCAGCTGTCGCTGGTATCCAGAATCTGTTCCAGGTCATGATTACTAATGATTCGTTTAGGCAGCGCGCTTCCGGTACCGGTAATGGCTGCCGTCCTTATTTGATCCATTTCTTATCCTCAAATTCTTAAAAACTGCGGAAACGGTAGTACCGCTCCTGAGCGATCTCCTCCCGTTCTTTTCCGTCGTAAGAACATAAAAAGTCTTTGATTTCCTTTTTCATATATGCGGAAATCCGGTCTACAGTCTCCGGTGAAGCCTTTCCGAATTCCGGGATGATCTTGTCGATCACGCGCAGACGCTCCAGATCCTGGGCAGTCAGTTTCATTTCCTCCGCCGCTTCCTCTGCCCGGTCATTTGTCTTCCACACGATGGATGAATATCCTTCTGGCGAAAGAATGGCATAGGTGGAATTTTCCAGCATCCATACCTTATTTCCCATACCGGTCGCCAGCGCACCGCCGCTGCCGCCTTCTCCAATGAAAATGCAGAGTACCGGAACGCTTAATCCGGACATTTCCATGATGCTTCTTGCGATAGCCTCACCCTGACCGCGCTCCTCCGCATCTACACCGCAGAATGCGCCGGGTGTATTGATAAAGCTGATGATCGGGCGGTTAAACTTCTCCGCCTGCTTCATCAGACGCACCGCTTTCCGGTATCCATCCGGCATCGGCATGCCAAAGTTATGTTCCATACGCTCCTGCATCGTGGTTCCCTTCTCTTCTCCGAGAATGGTTACCGGCTGACCGTCCAGAAACGCGATTCCGCCAAAGAGCGCCTTATCATCCCCATACAGTCTGTCACCGTGGGCTTCGACAAAAATATCGAAGATGCGTTTGATGTAATCCATGGAAGAGGGACGTGTGCTGCTTCTGCACTCACGTACCTTCTGCCACGGAGTCATTTCCGACACCTTATTCTCTGTACCGTCCGCAAACGCACGCGAATCCGTCTGCATTCCTATTGCTGCCGTTTCCGGCTGTACAGCCGCCGTTTCTGCGCTGCTTCCCTCTTTCTTCTCAGACAAAAAGCCTGCGTAGGACGCTTCACTGCGATGGGAACGGATCAGGAAATGCATGGTCTTTTTCAGATTTTTACGCTCAACAATTCCATCGATCAGTCCGTGTTCCAGAAGAAATTCCGCAGTCTGAAAGCCCTCCGGCAGTGTCTGACCAATGGTCTGACGAATGACACGGGGACCTGCAAATCCAATCAGCGCCCCAGGCTCTGCCATGATCACGTCAGCCAGTGTCGCGAAGCTTGCCGTTACACCGCCCATGGTCGGGTCGGTCAGAATCGAGCAGTAAAACAGTCCCGCATCCAGATGACGCTTGATTGCTGCTGCCGTCTTTCCCATCTGCATCAGAGAAATGATTCCCTCCTGCATTCTTGCGCCGCCGGAGCAGCAGAAAATGAACACGGGAAGACGCAGTCTGGTTGCCTTCTCAAACGCTCTTGTAATCCGCTCGCCAACGGCATATCCCATGCTTCCCATCAGAAAACGGGCATCGCAGACACCGATTACAGCCCGGTCTCCAAAGATCTTACCTTCACCAACCGTTACAGCCTCCGACAGATTTGTCTTCTCACGGTTTGCCTGCAGCTTTTCCGGATACTCCGGGTTCTCCAGCGGATTGCTGTCCGGAATCTGCTCAAACCAGGGAGTAAAAGTCCGCGGATCAGTAACCATGTGAATCCGGTTCACCGTATTGACACGGAAATATCCGCCGCATTTGGGGCAGATGTACTTTTTCTTAACCGCTTCTTCACGGTCAACCATTTCCTTACACTTCTGACACTGTATCAAAACCGGTTTCTGCTGTGTTTCTTCTGTAACCGGAGCGGCTTTTTTACCAAATAAACCAAATAAAGCCATCTTAGACCTCCTTATATACGCGATTATCCAATCGCAAATGTCAGCTCGGCGGTCGCTGCTTTTTCACCATTCACATAAGCGGTTCCTTTACCAACGCCAACCGGGCCCTTGACTGCGGTCAGCTCAACCTCAAGCGTCAGTACATCGCCAGGAACTACTTTTCTGCGGAAGCGTGCCTGCTTGATTCCTCCGAAATATGCGGTCTTGCCCTTATATTCCTCACAGCAGAGAAGAGCAACCGCTCCTGTCTGCGCCAGCGCTTCAATAATCAGCACACCCGGCATCACCGGCTCCTGCGGAAAATGTCCTGCAAAGAAGTTCTCCGTATAGGTCACACACTTTTTACCGACTGCACGAACACCCGGCTCCAGCTCCTCAATTGTATCAACAAGCAGGAACGGATGTCTGTGCGGAATAATGTCCATGATCTCAGTTGTTGTTAATACTGCCATTTTCTCTCTCCCTGATCAATCCTTAATCGTTGTATTCTTTCAGAAGAATGCTGCTGTTATGTCCGCCAAATCCAAGAGAATTACTCAGTGCATAGGGCACATGCTCCGTATATGCCGTCTTACAGTAATCCAGATCCATCTCTTCTTCTGCCTCTTCAAAACCAACCGTCCGGTGAATATATCCCTCTTCAATGGTCTTGACACAGGTAATAAACTCCACAGCGCCTGCTGCACCGAGCAGATGGCCAATCATTGATTTTGTGGAATTCACATGAATCTTCTTTGCATGGTCGCCGAACGCCAGCTTGATTGCTCTTGTCTCATAAAGATCATTGTGGTGAGTTGATGTTCCGTGGGCATTGATGTAGGTAATGTCCTCCATCCTTGCTCCTGCATCTGCTACCGCCTGCTCCATTGCCTTTGCCGCGCCTGCTCCGTCTTCTCTTGGAGAGGTAATATGAAAGGCATCAGAAGAACAGCCATAACCTGCAACCTCCGCATAGATGTGCGCGCCGCGCTTCTTCGCATGCTCCAACTCCTCCAGAACAACAACACCGGCGCCTTCTCCCATGACAAATCCGTTTCTGTCCTTATCAAATGGAATGGAACAGCGTGCCGGATCCGTCGATGTGGAAAGAGCCGTCAGCGCCGTAAAACCGGAAATACCAAGAGGTGTCACGCTGCCTTCTGTACCGCCTGCAACCATCACATCCGCATCCCCGTACTGAATGGTCCGGAATGCTTCACCGATGGAATTGGTTCCTGTTGCACATGCAGTTACAACATTGATGCTCTTACCCATCAGCCCGAACTGAATTGATACGTTTCCTGCCGCCATGTTTGAGATCATCATCGGGATCATCATCGGATTGACGCGGCCCGGTCCCTTCTGTGTCAGACGATCGTATTCACGCTCCATGGACTGCAGACTTCCGATACCGGAACCGATGGCACAGCCAACCCTCCAGGCATCTTCCTGTTCCATGTCAAGACCGGCATCCGCAATCGCCTCTTTTGCGGCAGCTACTGCAAACTGAGAAAAACGTTCCATTCTTCTCGCCGCTTTTCCATCCATATAGTCGGCAGCTTTAAAATTCTTTACCTCTGCAGCCAGAACTGCCTTATATTCTGCTGTATCAAAAGCCGTAATCCGGTCAAAACCGGTTTCGCCCTTCTTTACACCATCCCAGAACGCTTCTACACTATGACCGATCGGGGTAATTGCTCCCATACCGGTAACTACAACTCTCCTGCTCATTCGAAACCTCCAAATCTGATTTCTTTTTCTTACTTACATCGCCATTCCGCCGTCAACACAAAGAACCTGGCCGGTAACATAGGATGCGTCATCCGATGCCAGGAAGCAGATTGCCGCCGCAATCTCTTCCGGTCTGCCCATCCGCTTCATCGGAATCTGAGTCACTAACTGCTTCTTCATTTCCTCCGCCAGCTTGTCTGTCATCGCCGTTTCAACAAATCCCGGAGCAATCGCATTCACTGTGATTCCCTTTCCTGCCAGTTCTCTGGCAACGGACTTTGTCAGGCCGATTACACCGGCTTTGGACGCGGAATAGTTTGCCTGACCCGCATTTCCCATCACACCGGAAATGGATGAAATGTTGATGATTCTGCCTCCGCGCTGCTTCAGCATATATTTTGCCGCATAACGGATCGTGTGATACGTTCCCTTCAAATTAACAGCTATGACTTCGTCGAACGCTTCTTCACTCATGCGGAGAATCAGATTGTCTTTCGTGATACCCGCATTATTAACCAGAATGTCCAGCCTTCCATATTCGGCAATGATCTCTTCAATCATTTTCTGACAGTCATTCTCATCTGCTACGTTACAGCACCAGGCAATTGCATCACCGCCCATGCTTTTGATTTCCTGCACAACTGCTTCCGCTGCCTGACTGCTGCTGCTGTAATTTACAATTACCTTTGCGCCCTGTTTTGCCAGGCTCAGCGATGCCGCACGGCCGATTCCTCTGCCGCCGCCTGTTACCAGAGCAACTTTTCCATTCATATTCTGCATATTTCCCTCATTCTAAAACGACAGTTCTCCTTGTCTCGCCCGTTTTACCGGCTGCCGTCACATCCGTCTCTGTCTGCCTGTTTCTCCTGTCACTGGATTACTCGCGGCACAGTCTGACTACCTGTTCCAGATCCGACATCTTTTCCAGACTGCAAACTGCAGCTGACTTATCAATGCGTTTCATGAATCCGCTCAATGTCTTGCCGGGACCGATTTCCACAAACAGCGTGATGCCGTCGTGAATCATCCGTTCCACACTCTGCTGCCAGCGAACCGAGGAAGAAACCTGCTTCACCAGCAGATCGCTGACTGTATCCGCATCCCTGACATAATCAGCCGTTACGTTGCTGATATAGGGAACTGTAATGGGCTGAATGCTTCGTCCGGCAAGTACCTCCCTCAGCTGTTCTCCTGCTCCCTGCAGAAGACCGCTGTGGAACGGTCCGCTTACTTTCAGCGGAACGCAGCGCTTCACGCCCTGCTCTTTCAGCAGCGCGGCAGCACGGTCAACCGCATCCTTTTCTCCGGAGATTACCAGCTGTCCCGGACAGTTATAATTTGCTACGGTAACGATTCCTCCCGCTTTTTTGCAGCATTCCTCCACAAGAGCAGTCTCCGCTCCCAGCACAGCCGTCATTGCTCCGCCCTGCGGATAAGCCTCCTGCATGAAAATACCGCGCTTTCTTACTGCATAGAAAACATCCTCCGGCTTCATGATGCCTCCGGCAAGGACAGCAGTGTACTCACCAAGACTCAATCCGGCATTCACAGAAGACTGGATTCCCTCCTGACGCAGAACCTCCAGCATAGCTGCTTCTGCAGTCACCATTGCGATCTGAGTAAACTCCGTCTGATTCAGACGTTCATCCTCTTCAAAGCAAAGCCGGTCTACAGCCAGGCCTGCCGCTTCACTGGCACAGGCAAACACTTCTCTGGCACAGGAACATGTATCATAAAAATCTTTTGCCATTCCCGGATACTGGCTTCCCTGTCCGGGGAACAAAAATGCTATTTTCTTCATAATTTCTCTCTTTATCATAGGAACAGCCGCAAAATATTTTCGTTTTACGAATATCTGCGGCTGTCAATCTTTCTTCATCATTTTATCCGATCCGGATCATTCACTCATATACCTTCTTTTTCAGAACGTCTGCTGCCTGATCCGTCACTTCTTTCAGAATCTCTGCACAGGACTGTCTGCGGGTTACAAGACCGGCAATCTGTCCTGCCATCAGTGTTCCGTTTACCACATCGCCATCCATCACCGCGCGGCGAAGGGAACCAAGAGTCAGCTTTTCCAGCTCCTCAAACGGTGCGCCCTCCTGTTCCAGCTTCAGATACTCGCGGCTCATTGCGTTTCGAAGCGTTCTCACTGGATGACCGTGCGACATTCCGGTTACTGTGGAGTCAATGTCTTTTGCTTTTAAGACACGCTCCTTGTAGTTCTCATGGATGATTGACTCATCCGCGACAAGAAAGCGGGTTCCCATCTGAACACCCACTGCTCCGAGCATCAGCGCGGCTGCCAGTCCGCGGCCGTCACCAATTCCTCCCGCAGCTACAACAGGAATGGATACGGCATCAACAACCTGCGGAACAAGAGCCATTGTTGTCAGACTGCCGATGTGTCCTCCGGATTCCATACCTTCCGCGATTACCGCATCCGCGCCTTCCCGTTCCATCCGCTTTGCCATGGCAACGCTTGCAACCACCGGAAGCACCTTCACACCGGCAGCTTTCCACTGTTCCATAAAACGTCCCGGACTGCCGGCACCTGTTGTTACCACCGGAACCTTCTCTTCCACAACGATCCGGGCTACCTCTTCAGCGTTCGGATTCAGCAGCATGACATTCACACCAAATGGTTTGTCTGTCAGCTTCTTTACTTCACGAATCTGCTCTCTGACAATTTCCGGCGGAGCACTTGCCGCACCAATGATGCCAAGACCGCCTGCCTCGGAAACAGCAGCCGCCAGATGATACTCGGCAACCCATGCCATTCCGCCCTGAATGATCGGATATTCAATTCCAAGCAGAGTTGTTAATTCCGTCTTCATGTTAATTACTCCTTATGTGCCTCTACGTAAGCAACGACATCGCCTACAGTCTTCATATCAGCGAAAGCCTCAGACGGGATCTCTACGCCGAAGTTATCCTCGATCGCCATTCCCAGCTCAAACAGATCCAGAGAATCCACAGCAAGATCACCCTTGAAGGTTGTATCAGCAGTAATCACGGTATCTCCACAGTCAAGCTGCTCCTGAATTAATGCAATCATATCGTTTAACATAGTTATTACTCCTTTTTAGTTTTATTTTCATTTTATTTGACTTTCAAAGTATATAATGGTTCCATCCGATTGTCAAGCGAATTTTATCAATTAATAAAAACGTAAGATTTCGCCACAAAAAAGAAACCAGTCGTCATTCAACCGGATACAGCATGCAAGCTGTCTTTCCGTTTTCGACTGGTTTCCTCTTTCCTTTTTATCGGCTGATTTCAAGCAGCTTTGCCTTCATCTGCTGTTCCATTGCAAGAAGCTCCTGTTCTGCCTGCCGTCTCTTTTCGCGGCCCTCGTTCTGAATCCTCATTACTTCGTCAATGGTTTCGATCAGTGCCGCATTGGTCTGTGCCAGCGTCTGCATGTCAACAATACCACGCTCCGATTCACGCATTGTTTCCGTTGTCGCCAGCTTCAGCTTTGCCGCATTTCTCTTCAGAAGCTCATTTGTCATGTCAGACACTTCTTTGGACGCTTTTGCCGCCTGACCGGAATGCTCAACGCCCATGGCGATCAGCATCTGGTTCTTCCACAGCGGAATTGTATTCACAATCGTGGACTGAATCTTTTCCGTCATCAGCGTGTCGTTGTTCTGCACAAGGCGGATCTGAGGCGCCATCTGCATCGCAACCATTCTTGTCAGCTCCAGATCGTGAATCTTCTTCTCAAACCGGTCGATCTTTGCCGCGTAATCGCTTGCCTCCTGCGCGTCTTCCTGCAGACCGGTCTGCTGCGCTTTTGCCTTCAGCATCGTCAGTTCACTGACCCGCGCCTGCTCAATCTTCTTCTTTCCCGCAAGAATGTACATGGAAAGCTCCTTGAAGTAGTTCTGGTTCAGTTTATACATCTGATCCAGCATCGCCACATCCTTCATCAGCTGGATCTGATGACTCTCAAGGGCTTCTACGATCTTGTTTACGTTCACTTCCGCTTTCTCATATTTTGCTTTCATTGCGGTCAGTTTATTCTCTGTCTTCCTGAACAGACCGAAAAATCCCCGGGACTCCTCTTCCTCTGAATCAAAATCCTTCAGCTCCGTTACCAGGCCGCTAAGCATTTCTCCGACCTCGCCAAGATCCTTCGTTTTAACACTCTCCAGGGCTTTTTCTGAAAAATCTGCAATCTTTTTCTGTGCACCGGCACCATATTGCAGAATCATCGTTGTGTTGTTCAGTTCAATCCGTTCCGCAAATGCTTCCACCTGTTTCAGCTCCTGCGGAGTGAGCATCTCTTCTTCCTCATACCTCTTCACAGGAGTCTCAATCACAGGAGCCTTTTCCTTCGGTTCCTCTGCAAAGGGCTCAAATGTCAGTGTTGGCGTGTCCAGCTCCTTCATGAGCATATCTTTCTCTTCCATCCTCATTATCCTTCCTTCCCATGTTTCTTTCACCTGCATCCTTCAGCTCATAGTCCTGGCGTTTTCCATCTCCTTACCCGGTGCGCTTCTAAATCATTCGTTTACTGCATCTTCCGCACGCCGGAGACACCTTCAAAAATGTCATCCATGCTGTGAAGTCCATCGTCCGTATATCCTTCCTGCGCCAGCAGTGTCTGCAGTACCTGAATATCTGTGGATATGTCCATGGTATCTTCTTCATATAAACTGTCAAGCATCTGCTCAAATGCCAGATTGATTGTGTCCAGCGTCTGCTCGATTTCCGCTTTCGACGCTTTGATCCGATCCGTTTCAATTTCTCCCTTTTCAAACTCACGATAAGCCTCCACAAGCTTAATCGTGGTCGGAAGATAGTAGTCTGTGAAGCGTTTCATCGATGGTAGCTTTTCCGGTGTTTTCTGGAGACGAATGAAGATCAGGCCAATTACCTTTTCCAGTTTGTCCAGCTTCTCGGAAATCACCGGCTCGGGCAGTTCATCGTTTACCTGGCGGATTATCGCCATGTATCTTACCCCATCTTCCATGGCTTCCTGCAGCTTCGGATCGATGGATTCCATGGATTCCTCTTCCGCTTCTTTGGCAGGACGACTGTCCTCTTCTCTCGCCTTTTTTGTCCGCTCTTTTGACTGAAGATACATCTCATAGGTTTCATCGGTTACCATCAGACATGTTTCTTCGTCATCCATATGCCCCTGTAAAAAAAGACCTTCACGAATCATTTTCCGCAGATCGTTTCTTACAAAACGCTCCGACTTTCCAACTGCTCTGCTGAGTGTTTTCACAGCACAGATTGTCTTTGTTCCAATGCTCCGGACATAACAGCGGAAACGGTTTCGTTTTTTAATAGAAGAAACACCGATACTGAGACCGGCTCCACCTGCCAGTGTGAGCGGCAGAAAGAAAAACAATCCAAGACGCTGAAAAATACCAAAACCGGTCATCCCTACTCCAAGAGCCAATGAAACAAGTGTCGGTATTCCGAACCCCGCTATTGCCAGACTTCCAAAGACAATTGCCAGAATTGCTCCAGGTTTCAGCGGCGCCTTTCCATACAGAGTGTCATTCTTTGACATTCTCCATCCACTCATTGTTTCCTGCGCTCTCTGTTCCTTTCTGACATTACGCTCCCATTCTCTTTGGTTTCTTCGTTTGTTTGCATGCGACCGGCTGTTGTTCCAGTCACCTTGATCCGAAGATCTTCCCGTCCAATTGTCCGCACTCTTATAGTTTATTGCCTGATCAATGGCACGGTTTACTTCTTTCAGTGCTCCATTCACTGTTTTTGATATCGCATCATTAAGCCCAGAAAAATCACCGTCTTCCAACGCATGATTCACAATATCCTTTATGTCTTTTCCAATTCTGGAAAAATCACGATTTTCCATCTGTTTTTTTACATCCGGGAAACCTGCTGTCCCACACGCTCCCGCAATTCCTTTCTGAAACCTCTTCTCCCTTTGCCGGGCAGATATCTCTATTCTATGACAATCAATCCGTTTTTTCAAGAGGTAATTTCTCAACCAGGAGTTGAAACACACTCTTTTTCGAATCTGATACTGTTTTGAGCAATGCGGGAAACACAAAAAAACAGCACTCATTATAAGTGCTGTTTCCTAATGTACGCGAGAAGATTCGAACTCCCGACCTTCTGATCCGTAGTCAGACGCTCTATCCAGCTGAGCTACGCGTACATATGGGGCCTATAGGGCTCGAACCTATGACCCTCTGCTTGTAAGGCAGATGCTCTCCCAGCTGAGCTAAGACCCCAAATATGAAATTGTTTTGCTGATTTCTCAGCAGCGACCCGAAGGGGGTTCGAACCCCTGACCTCCGCCGTGACAGGGCGGCGCTCTAACCAGCTGAGCCACCGGGCCATATGATAGTTTTGCTTTGAATCTTTAGTTTGTTGGTTAATGGACCTTCAGGGACTTGAACCCGGGACCGACCGGTTATGAGCCGGTTGCTCTAACCAACTGAGCTAAAGGTCCAAAAGCCGATGATCGGACTCGAACCGATAACCTGCTGATTACAAATCAGCTGCTCTGCCAATTGAGCCACATCGGCACAGAACAGATTCTTTGCAAGAACCTGAGTGACTCCAAGGGGATTTGAACCCCTGTTACCGCCGTGAAAGGGCGGTGTCTTAACCGCTTGACCATGGAGCCAGACTCCCCGAGTAGGGCTCGAACCTACAACAACTCGGTTAACAGCCGAGTGCTCTACCATTGAGCTATCGAGGAATATAAGGTTACATTTTCATGTACCTTCAAAACTACACACAGAAATCA
>JAFUPV010000060.1 GCA_017472605.1 Lachnospiraceae bacterium
CCGTTTATTAAGGTGCGCCAAAAACCGGCTAAGATATCCACAAATGATATCTCGACCGGGTTTTCTAAGAGAAAAGGGAAGGAGCGTTGCTCCTGCCCCGAAATCATTCTGATTTCAGGTCATTGTGCAACACTCCCTTTTTTTGCAACACGGCAGTGAATCAGGTAAGTATGCCGGTGTGAAAATACTTCGATTTATGTCGGCTAAAATTGTTCCATCAATTCCTGAATCTCCTGAGCAGATAGCACATGACATTTCTTATCGCTGATCTGATAAACCCGGTCACACATGGAAAGTACCGTCGGGCGGTGTGTGGTAACGATGCAGGAACGGGGATGGTCATCTGTCATGATGTTTTTCAAGACCTGTCGCTCGGTTGCAACGTCCAGTGCAGAGGTTGCCTCATCGAGAAGCAGGATGGGCGCCTTTCGCAGCAGTGCCCTGGCAATCGAAAGCCGCTGTGCCTGACCTTCGGAAAAGCCGCCGCCCCGTTCTTTGACTTCGCTGTGAATTCCATCAGGAAGCTTTTCGACAAACTCCCAGGCGCAGGCCTGCTTCAGCGCATCAATGATTTCCTGATCGGAGGCATCCGGTTTCACATTTCGCATATTTTCGGCAATCGTGCCGGAGAACATGGTATTTCCCTGCGGTACATAGGAGAAGAGCCTGCGCGTGGAGGGAGTCAGCGCAAGGGAATCCGTTGCGTTCGGATGATTGCCGGGAGTCAGAATGGCCTCTCCGTCCTGTGGGCGCAGGAGAGACAGAATCAGGCGAAGCATGGTTGTCTTTCCTTCGCCGGATGGGCCTACCAGCGCAATGATTTCATGGGGATGCGCTTCAATGCCGGCATCGGTAAAGACGCGGGTACCGTTTTGATAGGAATAGTTGATGCCGCGCAGCGACAGGCTGAGTCCTTCTTCCTGATAGTTCTGCTGAAAAGCCAGTACCTCGTCGTCATGGCTGTAGTCTTCCTGAGGCATGTTCAGAATGTCCATCAGACGGCCGGCAGAGGTGGTCAGGCTGATCGCAGTCGGCACAAGAGAAATCAGCGAGTTGAGCGTTGAAGTCAGAGAGCCGGACAGGGAGAGAAACATGGTCATTGTACCATAGCTGATCGCGCCGCTCCACACCCGGTAAATTCCCCAGCCATAGGAACTGTAGGAGACAAGAAGGCCGACAAGAGACATCAGGATGGAGGTTGCCATTGACATGCGCTGAAAGTCCATTTTCATCGTGATGTATTCGGACTGAAGCTGACGCAGGCGCTCTGTGTACAGGCGAATCAGGTCAAAGGCTTTGATTGTCTGAATGTTGGAAAATGCTTCCTGATTAAAACCGGACATTTTCGCGCTCATAGCGGCACTTCGTTTGTTGTTATTCTGCATGCGTTTCATCAGCTTTCTTGACATCAGGATGCTTACCGGAAGTCCAAGAAGCGCAAAAGCTGCGAACGAGGCATCGTAATAAATCACAATGGCAAACGCGCTGATGAACCGGAACAGGTAGATGATCAGATTGGGAATCCAGCTGAGAATTCCATTGGAAATCGTGGAGGCATCGCTGCTCCAGCGGGTCAGAAGGTCACCCGTGTGATAGGTGGTAATCGACTCCCAGTCAGTAATCAGCATCTTTGAAAAAATATCAGCTTTAATTTCTGTATCGACCTTCAGGCTGATCCAGCTCGAAGCATAATTGGACAGCTGAGTCATCAGCGTATTTCCGATGGAAAAGCCGATGACCAGACAGAACGTTTTCAGCAGCTCTCCGGTCTGATGACCGGTAATGATGTCGATCAGATTACGGGAAACCAGACTGGATCCCAGCGAAACAACGGTTCCTGTCAGACCGAGGAGCGTATAGAAAACCATAGCTTTCCAGTATCTTCTGGCATATTGGTAGATCCATTTGGTTTCTTTCCACATTTCCTGGAGCATTCCTTCCCGGATCCGATTCCAGATGTGTTTTAAGGCATTCATATTTTATTCCTCGTGATTCATAAATAAATCAATCTGCGTTTTGATTGCATGGACAGCAGATGGTTCTTTGGTACATTGCAGCTGGAAGACAGGAACGCAGGAAGAAAGCTGCGCCGCAGCATGCAGATTCCGATCCAGCATCTTCTCTGTCCACGACGGAGAAATGAAACGCTGCATGACCATTAGCTGCTTCTTATCACCGGCTAATTCCAGGCAGGCATCTTCCTTCGCCTGCTTCAGCAGAACGATTCCACCAAGAGGGTGAGAGTCCAAAGCGGCAAGTCCGGAGGTACCGCACCAGGGAAGTCCATGGATTATCGGTTTTCCATCTGAAAAAGCAAGCAGATTCAGATCGCCATTGAGAATCGGCGTATCAAGAAGCCGGTTCCAGAGATTGGTGTGTGTGGATTTCCCGGTGCCTGAGGGACCGGAAAAGAGCCAGGCCTTCTGGCGATAGAGAATCGAGGCGGAATGCAGAACTACCATGCCGTGAAGCTGGGCCAGATAGAGAAAGGGAAGGCGGATTGCATGGAAGAGCTCGCTGCGGAAATCTTCAGTAAAGGGTGGGAGACAGTAGAAGTCGGCAGAGGAGCCGTCTTTTGCCAGATGGGCTTCCCGAATCTGCGGATTCTTTGGGAAGAGCAGCAGAAAGTGTCTGTCATGCTCGCAGATCATCAGCTCATCATTGCGAACCAGGAGCTGACCGTTAAACTGTCTGGGCGGCAGTGTGCTGTGAATGGAAATTGTCTGATCGATGGAAGAACTTTCTGTTTGGGTAAAGGAATCAAACGCAGAGGAAAACGCGTAGGACGGACCCTTCAGCTGCAGGGAAAGCCCACCGATTTTCAGCGTGCAAAAAAGAGGAAGGGAGCCGGACTGTTCCGAGTTGTCCCATTCCAGCATCCGGTAGGACGCAAGATGCCGCAGAAACTGTTTTAAATCTGCCTCCAGTTCTTCTTTATAGTCTTCCATATCAGGAAGATGCTCCAGATAACGGGAGAGAAGCTGTTCCCAGGTCTGTTCCTGACGGAGCAGATTCCAGATCAGCACACCGGTTTCGTTCAGAGAAATTCCCCGTCTGTGATCAGCAATAAGCTGACCGCAGGGTAAAAGGTAGGAAACACCGGCCAGTTCTTTTAAGACAAACCCATCATTTCGCTTCATAGCAACCTCCACGAATAAAATCAATTTATTATAGCATTTTCAGAGAAAAAATGCTACTATAGTTATGACAAATTCACGTATTCAGTAAGAGGATTATACCATGGGAGAGATTCAGATTGAACAGTTATTGGATCAGGGAAACACCGTTTCCATCAAACCGCAGGGTCACAGCATGTACCCCATGTTCATTCCGGGAAGAGATGAAGCGATTCTGGAAAAGGCAGAGCCGTCCCGGTTAAAAAGAGGCGATGTGGTTCTCTACCGCAGGGATCAGGGAATCCTGGTGATCCACCGGATCATTCGCAGCACAGAAGAAGGATTTTATCTGGTTGGTGATAATCAGCATGAAATCGAAGGACCGCTTCGGCCGGATCAGATGAAAGGCGTTCTGACTGCGTTCATTCGGAATGGACGATATGTATCGGTCAGAAATCCGGTTTACCGGGCGGCAAGCCATCTGTGGCTTTTTCTGTGTCCGGTCCGTGTGCCGTTAAAGAATTTTGTCGCTTCGTGGAAACGGCGGATCCGGGGAAGAAGAGAAGGAAAGCGGGAATGAATTCAGATATTTACAAGGTCTGATTCTAGTGATATATTTATATATAAAAAGGGAAAAAGAAAGACAGCGTGCGGCTTCTTTTGCAGAGAGAGCCGGTGCTGTTGTGCAGGAGAAACAAAATGGGAACGGGTGATTTACTTCGCGTATTTTTGATTGCGGCAGGAATCGTTTTTCTGTATCTGACGATCATGTCGCTTGCAAAGCGCCGAATGACGGAGGTTTTCTGTCTGGCATGGGGGCTGCTTTCGGTTCTGCTGGTTCTGGCCGGGATTCTTCTTCAGCCGTCTGAGCTGAACCGCTTTATCAGCGTCGCCGGTCTGGTACTGGCACTGATGACAGTAAGCGCAGTCCTCTGCGGCGCCTTCTTCCTCAGCGTGCGCGTGTCGCAGCTGATGCGCCAGACCTACGAGCTGGCGATTCAGGTTTCGCTCCTGAACCAGGAAAATGAGCGGATCATGGGTGTTCTTTCCGAGCTGACCGGACGGGCGAAGGTGGATCTGTAAGATTGACCGCGATCAGTGGAAAACTGACCGGTAAGGATGGACGGAAATGAAAAAGAAAGTACTCTTTGTGATAAATACGCTCAGCCGCGCGGGGGCGGAAACGGCGCTGCTGGAGCTTTTGCGGAACCTGGATCCGAACCGGTACGAGATTTCTCTGTTTGTCCTGACCGGTCAGGGGGAGCTGATTTCGGATGTGCCGCCGGGAATCCGGCTGCTGAACAGGGACTATGAGCAGGAATCCGTCCTGAGTGCATCCGGAAAGAAACGGCTGATGCGCCTTGTGCTTCGCGGTCTGGTCCGGAATGGAAACGGAATCCGGCTGGCCGGATACCTGATCCGGGGACTGGCTGACATGATAAAAAAGAGAAAGCTGGCGCCGGATAAGCTGTTCTGGCGCGTTCTTTCCGACAGCGCAATGCAGATTGAAGAATCGTTTGATCTGGCTGTCGCCTACATCGAGGGCGGTTCCGCCTACTATGTTGCCGACCATGTAAACGCGAAAAGGAAGGCTGCTTTTATCCACATTGACTATCCAATGGCAGGCTATACCAGGCAGCTGGATCAGGACTGCTATCGAAAGTACGACCGGATTTTCGCTGTTTCCGGGGAAGTGCGGTCCCGGTTTCTGGAAGTCTATCCGGAGCACAGGGAGAAAGCCGATGTGTTCCACAATCTGCTGAACCGGGAGGAAATCCAGAGAAAGGCAGGAATGGACGGCGGTTTTACCGATGACTATGCGGGAAATCGGATCCTGACGGTTGGGCGTCTGACACAGCAGAAGGCGTTTGAGGTTTCCATTGAAGCCATGAGGCTGCTGAAAGAAAAGGGAGCAAACGTCCGCTGGTATGTGCTTGGAGAGGGCGATCAGAGAGAAAAACTGGAGGCGAAAATCCGCCGTCTTGGTCTGGAAGCGGATTTTCTGCTGCCGGGAGCCGTGGAGAATCCCTATCCCTATTTTGCCCAGACCGATCTCTATGTTCATGCGTCCAGATACGAGGGAAAGAGCATCGCGATCCAGGAGGCTCAGACGCTTGGCTGCACGATCCTTGTCTCCGACTGTCCGGGAAACCGGGAGCAGGTGACAGACGGTGTGGATGGGCGGATGTGCAGCTTTTCTCCGGAGGCAATCTGCGATGCGGTCATCTGGCTTCTGGAGCATCCGAACGAGCGAAAGCAGTATGCAGAAGCTGCAAAAGAAAAGCAGGCCGGTACAGACAGGGAACTGGAAAAACTGACGGGAATGCTGGACGTTTGATGCGGGCAGATTCCGGAACTGTTAAGGAATCGATTGGAGAGCAGGGAGCGAAAGTCTGCGTTTTCAGAAGATAAAAGGGGAACTTATGAAATACAAAAAGACAAAAGAGCTGTTGATTATCATACCAACTTACAACGAAGAGAAACATATTAACCAGCTGCTGGATCAGCTGGAAAAGCCGGAAATCGCAAGTATTGCGGACATTCTGGTCATGGATGACGGTTCGACAGACGGAACAAACTGGATCGTTAAAAGCCGGAATCATGCGCTTGTAACCCATATTTTTAATCTGGGCTATGGCGGCGCGCTTCAGCTTGGCTACAAATATGCGATTCGCCGCGGTTATAAATATGTGATCCAGATGGATGCGGACGGCCAGCATGATCCGTGCAATGTGCCGCTTCTGTACCACTACCTGAAGACGGAAGATGAAAACGGGCACTGTCCCGACATCGTGCTTGGCTCCCGTTTTCTCAAAGGAGGAGAATCCTTCTACCTTTCGCCAATCAAGCGGTTTGCGATCGGTCTGTTCCGGAAAGTAATTAAATGGGCAACAAAGAAGGATATCACCGATCCGACAACAGGACTGCAGGGACTGAGCAAGCGCGCTGTCCTCTACTATTCCAGGTATCTCCATTTTGACAATCAGTACCCGGACGCAAACATGATCATGCAGATGCTTCTGCTTGGTTTCCGGGTGGAGGAGGTTCCTGCGATCATGCATGCGAGGGAAACCGGTGTCAGCATGCATTCCGGACTGAAACCAATCATATACATGCTCCACATGGCCTATTCTCTGCTGGCCGTCTGGATTCGGATCAAGGTTCTGAAGAAAGATCTGGGAGCAGTGAACGACATTCTCCTGAGCTGACAGGAAACATGCAGGCACAGACTGCAGGAATATGAAAAAACAACAAAACGAGGTTACTATGAAAACATACGAACTGATCGCGCCCTGCCATTTTGGCCTTGAGGCGGTATTGAAAAGAGAAATTGATGATCTTGGCTACGATATCAGCAAAGTAGAGGACGGACGCGTTACCTTCATCGGAGACATGGAAGCGATTTGCCGCGCCAATGTGTTTCTTCGTTCTGCGGAGCGTGTTCTGCTGAAGGTGGGAAGCTTCAAAGCCTACACCTTTGACGAGCTGTTTGAAAAGACAAAGGCGCTGGACTGGGCTGCCTTTGTGCCGAAGGACGGAAAGTGCTGGGTTACAAAAGCATCCAGCGTGAAGAGTAAGCTGTTTTCTTCATCGGATATTCAGTCCATCATGAAAAAAGCAATTGTGGATAAGCTGAAAGCATCATACCGGGTGGATGTGATCCCGGAGACAGGCGCCAGCTATCCGCTGCGCGTGTTTGCCATGAAGGACGAGTTCACCGTGGGAATTGATACTACGGGAGACAGTCTCCATAAAAGAGGATATCGTCAGAGCACCACAAAGGCGCCGATCAGTGAGACACTGGCAAGTGCGCTTCTGATGCTGACTCCGTGGAAGAGTGACCGGATTCTGGTTGACCCGTTCTGCGGAAGCGGAACCTTTGCCATTGAAGCTGCCATGATGGCTGCCAACATGGCACCAGGAATGAACCGCAGCTTCCTTTCGGAGGAATGGAATAACCTGATTCCGAGAAAACTCTGGTATGACACCATGGATGAGGCAAACGATCTGGTTGATCTTTCTGTGAAGACCGATATCCAGGGCTATGATATTGACCCGTCTGCAGTCCGGATGGCACGTGAGAATGCGGAGCGTGCCGGTGTGACAGATCTGATCCATCTGCAGGAGCGGGATGTGTCAAGACTGTCCCACTCCGGAAAATATGGTTTCATTGTAACCAATCCGCCTTACGGAGAGCGTCTGGAGGAAAAGGCAGCGCTGCCGGCACTTTACCGGACGTTAGGAAGACGGTTTGAAGCACTGGATTCCTGGTCCATGTATGTGATTACTTCCTATGAGGATGCTCAGCGCGATCTTGGCCGTCAGGCGGATCGGAACCGGAAGATTTATAATGGTATGCTGAAAACCTATTATTATCAGTATCTGGGACCGAAGCCGCCCAGAAGGGAGCCGAAGGAGTGAAACGAAGCTACTATTACATGATAAGCATAATCGCCCTTCTGTTTCTCGGTGTGCTGTGTCTCTATCAGCCTCAGGTCAGCCCCATGGTCCGCGCCGGTTATTCCGAAGGCGTCATGGCGGCAGAGTGGGATTCCAGGATTGCTTCTCTGACCAATCAGTCCGGAATCTCTCTGGTTGCGGACGGAAGCCCGTGGCAGTCGGAATCCCCGGCTGTATTCATGAATGAAGAGCGCCAGCTGATGGTTCCTGTGAAAGCACTGAAGACGCTCTTTCACTGCAATGCAGGCGTCTATGAGCAGTCAAAGCTGAAGGTATACCGGAATACAAAAACCATTTTTGCCAGTCTGGACAGCGATACCGTTCTTCTGTCCGGGGAGGAATATACCTTTCCTTCTCCGTTTGTTCAGGTCGGTGACGAATACTATGTGTCTGCGCAGGTGATTGCAGAAGGTCTTGGCTATCGGTTCAGCTGGAGCGACGAGGAACGGCTTCTTCAGATGGCGGATATTACACCGCTGAATGCCAGACTTCCGGTGTCCTATGACGGCAGAGTCTACAAAAGAGTGCCTCAGGTGCGGGATCAGGGAACGCTTGGCACCTGTTGGGCGTTTGCGGCCGTCAGCGCTCTGGAAGCGTCGCTGCTCCCGGAGGAAACCTGGGAATTTTCCATTGACCACATGAGCCTGAATAATTTTTTCGGGCGTTCGCAGGAAATCGGCGGTGAGTATACGATGGCAATGTCCTATCTGCTGGCGTGGCAGGGACCGGTGCTGGAATCGGAGGATCCCTACGGAGACGGAAAGACAAACGTGATGGTTCAGCCCCGGAAGCATGTACAGGAGATTCAGATCATCCCACAGAAAGACATGGAGGGAATTAAGGAGGCAGTCTACCTCTACGGCGGTGTGCAGACGTCGCTGTATTCTGCGCTGACCAGTGCGACCAGTGTGTCCGAGTTCTATAATCCGGAGACAGCAGCCTATTACTATGTCGGTACGGAAAAGATGAATCATGATGTGCTGATTGTTGGCTGGGATGATAATTACCCGAAGGAGAATTTCAATACGGCACCGGAAGGAAACGGCGCGTTTCTCTGTCTCAACAGCTGGGGAAGCCGGTTTGGCGATGACGGTTATTTCTGGGTGTCCTATTTTGATTCTTCCATCGGCATCTATAACATTGTATATACCGGCGTGGAAGAAGCGGATAACTATGACAACATTTATCAGAGCGATCTCTGCGGCTGGATCGGCCAGCTGGGATATGGAGAGGAGAGTGCCTATTTTGCCAATGCCTATACGGCGAAGGCGGAGGAGACGCTGGAAGCGGTTGGCTTCTATGCGGTAGGAAGCAATACGGACTATGAAATCTATCTGGTGAATGATTTTAACGGAAAGGATGATCTTTCCTACGAGAATCGGGTGGCACAGGGCAGCTTCTCCAATCCAGGCTACTATACAGTCCGGCTGAACGAGGCACAGGCTCTGAAAGCGGGAGAGAAATTTGCGGTCATCATTTACATCCGCACGCCGGGTGAGGAACGGCCCATCGCAGTGGAATATAACAATGAAGAGGAACATGTGGAGGCGGATCTGACAGATGGTGAGGGCTATATCAGTCTGAAGGGTACCGCGTGGCAGTCTGCGGAGGAGAATCAGAAGTGCAATTTGTGTCTGAAAGTCTATACAAAGGGCGAGGCAGAGAATCCAAAGACCGGTCATTAACATGGAAATCAGAAAAAAACAAGGAGAGCAGATGAAGAAGATTATTTTTGCAACCTCCAATGAGGGAAAGATGAAAGAAATCCGCATGATCCTGGACGGCTGCGGCTGTGAGGTGCTGTCCCTGAAGGAAGCAGGAATTCGTGTGGATATCGAAGAAAACGGAACGACGTTTGAGGAGAATGCCGTAATTAAAGTGAAAGCAATCCGTCCGCTGACGGATGCCATCGTCCTTGCCGACGATTCTGGTCTGGAGGTTGACTGGCTTGGAAAGGCACCGGGCGTGTATTCCGCCCGCTACATGGGCGAGGACACTTCCTATGAGATCAAGAATCAGGCGATCATTGATCAGCTGGAAGGAGTGGAAGGTGCAGACCGCAGCGCGCGTTTTGTCTGTGTCATCGCAGCTTCTCTGCCGGACGGATCCATTCTGACGACACGGGGCACCATCGAGGGCGAAATTGCGAAAACACCGGCCGGTGCAGGCGGGTTCGGCTATGACCCTATTGTCTATGTGCCGGAGTTTGGAATGACTACTGCCGAGCTGTCCGCTGAGGCGAAAAATGAAGTCAGCCACCGCGGGAAGGGCCTTCGCGCTATGAAGGCGAAACTGGCAGAAAACGGATGGATATAAAACAGTCAGTGACAGGTATGCTTTGCGGGAGCCGATCTGCAAAACGGGAGAACCGGTCACGGGGCAAAGAGGAAGAGCAGGAGCAGACAATGCAGCAGGAAGAAAACAGATGGGACGGAAAGCGGGAGCCGAAGCGGGTACTGGTCGTCAGTGATACCCACGGAAGGATTGCCAACCTGCAGGAGGTATGGAAGCGATTTGATTTTCTGGATCTGACCATTCATCTGGGCGATCTGGAAGGGGGAGAGCAGCTTTTGCGAAAGCTGGCGCCCTGCCCGATGGAAATTGTGGCAGGCAACAATGACTATTTTACGCAGCTGCCGCAGAACCGGGTAATCAAGCTTGGAAAATACCGGATTTTTCTGACCCATGGCCATCGCTATCATGTGCACTATGGAAATGATGTGCTGATCGAGGAGGCAAGGCTTCGGGACTGTCAGATTGCCATGTACGGTCACACCCATTCGCCGGAGATTAGGCACTATCCGGGGATTACCGTGCTCAATCCGGGAAGCATCACCTGTCCCCGCCCGGCAACAAAGCCGCCGTCCTACATTCTGATCGATTTTGACCGGGATGGGGAGGCACATTTTACCATTTGTACATTATAGAATTTATCCATCCGACCGAACGTGTCATTGGCACGTTCGGTCGGATGGATAAAAAGGAAAATCAGCCGCAGGAATCCGATTTCAGTGGAAGCCTGCGGCTGATTGGTTGAAAAAAGCACCTCAAAAGAGGTGCTTAAAGTTCATGAGACACGCGGGATTCGAACCCGCGACACCTTGATTAAAAGTCAAGTGCTCTACCGACTGAGCTAGTATCCCAGACTGGGCTAGTTGGATTCGAACCAACGTAGTGCAGGAGTCAAAGTCCTGTGCCTTACCGCTTGGCGATAGCCCAAGAAACAGCAGGCAATAATCTCTACAGACAAAACTCCGTGTAGTCAGCAGGAATAAAGAACCTGCAGGGTGGGTACAGGGATTCGAACCCTGGGCCTCCAGAGCCACAATCTGGCGCGCTAACCAACTGCGCTATACCCACCATACTGAACGTTTGAAAGAAAATCGAGTCGGGGTGACAGGATTCGAACCTGCGGCCTCCTGGTCCCAAACCAGGCGCTCTAGCCAAGCTGAGCCACACCCCGCTTTAAGACGCGCTCGGAAACTCTCTCAACGCAAGGAAGATTATATCTTATAATCGAGAGAATGTCAAGAGAAAATTTAAAAAAAATTAAAACAATTTAGCCGGCAGAAATGGGTGGATAAAAACGTGGAATTATGATAAGATAGAAACAGATTTTGCGTGCAGTGTTTCTGTTTGTGATTGTTGTTGCTGCTGTACATAAGTGACGGGATATACGTTTCTGAGTTTGAAGTATTTAATTTGACACAAGAGGTGTTTTATGAAAAAGAAAATATCGGCAAAAAGTATTCTGTTTCGCATCTTAATGATTTTTGTGATTCCGTTTCTTCTGTTCCTGATTGGCTTAAATATCTATTGGGGACAGAATCACCGCGATCAGATCTATGAAAAGAACATGGGAAAGCTTACCATGTATCAGAGTTCTCTGGAGGAAACGCTGAAGCGTGTTGATTACTATCTGTCAGACTGCGCCGTCAATGACAAAGCGTTTGAATGTCTCCGGTATCCGCTCAGTGAGGTGGAAAACTATCTTCATCTTTATAATCTGCAGGAGAAAATGAGATCGGTTGTGCTGACGGTGGATACGATTGACGCGCTCTATATCATGACGCTCCAGGATGACATGTATGGTTCCACCTACAATACACGAATGACAATGGATGAAAAAGAAAACATGCTGAGCTATCTGCGGAGGCTGTTAAGTGAAGAAGAAGACCGGGCAATCAGTGACTGGGACATCCATGAGGTGGAGGGACGGAACTATTTTATCAAGGTAATTGGCGGAAAAGGTGTCTACTGCATTGGTGTGATGGACGCGGAATATATTTCGCAGGTAAGTACCCAGGATGAGGAGAAAAGCTATATTCTCTTCGCAAGAGAAAACCAGTTTCTCTCACACAGAGAGCAGATGGAAGACCAGGGGATTAGACTGCCGGATCAGGAGAGATTTTGCATCAGCGGGACACATGATGAATGGATGGTCATTCAGAGTGCTTCCCATTATCTGAACTGCGATCTGGTACTGGTTGAGGCGTATGAGGGAATCTGGGCAGCAGAGACAACGCCGTTTTTCCTTCTTGTCGCCCCGTTTCTGTTTGGCTGCCTGATGCTCTTCTGCTACCATCTGCTGGAAAAGAAATTCCTGGCACCGCTGCGCCAGATGGTAATGACAATGGATCAGATTGCGGAAGGCGAGCTGACTGTGCGGCTCGACGCAAAGACGGATATCATCGAATATGATACGGTAAACCGGACATTTAATCACATGATTGAGCAGATCAGTGAGCTGAAGATTCTTGCATATGACCGCCTGATTCAGGCACAGCAGGCACAGCTTCAATACTATCAGATACAGATTCGTCCCCATTTCTTCCTGAATTGCATGAAAAACCTGTATGCGATGACGGCGTCCGGGAACTATCAGCAGATGCAGGAGATGATCCTCGTTCTGTCGGACTATCTTCGGTCTGTGTTCAAGGAGCATGCGGCAATGATTCCTCTGAGAAAAGAAGTGGAAAGCGCGGAATTTTATGTCCGACTGCAGCAGATGGTCTGTCCGGTTCCGCCGCTTCTGTTTCTGGATATTGAGGAAGAACTGCTTGATTTTCCGCTGCCGCCAATGTCGGTTCTGACATTTGTGGAAAATTCCCTGCGCTATCCAAAAGAGGCGGATTCTGTCTTTCAGATGCATATCAGTGCCCATAAACGGATGGACGGAGAGCATGAGATTGTGAATCTGACAATCATGGATAACGGAAGCGGCTTTGAGGAAGAATCGCTGAAGATTCTCAACGATCCGCAGAAACGGATGCCGGAGAACCACATTGGAATTTATAACGTGAAAAAGCGGTTTGAATTGATTTACGGGCAGAAATGCAGCTTTGTGTTCAGCAACATGAACGGAGCCTGTGTTGATATTTTCATTCCGTACCAGCTGGATGGGAAAGAGCTGGCGGGGGAGGTGAGCAGCTATGAAGCAGAATAACCAGACGATAAACTGGTCTGTGCTGGTTGTGGATGATCAGATCAATGTGGTGGAAGGCGTAATCCGCGGAATTAACTGGGAACAGCTCGGTGTGAAAAAGGTCCACCGCGCCTACAGCGCATCGGAGGCAAAGACGATTCTGCTCCAGAATCCGGTTGACATCATGCTCTGTGACATTGAGATGCCCCGGGAAAACGGACTTTCGCTGTTCCGATGGACAAGAGATCAGTCAATCCCGCTGGAATGCATCTTCCTGACATCCCATGCGGATTTTCTCTATGCGAAAAGCGCAATTCAGCTGGGCAGTTTTGACTACATTCTGCAGCCTGCCCGCTATTCGGAGATTGAAAGTGCGCTTTTGAAGGCTGCACAGAAAATTCTGGCACGGAGGGAGCAGGAAAAATATTGCGAACTGGGAAAGTCTGTGTTTGAGAACCAGATCCGCGTGACGGATGATCTGTTTCGCAGCTGGTATCTGGATCCGCTTGACGCGGTGAAACAGGAAAAACTCAGAATCTGTCTCAATGAAACCGACAGAAATCTGTATGGAAGCACACAGGTTGAGCCGATTCTGCTCCAGGTATTCAGCTGGCACAAAGGCATCTGGGAAAAGGAACTGTTCCGTTATTCCTGCCGCAACGTTCTGGAAGAATTGTTTAACGGAAAGAACGTGAGCATCCTTTGCCACTGTCTGGAAGCGGACTTCTGGGGATTCTGGCTTTGGAGTGAGGACGGAGAATGGAACGAAGATGGAATCGGAATTCTGGAGCAGTTTCATCAGGTAGCCAGCAGCTTCTTTGGCTGCGATATGGCAGTCTATGTAGGAAAGAAAACGGAATTTCAATCGGCAGGAGCCGTTCTGACGGAGCTGATCCGACAAAAAGAAAATAATGTGGCGATGAAATCACGACTGTTTCTGCCGGATGAAGCCGTGTCACCAGGGAAGAAAGCGGTAATATCGGAGCCGGATTACCATACCTGGGAAGTCCTTTTGCAGCAGAACTGCGGTCAGGGTGTCTGCGCGGACGCAGTCGGCTATCTGGATAAGGCGGCCGCCGCGGAGCTTCTGGATGCCAATCGCCTTCAGGCATTTTACCATCGGTTTGTGCGGATGCTGATCCGGGTTGAGGAGGCAGCTTCCGTGAAGCATGAAGAAATTTTTCCGACGGAACAGCAGAGAGAGGATTACCTGAACGCCTATGAAAATCTGGTATCCATGAAAGAACTGATCAAGACGGCCTGCTCCTTTTTCGCCGGTGAAGAGGATGAGAAAAAGACTGCTGTCCAGATCGAGCAGATTCGCGAATATGTCTATCACCATCTGGATCAGGAGATACGCCGTGAGGATGTGGCTGCTGCCGTGTTCCTGAATCCATCCTATGTATCCAGAATCTTCAAAAAAGAGACAGGGATATCTCTGAAGGATTTTATTCTTCAGGAAAAGATGAAAATGGCAAGAATTCTGCTGAAAAGCACGGCTCTTCCAATCAGCATCGTTGCTCAGCGCGTCGGGTACACCAATTTTTCTCATTTTTCACAGGTTTACCGGAAAATATACGGAATCAGTCCAACTGAGGAGCGAAAATAAAGGCAGCAGGTCATAAAATGAACAGATTATGGTAACAAAATGAACAATCAAAACAGATAACAGTTGCTTTTTTAGAATCATGTCATTTTTTTGACAGGATGTGGTCACGTTGCTGGCAGAGAGAATGGCCGTTTTCTGCTATACTGAGTTCACATCAACAAACAGACGGAACTCAAAAACAAAGCAGAAGCATCCGGGCTATGCCGGCTTTGCGCGGCTGTCTCTGCGGCACACAGGAAAGGAAAAACGATATGAAGAGAAAACTGGCAGCACTTATGACGATGACAATGGCACTCAGCTCCATGGCAGTGGTTCCTGCAATGGCAGATAACGATGAAGAGCCTTATGTATGTAAAATTGTCTGCGTCGGCGACGCAACAACAGAAGCATGTGACGCGGTTGCAGAAGCAGCTTCCGAAATCCTTCTGGAAAAGTATAACATTGAGATCGAACTGGTGAGACTGGGCTATGGTACCTTCTATAACGAAGTGAACCTGATGCTTTCTTCCGGCGAAAAGCTGGATCTGATTCCGAACTTTGCGTTTAACACGATGACAGCAGTAAATACCGGACAGATTCTTGAACTGGATGACCTTCTGGATGAATATGGACAGGGAATCAAGGAGATCGTTTCCGAGGGCGAGTGGAACTGTGTAACCTTTGACGGAAGCATTTTCGCAGTTCCGAATAACAAGGAAAAGGCACAGGGCTTCGGTATTGCAATGAGAAAAGACATGCTGGATGCAGTTGATTTTGATCTGGATACCATCGAGACAGAAGAAGATCTGGAAGCACTCTATGCAGCAATCAAGGAAGAATTCCCGGATGTTTATCCGCTGGCATCTGACCAGGGACAGATGGGCTATCACATGATCGAGCGCGACGATCTGGGCGGCGATTATGGTGTGATCATCAATCCGTCAACAGCAGAAGAGGCAGTCGTTGTCAACTACTATGAGACAGAAGAGTATCAGGAGATGGTAAAGCGTCATTATGACTGGGCGCAGAAGGGTTACATTCTTCCGGATGCCACCAACCATACCGAGGATGCTGGAACTCTGATCGGCGCAGGCAAGTGCTTTGCTTATTACACAAACACAAAGCCGGGCATCGAGTCCGAGTGGGAAAGAAAGACCGGTGTAGAAATGGTTGTAAAGGAAATCGTAAGTCCGTTCCAGACCACATCCGGTGTTTCCAATCAGTGGTATATCGCATACCAGAGTGAGGATCCGGCAAAGGCAATGCAGGTACTGAACGAGATTTATACCAATCCGGATCTGTCCAACCTGCTGATTAACGGTATCGAAGGCGAACACTATGTGAAGAATGACGACGGAACCATTTCCTATCCGGAAGGCGTTGATTCTGCAAATACGACATACAGCAGCGTTGCATGGGTATGGCCGAACGAGCTGATCACCACTCCGTGGAGCGCAGACGGCGCGGATGTATGGGAGCTGACCGATGAATTCAACAAGTCTGCAAACGAATCGATTGCTCTTGGATTTACCTGGGATAACGCAAATGTACTCAATGAAATCACTGCATGCAACAATGTAAAGGCAAAATATGAAAACGCTCTTAACTGCGGTATGATCGATCCGGAGGAAGCGCTTCCGAAGATGATTGAAGAACTGAAATCTGCTGGTCTTGAAGCAATTATTGAAGAGAAACAGGCACAGCTGGATGACTGGATGGCTGGTAAAGCGGAAGAATAATCAGTTGATAAGGGGGTGACATCACCCCCTTGTTTGTATCGGATGCGCCGGACGGCGCAATGTTTCGCTGTATGTGGCCTGACGGTCCCGTCTGCATGGCACGCAGCAATATGAGGACTTCCTATGAAAAAAAGCATAATTAAGAGAATAAAAAGCAAAAAACGTTTCTTTCCGCTGTACCTGATGCTTTTGCCCGGTATGGTATATCTGTTTATCAATAACTACATTCCCATGGGCGGCATTATTATTGCATTCAAGCAGTACAATTACCGGAAAGGTATTTTCGGCAGTGCATGGAACGGGTTAAAAAACTTTGTTTTTCTGTTTAAAACCAATGACGCCTGGATTATTACCAGAAACACTCTCTGTTATAATCTGGTGTTCATTATTCTTGGTACAACGGCTGCAATTGCCGTTTCCATCCTGCTTAGTGAGATTCGGAAGGAACGGGCGAAAAAGACGTATCAGGTTGTTATCCTGCTGCCGTATCTGATCTCAATCGTTGTTGTCAGCTACATTGTCTATGGATTTCTCAGTTCGGAATATGGCTGCATGAACCATCTTCTTCCGTGGCTGGGAGGCGATAAGGTGATGTGGTATTCCACACCGACTTACTGGCCGGTGATCCTGGTCATCGTCAACCTCTGGAAAAATATCGGATATAACACAGTTCTGTACTATGCAACTCTGATTGGAATTGATCCTTCCTATTATGAGGCTGCCGTGGTGGATGGAGCAACCCGTTGGCAGCGGATCCGCTACATAACGATTCCGTCACTGATTCCGACCATCAGCATTCTGACGCTGATGGCGATCTCCAAAATCTTCTATTCTGATTTCGGCCTGTTCTATCAGGTACCGATGAACAGCGGTCCGCTGATCGATGTAACAAATACCATTGATACCTATGTTTACCGCGGCTTAATGGAAACAAGCAACATCGGAATGTCTGCCGCAGCCGGTGTCTATCAGTCTGTGGTAGGATTTGTTCTGGTGGTAGCAGCGAACTGGATCGTAGGCAGATTTGATAAGGAAAGCACATTGTTCTAAGGAGGAGACGCTATGGTAGAACGAAGTAAAACATTTCAGATTGTGGCAAACTGCATCATGATTCTGCTTTGCCTGTTCTGTATTCTTCCGCTGTGGCTGCTGTTTGCCTCCTCAATTACGGAAGAACGGGCACTGCTGGATTACGGATATGCATTTTTCCCGCGTGTGATCGATTTCTCAGCCTATCACTATGTGCTGGTGGAATCAACGCAGCTGGTGCGGGGCTATTTCCTGTCGGCGTTTACCACACTGGTAGGAACGGTGTGCAACCTGACACTGACCACGTTGTTTGCTTACCCGCTGATGCACAAAAATCTGCCGGGAAGAAAATTCATTTCCTTTTTTGTATTCTTTACCATGCTGTTTAACGGCGGCCTCGTCCCCTCCTACATCATGTGGACCCAGACCTTCCAGATTAAGAATACAATTGCAGCACTGATTGTTCCCAATCTGCTGCTGAACGCGTTTAATATCATCATGATGCGGACTTATCTGACTACAAACATTCCGGAAGAAATCATGGACGCTGCCCGCATCGACGGTGCAGGCGAATGCACAATCCTTCTGCGGATCGTGATTCCCATGTCCAAGTCCATTCTTTCCACACTGGCGCTTCTGGTCGGTCTCGGATACTGGAATGACTGGCAGAATGGTCTCTACTACATCAACAAGGACTATTTATACAGCACACAGGTACTGCTGAACAAGATGCTGATGGATACCCAGTTTCTGATGAGCAGCGCGAGCCAGGGACTGAGCATTGATACCAGCGCGCTGCCGTCCACGGGAATTAAGATGGCAATTGCAGTCATGGGTATTCTGCCGGTTCTGGTGGTTTATCCGTTTCTGCAGAAATATCTGGTGAAAGGCATTACCATCGGCGCGGTGAAGGGATGACTGTTTGGGAAACGGGCGAACGGTGCGTCGGATGACCGGAGGACGCAGGTGTGCAGGATGAGAACAGAAGATCGGAGAAAGGAAAAACGTATGATAAATGGATTTTTACATACCGAAGGGAAAAAGATTGTTGACGGCCAGGGGAAGGAAGTTCTGCTGACCGGCTGGGGACTTGGAAACTGGCTGCTGATGGAAGGCTATATGTGGCTTGGTGGACAGGCGCGTTTTGACCGGCCCCGCAGAATCGAAGCGGTTCTGGAGGAACTGGCAGGCCGCGAGTACATGGAACAGTTCTGGAAAACGTTCCGCAGAGATTACATCCGCCGTGAGGATATTCAGTACATGGCGCAGCTGGGGTACAATTCTGTCCGCATCCCCATCAACTGGCGCGTCCTGATGGAAGAGGGACCGGGAATCCGCTGGAAGGAGGATGGATTCCGGCTGCTGGACAACTGTCTGGAATGGTGCGAGGAAGCAGGAATGTATGCGTTTTTTGACCTGCACGGCGCGCCTGGCGGACAGACCGGCGCCAACATCGATGACAGCATTGATGACGTTCCCCGCCTTTTTATTGACGAAGACAGCCGACAGAAGGCGCTGGCGCTCTGGAGAGAGTTGGCGGTCCGCTATGGAAGCCGTGAAGTGGTGGGCGGCTATGATCTGCTGAATGAGCCGATTGCGCCGTACTATCCGGGACGGAAGGATTTTGATCATCTGATCCCGGCTCTGGCTCAGTTTTACCGGGATGCCATTGCCGTGATCCGGCAGGTGGACAAGGTTCATCTGTTCAGTCTGGAAGGTCCGCACTGGGCGACTGCTCTTGATGTTTTTAACGAGAAATATGACGATAACATGGTTCTCCATTTCCACCGCTATGCCGAGCTTCCTCACCGGAAGATTCTGGACGCTTACATCAAAAAAGCGGAGGAATGGAACATCCCGCTGTGGCTGGGAGAGACCGGTGAGAATTTGAACGAGTGGTATGCGGCATTGTATCCCCTCTGCATCTCCCTTGGAATTGGTTATAACCTGTGGCCGTGGAAAAAGATGGCATGCACCAATTCGCCCTGCAGCATCCGCAAGCCAAAGGACTATGATCTGCTGATGCAGTATGTGGAGGGCGGACCGCATCCGGGCTTTGAGAAGGCGCAGGAAATTCTGAACGAATATCTGGAGCTGATCCGTCTGGAGAACTGCGATCTGCACCCGGAGGTAACGGGACATGTGTTCCGTCAGGTTCCGTTTTCCATGCTGGCAGCGGACTTTGATGAGCTGCCGGGAAAGGGAATCTCCTACAGCGGTACCGCAGAGGAAAATCCGGCGACGGATTACCGCGAAGGCTGCGGCATGTATCTGGCTGAACGGGATGTTGTCTGGGAGAAACGGTTTGCCTTTGACTGCGGAGCAGACCGGTATGCGCTGAAGCTGACAGCCGGAGAATTTGCGGAATATACGATCAGCGGCTGTGAGAAGCTGACCGTCCGGCTGACTGTGACGGCTGGCGCAGCAGGAAGTGTTTTAGTTTCTGTCAGACCGACCGGCTGGGCAGATGAGGGACAGAAGATGTGTGAGACCATTGCGCAGAAGGAATGTGTGATCGGTGCGGGCGAGACATCAGTGGAGGCTTCGTTTGAGCTGGCAGCTGCGCCGGATCGCCTGGCTGCGTTTGACCGGCAGGCGGATGACCGGCTGACGGTTCGGATTGCCGGTCTGGAAGGATGCGTAATTCTGGAACGCCTTTCCTTTGAATGACTCGGATAGACAGAGTCTTGCCTGTGACTGATCTGCCTGCCGCGAACCCTGCCTGTAACCGGTCTGTCTGGTGCAGAGGGGATACCGCTACATGGCAATTCGTCGCAAGGTGAAAATGGGAGAGTTAAATCGGCGGTTCTGGTGAAAATATGTCTCTTTTTTTATCGGTGCAGTTATGATAGAATGGAGTCGATACCAATGATGAAACCCGACCGAACATGTCACTGGCACGTTGGTCTGGATGCATAAGCAATACCGGTATCCTGCCTTGTCCGAATGTGAGAACAGGGCAGGATATTAATCTTTGTATGCTGGAGGAATAAAATGGCTGGATATACATTGGACTGGAAGAAATATGTAGCGCTGGCAGTAGAGACAGCGGCGGAAGGCTGTGTCCTGCTGGAAAACAGGGGACAGGCGCTCCCGATCCGGGAAGGTGAAACCTGCGCTGTGTTTGGAAGAATTCAGAGCTATTACTACAAGAGCGGAACCGGATCCGGCGGCATGGTGAATACCAACTATGTCCATGGAATTCTGGACGGACTGAAGGCGGAGTCCTCGATTCATGTGGATGAGGAACTGGTTTCTGTCTATCAGGAATGGGAGAAAATCAATCCCATCGAAAAGGGAAAAGGCTGGGGTCAGGAGCCATGGAGCCAGGAGGAAATGCCGTTGACGGACGAGCTGGTGGAAGCCTGCGCGAAGCGGGATCAGGTGGCTGTTGTGCTGATTGGAAGAACAGCCGGTGAGGATCAGGATAACCGGGCAGGCGCCGGAAGCTACTGTCTGTCGGACGGCGAACTGGCAATGATCGAAGTTGTCTGCCGCCATTTTGAGCGGACGGCAGTTGTTCTAAATGTGGGCAATATCATCGACATGAGCTGGGTGAAGAAGTACCAGCCCGCTGCAGTGCTTTACGCATGGCAGGGCGGCATGGAAGGCGGTATCGGTACGGCGAAGGTGCTGACCGGTGAGATCACGCCAAGCGGAAAGCTGCCGGATACCATTGCAAAAACGCTGAGCGACTATCCGTCGGATGCCAATTTCTATGAAGGAGATGACCTGGTGTACCAGGAGGATATCTATGTTGGCTACCGTTACTTTGAGACGGCGGCAAAAGACCGGGTTGTCTATCCCTTTGGCTATGGCCTGTCCTATACTGCTTTTTCTGTGAACTCTTCTTTGGAGGAGAAGACAGTGGGGACGGATGAAAGCGCAGCCAGCGGAGCTGCAGTGTGTGAGACTGGCACGGCTGACACTGTAAAATCAGGGCTCGGCGAGCTTGTCATCCGCAGCTGCGTGAAGAATACAGGAAGCTGTGCCGGAAAAGAGGTCGTTCAGGTTTACGTCCAGGCACCGCAGGGAAAGCTTGGTCAGCCCCTTCGCAGGCTGGTTGCCTTTGAGAAGACAAAGAACCTGCAGCCGGGTGAGGAAGAAACACTGGTGATGTCTGTTGAGAAGGAAGCACTTGCCTCCTATGATGACAGCGGTGTGACCGGAAATCCCTACTGCTATGTTCTGGAAGCGGGAACCTATGTGATTTACGCGGGCACCGATGTCAGAAGCTGTGAGCCGGTTGGCGAGTATGTGGTGGAAGAGACAATCGTGACGGAGCGCTGCAGCCAGCGGATGGCTCCCGGCCATTCTTTCACCAGAATGAAGCCGGTGGTCAAAGCGGACGGTACGGTGCAGATGACAGAAGAACCGGTTCCGGTCCGCGGCGCACAGGAAGAAGCGAAGCTTCCCGACTGCCTGCCCTATACCGGTGACATGGGCTGGAAGCTGAAGGATGTCTATGAGAAAACGGTGAGTCTGGATGCGTTCATCGCCCAGCTGTCTGACAAAGAGCTTTGCGAGATCGTCCGCGGCGAGGGAATGAGCAGTCCCCGTGTAACACCGGGAACAGCGGCAGCCTTCGGCGGTGTTTCCGATGGTCTGACCGGCTTTGGAATCCCGGCAGCCTGCTGTACCGACGGTCCTTCCGGCATGCGTCTGGACAGCGGAACCAATGCGTTCAGTCTGCCCAATGGTACTCTGCTGGCATGTACCTTCAACCGCCAGCTGGTAGCAGATCTCTATGAAATGGAAGGTCTGGAAATGCGCAACAATCGCATCGACACCCTTCTCGGACCGGGAATGAACATTCATCGTCACCCGCTCAACGGAAGAAACTTTGAGTATTTCTCCGAGGATCCCTATCTGAGCGGCCAGATTGCAGCTGCCCAGTTACAGGGAATGGCGCGTGTCGGTGTGACAGGAACCATCAAGCATTTCTGCGCCAACAACCGTGAGTTCCGCCGCCGTTTTGTCAACAGCATTGTGTCGGAACGTGCGCTGCGTGAAATCTATCTGAAGGGCTTCGAAATCGCTGTGAAGGAGGGCGGTGCCTATTCCATCATGACGACCTACGGTGCGGTCAATGGTCTGTGGACAGCCGGACTTTACGATCAGAACACAGCCATCCTGCGTGATGAATGGGGCTATGACGGCATTGTGATGACAGACTGGTGGGCCGAGATCAACAACCGAGAGGGCGAAGAGGCTACCAGAGAAAATCTGGCAATGATGGTAAAATCCCAGAATGACGTTTACATGGTAACAAGAAGCGCGTCGGAAAATGTGGATGATCTGGAAACAGCACTGGCAGAGGGACGTCTGACAAGAGGCGAGCTGGCAAGATGTGCGGCAAACACGCTCCGCTTCATCCTGCGTTCTCCGGTCATGGAGCGCCAAATCGGACAGGAACAGAAGGTGGAAATCATCAACGCGCCTGCGGATCAGAAGCTGACTACGGATTTCAGCGTTCAGTATCATCGCGTTGTCGGTCCGACAGAAATCAGCCTGTCCGATGTTCCCCATGAGGCGGGAGATTCCCACATTCTCGGAGTTAGCACACGAGTGATGGGAAACATGCGGATTTCTCTGACCGCTGCCTCTGACTTCGACGATCTGGCCCAGATGTCGGTTTCCGTTTTCGTGGATAATACGATTTTTGGCACCTACACCTTCCATGGTTCCAACGGAGAGCCGGTAACCATCTCCAGAGAAAACAATATCTTTGGATACAATCACTATGTGAAGCTCTATTTTGCCCAGAGCGGTCTGACACCGATTTCCATGAAGGTGGAGATGTTGGAGGATAAGATGATGTGATTTCTTTTGTATACAGCAGTTGACTTTAACCAGAAAAGCGTCTATAATGCAAACGAATGATAACGAAAATATGGTTCGAGGGCAATGCCCGGGACGAGAGAGGGAATCCGGTGAGAATCCGGAGCAACCACCATTACTGTATTTGACTGATCAAAGGCATCAATACCATTGGAAGGAATTCTGAGAAGGGATGCGTTTGGTGGCGTTTTGCCACAGGTCATAAGTCAGGAGACCTGCCATGTTTGAGTAATTCGGCTTAACACAGCTTGGGTGAGAAGGGTGCAGCCGGTTTATCGTTGTACGTGCAGGTTCGGCAAAGGATTGTCACGGATTCGTGACCAGATTTGTCGGAGCTCTGTTTGCATACGCGGATAAATCAGTTGGGCTCTTTCGAATGGAATGTTCGGAGGAGCCTTTTTAATTGCTTAGCCGTCCTGGCGGATGTGTCGGCGACACGTTCCGTTGGATGTATGAGAGCGGTGAGTCCGATGAGGGCGCTTGCGCCTCATTCGGTGAGCGCCGCGATAACGAGAGAAACGTGCGCAGACAAAAAGACATGTGATACCGGAAGGAGCAAATTCGGACACTCAGAGTAAGTACAGAAAGGAAGAGGTATTTATGATGAAGAAGAGAATTGCAGTGGGAGCAGCAATGCTGCTTGCAACAGGAACAATTGGAATGCAGGTGATGGCAGCGGAAGCAGCGGACGTTTCCGTGGAACCGATCGAGGTCTATGTGACGATCGCGGACAGCGAAGGCGCGCTTGCGCTGGCACAGGAACCGGTTGCGGTGACGGATATGGATGACGATGGTGTTCTGACGATTAATGACGCACTGTACTGTGCCCATGAAGCGTGCTACGAAGGCGGGGCAGAAGCAGGCTATGGCTCTGCGTTTGGCGACTACGGACTGAGCATGACGAAGCTCTGGGGAGCGGAAAATGGCGGAAGCTATGGCTACCGTGTCAACGATCAGTCGGCGTGGAGTCTGGAAGATCCGGTCGCGGACGGGGACTATGTCAATGCCTATGTCTATACCGATCTGACCGCATGGTCTGATACGTATTGCTATTTTGATGCACCAATTGGCCTGGCAGAGAAAGAGGAGGAAATCACACTTGTCCTGAATGCAGCAGGGTACGATGAAGCATACAATCCGATTGCTGTTCCGGTTGCAGGCGCGGTGATCACGGTTGATGGAGAAGCAACGGAATTTGTGACGGATGAAGAGGGAAAGGTGACTCTGACTCTGGATGAGGAAGGAATCCATGTAATCAGTGCACAGTCTGAGACGCAGAATCTGGTACCGCCGGTCTGCACCGCTGCCGTTGGTTTTAAGGCGGTTACTGTGACGATTTCCGATGATACGGGAGCGCTTGTCCTGATTCAGGAACCTGTCCTTGTCAATGATGCCGATGAAGATGGAGCAATCACGATCCATGATGCGCTCTTCTGTGCCCATGAGCAGAACTATGAGGGCGGGGCAGAGGCAGGCTACGCGTCCGAAGAAGGAGAGTATGGCCTGAGCATGACACTGCTTTGGGGCGTTGATAATGGCGGAAGCTATGGCTACTATGTGAACGACGTGTCTGCATGGAGTCTTCTGGATCCGGTTGCAACCGGTGACTGCATTAATGCCTATGCGTTTACCGATCTGACCGCCTGGTCTGACACCTATTGCTACTTTAACAGCAGGGAGATGGATGTTACAGTCGGTGATGCAGCAGAACTGGTTCTTCTGGCAGCTGCCTTTGACAGCGATTACAATCCGATCACCGTTCCGGTTGAAGGTGCAGTGCTTGTGGTTGACGGTGAGGCAACCGATATCGTGACGGATGCGGAAGGAAAAGCCGTATTTACCGTTGAGAAGGAAGGTTTGTACATAGTCAGCGCTGTTTCTGACAGCCAGACACTGGTACCGCCGGTATGCCTGATCCATGCGCAGGAAACGGAAGTGACTGCAGAGGGAGTTGCAGATGGTTCCGCAGAGGAGACGGCTGACGGGGAATAAGAGGAAACGAAGCGTGGGAAGGATTTGATGCCGGAAGAGAAAGCTTTTGATGCCGGCAGGGCGAGAGTCGATGCCGGCAGGGGGAAACTCTGTTTTGCGGAGATCAACAGAAAAAACGGCAAACGATGTGCCGACAGCAGAAAAGGTATCTATGAAAAAGCGAATTTTATCGATAATCAGTTCTTTCTTATTAATAATCATACTCACTGTCAGCCCTGCATTGGCAGCGGCTGGCAGTGATGCCGGTATCGTCGGTGAAGCGCAGGAACTCATCGACGATATTCTGCGTTATAAGCAGGAGCAGGCAGGAGCAGATTCGGTTCAGGAATGGATCGATACCGGACTGACAGAGAAAGCAGGAACTTCGGCAGAGTGGTATGTTCTTGCCCTGAGTCAGAGCGGAGCATATGATTTTTCCTCCTATCAGAGGGCACTGCTTTCTTATCTGGAGCAGAAAACGGTAAGCAACGCGTCAACCCGCCAGAAATATGCGATTGCGCTGCTTGTCTCAGGCAGCGCGGATTCCTATGTGACGCAGGTTATGGAGGATTCCATCGGCCAGCTTGGAATCATGAGCTGGGTCTATGGGCTCCATCTGATGAACAATGGATGCAGGAGCAGTCAGGTGAGCGAAGAAGAAGTCATCCAGACGCTGCTTGATCTGCAGCTGGAGGATGGAGGCTGGAGCCTGCGGGGAACTTCAGCGGAGACGGATGTGACAGCGATGGTGATTCAGGCGCTGGCTCCCCATTGCGAAGCGGAGACGTCGGTGGAAGCGGCGGTGGAAAAAGCACTTGAACTTCTTTCCTCCAGACAGCTGGAAGGCGGAGATTTTGCCAGCTATGGGGTGGAAAATCCGGAGAGTACCGCGCAGGTGCTGACGGCAATTTCCGCCCTTGGCATGGATGCCGGAGCCGACGAACGCTTTATTAAGCAGGGAAACACGTTGATTGACGGCCTGAGAAAGTATCAGCTGGAGGATGGAAGCTTCAGCCATACGGTTGGATCCGGATTCAGTGAGTCGGCGACCGTTCAGACGCTGTACTCCCTGGTTTCCTATGTGCGGATGGCGGAGGGGAAGAGCGGACTGTATCTGTTTGACAGTCAGGTGTCGGAAGGACTGCCGGGAGATGAAGAGTCAGCGGCAGAGGCAGAGCAAATACCGGAATCGGTTTCTGAGGAGAGAACAGAAAGCTTCGGAACCGGCGACACGAAAGACGATGCAGCTTCAGAATGCAGTATGAATTCAGTGGAAAACGTGTATTCAGAGGACAGCACAAATTCTGAAGAAAACGCAGCTTCAGAGGCGGGGAATGGATTTGGCTATAAAGGTCTGGTATCCGGTATCATTGTGATTCTGGCAGCTGCGGCATGCATCTTCTTTTTTGCAGCTGGAAAACGGAACCGGAAAAATTTCCTGGCAACCGCAGTATTCGCAGCGCTTGCAATTCTTTTTGTGCAGCTAACCGACTTCCAGTCCGCCGACAGCTATTATAACGGCGGCGATGTAAAGAAGGAGAATCCGACAGGAACTGTTACTATGACGATCCGCTGCGACACGGTAACCGGTCTTTCCGATTCGGAATACATTCCTGCGGATGGCATTGTGTTGAAAGAGACAGAATTTGTCATTGACAGCGACGATACCGCTTTCGACATTCTGGTGGAAGCAGCACGGAAATATAACATTCAGATGGAAAACAGCGGTGCAGAAGGAATGGCCTATATTGCCGGGATCAACTATCTCTATGAATATGATTTCGGAGAATTCTCCGGCTGGATGTACTATGTGAACCGGAAAGCACCGTCTGTGGGCTGTGATCAGTATGTCCTGTCAGACGGTGATGTAATTGAGTGGCTGTACAGCTGCGAACTTGGAAAGGATCTGGACCGGAAACGGGAGTAAGGAAGATTTTTTCAAGAGCAGGGCGCGGGACGGGAGTGAGCGGTTTTGCGCAGGATGAGAGGAGGATGGAAATGAGAACAATTGCAGAATATAACCCATTTGCGGTAACGGTCTATTTTCTGGCAGTCGCAGGCACGACCATGTTTTCTATGAATCCGGTGATTCTGGTGCTGTCTCTTGCAGGTGCGCTGAGTTATTTCTTTGTACGGAACGGTTTTCGGGAAATGAAAAGCCATCTGGCGTTCTTTCTGATGTTTCTTTTCATGGCGCTGCTGAATCCGCTGATCTCTCACAACGGTGTGACGGTTCTTTTTGTCATGAACAACAATCCGGTAACGCTGGAAGCGCTTGTTTACGGAATTGCGGCGGCAGCGATGATTCTTGCAGTTCTGTACTGGTTCCGTTCCTATTCCCAGATCATGACCAGCGATAAGCTGCTCTATGTGTTCGGCGTGCTCTCGCCCAGGCTTGCGCTGATTCTTTCCATGGCAATCCGCTATGTGCCGCTGTTTGGAAGCCAGGTAAAAAAGGTAAACCAGGCACAGAAGGCGCTGGGGCTCTACAAAGAGGATAATCTGGTGGACAGCTTCCGCGGCGGAGTCCGTGTCTTCTCTGTCATGGTTACCTGGGCGCTGGAAAATGGAATCATTACTGCGGACAGCATGACGGCAAGGGGCTATGGATCCGGGAAGCGGTCCCACTATTCCACCTTCTGCTTTCGCAGAGGCGACTGGATCCTTATGGGAATCAGCTGCGTCCTTCTGATTGTGACATGGATCGGACTGGGTGATTTTACCTTCAACTATTATCCGGCGCTGAAGGTGTCGGCGCTTCAAAAAACAGGACTTATTGGCTGCATATCTTATGGGCTGCTGGCATTTCTTCCTGTCATCATCGAAGAAAAGGAGACACTGAAATGGAATTGCTTACAATCGAAAATCTGAGCTTTACCTATCCGCTTTGCAGTACACCGGCGGTAACGGATGTCTCTTTTTCCGTGAAAAAGGGAGAATTTGTTTCCATCTGCGGTGCGACCGGAAGCGGAAAATCAACCCTGCTTCGTCTGCTGAAGCGGGAACTGGCTCCGCTTGGCGAGCGCTCGGGACAGGTTTATCTGGACGGTACATCGCAGGAAGCGCTGTCCGCTGATCAGGCGGCCCGCTCTATTGGCTTTGTCATGCAGCGCCCGGAGCATCAGCTGGTAACAGACAAGGTCTGGCATGAGCTGGCGTTTGGTCTGGAGAATATGGGAACGCCGCAGTCGGTAATCGCACGCCGCATCGCGGAAATGGCTTCCTATTTTGGCATTGAAGACTGGTTTGAAAAAAATGTAACGGAACTTTCCGGCGGCCAGAAGCAGCTGCTGAATCTGGCGGCTGTGATGATCATGAATCCGAAAATCCTGATTCTGGATGAGCCGACCGCTCAGCTGGATCCCATTGCCGCCTCAGACTTCATTGCAACGCTGAGAAAGCTGAACCGGGAGCTTTCCCTGACGATTCTGATCGTGGAGCATCGGCTGGAAGAAGTCATTCCGATCAGTGACCGGCTTCTTGTGATGGAGAAAGGAAGGCTTCTTGCCTATGATGAGCCGCGTGCGGTGATCGAGGGACTGAAAGAGAAACCGGAACTGCTGTGTGCCATGCCTGCGGCTGCAAGACTGTACCATGCCGTGCAGGGAACCGGGGAATGTCCGCTGGATATCAGTGAAGGAAGAGCCTATATTCAGGCAAATTTCGGAAATCAGATCCGCAGACTGCCGGACAAGGTGGATGGATCAGGGAAACCGGGAGCCGTTGGAATTGTGACAGAGTCGGGGAAACCGGGAGCCGTTGGAATTGTGGCAGAGTCGGGGAAATCGGGAGCCGTAGGAAGCGCGGCAGAGTCGGAGAAGTCGGGAGCCGCAGGAAGCGCGGTAGGGATTGCGGCAGAGTCAGGAAGAACGAAAACAGGAGAAAACGCGATACAGACGGGAAGAATCGGTCGAGCGGCAAAATCAGATAAAACAGCCCTCGAACTGGAGAATGTCTATTTCCGGTACGGAAAGCATCTGCCGGATGTGCTTCATGGACTGAATCTGAAGGTGTATGAAAATGAGATTTTCTGCCTTCTCGGCGGAAACGGTTCCGGAAAAAGCACAACACTTTCGGCATCTGCCGGTCTTCTGAAGCCTTACAGCGGTAAGGTTCGTGTCTTTGGAAAGCGTCTGAAGGAGTATAAAAACCAGTCACTCTATCGGGAGTGCCTGACCATGCTGCCTCAGGATGTGCAGACGGTTTTTCTGAAAAACACCGTCCGTGAGGAACTGGAGGAAGCAAAAGCGGAAGTGTCCATGCTTCCGTTTGATATCACCTGTCTGTATGAGAAACACCCCTATGATCTGTCTGGCGGAGAACAGCAGCTGGTGGCTCTGGCAAAGGTTCTTGCCACAAAACCGAAGCTTCTTCTTCTGGATGAGCCGACCAAGGGACTGGATGCCCATGCGAAGCTTGGTTTTATCCGGATCATGAAGGAATTGAAAGCAAAGGGAATGACCATCGTTGCCGTTACACATGATGTGGAGTTTGCGGCCCTCTGTGCCGATCGCTGCGCTCTGTTTTTCCGTGGAAATGTTGTGTCTGACGGTGTGCCTGCGGACTTCTTCTCTGAGAATCATTTTTATACAACAAGCGCTTACCGGATGGCAGGAGATTACTATGACCGTGCCGTTACCATTGAGGAGGTTGCAGCACTTTGCCGGCTGAACCGGAAGGAGGCAATCCAGCCGGGCTGGAAAGGAATGAGCAGTGCAGCCGGGAAGCATGGGGCAGAAAAAATGGCCGAGGCCGGGAAGATGACTGAAGCCGGGAAGACAGAAGAGGCAGGAAAGATGGCTGAGGAAGAGAAGACAACCGGAGCAACAGAGAGGACTGGTGGCAGCAGATGATTGTAATCAAGAGCAAAAAAGTCCGGACAGTCCTGAAAATTTCAATTCCTTTTGCGGCAATCCCGCTTCTTGTGCTTCTTGGAGCTGTTGCGTTTCCGCAAAAACAGCATCTGCTTGTGTCCTTTGGTGTGGCGGTGCTGGCAGTCCTTCTGTTTCTGACCGGTTTTGAGCGGAAGATAGTGGGATCCAGGCGAATGGTAATTGTCGCAGTCATGACGGCACTGTGCATTGCCGGGCGTTTCATTCCGCTGTTCAAACCGGTGACAACGCTGACCATTCTGACTGCCATGTATCTTGGCGGCGAGGCCGGATTCCTCGTCGGCGCGTTGGCAGCGCTGCTGTCCAATTTCTATTTCGGACAGGGTCCATGGACACCGTTCCAGATGCTGGCATGGGGAATGATTGGGCTCCTGGCCGGATTTCTGGCAAAGCCCCTGAAGAAGAGCAGGGCATTTCTGCTTGTGTTTGGTGTCCTGTCCGGTGCTGTATTCTCCTTCATCATGGACATCTGGACCATTCTCTGGTATAACGGAAGCTTTCAGCTGGAACGCTACCTGCCGGTTCTCGTGACCGCAATTCCCCATACTGTGATGTATGCGGTGTCCAATTTCCTGTTTCTGTGGATGTTTGCGAAGCCGTTTGGGGAGAAGCTGGAGCGGGTGAAGGTGAAGTATGGGGTGTGACTGGCGTTTTGCCCGGGAGAAAATGATCCGATATCAGTTATCCGATTGAAAAAGATGTGCGTTGACTTACCTTAAAAAAACGTTTGAATATTAAAATAGTGAAAATAAATCAAGTGAAGTGGAATTGAGGCAACAGTAAGAGATCGTGATGGTTGAAGGAGAATAATGTGTCAAGTATAGAGGCAATCAGAGAATTATATGAACGGTGTAAGGAATTGGATCTCGATGAAAGTACGGAACTTGCACTGCGTGCGGAGACAATAGAAGAGCAGGATTTTTTTGAAATGGTTAGTAATTATTTTTTACAGATTAGACAGCGAAAAGTGATTCTGGAAGGGAAATTTTGAGGAAGATACTGATAAGGGGAGCATATCAATGATTGATATGCCCCCTTATCTTTCTATATTCAGGCGAGCACGCAGATTCCATCCTCGATTTGCTGCTCCCAATCAGTCAACGCTTAATAACGCCCCCGTCTGTCATCCCTGCGGTCGTCCCGCCTGTCATCCCTGCGGTCGTCCCGTCTGTCATCTCTGCGGTCACGTCTGTCGTCCCGACGGTCATCTCTGCCGCAGCGGCAGGGCGGGCAGTCACGGCGCCAGCGATTGTCAAAGTTATCAGGCATAGCGGACTCCTTTTCCTTTTTTTACAGAATATGCAGGAAGTGGACGAAGCGTTCCCCGGAACGAGAAGAAACACGATGTTCGCGTACATCCGATCAAACGTGTCACTGGCATGTTCATCCGGATGCATAAGCAAAACGAAAAAGAAGCCGCATCTGTGAACCGCTTTCCCAAAGGAAAGATTTGGGCGGATTTCACAGATGTGGCTTCTTTTAAAAATTAATCATTGTATCCGTTCGGATTCTTTGACTGCCAGTTCCAGGAATCGGCGCACATCTCATCGATGTCGTACTCAGCCTTCCAGCCAAGCTCAGCCTCAGCCTTATCGCATTTGGAATAGCAGGTGGCGATGTCGCCCGGGCGGCGCTCCTTGATCTCGTAGGGCAGTGTCTTGCCGCAGGCCTTTTCAAACGCATGAAGCACTTCCATCACGCTGTTTCCCTTGCCGGTACCGAGGTTGTAAACGTTGACGCCATCCTTGTCAGCAAGCTTTTTGATTGCCTTTACATGGCCTCTTGCCAGGTCAACCACATGGATGTAGTCGCGGACACCGGTTCCGTCCGGAGTGTTGTAGTCGTTGCCGAAGACGCCGAGCTTTTCCCGCTTGCCGATGGCAACCTGAGCGATGTAGGGCAGGAGATTGTTGGGAATTCCCTTGGGATCCTCGCCGATCAGGCCGCTCTTGTGAGCACCGATGGGGTTGAAGTAACGCAGCAGGATTACATTCCACTCCGGATCGGAGGTGTGGATGTCGGTCAGTACCTGCTCCAGCATGCTCTTGGTCCAGCCGTAGGGGTTGGTCGGAGTTCCCTTCGGACAATCCTCAGTGATCGGAATCTGAGCCGGGTCGCCGTAGACAGTGGCAGAAGAACTGAAGATGATGTCCTTCACGCCATGCTTTCTCATCTCGTCGCAGAGAATCAGGGTTCCGGTGATGTTATTGTGGTAGTATTCGATCGGCTTGGCAACGGATTCACCAACTGCCTTCAGACCGGCAAAGTGAATAACCGCATCAATCGCTTCCTTCTCGAAAATCTCGTGAACGCCCTCACGGTCAAGCATGTCTGTCTGATAGAAAGTCAGCGTCTTGCCGGTGATCTGCTCAACGCGCTCCAGTGCCTTTTCGCTGGCATTATAGAGGTTATCCATGACAACAACCTCATAGCCTTCGTTTAACAATTCCACACAGGTATGGCTGCCGATGTATCCGGCGCCGCCGGTTACTAAAATCTTCATAGAGTCCTCCTTTATTACTTCAGAACACCTGCTCCGTCTCCGATGTCCACAACATAGAACGTAGCTGCATAGCCGATGGCCGCCTCATACTCGGCGCCAACCTTCTCGATAAAGGCATCAACGGCTTCCGTCTTAACAATGCTGACGGTACATCCGCCGAAGCCTGCACCGGTCATGCGGGAACCGATCACACCGTCACACTTCCATGCTGCGTCAACCAGGGCATCCAGCTCCTTGCCGGTAACCTCATAGTCATCACGCAGAGAAACGTGGGACGCGTTCATCAGCAGACCGAACTCAGCTACATTGCCAGCCTGAAGAGCCTCAACTGCCTTGATGGTGCGCTCATTCTCATAAACGGCATGCTTTGCTCTCTTCTGGCGAACCGGATCCTTGATGGCATCCTTAATCTCCTCAAATTCAACGGAGCTCAGCTCACCAAGACTCCTGATGTCTTTCACCTTCTGCAGTTCTGCAAGAGCCGTCTCACATTCGCTGCGGCGCTCATTGTACTTGGAATCACCAAGACCGCGCTTTTTGTTGCTGCATGCGATGACGATTTTTGCGCCTTCCAGCTTCAGCGGCGCGTAGGTATAGGAAAGGTCAGCTGTGTCAAGGAAAATCGCATGATCCTTCTTGCCCATGGCGATGGAGAACTGGTCCATGATTCCGCAGTTGACGCCGTTGTAGCGGTTTTCGGAGAACTGACCGTAGAGAGCAAGGTCGATCATGGAGATGGAATCGAATCCGAACATGTCGCGGAGCATCACACCGGTAACCACTTCCAGAGACGCGGAAGAGGAGAGACCGGAACCGTTGGGGATGTTGCCGTAAAGAACGATGTCAAAGCCCTTGTCAAAGGTGAAGCCCTTCTGGTGGAACGCCCACATCACACCCTTCGGGTACTGTGTCCAATTGTTCTCCTTGCCCATCAGGAACTGATCCAGGGAAGACTCAACAACGCCGGTGCGCTCAAAGTTCATGGAATAGAAGCGAAGCCTGTTATCCTCTCTCTTGCGGGCTGCCATGTAAGTACCGATGGTCAGCGCGCATGGGAAAACGTGGCCTCCGTTGTAGTCGGTATGCTCACCGATCAGGTTCACACGGCCCGGCGCAAAGTAAGTGCGGATGTCGCCCTCGCTTCCGAATTTCTCGTAGAAACATTCCAATACATTCTTAATCATTTGAAAACCCCTTTCTTCATAAATCTTCGTATAACTCTTGTAATTATGATTATAATGAGGTAAGATAAAACAGGCAACAACAATATTAGCGGATTTTATAACAATATTGAGGAGTTCACCATGTTAGGAACAAAACAGCTGCAAACGGATTCAGACCGGAGAGAACTGAAGAGTCATGGAAGCTATCAGTTCCCTGTTTACGTGGACTGCAAGAAGCTTTCCTCCTATGAACGAAGCGCTTTCAACTGGCACTGGCACCCGGAAATTGAGCTGACCCTGTTTCTGGAAGGCGGCATGATCTACCAGGTCAACGACAAAACCTACCATGTCCGGGAGGGGCAGGGGCTGTTCTGCAACACGAATGCCCTCCATGCCGGATACATGCAGGACAATGAGGACTGTCGCTACGTTTCCATCACCTTCCATCCACGGATGGTCTACGGGTTTGAGGGAAGTCTGATTCAGCGGGAATTTGCGGATCCAATTCTGCGCAATCTTGCGGTCGGGTCACGGCTGTTTACCGGGAAGGAAGCCTGGGAGCGGGAAATCCTGGCAGACATGAAAACGATCTTTGAGGAAATGGAACAGGAGAAGGAAACGTCTCCGCTGCTCATTCAGGAATGCATCCTGCGGATCTGGCGGAATCTGTTTGAATCCGGCATTTCCGGAAATCCGGAAAACGAGGCGGCTGCCGAAGGCAGAGATGTGGAGCGGATCCGTCAGGTTCTGGACTATCTTCACGGCCATTACGCGGAACATATTACGCTGGAACAGATTGCGGGGCAGATGAATCTCTGCCGGAGCGAGAGCTGCCGTTTTTTCAAAAAGTATATGAAGCAGTCGGTCTTTGAATACCTGCAGAACTATCGGATCGAGAAGAGTATTGCGCTTTTGTCTGAGGAGCGGTATTCAATCACAGAAGTGGCGCTTTTGTGCGGGTTTGCCAGCCCTGCATATTTTGCAAAAATCTTTAAGGCACAGATGAAGTGCACGCCGATGAACTACCGGAAACTGTGCCGGGCAAGGGGCGGGCAGGAAATGGAAGAAGCGGAAGAAACGGTACCGACCGAAGCGGGAAGATGAAAAGCGGAAGAAGCGGCACCGACTGAAGCGGGAAGATGAAAACGGAAGAAAACGCTTATGCGGAAAAAGGAAAATGATAGAAACAGAAAGGAACGAATTATGGAAAGAGAACAGTTACAGGCTCTGCTTGCCGACATGAGCCTTGAAGAAAAAATCGGCCAGATGGTTCAGCTGAATGCCAGCTTTCTGGGAAACAATGATACGCTGATCACCGGTCCCATGGGTACCGTGTCTGTGGATGCGGACGAGGTGAAGCTCTGCGGAACCATCCTTGGAACAGCGGGAGCGGATAAGCTGAAAGAGCTGCAGAAGCAGGCAATGGAGGGACAGCCGCACCACATCCCCATGCTGTTTATGATGGATGTAATCAATGGATTTCAGACCATCTTCCCCATCCCGCTGGCTCAGGGCTGCAGTTTTGAACCGGAGCTGGCAAAGCAGGGGGCACAAATCGCGGCAAAGGAAGCGGCAGCTGCCGGCCTTCATGTAACGTTTACGCCGATGCTGGATCTGACCAGGGATGCCAGATGGGGCCGTGTCATGGAATCACCAGGTGAGGATCCCTACCTGAACAGCTGCTTTGCAAAAGCCATGGTCGAAGGCTTCCAGGGAAGCAGCCTGAGCGAAAAGGGACGGATTTCCGCCTGCCTGAAGCACTTTGCCGCGTATGGTTATCCGGAAGGCGGCAGAGAATATGATAATGTAGAGTTGTCCGAGCGCACCTTCCGTCAGGACTATCTGACCGGCTATCAGGGTGCAGTGGATGCCAACTGCCGCATGGCAATGACCTCCTTCAACTCCTTAAACCGTGTGCCGTCCACTGCGAACCGCTGGCTGATGCGCGATGTGCTGCGCGGTGAGATGGGATTTGACGGTGTCCTGATTTCCGACTACGCTGCAGTCGAGGAGCTGATTCCCCATGGAATCGCCGCAGACAAGCGAGAGGCGGCAAAGCTGGCACTGGAAGCTGGTGTTGACATTGACATGATGTCCGATGTATATCTTCATTATTTAAAAGATGCCGTAGAAGCCAAAGAAGTGGATGAGGCGCTGATTGATGAGGCAGTCATGCGCATCCTTACCTTAAAGAATGACCTTGGCCTGTTTGAAAATCCGGATAAGGATGCCAGCGCAGAAGACGAAAAAGCGCTGATCCTCTGTGATGCCCATCGTCAGGCAGCCTGCGAAGCGGCAGTAAAGACCTTCGTTCTTCTGAAAAATGAAGCGCAGATTCTTCCGCTGGCGAAGGAGGAGGCGGATGGTCTTCTTGTTTCCGGACCATATGCCGACAGTCGTCTGCTTTGCGGTTCCTGGTCCTTCCCGTCCACCTACGACAACATTCCGACGATCCGCGAACGGATGACGGAAGCGGTATCCGGTCAGAAGATCACGTTCACAGAAGGCTGCAGCCTGTTTTATGACGGAGAAATCGTGAAGGACCATACCATGGAAGGAATGAATCCGGAACAGATGGAAGCTGCCATTGCAGAGACGGTGGAAGCAGCAAAGAAAGCAAAGAATGTGGTGCTCTGTCTCGGTGAGTATTATACGCAGACAGGAGAAGGCTCCAGCCGCACCAGCCTGCAGATCTCACAAAACCAGATGGAGCTGCTGCGCCGTGTATCGGAAGTGAATGAAAATGTAATCACGGTGATTTTCTCCGGCCGTCCGCTGGAGATGACAGAAATTGAAGCATTGTCAAAGGCGGTTCTCTATGTCTGGATGCCCGGTACGGAAGGTGCGAAGGCAATCACCGATGTTCTCTTTGGCGAGAAAGAGCCGACAGGCCGTCTTTCCATGAGCTTCCCTCACCGTGCTGCGCAGGAACCGCTCTATTACAGCCGTTTCCAGGGCGGACGTCCCCGCACACCGCAGGAACCGAGAGGTTTCCGGATCGGCTACATTGACATCGAGTACCGCCCGTACCATTCCTTCGGCTATGGTCTCAGCTACAGCACGTTTAACTATTCTCCGGTTTCTCTGGACAGCAGCGAGATGACCGCCAACAGCCGGATCACCGCAAAGGTGACACTGACCAACACAGGAAACCGCCGCGCAACGGAAACCGTTCAGATGTACCTGCGTGATGTAAGCGGCAGCGTGATCCGTCCCATGCGTGAGCTGAAGGGATTTGAGAAAGTGACGCTGGATCCGGGGGAGAGCCGTGACATTTCCTTTGTCATTGAGGAGCCGATGCTGCGGTTCGTGCGGATGGATATGAGCGTAGGCAGCGAGCCGGGCCGCTTTGAGGTGTTCATCGGCGCGGACAGCACGACGGAGAATGGGACTGCATTTGTGCTGAAGTGAGACGGATGCGGAAATGAGTGGCACGCGGATATGTGAAGCCATGCAAAGATATGGATACACAGACATATGTCCGCAATGAAGGAACGGAATCAAAGAAATTCAGGAAGGGAATCAGATAAAATGAATAAAGAATGGGCACTGGACGTGATCTATAAGAGCTATGATGATCCGGCATATCAGCAGGATATGGAAACGCTGAAAACGCTGATCGGCGGACTGGAAACAGAGATGAAATCGTATCAGCAGCTGGAGCCGAAGGAAGGACTGGAGAAAAGCATTCTTCTGATGGAAAAGCTGACCGGCTATGCGGAAAAGCTTGGAAACTACATTTCCCTGAGCCAGTCGGTCAACACAACGGACAGCCGGACCAACAATGAAATGGCGATTTTTGATAAAGTGGCAACCGGCTCCACCCGCGGTGAGGTGGTTTTCCGCAAATATGTGGCTTCCATTGAGAACCTGGATGAGGTGATCCAGTCCTCAGATCTTCTGAAGGAATATGAATACATGCTGAAAGAGACAAAGAAGGCGGCATCGCACCTGTTCTCCGATGACATGGAAGAGATGATTGCAAAAATGAACCTGACCGGCGGCTCTGCCTGGTCCAATCTGTTCAGTTACCTGACATCTACCGTCAAGGTTGATTATGAGGGCAGGACTGTCAACCTGCCGACGATCCGCAACCTGGCGTACAGCGGTGATCGGGCAGTCAGAAAGGCAGCCTATGAGGCAGAGCTGGCCGCCTATGACAAGATCGCAGACTCCATCGCATTTGCACTGAACAACATCAAATCTCAGGTAACCATGCTGACAGAGGCCCGCGGCTATGCCAGCCCGCTGGACATGACGCTGGAGCAGAACCACATGAAGCGGGAAACGCTGGAGGCAATGCTGACAGCCATGAAAGAGTATCTGCCCAAATTCTGGGAATATCTGAAGGCAAAAGCGCACTACCTTGGTCATGAGGGCAGCATGCCGTGGTATGACATGTTTGCGCCGGTCGGAAGCATGGAGAAGGAGTATACCGCGGAAGAAGCAGGAGAGCTTCTGGTAAACAGCTTTTCCGAGTTTTCACAGGACATGGCAGACATGATGGCAGCTGCGTTCGCAGACCGCTGGATCGACTTCCTGCCTCATGAGGGCAAGGTGGGCGGCGCCTTCTGTGCCGGTGTTTCCTGCCTGAAGGAAAGCCGCATTCTCACCAACTTTAACGGCAGCTTCGACGCCATCATCACTCTGGCTCATGAGCTGGGCCACGCATACCACAATCTGCATACCTTCTCTCACCGCGCACTGAACCGTGACTATTCCATGCCGGTTGCGGAGACTGCTTCTACCTTCAATGAAACGGTAATCACTATGAACGCCATCCGCAAGGCGCAGAGCAGGGAAGAGAAGCTGGCTCTTATCGAGACAATTCTCATGGGAACCACGCAGATCATCTGCGACATCTATTCCCGTTTCCTGTTCGAGGATCGTGTGTTTGCGGCTTGCAGCAGTCAGTTTCTGATGAGCGGCGATCTGAAGGAAATCATGCTGGGCGCGCAGAAGGAAGCCTACGGCGACGGACTGGATCATGAGTTCCTGCACCCCTACATGTGGACCTGTAAGAGCCACTACTATTCCGCCGGCCTCAGCTACTACAACTTCCCTTACGCCTTCGGCGGTCTGTTTGCCATGGGTCTTTACAGCATCTACCAGAAAGAAGGAGAATCCTTCGTTCCCAAATATCAGGCGCTGCTTCATGCAACACCGGTCATGAGTGTTGAGGATGTGGCGAAGATGGCAGACATCGATCTGACAAGCCCGGATTTCTGGCGCGAGAGCCTGAAAGCGTTCGGCGAACTGATTGATGAGTTTGTGGAGCTGGCACAGGCATAAATAATTCACAAAATCCTAAGAAAAAATGAAAGAAAGTTTTCATAGTTTTTACACATAATTTATGATATACTAAGTAAGCTGTTTTCTGTCATGGGTTTGGGAGGAAGCAGCTTACTTTTCTTATGTTTCTGTTGTGTTTTGTCCGGGGAATCTCCCCATGTGAAGAAAGGTATGAAGAAATGAGTTTTGTACATGTTCATCTGCCGTCAGGACTCCACAGCTGGAGAGAACAGATCGCGATCCGAAAGAGCCGGAGCGCAAAGATTCTGGCGGCCGTTTTCTCTCTTGTCTACGTCGGCCTCGGTGTTTCGGCGACCAGGCTGAACGGGGTGTCGCCAATCGGTCTGACGGTGCTGATTGCGGCCGGTCTGGTCGGACTTCTTGTTTTTATGACAGATGTTCCGGTTCACTGGACGTTTCGTCTGCTGTTTGCCCTTGCCGTTCCGGCGCTGACCTTTGTGCTGCTGGAAAGCTTTACCCATGAGCTGACGACTTTCGAAGGAAATGCGGTTCGTCTGAATCTGATTCTGTACTATCTGTTCTACGCGCTGATTTTCTTTATCAGCGGCAGGATCTGGCTGACCTGTGTGGTGGTTACAAGCCTTCTGATGATCTGTGGAATTGCCAACTACTTTGTCCTGCTGTTCCGCTCCGCGCCGATTGTTCCGTGGGACTTCTATTCCATCAGCACCGCAATGAGTGTAGCCGGTCAGCAGCAGTTTACCTTTGATACGAAATTTGCGGTCATCTGCGCGCTGTTCCTTACCATGCTTCTGATATCGGCAAGACTTGGACTGCATCTGAAATGGAAGATCTTCCGCGGATTTGCAGCGGCTCTGTTTGCGGCAACTCTGACCGGAATGGGCGTTTACCTTCTTGACCCGGCAACGCCGGAAAAGGAAGGCGTAGAGGACAGTCTCTGGATCGCTAAGAATACATATAAGAAAAACGGTTTTGTACTGGCCTTTACCATGAGTCTTCGCTTCATGAGTGTTTCCGAACCGGAAGGCTATGAAATTGCCGATGCAGAGGAGATTCTGTCGTCCCAGACGACTGCTTTGACACAGCTTCCCGAGGAATTGCCAAACGTTGTTGTGATCATGAGTGAGACCTTCAGTGATCCGGCAGTCATTGGAGAATTCCAGGTGAACCAGGATTACATGCCTTTCATCCGCAGTCTGATGGACGGTGCAGAAAACACCATCAGCGGCTACACCTACGTTTCCATCGTCGGCGGCAACACAGCAAACTCCGAGTTCGAGTTTCTGACCGGAAACAGCATGAAGTTCTTCCCGGTCGGTTCTGTTCCTTACCAGCAGTACATCCACAACGATGTGGATTCCGTTGTCGATGATTTCAAGGAATGGGGTTACCGCGCAATTTCTCTTCACCCATACAAAGAGGGCGGCTGGAAACGTAACATTGTTTATCCGTTCATGGGCTTTGATGACATGCTGTTTCAGAATGACATGTCCTTCAAAACAAAGTTACGAAACTACATCAGCGATGCCAGCGACTATCTGAACCTGTTAAGCCTTCTTGACAAGAATGAGGAACCGGTTTTCATCCATAACGTAACAATGCAGAATCACAGTGCCTACGGCGGAAGCTATGACAATTTTGATCCGCAGATCGTAACCGATTTCCGGCTGACCAAGTCCATCAAGTACCTGGACAACTATCTGTCACTGATGTATGAGACGGATATGGCGACGGAGGATCTGCTGCGCAAGCTGTCTGAGAGTGACGAGAAAACCATCGTCTGCTTCTTCGGCGACCATCAGCCTAATGACTATGTCATCAAGGCGATTTATCGTGAAAACGGCATGGACATCGAAAACCAGACGCTGGAACAGCAGCAGAACCGTCAGATGACACCGTTCTTTATCTGGGCAAACTATGACATCGAAGAAGAGCAGGGGATTGAAATCAGCACAAACTATCTCTGCAACCTGCTTCTGCAGGCAGCAGGGCTTCCGTTAGACGAGTACCGGACCTATCTGGAATCAGTTCGTGAGGTGTTCCCGGTTATGAACACGGTGGGTTACTTCAATGAGAATGGAGTCCTGAAATCCTGGAACGCGCTGACAGAGGAAGAGCAGGAAGTGCTGGATACCTATGAAAAGGTGCAGTATTATCACATGTTTGACAGTGAATAAGCGAGCTGTTTCCGCTGTTTGCGGAACAAAATGAAATCTGATTTTTTGAATGGCTGTGTGCCAATGTGCGGAACATTGGTGCGCGGCCTTTTTTCGTTACTTTTTACGCTTTTCCAGATAGGATTCTTTCAGCCGATCAATGGTCATCTCTGGACTCAGCGTATGGTACATGAGATAGAGTTTCACTCAAAAGAAACCAGACTTTTGTGATGGATGTATGAACAAATACGAAAAGTAATTGATTCTTCTGCGTTTATATGGCATATTAATACTGCTGTTCACAATGGAAATGTGTAACAATAACATAATAGCTTTGTTAGCAGCCACGATTGGATTATGCATGAATGTTTTGGGAAGATATTTGGAAAGAATAGATCTATGATAGACTGTAATTCAGAAGGCTCCGTTTGGAATCAGGAAATGGAGCAGAAGTTCAGGTATGATGGAGGTATTCACGATGACAGAAAGAATATTGACAATGAAACATGTTCAGGAATTTTATCAGCATCTGGTGCGGGAAGAAAAAAGCCATGTAACGATTGCGAAATATTACCGCGATGCGCAGACCTTTCTGCGCTTCACCGAAGGAAAAGCAGTTACCAGAGAGATGGTGATTGCATATAAAAACAGTTTGATGGAACGTGCCTATGCCGTTCGTTCCATCAATTCCATGCTGGCAGGCATGAACAGTCTTTTTTCATTTATGGGCTGGAATGATTACCGGGTAAAGAGCATCCGGATGCAGCGCCAGATTTACAGCGCGGAAGAGAAGGAACTGACAAAGGCGGAATATATGCGGCTTCTGGACGCGTCCCGCGCCAACGAACAGCTGAATCTGGTTTTGCAGACCATCTGCGGAACCGGAATCCGCGTGTCCGAGCTTCGCTATTTCACGGTGGAATCGGTAAAAACAGGGGAGGTAACTGTTGACTGCAAAAACAAGACACGGACAATTCTCGTTCCGGGACGTCTGAAGAGCCTTCTTCTAAGCTTTGCAAAGCGGCGGAAAATCACCGCAGGGGCAATCTTCATCACCAGAAGCGGAAAAAATCTGGATCGGAGCAACATCTGGTCTTCCATGAAAAAGCTTTGCAATGCCGCCAATGTGAAAGCATCCAAAGTGTTTCCTCACAATCTGCGCAAGCTCTTTGCAAGAACTTTTTACTGCCTGGAAAAGGACATTGCCAAGCTTGCGGACATCCTTGGCCACAGCAGCATCAACACAACCCGGATCTACATCATGACAACCGGTGTTGAACACCGCAGGAAGATCGAGCGGTTGGGGCTGGTGGTGTAGGAAAAGAAAAAACCACATAATGCGTATTATGTGGTTGGAAATCATGGTTACATTCATAGCATACACCCAGATCGTGAAAAAATCAAGCATTATCTACATAAATCAGTATTTTAACCGCAGAAACAGCTACTTACATAAGACACAAAATGTAGATAAAAGCCCGCCATCTCACTGGGAAGAGAGCAAACGGGTAGTTTCGTATACCTTTTTTTAACAAGTTCTGTCATTCTTCGCGGATTTCGAGGAGACAAATTGTTTCCGTCAATGGAAGCGCAGGCAGTTCTCTTTTTGTCATAATACCTTCTGAAAAATCATCACATCAACCACAATCGCTTCGTTCCCATATCGAAAATTTGCCATTCTTCCATACGATAGTATCAAAAATCCACTGTTTTTACGCTCAATTTTACTTGTCAATTCGCTGCAGTCTTCCTTACATGCCATCTCTTTTACTACTTAATACGCATTATGTAGTTGAAAATGGAATAGATACTGACTTATTGATCCACCGGATATCTACAGTGAATCAGAAGTCTGCAAAGAAAGGATGAGGAGAAAATGAAAGGAAAGGTAAGACGGTTTCTTAGTCTGTTTCTGACAGTACTGATGATTGTTTCTCCGATGTCGTCCTCCATTCTCGGATCAGGACTTGGTGTGACAACTGTTACAAAGGTTGTTGCAGGTGAGATCGAGACGGGTGTGAGCGATGCAACCGTGGAGACTGCGGTTGTTGAAACGACGGTCGCGGAGACAACGTCAGAAGCGGAAGAGGAAGAAACAACAACGACAACGGCTGCAGAAGTATCGGTGTCGGATTCGAGTGAAACGACAGCGGCATCGACCGGTGCAGGGGAGAGCCTGTCTGACACACCACTGGAAAATGGTGGTGCAGAGGATGTGCCTGCAGCGGATCCGGCTGACAATGGTAATGAGGAAAATGGAGCCGGTGAGAGTTCTGCCGCCGATGAAAACCCGGGAAGTGAGTCGGTTGTGACGAGTAGTTCTGCTGGTGAAGCTGCTTCTGTTTCGACAGAGGAAACAGCGGGAACGACGAGCAGTTCTGCGGAGGTTGAGACGACAACTGAAAACCAGTATCCGATAAGTCAGCTGGGTGAGGCAGAGGGAAGTGGCTCAGAGAATGTGCCTTCCGAATCATTGACATCTGCAGCTGATAATCAGGTAGCATCGATTGCTGACGGTGAAACAGAAATAGATAGTGTCATTGATACGGAAACAGAGCTGAGATCAGCACTCGCAGCAGGCGGTAGCGTTGCGATTGGAGGGAATATCTCTGTTAACAATGCAATTGAAATTCCGGAAGGAATTACTGTAACTCTTGATTTGGCAGGATATACGATTACTGGTGGATGGAACGGAGAGAGCCAAACGAATCATATTTATGTGCTGACCAATTATGGTTCGTTAACGGTTTTAGATTCAATGGCTGAAGGAAAGATTGTTTCTCGTGGTGTGTATAACTATGGAACAATGATTCTGAACAGCGGAACAATCGAAGCCTGTGATGGAAATGGCGGGTATGCGGTAAATAATGAAAGTGGTTCCACATTTACGATGAATGGAGGAACTGTTGTTGCAAGCTATGAAGACGGTGATGCTGCTGTTGCAGGAAATTATGATGCAACAGCATTGGATGTTCCGGATGGATGTATAGTTGTTATTAATGGTGGAACGATAAAAAATGTAAGTAACTACACATATGCAATTGAGTCCTACGGAACGTTGGCAGTTAGCAACAGTTCGGTAACAGTTGAAGGCAATCATGGTGCAGTGGCTGTTCACGGGGGAACAGTAAGTATTGCTGATGGTAATTTCTACTGCAATGGTGTAAGCGGTCAGTCAGATCATGTGATGTATCTGTCAGATGCCGGTAAGATTTGTGTAGATGGAGGTAGATTTTATCACAGAGGATGCGACAGCGGTGCTGCCAATGGTGCAGCTGTCTATGTCGATGGGGATGCAGCGGTAGTAACAATCAATTCTGGTGAATTTATGGGAATGGACATGACTGTATCCGGTAATGCGAATACAGCGATTTATGGAGGCTCTTTTACTACAGCTGTTACCAGAAGTGAGACAGATTGTATTGAAGAGTATGTAGCAGAAGGCGCAGTTATTACCCTTAGCGGCTCTGTGTATCCTCCTTCTGCAATCCAGTATATCAACATGGAGAATGGATCATGTACAATTACATCGGATAGCATTTATTACATAACGGGAACAGCAACGAATTCTCTTACAGTAAAAAGCGATGCTACTATTACACTGGATAATCTGACGATTAATGCGGAAGCAGGAAGTTCTGCAATCAGCATTGAAAGTGGTAATGTAACATTGATTGTGCAGGGAAACGTCAATCTGACTGGTGGCGATAATGGAGCTGGTATTTATGTGGCTGAAGGTGCTTCTGTAACGATTCAGACGGCATGTACGGACAGTGATTGTCTTACTGCGGTCGGAAATAACGGAATCGATGATGCAAGCGGCGCAGCTGGTATTGGCGGCACTTATGAAGCAGGAAAAAGTGGTACAATTATCATTGATTGTGCTACTGTTATTGCGAAGGGATATGGCGCCCATGCTTCCGGTATCGGATCCGGATATGGAAGTACATGCGGATCGATTACTATCAAGAATGGATCAAACGTTACCGCATATGGCGGCTACTATGCGGAAGGAGGACTTTTGCAGACTTCATATGGAAGCGGCGATCCGGAAGGTGGTGCCGCAATCGGTGGAGGTGCAAAGACAAATGCGGTAAATGCTCCGATTACGATTGATGGAAGCCTGGTAAAAGCATATGGCGGATCAAAGGCAGCGGGTATTGGAGCAGCGTTTTGGGCAAGCTGTGAAGCAATAACTATCAGTGGCTATAGTGATATTGAAGCATATGGAGGAAGTTCTTCTGCCGGCATTGGTACAAGCCGTGCAGGAAGCAACGGTGTTTATGCTAATATTTCCATTATTAATTCAGAAGTAACTGCCATTGGAGGAGAGTATGGATCCGGTATTGGAGGCGGATATAACGGAGATTCTCTTTCTACGCTTCCAAAAACAACGATTACCATTGAAAACGGTACTGTAGAAGCAACAGGTGTAAATGGCGGAGCTGGTATCGGAGGTGGATACAAGACGAATAATCTGGATATCAGGATTACCGGTAATGCGGTTGTGACGGCTACGGCAGGGGTTTTGGAAGATGGAAGTAATAAAACCATCGCACAGAAGTGTGCATCTGCAATTGGAAGCGGTGCAAACGGAAGCGGTACATTTACAGGTGCAACAGTTGAAGTATCTGATGGCACAACTGTAACAGTAAATACTTATAGGGGCGGCAAGGCTGCAATTGAAGGGCTCAGCGTAATACCTGAAAATGTTGAAATTAATGCACTTGCATATGGTGCAGCGTTTATTACGGCAAATGATGGCGAAGAAGTAGCGTATATGACCATCGAATCGGCTCTTATGGCGGTGAAAGAGGGAGAAACAGTAACTGTTTATGCGGGCAGTTATAATATGGGTACAACCAATTTTACTCTTCCTGCAAACGTAACAATCGTTGGTGAGACCGATGAGAATGGTGAAAATCTTGTTACCATTAATAACAGTCTGAGCCTGAATGCAGGCAATGTTACATTGAAAAATGTTAATATTGTGTCAACCGGAGACGCATTTCAAATTTCGGGAACCGGTATCATCAAAGGCTGTTCTCTGACTGGTGCGAATGGTACACGCTGGTGCTATGCAAATGGCGGAGAAGTGGAGTTTGCTGACTGTATTATTACCGGTTCTACTTATGGTGTTCACTTTGACGGCGGAAACGGTGAAGCGGATTCGGTTACGATCAGTAACTGTGTCATTACCGGTTGGACAAGCTTTGCCAGAACGGTTGAATCAGTTTCTATCACAGGAACAACCTTCGCGGATGGTGCTTTTGATTATGTTCGTTTCTTCCAGAATGCAGAAATGAAGGACTGTGCATTCGAATCAGCGGATATGGCAGTTGATGTTTCTGATAGTGTAGAAATCACAGTAACTGCAGAAAATCTGGTTTATGCAGATAAAAGCGATGCCGCAGATGTCTTCGACAACAGGGATGCATATTTCAATGATATTTACTATAACGGCGAAAAAATCGTGATTCAGGCGGTAATCACAGACACCAGTGAGGAGACTGATGATGTGTATTACAGGACATTGGCACAGGCGTTGGCAGACTGTAAAAACAAAGAGACTGTAACTCTGTTGGCTGACATTGATCTGACTGACATTGCCTGGACACCTGTTGAAAGTTTTACCGGTACGTTTGACGGTAATGGCTATGTAATCAGCAATCTGAAGATTGAAGGTGAAGAAAATGCGGCACTGATTGCGAAGGCTTCCAACACGGTGATCCAGAACATAACTATTGAAAATGCAAAAGTGACAGGAACAAAAAATGTCGGTGCGCTGGTTGGCTCTTTAGGTGGTTCAACAAAGGTAATTAACTGCCATCTGGATGGAGTTATTGAGATTGCGGGCAATTATAAGGTTGGCGGTCTGGTCGGAGAAGGATACGCAAGATTTGAAAATTGTTCTGTACAGGCAGATTCCGGTTCTTATGTGAAAGGTATGTATTCGGCAGTTGATTTGGAAGGTGATAATGTCGGTGGTTTAACCGGATTCCATGGCGAGGGCAGTCAGGCATCGTTTACCAACTGTTCCGTATCCGGTCTGACGATTGAAGGAACCAGAAAAGTCGGCGGTATCGTGGGATCTGCATTCCAGAATAATGTGATTGAGAGCTGCACAGTAACTGACACAGTAATCGGCACAAATGCAGACACAGCATATGCAGATGCAAATGCGAAGACGATGGGTATCGGAGGTATCGTTGGTCTGTACACAGCAGATGGTTCCAATGATGGTTCCATGAATAACTGTTATGTGAAGAATGTTACATTCACCAATGAAAACGCGGTAGAAGGTAACACTGGTATCATGACCGGCGGTCTGCGGGGAAGCGAAACACCGGTTGAGCCGGTCGTATCTTATGGAAACAATACATTTGCATCCTGTACCGGCTATGAGAATGAGTATCTGATCCGTTATTTTGTCCAGGTAACTGATTCGGAGGGCAATGCAACAAATTACTTTACTGTTAAGAATGCAGTGAATGCTGCATCGGCAGATTCTGTAATTACCCTGCTCGGTGATGTGAAAGAAAATGTTTCTGTGACAAAGAAACTTATTCTGGATCTGAACGGATACACATGGACAGCGCCGGAGTCAAACTCCGCAATCGATGTGTTAGTAGCTGACGGTAATTTTACTGTGCGGGATACCAGTGAAGCAGGTACCGGTGCAATTGTCTCTGAGACCTCTGGCTGGGAAACGATTTATGTGAAAAATGGAACGGTGACACTGGAAAGCGGAACATTGACCGGTTTGGATTATGGCGTATATGTTTCTGCAAATGGTACCCTTAACGTAAACGGAGGTACGATTGAAGTCGGCGATGGCTATGGCATCGTAATCATGAATGAAGGCGCTGCAGTCAATGTGAATGGCGGCAAGGTTATCTCGGAAGGATACGGTATTTTCGGCAATGGAATGGAGGAGTATTCCGGTACGGCTATTCATGTGACAGGTGGTACGATTACAGGTACGCTTGCAGGAATTTACCATCCGCAGGGCGGAGAATTGAAGGTAAGCGGCGGTACTATCAGTGGAGGAACCGGTATTTATGCAAAGTCCGGTACGATTCAGGTAACGGGAGGTACTATTCTTGGAAACGGAGCAGAAACAGATTATGTATATGATCCGAACACCGATGGATGTCAGCCGACCGGAGACGGAATTGTGATTGACTGCTGGTCCTATCCGTGCGGAAATGCGACCATCAAGATCACAAACGGAACAATCAAGTCAGTGAATGCAAACGCAGTTGCTGTTTATGTAAGCAAGGATAACAGCGGCGAGATTCCTGAGAAATTTATCAGTGGCGGAATGTATTCTTCTGATGTAAGTGCGTATACAGCAACCGGTCTGACCTGTGTTGCAGATGGTACCGGAATGTACACCATCAAGGCAGCACTGGAAGTTATGAAAATTTCAGGCGGTGTTCCATATTTCTATGCAACTCTGAAGGCTGCACTGGAAGATGCGGAAGATGGAGATATGCTGTATCTTCTTGGCAATGTAACTTCTTCGGAAGCACTTACTGTTGATACGGATGTTACCATCATGGGACAGGGATTAAGCATTACATTCTCTGGTCATCAGGGCTTTGTAGTTACAGAAGATGTGGCATTTACGCTGGAAAATGTAACACTTGTAAACAATAACATGCCTCACAGAGGCGCAACCCATCCGCAGCTGATCGACATTAAGGCAGCAGCAGATGTAACGCTCAATGACGTAGCAACAGGTAAGGGAACACACTATGTGGTGAACATGAGAGGTGCATCCAGTGGCGCAGACCTGAAAATTAATGATTCAGAACTGTATGGTTCCAATGTTCTGAACATCTGGGGCAGTGATCATGATATCATTATCGAAGGTTCTGAACTTACCAGCACAAGCCTGTATGAATATGAGTTCGGTGCGGTTGCATTTAATGGAAACAGCAGCTATGTGAGCAATCAGAATACACTTTCTGTCGATGCAGAAAGTACACTGACAGCAGTACGGTCCAGTGATGAGAATTACAGCTATCTTGTGATTATGCCGGAGAGCGATAACAATGGTGTTACTGTTGTTGTGGAGGAAGGTGCAGTCCTGAATCGATTAAGTGAAGGTGACGCACTGGTAGCCAACGCAGCTGCCAGAATTGGTAATGTATATTACAGCAGCTTAACAGCAGCTCTGGAGGCCGCAAAAGATGGCGAAACAATCATTCTTGTTGCTGATATTACAGCAGAGTCATTCACTGTCGATGGAAAAGAGCTCACCATTGATCTGAATGGACATACCATGTCTGTGGACGGTGACAATAAGTTCATCAATGATGCAGATGTTACCATTAAAAACGGTACACTGGATTTGGACAATGCGAAAGCAGAAGGCGATGCAATTTTCTGTGTAGGAAATTACAGCACAACAGCAGCCCTGACATTAGATGGTGTTACCGTAACAGGCGATGGTTACAGTTCTGCATATGCAGTATTCTATGTTTACGGAACCAGTGAACTGGAAATTACGGCCAGTGAAGCGACGCTGTCAAACGATCAGGCGGAAGCAGGAGGATTCATCAAAGCAGAGTCCGGTGCAGACGGTGTGGTAAATCTGAAGGATTCTACAATCAACCTGACGAATGCACAGATTGGTTTCCTGGATGGAACCGTAACGATGAATGATGTTGAACTGACCATTAAAGGCGGAAAGAATGCGATTAACCAGTCTGCGTTGACCGTGATCGATTCCACCATCGTAATTACTGACTGTGACGGACGGGCACTGACTTTGAAAGACGGTAATGTAACGGTTACAAATTCTACTCTGGATTTCTCCGGTGCAACAGAGGGGGAGATTCGGTTTAAGGAAGCGGTTGAACTGACGATTGATGATGCATCTTCCATCACCACATGCAATGTATATGCGGATGCAGTTGGAGGAGGACTGGTTAATGGTCAGATTGTGACAGGAACAGAGAAAAATCCGTCAATCGTATATGAGAACGAGGTCAGTGAAGCAGTTCTCGAGAATCCGGCATGGACAGCAGCAGTTATCACAGTGGATGACGAAGGTACAGAAACTGTGACCGGTTACTACATGACTCTGGCAGAAGCAGTTGCAGCAGCAAAAAGCGGATCAGTGGTTACAATTTTGACTACAGGTACTTATACCGTACCGTCCTTTACGAATAAGGAATTGACAATCCAGGGCGGAACCGGAGATGCAGCGGATGTTGTTCTTGACATGAGCAATGAAGTTATACTGACTGGATCTGATGTAACCTTTAAGGATCTGACACTTACTTTTACAGATGACTCTACTTATAAAGGATTCCATCATGTAAGTTCTGAAACCTATGAAAACTGTATTATTAACGGACAGATGTTTACGTATGGTGATGCTGTATTTACCGACTGTACCTTCAATCAGACAAGCAGCGATAGTTATAATCTCTGGACATATGGTGCGGAAACGGTTGAATTGATTGATTGTACGTTTAACTGTGCTGGAAAATCGGTGCTTTTGTATAATGAAGGTAACAATGTAACCGATCTGACAGTTACTTCCTGTGAATTCATTGCATCCAGTGCAGTGGAGGGAAAAGCTGCGATTGAGATTGATACCAGCCTGATGCAGAACAAATTGCCGGACAAAACCAGTCACATCGTGATTGATTCGGAGACAACTGCAACCGGTTTTGCGTCTGGTTCTGTAAGCGGAAGTTCTCTGTGGAACGACAAGAAGACTCAGACCAACCTGACTGTTACAGTGGATGACGTTCATGTATGGCCAATGGAGGTTGCTGAGATTGGCGATATTCGATACTATACTCTTCAGTCTGCAGTCGATGCGGCAGAAGTGGGTGATACGATTTGCTTGCTTACCAATGTAAATCTCAGAGAAGGAACGGTGAAGGTTGCTAAAGATGATTCGATCATTCTGGATCTGAACGGATGGACAATTACCGGAGAGACAAAAACGACATTAACTGCAAATCATCAGATGATTCTGAATCAGGGTAATCTGACGATTATAGATAGCAGTGAATCTGGAAATGGAACAATTTCATATACTTATTCTGGTGACAGCACGAATTATTCCTGTTATGCCAATACGATTTCGAACGTTCAGGGTACTCTGACAATCGAAGGCGGAAGATTTGAGAATAATACCCGTGTTGAAAGTCAGATCAGTTATGTAATTGATAACCTGACCAATGGTTCTCTTGGCGATGCAGTACTGACGATTAAAGACGGAATCTTCTCTTCTCCGAATTATATCTGTGTACGCGGCTTTGCAAATTCGACCAGCTGCACAAACAGCATTACCATCGAAGACGGTACCTTTACCGGCCGTGTTCAGCTGCATGATGCCAATGCAAATGCCAATAAGGCAGAGCTTAAAATCAGCGGTGGTACATTCAATGCAAACTCGGAAGAGGGGGATGCATTCTACATTTATGCGCAGGGCGACAGCTCCGAACTGACGGTAAGCGTTACCGGCGGTGATTTTACCGGTAATGTGAGAACAGTGAACGGAAGCGGTGATGCGGTGAATGGATTCATTACCGGCGGTACTTATAGCATTGACGTGACAGAGATGTGTGCGGAAGGGTATGAGGCTGTGGAGAGTGAGGATGGAAGATTTTTCGTAGCAAAGGCAGTTTGCTTTAATCGTTCAATGCAGGCATTCTTGAGTTTAGAGTCAGAAGTTTATTTAAATATAGCTTTTAGGCTTGATAATTTGAATGATATTGATCCAGTTAGCATTGAAAATAAAGTTGGTTTACTAATTTGGGATGCAGATTCTTTGCCTGAAGATCCAACTATCAATAATTGTGAATACATTATTGGTAGTGCTGCTTATAACGTAGAGAATAGTAGATTTGAAGCGAGAACCTTAGGTATTCCTGCGAAGGAATTGGGAGATGCAATTTCATTTAGGGCATATTTTGAATGCGAGGATGGATCATATATTTATAGCCGCGTTATTATTAATTATAGTCCGAAGACGTACTGCTATAATATGATTAATAATGACGATACACGAGATGATGCATTGATGGTTGCAATATTAAATTATGGTGCGTCTGCCCAGAAATATTTTAAATATGACACAGATAATTTGATGAATGCAAAATTAAGTGAAGAACAAAAAATGCTTATTTGGGATGATTCGCTTGTACGTACAGACTGGACTGTACCGACAGTCAAAGAAGGCGAATTAGGACGCGCTACATCGATTATTTCTAGAGGTGCATATCTAAGTTTGCTTGGTGCCATTGATTATAATTATTATGTTAAGGTCGAGGATTCTGTTGCGGTCGCAAAGGCTGAGATTTTATGCTGGACTGAATCTGATTATAGTAAAGTGGATGTGCTTTCAATAGAGAATGCGTCATCTGCTCATACAATGGAGTATACAGAGGATAACAAGCGATACGAGTTCAAGTATGATGGATTAGCTGCGAAAGAAATGTTCTCGCCAATATATGCATGCGCGATGATAACCGATGATAATGGTACTGTTTATTACAGTGGAGTTGTTGCATATTGTCCTGAGCGTTTTGCGTATATTAATGCTGCTAATTCTAGTGTAACTGAAGCAGAGCTGGCGAAGCGAATCGTTATCTATGGCGATGCTGCTAGAACATTTTTTAGCAATTATTAAGGAAGGAGGAAAAAGGAATGGAGAAGTTTGAAACACCAGAAATTAAAATTGAATTATTTTCAATTGAAGATGTTGTGACGACAAGTAATAATGGTGATAATAATACTTGGGATGATGAGCTGTAAAATCACATCAAAAATGTAAAATGTGAATATTTTAAGGTAAAAAAGAAAGCTCTTGGGAATCTATTTCCAAGGGCTTTCGAGTAAAATCGAGTGTTTTCTTTTTTGTAATTAGAATCTATATATGAGCAGTAGATGGAGACCTGCTATGAAAAGTCAAGTATGAATTGAGAAAGATTTTACCGAAAATTCCAATCCGCTATCGTAGGCAAAAAAGGGTAACCTTAATAAAGCTCCCTACAGGTGCTTTTTTAAAAGCTATCGATTGTGGATATC
>JAFUPV010000061.1 GCA_017472605.1 Lachnospiraceae bacterium
AGGAAGTCATGCAGAACGTTCCGGCAGGGGGAATGATGCAGGAAACCATGCAGAACGTTCCGGAAGAAGGAACGACTCAGGAAGTCATGCAGAACGTTCCGGCAGGGGGAATGATGCAGGAGACCATGCAGAACGTTCCGGCAGCGGCAGCGATGACTTTGGAACTCAGAAAGAAACTTCCCGCTGCGGTGACGGATCACTCTGCCTGGGCAGTCTGTGCCGTCACTGTGACTGCGCCCCGTCTCTGGTCGCTGGAAGATCCTGCTCTCTATGATTGTGTGCTGGAGCTGATTCAAAGGGACGAAGAGGGCAGGGAGACAATCCTTGACCGGGCAGAGCTTCGAATTGGATTCCGGACGATCTCCTTCGACACCAGTCACGGATTTTTCCTCAATGGCATCCATGTGAAGATCAACGGTGTCTGTGAGCACCATGACCTGGGCTGCATCGGCGCTGCGTTTTCAAAGACGGCCATGAGACGGAAAATCCGGATCCTGAAGGAGATGGGTGTAAACAGCATCCGCTGTGCCCACAACATGCCTGCACCAGAACTTCTGGACCTGGCGGACGAAGAAGGTGTTCTGATCATGAACGAAGCCTTTGATATGTGGGAACGTCAGAAAACAACCTATGATTATGCGAGATTTTTCCCGGACTGGTATCAGAAGGACATTGCCAGTTTTGTCCGCCGTGACCGCAATCACCCCAGCATCATCCTCTGGAGTGTCGGAAACGAAGTAAGCGATACCCATGCAAATGAGCAGCGCGGACAGGAGCTGACCCGTCTGCTGATGGGGGAGACAAGAAAACATGATCCGCTGTTCCATGCGCCCATTACCATCGGTTCCAATTACATGCCCTGGGAAAATACAAGAAAGTGCGCGGATATTCTGAAATATATCGGTTATAACTACGCGGAAAAGTATTATGACGCCCACCATGCGGAGCATCCCGACTGGTACATCTTTGGCAGTGAGACGGCTTCTACGGTACAGAGCCGCGGCATTTACCACTTCCCATTCCGTCAGTCTGTACTGGCAGATGTGGATGAGCAGTGCTCCGCTCTGGGAAATTCCACCACAAGCTGGGGCGCAAAATCGTCGGAAGCCTGTGTTCTGGCGGAGCGGGATCATCCGTTTTCCATGGGACAGTATCTCTGGACCGGCTTTGACTATATCGGTGAGCCAACACCATACCACACAAGAAATTCTTACTTCGGCCAGATTGACACGGCAGGCTTCCCAAAGGATTCCTACTATATTTATCAGGCCGAGTGGACCGATTATAAAAAGAAGCCCATGGTACATGTATTCCCATACTGGGATTTCAATGAAGGACAGGAGGTTGATGTGCGTGTCTGCTCCAACGCGCCCCTCATTGAGCTTTTTGTCAATGGAAGATCCATGGGTGAGTATGCGATCGATCATGCAAAGGGAACGCAGCTGGTGGGCCACTGGCTGATCCCCTATGAAACAGGAGAGATCACGGCAGTTGCCTATAATGAAAATCATCAGGAAATCGCACGGGAATCCAGACATTCTTACGGCGAACCGGCACGGATTACCGTTCGCTGTGATCGTCCGACGCTGTATGCGGGCTGCAATGACCTGGCGTTTGTGGAGATTGGTGCGGAAGATGAAAACGGGTACCCGGTGGAGAATGCGGTAAACTTCATGGAAGTAAACGTGGAAGGCGCCGGCTGGCTGACCGGTCTGGATAACGGTGACAGTACGGATGAGGAGGAATACAAAGGCTGTGGAAAACGTCTGTTTTCCGGAAAGTTGCTGGCTGTTGTTGCTGCCGGTCCCGCTGCGGGAACCATTTCTGTGACAGTTTCCTCCAGAGGGCTGGATCCGGTAATGCTGACGCTGAATGCAGAAAGCGGTCATGAACTGGCCGGAAGCAGTCAGATTCCGGTGAAATTCGGCCAGAGAACGGCTGAGAGATTGGCAGATCGGCCGGTATGGGCAAGAAAAATTGAACTTTCCTGCCCGGCTGGCAACCGTTTTGACGACAGCTGCCGGGAAAAGATTGTGACCGCTTCCATTCTTCCGGCAGATGCAATGGAGCAGGAGCTGTTTTTTGAAGTGGTAAATGATGCCGGTATCAAAAGCCATCTGGCATCGGTGGAGTCGTTCGGAAAAACAGCGAAGATCACGGCTCTTGGTGACGGAAGCTTCCGCCTTCGCTGCTATGTGAAAAACGGAACCGGCCGGGCAAAGGTGATTTCCCAGCTGGAGTTTACGGCGGAAGGTCTGGGCGCAGCCTATTTCAATCCCTATCAGCTGATTGCCGGAGGCATGTACACCTGGCATGAAGGGGAGGCGGGAAATGGAAATGAGCATGGTGTTTCCACAGCCAGAGACGGAAGAACGGTGGTAAGCTATGAAGGAATCGATTTTGGTTCCTTTGGCTCGGACCGGATCACGCTTCCTGTCTTTGAACTGGGAAGCGCAGTCTGCCCCATCGAAATCTGGGAGGGAATTCCGGGGCGGGAGGGAAGTGAGCTGCTTTTGCGGGCAATCTACCATAAGAAATCCATCTGGAATACCTATCAGGAGGAAAGCTACCAGCTGCCCCGCCGGGTAAAGGGAATCACCGCCATCTCCTTTGTGCTGAATCAGAAGATTCATCTGAAGGGCTTTGTCTTTGATGAGCCGGATAAGGCGCACTCGAAAATCCAGGCAAAGGAGGCAGACAGCATTTACGGTGATCAGTATGTGATCGATGCAGACTGTGTTCGGGACATCGGAAACAATGTGACACTGGAGTTCCATGACATGGACTTTGGCGCAGAAGGAATCAGCCGGATTGTTCTCTGCGGAAAAACGGCCAACGATGTCAATTCCATCCGCATCAGCTTCATTGATGAAGAGGGCGAGAAGCTGCAGATGGTAGAGTTCCCTCATTCAGAGGAAACAATCGAGGCTGCTTTTGATCTGGAACCGGTGACCGGAATGAAAAAGGTTCAGTTTGTATTCCTGCCGGGATGCCAGTTTGATTTCAGCTGGTTTCAGTTTGAGTGAGGAGCCTCGGAGGGGAATTCTACGACTGGAACAGCAGGAATTTGATTGTCAACCGGAACAGAGAACCTGTAATTGGCAAATCGGAACAGCTAATCTGTGAATTCAGGACTGGGACTACGAAGCAGCATGCTCCCAGGTACGGAAAGAATCAAAGAAATTTCCACCTCTCATCTGCTTTGTCTACCGACAAAAAGAGCGCATTATGGTAGAATGGAAGCAATCACATGAGTCGTCCGAAGGTAAAACAAAGGGCGCACGAAAGAGGGAGGAAGCAAATGCTTAGACAGGTAACGATGGAACAGGTACATCTGCTGCCGGGTCTGTTCAACGAACGGGCGCAGGTGAACCGGGCATATTTGATGGAACTGAACAAACAGGGGCTGCTTCAGAATTTCTATCTGGAGGCCGGGATTGTCATGCCCGGACTTCAGGTAGTGGATGATCCGGCAGCAGCCGATCTTCATTGGGGCTGGGAGGCGCCGCTGTGTCAGCTGAGAGGACATTTTCTCGGTCACTGGCTTTCCGCAGCTTCCATGCTGGTTGCCACCAACAGGGACAGAGAGCTGAAAGCAAAGCTGGATGTAATCGTTGATGAGCTTGACCGCTGCCGCGTGTTAAACGGAGGAAAATGGATTGGCTCCATACCGGAAAAATATTTTCAAAAGCTGGAAAAGAATGAATATGTCTGGTCTCCTCAATATGTCATGCACAAGACGCACCTTGGTCTTCTGCATGCATATGTATATGCAAAAAATGAAACAGCGCTGGAACTGATCAGTCATTCGGCAGACTGGTATCTGGACTGGACGGCAGAAATGGAGAAAAAAAATCCCCATGCTGTTTATGGCGGTGAGGAAGGCGGCATGCTGGAAGTGTGGGCTTCCCTGTATCAGATCACAGGAGAAGAAAAATACCGGATTCTGGCAGAACGCTACAGTCATCCGTCGATTTTCCGGAAACTGGAGAATGGAATGGATCCGCTGACCAACTGCCATGAAAACGCAAGCATTCCCTGGGCTCACGGAGCAGCAAAGATGTATGAGGCGACGGGAGATGTCCGCTGGCGTTCTCTTGCGGAAAAATTCTGGAAGAGTGCGGTTCTGGATCGTGAATCCTATTGCACCGGAGGCCAGGGATCCGGTGAATATTGGGTCGGACCGGGGCTTCTTGGACAGTTTCTCGGGGAACGAAACCAGGAATTCTGCACGGTCTACAACATGGTTCGTCTTGCGGATTATCTGTACCGGTTCACCGGAGATTCGGTCTATGCGGAGTATATTGAGAAGAATCTGTATAATGGTTTCCTGGCTCAGCAGAACCAGTATACCGGAATGCCGACCTATTTTCTGCCGATGAAACCGGGAAGCAAAAAGAAATGGGGAACAAAAACCCGCGATTTCTGGTGCTGCTACGGAACGATGGTACAGGCGCAGACGATTTACCCGTCTCTCTGCTATTATGAAGATGAGACAAGAAACCGTCTGGTGGTGGGACAGTATATTTCATGTGAATATAAGCGCAGTGAAAATATAACCGTCAGCCAGAGTGTTGACATGAAATATTACAATGACGGCGCATTTTTCGACGAGCATGATGACAGCCGGATGTCACGCTGGTTCATTAAGTTTACGGTACAGGCGCAGAGGACGGAGAAATTTGTCCTGTCTCTGAGAATCCCACAGTGGGTGAAGGGAAAGCCACTGATTTTCATCAATGATGAGGAAGTGGCTGAGCCCGTCATCAAAGACGGCTATTTTGATGTGGATCGGGAATGGTCCAATGATGTGATTCGAATCTGCTTCCCTGTTTCGCTGACCACTTCATCTCTGCCGGACATGCCAGAGAAGACTGCGTTTCTGGAAGGTCCCATTGTGCTGGCAGGTCTTTGCGACCGGGACTGCGGCATCTTCATGGAGGAAGGAAAGCCGGACAGCGCGCTGACCGGCGTGACGGAGCATACCTACAGTACGTTCCCATGGCTGCAAAGCACCTACCGCACTGTGAATCAGCAGGAAGAAATTACATTTGTGCCGCTTTATGACATCACGGACGAAGCCTACACGGTTTATTTCACCAGGAGGGAAAGGGAATAAAAGGCCGTTTTATACTGGGTGGGAGTAATCCCTTCTGATTGCTTAAACACCTTCATAAAATATTTTTCATCCGAGAAGCCGCAGGAATATGCGGCTTCTTTGATTGTCAGATCATAGTTGGTAAGAAGTGTTTTTGCAGCGCGGATGCGAAGCCGGTTTGTATATCGTGTGATCGAGATTCCCGTTGACTTTCTAAACAGGGAAGACAGGTAGTCTGCCTGATAACCGAAGGTTTCGGCCAGCAGGGAAACGGAAAAGGGCTGGTAATAATTTGCCTTGATCCATTCCATAACGGAGGCGACCACAGCAGGAAGACAGCCGGAGCCGATTTTCTGGTGCTGCGTTTTCTCTCTGGATAATTCCATCAGCAGCAGACTGAGCGCGCAGTTTAACATGGGAGTGGGAACGGGCGGATCTTCGAAAGAAAGATCCATCAGCTGGCGAAACAGAAGTGAGACTCTTCCGGAGGAAACAATCGAACCGAATTCCGGAAAACAGCAGGTGAAAGAGCCGGAAACCGGAGTGAGATTCGCCTTGGTTTGTGACTTTGCGGAGTCCTGAATGCAGTCTGCTTCGGTCTGCTCAGGGTTACCGGCAGAAGGGAGAGCGGGCACTGCCGAAAAGTGTACCCACAGATATGAGAGTCTGCCCTCTGATTCACGGTGACCATAGTGTTCTTCTCCGGCTTTCAGCAGAAGATACTGTCCTGCAGAGACGGAATGAGGGACATGATTTGCCGTCAGGTGCAGTGTTCCTTCTGTAACAAGGATCAGAACATCAAAGGCAAAGGTGCGGCGATGATGGAGAAATCCTCCAAGACTGATCAGCTGACCGCAGACATCGAAGCGGAGCGGCTGTTCCGTCTGCCAGGTAAATGTTCGTGGTGCATGTTCCTTCATGGTTTGAAATCCTTTCTGGAAACGGGTCTGAAATCCGCTCCCTGCGTGGGGGAAGAGGTTGGATTTATGTCTATCATACAACAGATTGGGATTCGATTCAATCCTGATTCCTGTATTGTCCGTTGCCGATTGTCTGTTTCGGATTGTCTGTTTCGGATTGTCTGTTTCGAATTGGACGTTGCAGATTGTCTGTTGTGAATTGCCTGCCTCGGGTTGTCTGCTGCGGATTGCCAGCGGATGATTGTTTTTCCGGAATGTAAAAACAGGAATGGGGGGAGAAAAGAATATCTGTCGTGGAATATGAGTTGACAAGTGGAACTAAATTGTTTATAGTGTAATTAGGATAAGAAATGGAAAAAATGGACGGACTGTTTGGTAAAAGTGAACGAAAAGCAGACGTCTTGTTTGGCATGTCTGCGGGAGAACTGCGGCCGGTACCGGATCCATCGCTCCATCCATTATCAAATCTATCGAATATAAAAGGACAGGTGATCAACATGTACATGGAAGACTATAAGCGCTGGTTGGAAGCGGATCTGGAAGACGCGGATTTAAAGGCTGAGCTGGAAACGGTTGCCGGAAACGAGGAGGAGATCAAAGATCGTTTCGCAGTTGCCCTGAAGTTTGGTACGGCTGGTCTGCGCGGCGTTCTGGGCGCAGGTTCCAACCGCATGAATATTTATGTTGTTCGTCAGGCAACTCAGGGTCTGGCTAACTGGGTAAAGACTCAGGGCGGAAATCAGCTGGTAGCGATCAGCTACGACAGCCGCATCAAGAGTGATGTGTTTGCAAAGACTGCTGCCTGCGTTCTGGCGGCAAACGGAATCAAGGTTCGCATCTACGATGCGCTGATGCCGGTTCCGGCACTGAGCTTTGCAACCCGTTACTACGAGGCAAATGCAGGAATCATGGTTACCGCGTCCCACAACCCGGCCAAGTACAATGGTTACAAGGCTTACGGTCCGGACGGATGCCAGATGACCGATGAGGCAGCTGATATCGTGTACGCGGAGATCCAGAAGACGGATATTCTGACCGGCGCGAAGATGATGAGTTTTGAAGAGGGTATGGAAGCTGGTCTGATCCAGTATGTCGGCGATGACTGTAAGGAAGCGCTTTATGCAGCAATTGAGTCACGCAGCGTTCGTCCTGGTCTGTGCAAGACCGCTGGTCTGAAGCTGGTTTACTCTCCGTTAAACGGAAGTGGTCTGGTACCGGTTACCCGTGTGCTCAAAGATATCGGTGTGGATGACGTTACCATCGTTCCGGAGCAGCAGTATCCGGACGGCAACTTCCCGACCTGTCCATATCCGAACCCGGAGATTTTTGAGGCACTGCGCCTTGGCCTGGAGCTGGCAAAATCCTCCGGTGCTGATCTGATGCTGGCGACTGACCCGGATGCTGACCGTGTTGGTATTGCCGTGAAATGCAAGGATGGCTCCTATGAGCTGTTAACAGGAAATGAGGTTGGTGTTCTTCTTCTGGATTATATCTGTGCAGGCCGCATCGAGAATGGAACGATGCCGGCAAATCCGGTTGCAGTGAAGTCCATCGTTTCCACGCCTCTGGCAGACGCGGTTGCTGCAAACTATGGCGTTGAGCTGCGCAGCGTTCTGACTGGATTCAAGTGGATCGGCGATCAGATCGCAGGACTGGAGGCAGCCGGTGAGGTGGAGCGCTTCATCTTCGGTTTCGAGGAGAGCTACGGATACCTGGCAGGCTCCTATGTGCGCGATAAGGATGCTGTAATCGGTTCCATGCTGATCTGCGAGATGGCAGCATATTATCGCAGCATCGGTTCTTCCATCAAGGAGCGTCTGGAAGAAATCTATGCAAAATATGGCCGTTACCTGAACAAGGTAGACAGCTTTGAGTTCCCTGGTCTGTCCGGAATGGATAAAATGACCGCAATTATGAACGATCTGCGCTCCAATCCTCCGAAGGAAATCGGCGGATTTGCAGTCGTTAAGGTAACGGACTATAAGAAGCCGGAAGAGACCGGTCTGCCGGCAGCAAATGTTCTGATCTACTCCCTTGAGGGTGGAGCAACCGTTGTTGTTCGTCCGTCCGGCACCGAGCCGAAGATCAAGACCTACTTTACTACTCTTGGTAAGGATCTGGCTGAGGCAGAGGCGCAGAAGGCGGTGCTGGCTGAGGCGCTGAAGCCGATTCTGGCATAAAATAATTGACCCCGGTAAAAACGATTGGATTGCCCCCAATGTCAGGTGATGAGTCTGCGTTGGGGGCAATTTCTGACAGCCGGACAGGAGGTATCAAATGGAAACAAAACAGGTTGGAAAAGAATACAGACCCATCCCATTCTGGAGCTGGAATGAAAAACTGGAAACCGAAGAAACAAAACGCCAGATCCGGGAAATGAACCAGGCTGGCATGGGCGGTTTTTTCATGCATGCAAGAGGCGGCCTGCAGACGCCTTACATGGGGGAAGAGTGGTTTGCGCAGGTAACGGCATCCGTGGAAGAGGCGGACATCTGCGGAATGGATGCCTGGGCCTATGATGAAAACGGTTGGCCCAGCGGGTTCGGAGGCGGCATGGTAAACGGACTGGGGATCGAGTATCAGCAGAAATATCTCCGGATGGAATCCGAATTTTGTCATGAGGAAACTGCCATCTGCAAAACCGGTGACCACTATTTCTACTATGATGTGAACCCGTTCTATGTCGATACGCTGGATGAAAAGGTAATCGCCAGATTTATTGCGTGTACGTATCAGCCGTACTATGAGCGCTATGGAATTAAGATCAAAGGATTTTTTACGGACGAACCTCAGATTTCAAGAGATGGAATTCCGTGGAGTTTCGTGTTTGAGGAGGAATATCAGAAGCGGTATCAGGAGAACATTTTTGATATTCTGGAACAGCTGTTTCTGCCGGTTGGTGATTACAAAGCAGCCAGAGTGAAATTCTGGAAGATGGTAACGGATCTGTTTTCTTCCGCCTACATGAAGCAGATCCACGACTGGTGCAGCGCACATCAGGTAAAGCTGACCGGACATCTGGTTCTGGAGGAGACTCTGTTAAGCCAGCTGACCTCCAACGGTGCCTGCATGCCCCACTACGAATATTTTGACATTCCCGGTGTGGACTGGCTGGGAAGACCGATTTTTACCTGTTTGACTTCCATTCAGGCGGCATCCGTGGCAGAGCAGATGGGAAAAGAAGCCGTTTTGACGGAATCCTTTGCTCTTTGCGGCCACAATGTAAGTTTTGCGGAACTGAAGGGTATTTATGAATGGCAGATGGTTCAGGGAATTAATCTGCTCTGCCAGCATCTGGAGGGATATTCTCTTCGCGGAATCCGCAAGCGTGATTATCCGCCGGCAATGTATCTTCAGCAGCCGTGGTGGGGGGAATATTCCCGTTTTAATGAGGCCATGTCAAGAGAGGGAATGATCCTGCGCAATGGCATTCATGCGGTAGATGTCCTTGTTCTTCATCCGCAGACCACTGCATGGACGCTGTTTGATAACGATACGAATGAGGGAATGGACGAACTCAATGACCGGCTTCTGCACGTCATCCGGACGCTGGAGCAGAAACATGTGGAATACCATCTGGGGGATGAAACGATGATGGAACGCCATGGAGCGGTGGAAGAAGGAAAACTGGTTATCGGAGTGCAGCGGTATTCCTGCGTGATCGACCCGGGCTGCGAGGTTCTTCTGGATTCGACAAAGGCGCTTCTGGATGAATATGTCCGGGCTGGCGGAACGATTCTGACGGCAGATCAGCTGGAGCAGATTCCCGCCAACGGGAAAATCTGCAATGAGGAGCTTCTTTACACAAAGCGGATCTGCGACGGACAGACAGTCCATTTCCTGGTGAATCCGACTCCATCTGCTCAGGATTGTGAAATTCAAATCGCGGGAAAGCAGATCGATTTGTACAGCGGAGAACTGCTGGCGTTTGCAGGAAGCCACCGGTTTGAGCCGTGGGGGAGTCTGATGATTGTGGAAGAGGTATGCGGCACAGAGAACAGTGGGATCGATGCGGTTTCCGTCGAGGGAGTTTCTGCAGATGAGACGAGGATTTTCCCAACTGGCAAATGGAAGGTTGTCGGTGATGTGGTGAACAGTCTGCTTCTGGATACCTGTGATTATTATTTTGACGGCGAGCTGCAGGAGAGGAGCGGATATGTTCTGAACATCTGTGAGCGGGCAAACCGTCTGCAAAAGCCGGTTGTCATTCATCAGGATTATTTTGTCGAAATCCATGCAGTGCCCCAATCCATTCATCTTGTCTGTGAGACACCGGAAAAGTTCCGGATTTCCGTAAATGGAAAGGAAATCGGGCAGAAGGTGGACGGGCATTTCAGAGATCAGAGTTTTCAGACCATTGAGATTGCAGATTATCTGAAATGCGGAACGAATACGATTCCCTTTGACTGTCAGTTTTGCCAGTCGGAAGTCTTTTATGAGAATCTGGAAAAGGCGTCCCGGTTTGAAAGTGAGCGGAACAAACTGGCATATGACATGGAAATAGAAGCAGTCTATCTGATCGGTAATTTTTCTGTGAAGACAGACGGAGAATGGTACAGCGAAGAACGGGATGCTTCCCGCTATCAGGGTAGATTTGTGATTGACGAGCCAGTGCATGAAATCCGTCTGCAGCAGATCGAGCGTCAGGGTTATCCATTTTTCTGTGGAAGCCTGACTGTTGAAGGTGAGCTTGCGATCACCGGAGAGAACCCGGTTCTTGCATGCAGACGAAAAGGAGTCAATGCACTGAAAGTCGAAATCAACGGAATCGAGCAGGTTATGTTGACGGATGAGAAGCTTCCGCTGAAACAATTTGGAACAAACGGGAAGACGAAGGTTCGACTGACGCTGATCAATAACCTGAGAAATCTTCTTGGTCCTCATCACCTGCCGGAGGGCGAAAGTCATGTTGTTTCGCCAAGAGCGTTCTATCGCGAAGCCTGTGTATGGAACTGGTATCAGGAGGCACCGTGGAACGAAGGGTATTGCCTGGTGGAGACGGGAATTTATAAAGAGTAAATAGCTTTTACCTTCTCAGCGTAATACTGTTCATTTTCCCACTTTGCGTCCACAGGAATCCGGTGGTCCGGGCAGGGTATGTAGCCAAGCTGCTTTGCCATGGGAGCAAGCCGCTTTAGTTCTTCATCAATCGCGGCATAGTCTTTGGCAAAGAGTGCTTTGGAGGCATTTCATGAAGCTACAATATCACATGGCATTGGCCAGTAACTCGGCAAGCGTCCGCCATACATCGGGAATTACGAATAATCCGTTGAATTTTTACATGGACAGCATCGGTCATTCCTATGCATATGCGAATTATTATACGGAGCGGGAGGGGGCTTGATACCTATCTTCTTTTCTATACCATGTCAGGCAGCGGATATCTGAAATACCGGGAGGAGGAGTATGCGCTGACAAAAGGAACACTGGCAATTATCCAGTGCAGGGAATATCAGTATTATCGGACGGATGAAGAACTGTGGGAGTTCTATTTCGTTCATTTCTATGGAAGATCCGCAGATAACTATTACCAGATGCTGAAGGAGAGAAGCGCTGTGTTTCTGAAAATTTCCAATCCAATCCGGATGCTGGAACTGTTTCAGGAACTGGAACATTGGGGGCGGAGAGCGGTCTGATTGCTGACATCCGCATTTCCAACAGTCTGGAAAATCTGTTTACCGAGTTTTTGGTGAACAGCTCAGTCCGTGGAAAGAGGAAAATCTGTTGGTACACAGAGATGCGATTCTTGGAATGCAGCAGTATCTGAAGTCAAATTACCAGAAAAACATTACCGTTGACGAGATGGCTGCACAATGTTCCATGAGCAAGTACCATTTTCTTCGGATTTTTAAGAAAATTGTTGGAATGCCTCCCTGCGAATATCTGAAATACTGCCGGATTAATGAAGCAAAACGTCTGCTGAAAGAGACTGCCTGTCCGGTCAGTCAGATCGCGGATCTAGTCGGGTATGGAAACGTGAATCTGCTGATTCAGAATTTCAGGCAGTGTGTGGGAATGACACCGTTGAAATATCGGAAAAGTGCAGTTTGATTTATTGGTGACAGATCTGCAATTAAATCGCCATTCACTGCAGCAGGAAGCAGAGTTCCGATGGAAGCGGACTGGAAATCTGCTTTCTGCTTTTCCATAGAGATGGGTTTATCACTTCATTTCAGATATAAGCTGCTTTCGCAACTGTTCGTCAGTCAGGCGCTTGATATCCTCAGAGCGACCGGAAGCGTTCAGGTAAGAGACAAGTTTTACTATGTTTCTTTCTCCGTCGCGCTGTCCTTTCCGCCAACCGTCGCGCTGTCCTTTCAACCAACCAATACGCTGCCCCTCTTTCATAGCAGCTGCACGAATTCCTATACTTAAATTACACATTGCATTCACCTCTTTTTCAAAATGGCCCTTTCTGGCAAAGTGCTAGCATTGTAACGACTTCAGTTTTTCACCAGCAGATTAATTTGTCTGACAGCAGAACTGCAAGTGTTCAATGCAGCGGATGGTTCTTTTCGCGGAAACATGGTTGAAGGCGGGAGTGCAGGGGGTCAGAATTGAAATCGTTTGCAATCACGCAATCTTTACCGGAGAATTCAGAGGTTCAATTCCTTCATCAGCTCTTTTCGGAAAACAGAATCCGTTAATGCGCGATTTAAATCTTCCGAGCGTCCGGCATCGTTCAGGTAAGCGATAAGCTTTATTATTTTGCTCTCTGCATCACGCTGTCCCTTTTGCCAACCATCGCGCTGTCCCTCTTTCATAGCATTTGTACGAATTCCTACACTTAAATTACACATCGCATTCACCTCTTTCTCAAAATGGCCATTTGTGGCAAAGCCAAATTTTGTCTGTAACAGTTTTAATTTTTCGTCAGCAGATAGATCGCCTGACAACAGTATGGCGAGCATTCGGTGCAGGGAAGTTTCCTCTGCTGTGTTCGGATCTTTCGGGAGAATGATAAACTTCAGGTCAGCAAGATCGTAGCGCTGCTGAAAATCGGTAGAGTCCCGTAGTGTGTTACGCTGGAAGGAATATTGAATCATCTCATTCTGCAGCTTTTTGGGGCCATTGGGACAGATCCAGATCGAATACACTTTCTTGATTGCGTTGTAGTTGACAGGTGTAAATTCACGGTCCATTTGTGAAGAAAGCATACGTGCAAGATAATAGATGCCGCGTGGAACCAGTTCATAGCCGGGATAGAAGTTATTTTGTGCTTCTACGTTGATGATCAGTTTGACTCGCTTTCGACGACCAGGCGGAGTGAAGGCATGGAAATAGATATCAAAACGGATTTCACCCTCGTTTTCAATATGGTCGATTCGGTCAACTCCGGTAATTCTCGGTGCGGAAGCAGCAGCGGCATCACTGTTAATAAATTCATTCGATTTTCCGGGACGAATCGGAACAATCCCTGTTTTTACATCTTCGATGCAGCTGATGATTTTTTTGATAGAAGCATGTTTGAATTCGGGAATGCAGGTTTTCAGAATCCGAGCCAGAACCTGTTTATTGCTTAGAATTTCTTTCACTTTCTGGTCATATCTGGCATCTGGACCTGCATCTTTGATAGAAGTGGTCAGATGGCTATCCATTTTCACATCACGATTCCCCCATTTCCCTGCAATGCGCAGTATTATGACATTTGTTTGGGAAACGTTCTCCCGGTCTCGTGAAGTAGGGTTCAATTATTTTCGTTCGTAATGGATCATCTTTCGTAAGAGACGAATTTAGAAAAGCTGTCCACAGATCGAATCTGTGGAAGTTTAAAAGAATTCTGTCATAGAAAAAGAATATCAGATTGAAGAAGAGAAGTCAATGGTTTTGAGGAAGAAATTTTTCGGGAAAATTCGACACGTTTCGACATTTTGATGTGGGAGAGGGCGAAAGAAAAAGCCCGGTATGCGGAGGCATACCGGGGAGGGAAGAAAGAGGGAACAGGGAATTAACTATGTGGGGAAAAAAACTATCTTGGGTTATGCTTGATATAAATCTCCATAAATATTGCAAGATAATTGAATTTTCATTGGAACCTCAAAAGTATTGTAACGGATTACAGCTTCTGCATATGCATTATTAACAGATGTATAAGCCTTTTTACTTATGAATGAAGCATCCGTTGAATAAATCTGAACTGTTGCGGTTGCACTGGTCGCATAAGCAGAGACTCCGTAAGTGTAATAAAATGCAGCATCAAGAATCAAAGCAAATTTTGCTACATTGTCACTGGAGTAATAAGTTTCTTTAATAACACCTCCTGTCGTTTCTCTGGCAAGAGGGTTGCTAAATGTATATTCAGTAACTATATAATCTCCATTATCTAAATATGTAGTTGTTGATTCAACGGCATATGTTGGAATTAGAGTTATATGATAAATAAATGAGAGTATAAGAATAAGTGTTAAGATTTTCTTCATTCTTTTCATGTGTTATCTCCTAATATAATTTCGAATCTTTAATGTTCTTCAAGATATTCGCCGGTGTAGGATGGCATATTCAGTGTACTATTGTAATAGGTCCTTATTTTAGATCCATTAATCGTATCCTGTGCCAAATACCTGGTATAAGCAACCACAGCGATTGCGACAATAAGCAATACTGCCGTCACCACCAAACATACCCTTTTCTTCACCATCGCGCCACTCACCATATCCCGGATTGTACGCGACTCACTCTGCTGGAGAAAACAAGTTGCGATGTCTTTTGGCTCACCAAACTGACTGACCAGAACCTCATAGCTGACTTCGGAATCCTGCGTGTCCGCGAATTCCTCGATCTGTTGCTGGAGCGATGAGAGGAAACGCTTCTTACTGGATAAGGGACATACCAGATAAGAAGAGACTTCGCTCAGATACTGTCTGATTGGATTTTCATAGTTCATCGATGTTCACCTCACTGTTCAAAAAGAAATCATTGATTGTAGTCTGCACCTGATCATAATCCTTTTTCATATGCTTCAGGTGCTGACGGCCGTTCTCCGTAATCGTGTAGATCACACGGATTTTACTTCGGCCGGTACTGGTTTTGATGATTTCTTCCCGATTGGTAACATAGTGGTTTTCTGTCAGGCGGTACAGCAGAGGGTAAAGAGCACCGTCCTGAATTGTGAGTATGCCATGGCTTCGGATACGAAGTGCCTGAGCAATCTGATAGCCGTATGCATCTGCTTCACAAAGGATAAGCAGAATAATCATTTCCAGCGTTCCCCGTTTAAATACATCAATATACATAATATAATCCACCTCTTTCCGTATTGATTTTAAAACACCATAATACAAATGTCAATAGTGTATTTTGAAAAATGGAATATAATTCAGGCAGATTCTGGTAAATGTATCTCTGCATACAAGATGGGAGATATCAAAAGTACATAGGCAGAATGGCTATTGATTAGTTACATATATAGTGTTAAAGTATTGGTGAACATATCTTGTTTATGACATATAGAAAGAAAGGTGGAATTCATGAAAAGAACATGGAAGATACTGGAAGCAGAGAAATTGATTCTGTCAGATGTTCAGTTTTGTGTAATGGAGAGCTTGTGGAATACAATGGAATGGATACCGCTGAAAGAACTTGGTTTGTTTCGTAAAAAGAAAAGGAAGGAACAACATGCAGTCCGGCGGCTGAGAAAGAATATGCTGGTCGAGACAGAGGAACAGGGCGGAATCCTTGTACTCCGTGCCAAAATGAGCAGAAACGAATATTTCGAACGGCTGAGACATGTAATAGCCGGGTGGGATGGCGCATGCGGCTGCATAGTATGCCAGCTGGATCGAAACGGCAGCTAAAAAGAAGCGCACAGGAAGAAAGAGTGGATCAGGTTTTGTTACCCGATCCACTCTTTCAGCCATTTGGCAGAGTTCAGCATGTACTCCATCTGATTTGCAGCTCCAAAATGTTCAATTACCAGATAGTCATCATAACCGATTTCTTTCAGCCGTTTCATGATTTCACCGGTTTTGATCACGCCGGATCCGAAGGGGGACGGATAGATGCGGGCACCGGTAGGACAGAGCAGCGGCGCTTCCCCATGAAGCGGAGCAAGTGCCCGATCCTTGCAGTGTACATGAAGGATTTTGTCTCGCAGGACATCGAAAGCGGAAAGTTCTTCTTCTCCGCTGTAATAGAAATTGCCGCAGTCAAAGGTGTAGAAAAGCCCGGGGATTCGGTCGGCAAACCATTTCATTCCTTTTGAAGTGGCAATGGGGCTTTCTGTGGAGTCAAAATCTTCCATCACAACAGAAATTCCCTTCTGTGCGGCACAGGCAACAAGGTGCGTGAGCGGCTGCACCATCCGCTGGCAGACTGTTTCTCGATCCACATCCGGCAGGTAAAAGCCGGGGATTGGCATGATTTTTCTGCATCCAAGCGCAGCGGCTTCTTCCACCAGCTCCCGGCCGGCTGCCGGATCAGGATCTGTTTCATAATGAAAGAAACGATAGATGCTGGAAACCTCCATGCCGCATTCTGCCAGTTCCTGACGGAATTCTGCCAATGGAGGATATTCCTGATAGCCCAGTTCCACACCGTCGATTCCGGCAGCTTTCAGCTCCTTCATAATGTCAATTCTGCTTCTTCCAGTCTGCTTTTCAGCTTCCTGAATGTGATTGTAAAAAACGGAAATCTTCATAGGTACACTCCATTTCTGACTGATATAAATCTGATATGAGTATACCGTACCACAGACGGAAAAACAAGTGCAGTTCGATTCTTTTGATAAATTTTGTATGGATGATTCACTGGGAACGGGAAAATGGGTCATGGGGAATAACGGTAGTGGAGTACAGATTGGATGTTTCTGGGATTGTCCATTTACAGGTTAGAAAACTTTCGATATAATAAAAGAAAATGACATCAGGGGTACAGCGTGCGGAATAATCGGCGCAGGTGGAACCACAACGGTTTGCTTTTGCCATATGTTTCCGGAACCATATATTTATCTCCGGAATCGATGCGGGCAGATCTGTATGTCGGAAAAAGAAAAGCCAGAAAAGAAATCGAAAAAAGATAGAAAAGAAATGGAGCAATCATTATGGAAGCATTGGAAATCGGAAGAATTGACATAACAGCCGGAGGCGGCGGAAAAGGTCTTCTCGGTGACATCGACGGAGACGGCCGCATGGAGCTGGTCATTGTGCAGGCGGACTGGGACATTGATGACCGCTATGTTCCGCACCAGATCACCTGCGTGACCGCCTTCCGCCTGACCGGCGAACAGCTGTGGCAGGTGGGGACATGCAATGAAAAATCGGGAAACTTCGGCTCGGATTTTCCTGCACAGATCTGTGATATTGACGGAGACGGAAATCTGGAGATCCTCTGTGTCATGGACAAGAAATTCCTGATTTTGAACGGAAAAGACGGAAGTATCAAAGCGACCCGTGAGCTGCCGGATGAGGTGGCCCATGACTGTATCATCGTTGCAAATCTCAGCGGAAAAACCTGGCCATCGGATGTCATTCTGAAAGACCGCTACCGCCGCATGTGGGCATTCAATGACCAGTGGGAGCTTCTGTGGACCCATGAGGGAAATGTGGGACATTTTCCGTGGGCCTATGACGTCAACGGCGACGGATATGACGAGGTGATGGCAGGCTATGATCTGCTGGATCACAATGGAAAGCTGCTCTGGTCCTGCAGGGATCTGGAGGATCATGCGGACTGTCTCTGGGTTGGTGATGTGAACGGAGACGGCAGAATGGAGATTGCCGTCGGCGGCAGCGTGACCTGTCTCTATGACGTGGACGGAAATGAGCTCTGGCGCTATGACGGCTCCATTGAATCCCAGCACATCGCGCTTGGAAAGTTCTGTCCGGAGCAGCCGGGGCTGCAGATGGCCGGACTGGACCGAATCCGCCGTGGAGACGGATATAAGGGCCAGTGGGACGGAAAAGATGGAATGTTCCTGCTTGACTGTCACGGAAAGGAAATCTGGAAGGAAGACCGTCAGACGAAGGGATGGCTGACTATTGTCGATGCGATTTATAACTGGAATGGAGAAGGCAGGGACTACATTCTTGCATACCGCAGAGGCGGCGGAGTCACACCGGGACTGTATGACGGAGAAATGAACCGGGTGGTCAGCTTTGCGAACGACGGTTATGTGCTTCATGGAGATCTGTTCGGAAGAGGAAAAGAGGATGTGATCATTTACAGTAAGGATACGGCGTGGATTTACAGCGGAACGGCATATGATGTGAGCCAGGAGCCGTCCGGGAAGCCGATTCCTCAGACAAAGAGACTGATTGCATCGACGCTGTATCCGGGCGGTGTCTGTGAGCAGTGAGCGGGCGGCAGAGGAGAATGTCAGAGAAAAATGGAAAAGGATACAGAAAACATGCGATTCGGCTCCGCAGAGGAGAAATGCCAGACCTGTCCGGGGTATAAGGACGGAATGATTAGTATCCTATAAAAATAGAAAAAAAGAGGGGACGAAGATGTATAAAAAAGACATAACATTCCATCCGAGCTGGTGGAACAAAAACTGCGGAGTGGATTTTGACAGACGTTTTTTTGACGATCCGGAATACCGGATCGCCTGTGACATGAAAATGAGAAAAACGCTCTATGAGAAATTTGGCGATTACGGAATCGGAGAGAAGAATCCGGCACCGCGGCCGATCATCGGTTCCGATCTGATTGCGTCCGGCTATCTGTATTCGGAGCTTCTCGGATGTGACATCCGATACGGAGAAGACGCACCGCCGGAAGTCATTTCGAAGGAAGCCGTTCTGGAAGAGATGGTTGACTGGAAGAATCATCCGACCTGGAAAAAGCTGGAGGAGCAGGTGGAGTGGCTGAAAAAGAACTATGGTCATGTGGTTCCGTGCGTCAACCTGCAGGGTGTGCAGAATCTTGCCATTGATGTCAGAGGCAGCGAGTTTATGATGGATTACTATGAAGAACCGGAGCAGTGCGAGACGCTTCTGGAGATCTGTACGAAACTGTCCATTGAAATAGGAAACTATTTTTATCGACTTACGGAACAGATTTCCGGCGGTGTGACGGCAATCGTGAACCAGACTGTCCCGAAGGCATATGTAACCTCCAACTGTACCGTTGACATGATTTCTCCAAACCTTTACGAGGAATTCCTGCTTCCCTGTGATCAGAGACTGGCGGAAGTCTTTCCTGTGTTTGGCGTGCATCACTGCGGTACGGCCATGGAACGCTATGCAAAGAGCTATGCAAAGATCAAGCCGCACCTGGAATTTGCGGAAGTAGGTGCCGGATCCGACATCGCAGCTGTGAGGGAAGCTCTCCCGGATACCTTCCTGAATCTTCGATACAGCCCGGTGAAACTGAAAACAGCGTCTGTAGATGAAATCCGCTATGAGCTGGAGCAGGCAAAGAAAGCGGGAGGAGACAGGGACCTGGTTTCGCTTTCCTGTGTGGGAATTGATTCCGGGGTCAGTGATGAGCAGGTGAAAGCGTATCTGACTTATGCGGAGAAATAACCGGTTGCCTGACTGTGTAGAATGTCGAATTTTGTCGAAAACTTTTTCCTGAAACGGTATTGCAAATGCGAGATTGTTGTGATATACTTTAAGTGTAAATGAGATTATGTATAAATCCAATTCAATCCAAAACGAAAACCCCGGAGCTGCTATCTCCGGGGTTTTCACTTGGGCTTTCGTTGCCGCTGTCGCTTCCATCAAGCCACTTGCAGATATAATACGATATGATACCTGCCATAATGGAAATCAATAATGAAATTATGTATTCCAATTAAATCCCCCCTTTCTGTTGTCAGTCTGGGAGCGGCAACTGAAATCCGTGCTCAGAAAAGCAGGGATTAGACAGCGTATTTCAGACCGATGCCGCAGGGACAGGAGAAATGGCTGTTCCAAAAGAATTATAACAGATAACTGCAGGAAATGCCAGTAAAAACGTTCGACAATATTCGACATAACTGTCTGAAATCAGGATACAACGAACCGTTGATATCAGCTATCCATCCAGTCGCTGTTACTTTTTTATGCTTTGTATATAATGATGTAGAGGTCAAAAGGTATTTTGACCCTGTGACACACGGATTTTTGCATCGGCCGTGCAAATACAGTCCGAACTACATGGAATTCGCGATAACATGGAATGAAAAAAGACAAAGAAAGGGAGCATCGAAAGATGGAACATCAAATTGGAAAACAGATCCGTACATTTCGTCTGCGCAGTAATTTAACACAGGAAAAGCTGGCTGAGAAGCTGAATGTAACTGCACAGACCATCTCAAAGTGGGAGAATTCACTCAGCTATCCGGATATCATGCTGCTGCCGGAGCTGACAGCGATTCTTGGAATTACGATGGATGAGCTGTTTGAAAGCAGCATGGAGACACATTTGCGGCGGATTGAGCAGATGCTGTGCGGGTGCCGGATCAGTGACGAGGATTTTGCCTATGCGGAAAATCAGCTGAAGAAAGGCTGTCTGGACATGGAGACACGCGGCCGCTGCCTGACACTGCTGGCGGATCTGTACAATGAGAAAGCGCAGGGACTGCTGAAGCAGTCAGCGGAATATGCGAAGCAGGCATTGGAAATTGAGCCGGAGAAGAAAGCAAATCATTCCATTTTGAACATGGCATCAAAAGCCAATGTCTGGGACTGGTGCTGCACCAATCACAATGAAATTATCGATTATTATAAGCGATTTGTGAAAGAACATCCGACCTATCGTTCCGGCTATCTGTGGCTGCTGGACAATCTGATTGCAGACGGACGGCTCAAGGAGGCAGAGGAGGCGCTGGAAGCGATGAAAGCGGTGGAAGAAACGTACCACTATCTGCTTTACAAGGGCTGGATCGCTCAGGCCGGCGGTGATCATCCGGCAGCGGAGGCATGCTGGGATCAGATGGTTGAAACCTTCCGTGACAGCTGGTTTGCCTGGAGTTCCCGTGCCGATGCCTATGCAAAGCGTGCGGACTATGACCGGGCAATCGAGAACTATAAAAAGGCGATTGAACTGGAACAGGCTCCGCGCTATACAGACAATTATGAGAGCATTGGACAGATCTGTGTGCTCAAAGGGGACTGGGCAGGTGCAGTTGATGCCTATGAACATGTCATTGAGATTCTGCGCAGCGACTGGAATCAGAAGGAAGGGGACTATATCACCGGAATTCAGCAGAAGATCAGTCAGCTGAAGCTGCGGATGAAGGAGGCATGAAAGCTGGGTTCTGATAATTCATCTGATATTGTTTCGGTGAAACGCCGGTCTTCTGGGAAAAGGTGCGGGAGAAATTGGAATAGTTGTTGAACCCGGTCATATAACAGACATCACAGGGCGCATGGCCTTCACGCAGATATTTCTGTGCGAGGGCGATGCGCTTTTCGATGATGTACTGCTGGAGCGAAATGCCGGTGATCCGGCAAAAACGACGGCTCAGATAGGTACCATTGTGATGAAACTGCCGGGAAAGGGAATCCAGGGTCAGGTCATCTGCCAGGTGGTCATCGATGTAGGAGAACAGCTGAGAGATCAGCGGAGGCATGATGCTCTGGTGACGGATCGGTTCCTGATTCATGGTATGGCGATTAATCAGGACGAGGATCTGCTGCAGCCAGGCGCGGGCAAGAAGATCACTGCCGAACTCATTCTGAGTCAACACCAGAGAAAGCTGTTTTGCCATGTGAATGAAATCATGCACTTCCTGTTCACCCAGATGTGCAAAGTTTATTTTAATAGATGGATTGCGGTAAAAACAGCCGGAGAGATCGCTTTGGGGGCTGCACAGAGATGGCAGCAGTGTTTCCCGGATGTTGATCACAATGCGGTTGTACAGGTTGGGAGACTGCAGCTCGGCGCGGTGAAATTCGTAGGGACGGATGCAGATCAGGTCGCCTGCTTCCAGCTCTTTGCCGTCGCCTTCCGTGAAGAAATTCAGCCGCCCGTCCAGAAGGAGAAGAAGCTCGTAGCCATCGTGGTTATGGAAGCTTTTTGTCGGTGAGGAAGCCGGCCTGGAGCCGGAGGCCAGTGTGGAGCCGGAGGCTGGTCTGGAGCCGGAGGCCAGTGTGGAGCCGGAAGCCGGCCTGGAGCCGGAAACCAGTGTGGAGCTGGAAGCCAGTGTGGAGTCGGAAACTGGTCTGGAGCCGGAGGCCAGTGTAGAGCCGGAAGCCGGTTCGCAGCCGGAGTCCGGTGCCTGAAAGCTGTAGTGGTCGGCTGGTGAGTAGGATTTTGTTTCGCACATGATATCGGCATCCAGATTAACAAGGTGAAAGGCATAGGGCATAGGAAACCTCCAATGGTATCGGATGAAAGCGGGAATGGAATCAAGTCCGCATGGATAGTTTAGCACATCGAACGGATATGGGAAAGAAGAAAAGTCACATTTCGCAAAAAAAGTAGTCATATTTTGTGTATGCATTCCTTTTTATTCATGCTATGATTAAGATACGGGATATCTGCAGTGAATGGGAATTCGGGATGGAATTCGAGATCAGGGTACCTGCGGTATGGGAAGAGGACAAAACAGAGGTTTGAAACGAGGGAGGAAAGGGAATGAAGATCCGAAAACATGAATATATCAGGCTTATCTACAGTGAGAAGGAAAGCGAAGCGGTCCGCCTGGCGCTGACCAATCTGCGAAGAGATCTGATCCGAGTGCTGGACTGCCGGGTGAACGGGGATACCTGTCCGCAGGCAGTTACGATCCGGGTTGGAACGATTGGCATTTCCGGCGGTGATGCTGCGGCCGAGGCGGATTTGGCGGGCGGTCGTCTGGAAAAAAAGGAAGCGGATTCGATGGAAACGCTGGCGGATACCGGGCTGCTGAAGGATGAATGGGGCATGTACCGGAAGGAAGCGTTTCTGATTCAGGAGAAAAACGGAGAGATTTTAATCGCCGGAACGGACCGTCGCGGAACCATCTATGGAATCTACGATTTCTGTCAGACGCTTGGCGTGTCTCCATGGCATTTTTTCGCGGATGTGCCGGTGAAGGTTCGCAAAGAAGTTGAGATGGAAGATGGGCTGTGCAAGGTGGATTATCCGTCTGTGGAATACCGTGGAATTTTCATTAATGATGAAGAGGAACTGGAGCACTGGGTTCAGCGGTACATGGGTGAGGAGACCATTGGCGTCAAAACCTATGAAAAGATTTTTGAGCTGATGCTTCGCCTGAAAATGAACTATATCTGGCCTGCCATGCATGTGAATTCGTTTAACTTAAAGCAGGAAAACGGTGCGCTGGCTGACCGCATGGGAATTGTGGTTGGTACGTCTCACTGTGACATGCTGATGCGCAGCAATAACAGAGAGTGGAAGCCCTGGATTGCGAAAAAGGGCTATGCGGATGCTGCATATGACTATTCCATTCCGGGTCGAAACAGGGAGATTCTGGAGGAATACTGGCGGGAGAGCATTGAGCAGAACCGAGAGTTTGAAGTATGCTATACCATGGGCATGAGAGGAATTCATGATTCCGGGTTTGAAACAAAGACACTGGAAGGTCTGACCGGAGAGGCGCTTCTGAAGGCAAAGATGGAGCTTCTGGATTCTGTTATCCGCGCCCAGGAACGGCTGCTGGAGGAAACGCTGGGAAGAAAGACGCTGAAAACCTTTATTCCCTATAAAGAGGTGCTGGAATTATATGATAACGGCCTGGAGATTCCGGAGGATCTGACGATGATCTGGGTCAATGATAACTATGGTTATATCCGCCGCTATCCGGGTGAGCGGGAGAAGAAACGGTCCGGCGGACACGGAATCTATTATCATAATTCCTACTGGGCAAATCCCACCAGCTCGGCATCGTATCTATTTATTACGACAATTCCAATGACTCATACCAGAAATGAGCTGAAGAAAGCATGGGCTGAGGGAATCCGCAAAATCTGGGTTACCAATTTCGGCGCGCTGAAACCGCTGGAACAGCAGATGTCCTTCTATGCCCAGCTGGCATGGGATGTGGGAAAGGAGAATCCGCTGTCGGATCGGGAGGAGGAGTTCCTTGTTCAGTGGATTGACGGCATGTTTTCCGGCTGCCATGGAAAGGAGCTGGCGCCGCTGCTGCTGGAGTTTGATCAGCTGACCAATGTGCGAAAGCTGGAGCATATGGACTGTGATGCCTTTTCCCAGACTGCCTATGGCGATGAGGCGGCAGCAAGAATTCATCACTATGAGTCCATGTTCCATCAGGTGAATGCAGTTTATGAAAAGCTGCCGAAACAGGAGAAGGATGCCTTCTTCCAGTTGATTCTGATGAAGATTCATGCGGCGTATTTTACCAACTGCATGTATTACTATGCGGATCGCAGCAATCTCTGCGTGGCTCAGGGGAAGATGCGCGCGGCGAAGGAATACACAAAATGTTCCCTTGCGTTTGACCATGCAAGAAGGAAGATGATCGATTATTATAATCATGTGATGAGCAATGGAAAGTGGAACGGAATCCTGACGCCGGAGGATTTTCCGCCGCCCCGCACTGCCATGTATCCGGCATGCATGCCTCCGCTGGCGATTGGTGAGACGAAGCCGGTGGTGACGGTCTGGAATGAGGGAGATTCGCTGGAGTTCGTGAAGGAGAGCACCAAGTGGATTGAAATTGCCAATGCCGGTGTAGGAAGTCTGACCTATGATGTGACCGGACCGAAGTGGCTTTCCATTGAAAGCGGCAGCGGAATTGTCAGCAGTGAATGCCGGATTCTGGTTCGTCCGGACTGGGAGCTGGTGCGTAAGCTGGATTCTGCCGGTGTTTCCGGGGAACTTGTTGTTTGCTGTGACGGCGCAGAGGTTCGTCGGATTCCGGTAACATGCACGGTGATGCCAAAGCTGTCGCAGACGGGATATTCCGATCATTATTATATGGAAAGAATGCTTCCGATGGAAGAGGATGGAATGATTTCCGTAGAGGCCGATGCATTTGAGCGTTGTGGCAACGGAGCGGATTGTGGCAAAAATGGCGGCAAAAATGGCGGCCAGCGAAACGGTGATTGCCGAACGGATGGACAGATCTGTGAAGCAGGAGGAACCGGCTGGAAATCGATTGCCCATCTGGGACGGGGCACCGGCTGCCTGGTGGAAGCAGAGGAAGAGGGCGCTGTGATCAGCTATCCGGTTCGCTTTACTTCCGCCGGAACCTTCCGCCTTGAAATTCACCGGTTCCCAACATTGAATTCAGTTGGCCGGATTCGTGTCGGTGTGTCTGTGGATGCAGTGGAGGATGAGGATTCGGAACGCTGCGGAAATCTGTCAGGAAAAGAGGATTCCGTGTACCGCAAAACCTGCGCGGAAGATGAAGATTGGGTATGTGATGGAAACGCGGCATGCACAGGAGACCGAGTACAGATGCTGGAAACACAGTCTAACGATGCAGGTCGGGCAGACTGGCTGGAAAACATCCGCAACAATGTGGATAAACTGTATGGAGAGCTTGTGATCGATCAGCCGGGTGTGTATCGAATCACATTCCATGCGGTAGACCGCTATTTTGCATTCAGCCGTTTTGTGGTATATACAAAGGAACGGAAGGAGAACAGCCTTGGAATGACCGGCGGCGACCAGCGATTGCCGGAGGATTTTGAGGTGGGCATGTTTGCAGACAGTTTTTATGGTCTGGCAGAGCCGCCGCTTCGTCCGGCACTCTATCTTCCGGCGAAATCTGAGGGCGATATGCTGATGTCGGCGGATCTCTATGTCAATCAGGAACGGTTGGGAGAACCGGTGGAGCCGTCTGTGATTCTGGCTGCGGCGCAGAAGCCGTTTGCGGAAACGGATGGAACCATCCGCGTGGATGCGGCGGCTGCGCTGGCGCAGACGGTCAACGCATACGCGGAAGGAGACTGCTGGAAATACTGCAACAGCCCGTCCCACGGGGAGACCGGACTGGCGATGTATGTTCGTGACGGTTCGCTGTCATGGAAGAATCCGGAGGAAGCGCCGACGCTGAACTACCGGATCCGCACCGGAAAGGGAACATACCGGATCTGGATCCTTGCGCAGATGTGGGGCATGACAACGTCTCACTTTACCGTCGGAATTGACGGACGTGTGGTTCCGGAGAACGAGCTATATGGAGGAGAGCCGATCTGGCGTTATTCCAATGAGCAGGTCTGGAAGTGGATTCCGGCATGGGAAGAGGAAATGGAGGACGGGGAGCATGTGCTGACCATTTACTCCATGAGCTCCCATCTGCGGTTTGACCGGATTTATCTGACGACCGGCGAGGAATTGCCGCCGGTGGATTGTGAGTGGTAAAACGGATTTGCGCAGGAAATGATTGAAAGCAGAGCAGAGAATGGAAAGGAGCAGACATGCACGAGATACAGGCAAAAGCAATTTTGTCCGCACAGAACGGAATGAACATTTACAGAGGCTGTACTCACGGCTGCATTTACTGTGATGCCAGAAGCACATGTTATCAGATGGATCATGTGTTTGAGGACATTGCGGTAAAGGCGAATGCTCCGTTCCTTCTGGAGCAGGCACTGCGGAAAAAGAGAAAAAAATGCATGATTGGTACGGGTGCGATGAGCGACCCGTATCTTCATCTGGAGGAAGATCTGCAGCTGACGAGGCGTTGTCTGGAGCTGATTGAGGAATATGGATTCGGACTTGCGATTCAGACGAAGTCGGATCGGATTCTGCGAGACCTGGATCTGCTCAAACGGATTAACCGGAAGACAAAGTGTGTCGTGCAGATGACGCTGACCACGTATGATGAGGATCTGTGCCGGATTGTGGAGCCCAATGTGTGCACAACGAAACGGCGCGCAGAAGTGCTGAATATCATGAGGGACGAGGGTATCCCAACAATCTGCTGGATGACGCCGATTCTGCCGTTTTTGAATGATTCCAGAGAAAATATCGAGGGAATCCTGTCTTACTGCAGGGAAGCGAAGGTATATGGAATTGTGACCTTCGGAATCGGACTGACGCTGCGTGACGGAGACCGGCAGTATTTTTACCGGAAGCTGGATCAGCATTTTCCCGGACTGAAGGATCGGTATATCCGGACGTATGGAAATGTATATGAGCTGCCGGTGCCTGACGAGCGGAATTTGATGGAGCTGGTGAAAAAAGAATGCGCGGCGGCGGGAATGGAGCATCGGACGGAGAAGCTGTTTGCCTATATGCATGAATTTGAGGATAAGATGGCGGGGGAGCAGCTGAGTTTGTTTTGAAATGGGAAGAGAGGTCGGGGAGAAATAACGCGGGCAGGTAAGGCTGTCGAATGCCGTCGGAGAATGGCAGAATTTGACGATGAGATTTGATTGCGCAGAACGACATTATGAAGTAAAATAAAAGGAACCGAGTACCCGCTTAGCCAGATGAAAATCTGCGTACGGTAAAAACCGGTTCCTTATTTTCTATTATAACAAAACAAGCGAAATGGCAAGAATTTTCTGCATTTATCTGGATAGAATTGTTGCCGGGAGGCAAATTTGAACAAATACGAAATCTTAAAACATTACTTCGGCTACGCTGAGTTTCGTGAAGGGCAGGAGCGGATGATTGACAGCATCCTTGCGGGAAAGGATACACTGGGGATCATGCCGACCGGAGCCGGAAAGTCGCTGTGCTATCAGATTCCGGCGCTGATGATGGACGGAATTACACTGGTGATCTCGCCGCTGATTTCACTGATGAAGGATCAGGTAGGAGCGCTGAATCAGGCGGGAATCCATGCCGCCTATCTGAACAGCTCCCTGACGGTTGGGCAGTACTACAAAGCGCTTGCGTTTGCGAAAGAAGGACGCTATCCGATCATCTATGTGGCGCCGGAGCGGCTGGTGACGGAGGAATTTCTGGATTTTGCTCTCCATGCAAAGATTTCCATGGTGGCTGTGGATGAAGCACACTGTGTTTCCCAGTGGGGACAGGATTTCCGCCCAAGCTACCTGAAAATCGTCGAATTCATCGAAAAATTGCCTGTACGCCCTGTCATCAGCGCGTTCACCGCAACGGCAACGCAGGAGGTAAAAGAGGATATCATTGACATCCTGATGCTGCAGAACCCGACGGTTACGACGACCGGATTTAACCGTCCGAACCTCTATTTTTCTGTTCAGTCACCGAAGGACAAATACGAAACCGTAAAAACCTGTCTTTTGCAGCATCCCAATGACAGCGGAATCATTTACTGCCTGACGAGAAAGCTGACGGAAGAGGTCTGTGAAAAGCTGATTCGGGACGGTTTTTCCGCAACCAGATACCATGCCGGCCTGCGGGATGAGGAGCGGCAGAACAATCAGGATGACTTTATCTATGACCGCTGTCGGATCATGGTGGCCACAAATGCCTTTGGCATGGGAATTGACAAGTCCAATGTCCGCTATGTTATTCACTATAACATGCCGAAAAACATGGAAAGCTACTATCAGGAGGCAGGACGCGCCGGCCGTGATGGAGAACCGGCAGAGTGTGTGCTGCTTTATGCCGGACAGGATGTGATCACTAATCAGTTTTTCATCGATAATAATCAGGATAACGAGGAGCTGGATGAGATCACAAGACAGATGGTCATGGAACGCGACAGGGAGCGGCTGAAGAAGATGACGTTTTACTGTTTTACCAATGACTGTCTGCGGGATTACATATTGCGCTATTTTGGAGAGTATGGTTCCGGTTACTGCGGAAACTGCTCCAATTGCCTGACTCAGTTTGAAACGGTTGACGTGACAGAGGAAGCGAAAGCGATCATCGGCTGTGTGGCTGGATGCCGTCAGCGTTATGGAGTAACTGTGATCATTGACACGGTTCACGGGGCAAACACGGCAAAGATCCGCAACTACCGGATGAATGAAAATCCGTTTTATGGTTCGCTGGCGAAGACACCGACCCATCGGCTGCGCCGGATTTTCAACGAGCTGCAGCTGCAGGAATATCTGACGGTTACAAATGATGAATATGCAATTGTGCGTCTGACTGAAAAATCAGGGAATGGTCTGCCGGATGACTGGACGATGCAGATGAAAATGGCGAAGGAAGCGGAAAAGCAGGAGAAGGTATCTGCTGCGAAGAAATCAGGCAGGGGAAAAGCCTCTGCGGCAGGAGAACTGACAGCGGGACAGCAGACGTTGTTTGAAGCGCTGCGGAGCCTGCGGGCGGAGCTGGCAAGGGCGGAGAAAGTACCTCCCTACATTGTCTTTTCCGATAAGACACTGACTCATATGTGCCTGGTGAAGCCGAAAACGAAGGAACAGATGCTGACGGTGACCGGAGTTGGTGAGTTTAAATTTGAGAAGTATGGGGAGCGGTTTCTGCAGGTACTGGAGGAATATGCGTTGGCGGTATCGGAGAGCAGATAAAAAGGAGATGTGAAATGAGAAGAAAAATAACAGCGATTCAGCTGAATGAGGAACAGAAGAAACAAATTAAAGAGGAAATCAGGGCTTTTTATCTGGATGTACGCGGTGACGAGATTGGCATCATTGAGCAGCAGCAGATTCTGGATCTGTTTGTGGAAAATCTGGCACCGATTGTCTATAACAAAGCTCTGGATGATGCGCAGCGATGGTATCGTCAGCAGCAGGAAAATCTGGAATCGGATTTTTATCTGCTTTATAAAGACATGTAAATCTGGAAGTTGTCTTCGCTGTGTCAGACGAAAGGAAGACGGTCGAAGATAGCTCGTGGGAAGAAAGGGGAATCAGGAAGATGGAATTGATCCGATGCAGTCATGAACAGCTGGCAGACATTCGTTTTCATGACGGGGCACTGCCTCATGTAATCGGGGCCTGCTGCTACCAGGTTACAAGAGCCAGCGCAGATTTGGAGCAGGCGCCGGAGAAACGGGGATTTACCTATAACCATGCGCCGATGCTGGCTTACTGGAACGGATTTTTCTGGTATGAATATCTGGCCGGTCCCAAGGGAGAGCATGAGACGCCTTCTGCCGTGTATCTGTGCAGGTCTGCGGATGGAATTCACTGGGAAGCTCCGATGGAGGTGTTTGGTCCCTGCGAGATCAGTAAGGAGCCTTACCGGGGACCGGGCAGGGAACAGATCACAGGAGACAGGGTTGGTCTTGTGGCCCATCACCGGATGGGATTCTTCACATCTTCTGCCGGGCGCCTTCTTGTTATGAGTTTCTACGGGATCTGCCCCAATGCTCACATTGCTCCCAACAACGGATATGGTGTCGGAAGAGTGGTGCGGGAGGTTTATCCGGATGGAACGCTGTCTGATGTTTATTTTCTGCGATATAATGCCGCAGCCGGCTATGACAGGGACCATGTGGATCTGTTTGCTCCATATGAGGAAAGTCTGGATGCAGGCTTTGTGGAGGCATGCCGGGAGCTGCTGGCGGACCGGGTGGTTACGCAGCAGTGGTGGGAGGAAGAACAGCTGGATCGGGAGTTTTTCACCTGCACCGGAGCAAAAGCGCTGTCCTATTATACGCTTCCTGATGGGCGCATTATGGGCGTTTTCAAGAATTCGCTGACCAGTATCAGCGAAGATCATGGAAAAACATGGAGCAGACCGGAAAAGTCGCCGGACATCATTACATCAACGGGAAAAGTCTGGGGACAACGGATCCCGGACGGCAGATATGCGCTGGTTTACAATCCGTCCCCGGATGGTGCCCACCGCTGGCCATTGGCAATTACCGTCGGTGAAAACGGACGTGAGTTTACAGGGTTGGCGGCAATTGTACCGGAGATTGCTCCCTGTCGTTATGAGGGTGCGCTGAAAAACCTGGGTGCCCAGTACATGAGAGGAATTACAGAGGCGAATCAGAAGCCGGAGGACGATGGAATCTGGATTGCCTACAGTGTAAATAAAGAGGACATGTGGATTGCGCGGGTTCCGGGAGCGGTCAGTACCAGGTGGAAGGGACCGGTCTGCGACAACATGGAGACAATCAGTGACCGTCAGCTGCGCGATACCTGGAATCTGTATGTTCCGGTCTGGGGAGGAGCAGGGCTGGAGAATGGAACGATGGGAAAACGGCTCCATCTTTGGGATTGTGATCCATGTAACAGGGCGCGGGCGGAGCGTGTGTTTGAGGCGGCTGAGACGATAGAAGTGAAGGCTGTGCTTGAAATCGAATCGGTAAAACAGGATTCAGCTGCAGCTCTGATACAGTCGCGGGATGGACAGAATTTGCTGGCTGTTGTGTTCACCGGTGATGGAGATGTGGCTGTGCGTGTCGGAGGCCGCAGTGTGAAATTCGGTTTCTGGCAGAAAAACTGTGTATTGGAGCTGACGGTCCGCGTGAATTGCAGGACCTGCAGCTATGAGGTGCGACTGGAACAGAACGGACAGACGGCAAGTCAGCGGGGAGCCGTTGGTGCGGCGGTCCGCTGCGGGGAGCGGGTGATTTTTGCAACAAAATACAGTCTGCCGTTTCAGGGACTGGAAGTAAACGGCAAAGACGGAGACATTGGAAATCTGCCCGGGGCAGACAGGCCGGTGGAGGTGAATTCCGTTTTTATCCACCGATTGAATGTCTGTTAATGGTGATAACCGGAGCCGAAAATCCATTTAATGGGGACAACCAGAGCCGAAAATCCATTTAATGGGGATAACCGGAGCCGGAAATCCGTTCAATGGTGACAACTGGAAGCGGAAATTCTGGTGCTGGTAATAACCGGAAACGGAGACACAGTCGATGATGACAGCAGAAAACAGAAATGCATGAGGTGGGGACGAGACATATGGAGGAAGAAAGAAGAGAACGACACGGGGCTGCCGAATGGGCTGCCCGCTTTCGCAGTCCGGAACGAAAGTACCGTTCCAGACCGTTCTGGTCGTGGAACGATGACCTGTCAGTAGATGAAATTGTCCGTCAGGTAAGGGAAATGGCGGACAAGGGAATGGGTGGATTTTTCATGCATTCCCGCGAAGGACTGGAAACGCCTTACATGGGGGAACAGTGGTTTTCATGCATTCTGGCTGCTGTCAGGGAGGCTGAAAAGCATCAGATGACGGCGTGGCTTTACGATGAAGACCGGTGGCCGTCCGGTACAGCAGCCGGTCAGGTGCCTGCCATGGGTGATCGAAACCGGTTAAAGGGATTGACCATGGAAATTGTGGACTGGAACGATGGGACATGGGATGCGATTTGGGAAGAGATTTTCGACGGAAATATCGCTTGGGAAGAAAGTGCTGCATGCAGGAAAGACGGTACGGAAGTTGGAACCTGGAAGTTTTGCGAGGATGCGGCAAAAGAGGAACTGCCGGAAGACGGTTTGCTTCTTGCTGCCTATGCGGCTGAAATTGACGGGATGGAGATCTGTAGTTTCCGGAGGCTGTACGCAAAAGAGGATGGATATTCCAACGGGGAGGAGAGGAAACCGGGAAGCTGCAGTAAAGCGCGGGAGTTGGGCAGCTGCGGTACGGAGAAACAAATGGAGGAAGGAAAGAAGAAAGGGCAGGTGCTTCTTCTTGTCCGCCTGGAACGCTCCGGTCCGTCTGCCTGGTTTCAGAATGAAACGCCGCCGGACAACCTGAATCCGGATACGGTGCGGGAATTTCTCAAAAAGACTCATGATGTATATTTTGAAAAGGCGGGAGATTATTTTGGACAGGTGATTCCGGGAATTTTTACCGATGAGCCGAGTCTGGCAGACAGGCACGCCGCTTTTTCGCCAAACCGCGGCTGGATTCCGTGGACCTTTGGATTTTCCGGTTACTATCAGGCGAAATGGGGGCAGGATGTCTATGAGACACTTCCCTATATCTATTTCAATGGAGAAGGAAGCCGGATGGCCCGCTATCGGTACTGGGAAACGGTTTCCGACCGGTTTTCGGAGAGCTACAGCAAAACCATTGCTGACTGGTGCCATGCCCATGGAATCGCCTATACCGGTCATTTTCTTCAGGAATTCCGTCTGGGACTCTGTGCCAGAGTCAATGGTTCTGTCATGCCCCATTACCGGTATCAGGATGTGCCGGGAATTGACATGCTGGGGGAGGACACCTGCGAATATGTGACAGTAAAACAGTGTACCAGCGTGGCCCATCAGTATGGAAAGCAGGAAGTACTGACGGAGACCTATGGATGTACCGGATGGGATTTCACCTTTGAGGGAATGAAGTGGATCGGTGACTGGCAGTATGTGCTGGGCGTGAACGCCCGCTGTCCGCATCTGGCATGGTATTCTATGCGCGGGATGCGCAAGCGGGACTATCCGCCATGCTTCAGTCATCAGAATACATGGTGGGAGAAATATGCCGTAACGGAAGACTATTTTGCCCGGTTGGGAATGACCCTGCAGGAAGGGGAACCGGTGAGAAAGCTGCTGGTGATTCATCCGATGGGAACGGCATGGACCAGACTTGGATGCAGCCCCTATGGCAATCCGGTACGAAGCCGGGAGCGGGATGTTCCGGCAATCGATCAATATGGAATGGCTTTTAACCGCATGATCGAAGAACTGTCCAGAATGCAGATCGACTATGATCTGGGAGACGAGACGCTGATGGAAGCGGACGGAGCGGTGCTGGATGGACGGCTGCGTGTGGGATTGGCGGCATATCAGGCTGTGCTTGTTCCGCCGGTGGATACGCTTTGCGCCTCAACGGTTTCGCTGCTGTCAGCATTTGCGGCACAGGGCGGTTCGATTTTCTTGGTGCGTCCTGTGCCCTGTCTGGTAGCCGGAGCTGCCGATGAGAGCGGAATGCTGGAAAAACTGCTGGCTCATCCGGCGTGCTGCAAATATGATGATCTGCAGCAGGCGGCTGCGGCAATGAAACGCGCCGGTCTTGCGACTGTGGGTGTGGAAGGCGCAGACGGGGAACCGGTCAGACAGGTTCTGGTACAGCTGCGAAAAACAGTGGATGGCGGAATTCTGTTCCTGGTGAACAATGACCGGGAACGGGGATACCGTTTCCGCGTTACGGTTCCGATTGATGAGCTGATACCGGAAGCGCACGCGGCCGCTATTGAAGCGTGTACGGCGGCATCTGGAGCGTGTACGGCTGCTTTTGAAACGTGTGGGGCAGTTTCTGGCTCATGTACGGCAGGTTTTGAAGGAAATGGATGGGAACAGAATCTTTATCTGCTGGAGGCGCAGCTGCTGACCGGTAAGACCGTGCGGCGCGAAGCGGAACTTGTCTGCGCGGAGGAAACCGGTCAGGCGCTGGTTTTTGACTGCGAATTGAGCGGGTGCGGTTCTGCGCTGTATCGGATTGTGTGGGAAAGCGGCGGATCGGCTGGATGCGGCAGTGTGAATGGGCGGCTGGATAAGTGGGCCGCAGAGAATGTGATAACTGCAGGGAAAATGGCGCCTGCAGGAAGAAGGATCATCTACGATACAGAGGCGTTTCAGACGCTGCAGCACGGGGAAAACGCATATGTGCTGGATACCTGTCGGTGGAGGTTTGCCGGGGAAACCCACTGGTCGCAGGAGATGGAAATCTGGCAGGCACAGCGGGAAATACGGCGCTCGCTTGAAATGCGTGTGAATGATTCCAGTGAGGAGATTCAGCGGTACAGCTGGGTCTGGAGGAATGATTTAAAGCAGGGAAGACGCGTAGAACTGAAACTGGATGTTTTTATACAGGAACTGCCCAAGGCCGTTCTATGGTTTGCCGGTGAAGGACTGCAGGATCCGGAAAATGACGGATATGCGATTTTTGTGAATGGAAGAAGGCAGGAAATAAAGGCAGAAGTGTGGAAGACAGACCGCTGTTTTGGCAAAACTGCGCTGAATTCGGCGGATTGGATCCGGAAAGAAAATGAAATTCTTGTTTCGCTGGATTACCGGGAAACAACCGAGCTGGAGAATTTCTTCCTGTTGGGAGCGTTTGGCGTGTATCGGACGGAGGACCAGGGACGTGTCATCCGGAAACAGCAGGAAACGATCGGATATGGAGACTGGACAAAGCAGGGACTGCTTCACTATGCGGATTGCGTGACCTATGTGTATCGGATCTGTGTACCGCAGGAACAGCAGACGGGCAGGTATCTGCTGAAAGTGGGCAGATTCGAGGGTACCTGTGCTGAGGTGAAATGGAACGGAAACGTATATCCGGTGCCGTGGAAAGCAGCGGCAGAGATTGTGCTGGAGGACGGAGAACTGCGGGCGGAAAATCAGCTGGAGATCACCGTCTGCTCCAGTCTGAGAAATCTGTTTGGCCCCTTTCATCTGGCGGGAAAGAAGCCGAAAGCGATCAATGGCGCCTGCTTCATGGTCTGTGGAGCGAATCATACAAGTGCTTATCAGACAGTACCCTATGGTCTGATGGAGCCACCGGAAATCTGGACGTGTGAATAGACAAAAAATTGTGCGTGTCGATGTAGAAAAAGTCTGCATGTGACTGGTATTGTGAAGCTGCAGGTGTAATTGAACTGTATGCGGGAGGAAGAGCCGCCTTTTGCGTGGCGAGTGCATGAATAAGATATGGAGGAGATTGAATGAGCATGATAGTGGAAAAAAGTCTGATCACAGGAGAAAACCGCAGGTTTGAAAGTGCCCATGCATCGACACTTCTGGAACTGAGTGATGGGAGAATTCTTGCTGCATGGTTTGGCGGAAGCTGGGAAGGAGCGCCGGATGTGGCAGTCTGGACGGCGATCCTGTGTGACGGCGTCTGGTCAGAGCCGGTGATTGCGGCGGACTGCCGCGGTGTTGCCTGCTGGAACCCGGTTCTGTTTCGCGGCGAAGATGGACGGATTGTTTTGTACTATAAGGTGGGTGCAAGGATTCCGGAGTGGAAGACGTGGTATGTGGAATCGGTTGATGAGGGACTTCATTTTACAGAACCGAAGGAGCTGGTGGAGGGAGACGGCAGCGGCGGCAGAGGTCCGGTGAAGAATAAGCCGATTCGCTTGAAGGATCGGACGATTCTGGCTCCGGCATCGGTGGAAGGCGCTCTGTGGGATGCGTTTGTAGACATTTCCCATGACGATGGAAGAACGTGGAAAAAAAGTGGTCTGGTTCCGCTGCGCCGGGTTGGCTATCAGGATCAGGCGCTTCATGTGCCGTACAGCCGGCATGCATGTTATGGGCTGGGCATCATTCAGCCGACGCTGTGGCAGGATGAAACAGGCGCGGTGCACATGCTTTGCCGAAGCACAAGCTCCCGGATTTTCCGTTCCGATTCCACGGATGGAGGAGAAACCTGGTCCCTTGCCTATGACTGTGGAATGCCGAACAATAACAGCGGAATTGATCTGGCGCAGATGCCGGACGGAAGACTGGTTCTGGCATGCAATCCCAGAGAAAATGCGCCGAATTATCACAAGGGAGCAAGAACGCCGCTGGCTTTGTTTTTGTCGGAGGATAATGGAGACAGCTGGAAGGAGATTGCGGTGATTGAGGATGGACCGGGCGGATTTTCCTATCCGTCGGTAATCTGCTGCAAAAATGGTGACATCTGCATGACTTACACATGGAAGCGGATGACGATTGGATTCTGCAGGATCAGACTCTGACCGGCAGAGAATGAATCATGGATGGAGGAACGTTTCGAATGAAACAGATGGTAAAGGAAGAACGAATCAGGGAGCTGGTGGAGCAGCTGACACTGGAGGAAAAGATTGGGATGATCCACGGAGACGGATTGTTCCGGACAAAGGGAGTGGAGCGGATTGGAATTCCGCCGTTAAAGATGTCCGATGGACCGATGGGTGTCCGCGCTGAATTTGAAAACAGTCACTGGATTCCGGTGGGAAACAGCGATGATTATGTGACATACATGCCCTGCAGCAGTGCGCTTGCGGCTACCTGGAACCGGGAGCTGGCGAAACAGGCCGGAACGGTACTGGGAGAAGAAGCGAGAGGCCGCGGGAAGGATGTGATCTTGGCACCGGGAATCAATATCAAGAGAAGTCCTCTTTGCGGACGGAACTTTGAATATCTCAGTGAAGATCCCTATCTGGCCGGCGAGATGGCTGTTCCCTTTATTCAGGGAATCCAGACAGCCGATGTGGCTGCATGTCTGAAGCATTTTGCTTTGAATAACCAGGAGACGGACCGTCTCTGGGTTGACGTGAAGGTGAGCCCGCGGGCGCTGCGAGAAATTTATCTTCCCGCGTTTGAAAAGGCGGTGGAAGAGGCAAATCCCTATTCCATGATGGGAGCCTATAATCTGTATTTGGGGGAGCACTGCTGCGAGAGTGATGTGCTGCTGAACCAGATTCTGCGCCAGGAGTGGGGCTATGACGGAGCGGTGATTTCTGACTGGGGAGCAGTTCACAACACAGAAAAGGCGGCATGCAGTGAGCTGGATCTGGAAATGTCCGTTTTCGACAATTTCGACGATTACTGCCTGGCAAAACCGCTGGAAAAGGAAGTGGAAGCGGGACGGATTGATGAAGCGGTAATTGACAGGAAGGTTGCAAATCTGCTTCGACTGATGATGCGCCTGAAGATGATTCCGGGGCTGGTTGAGGAGGAAGGCTCCGAGATGAAGAATCCAGGTCATGTGCTGCCTGCGGGAGAAGGCGAATGCCCGACAGGGGAAGCGGATTTGGAGCAGCTCGAGCGAAAAGCAGGCGAATACAACACGCCGCAGCATCGGCAGGCGGTGCTTGATGTGGCAAGAGAATCAATCGTGCTTCTGAAAAATGAGGAAAAGCAGCTGCCGCTTTGTCCGAAGAAACAGAAAAAAATCCTTGTAATCGGGGATAATGCCGACCGGCAGCACTCCAATGGCGGCGGCAGCGCGGAAATTAAAGCGCTGTATGAGATTACACCGCTGATGGGCATCCGAAAGCTGCTGGGAGGAAACTGCGAAGTAACTTACGTTCCTGGATACTATGCGGATGACATGGAGAAGGAAGAGGCGCAGATCAACTGGCAGGCGGCGAGTCTGAATGGTGAGGACACGGCAGCCGGGTTGGAGATGTCGGCGGATGAAGAGTCGGGATTGAAGGCGTCCGGGATCACAGAGCCTGGAATGGAGGCGTCCGAGGAAGCGGAAAAGAATGCGGCAATCAGGAAGGAGTATTACCGCAGGGAGCGGGCAGCAAAACTGCGCGAACAGGCACTGGAGCTGGCGCAGAAATCGGATTATGATACGGTTCTTTTCATCGGCGGCCAGAACCACAATCAGGATCTTGAGGGGCATGACCGTCCGGATATGAAACTGCCTTATGACCAGGATTGCCTGATTGAAGGTCTTTTGAGCGTCAGACCGGATACGGTTGTTGTGATTGTTTCCGGCTCTCCGGTTGAAATGCCGTGGATTGCAGATGTCAGGTCACTGATCTGGCACTGGTATGCCGGAATGGAGGGCGGTACTGCGCTGGCGGAGGTACTGTTTGGCAGGGTGAATCCGTCCGGACGGCTGACAGAAAGCTTCCCGATTTTCCACAAAGACTGTTCTGCCCATGCTGTTGGCGAATTTGGCCTGAATTCTTCGGTTGCCTATAAAGAAGGAATTTTTGTGGGCTACCGTTACTATGACACCTGCGGCAGGGATGTACTGTTTCCGTTTGGCTACGGACTCTCCTACACGGAATTTGTCATGGAGAATCTGGAGATCACAGAAACCGAAGATGCGATCCATGTAGCGGTTCAGGTAACAAATGTGGGCGAGACTGCCGGAAAGGAAACGGTTCAGGTCTATGTTGGAAAGAAGGAATCCGCTGTGGAGCGGGCTTTGAAGGAACTGAAAGGCTTCGAAAAGACAGAGCTGATGCCGGGAGAGACAAAGAAGGTTTCTATCGCAGTGAAGAAGCGGGAGCTTCGATATTATGATGAGCAGACGCAGGCATACCGGATTGAAAACGGTGCGTACCAGATTTATGTAGGACGCTCGGCTGCGGACATTGCTGTTACGGGAACCGTGGATATTTCCGGCTGCTGATTAGACGGCTGTGTAGGGAAAGGAAACGAATAGCGGGTGCGGCGAGAATGAGCAGAAAAGAGTCGGAAGTGTTGTTGGAACAATTTCAGCGCTTTTGTGAGGAAAATCCATTGCGATTCGATCCGGAACAGCTGGATCGGATTGCATGTGACATCAGAGAGCCAAGAAACGGAATTGTGTTTGATGAATATGTGGAATTTATACTCTGGACAAAAGGTCTGAAGTCGAGACAGGAATATTTTGCCGATTTCATAGAACGGATTTTTTCACGGGAACGGTATCGAAAGCTGCTGGAAGTCGGAGCAGGAAAACATGCGAGGATGTCAGTTCTTCTGTCTGAAAAGGGCTATGAGATGACGGCAATGGATCCGGAACTGATGCCGGAAACGGTGGAATCCGAAGCAGTCCGCTGCATCAAGGACTGTTTTCACTATGGACAGACCGATGTGACCGGCTATGACGCAGTTGTGGCCCAGGAACCGTGCGAGGCAACGGAGCATATTGTAAGAGCATGTACTGCAGAACGGAAGGACTTCCTCATCAGTCTTTGCGGCACCCCGCACAGGCTGATGAACGGGGAGATGCCGGCCGATTTGACAGAATGGTATGAATATCTGCAGGAGACTGGCGGAAGCAACTGCTTTCTGATCGAACCGCAGCTGATTCCGGGGTATGTTTCGTATGTGCTGATTGGGGTGTTTCGGTGAAGAACATCGACTGTGCAGGGAAGGCGGCGTAGTTTTGAAAAAATGCAGACTGTTCGAGCATCGGCGGTGCTTTGAGAAAATGCAGGCTGTTCGAGCATCAGTGGAGCTTTGATTTGGCGATGCCTGGATGGCGCTTCGATGGGAGCGGTGCGTGTTCCAGCTGCATGAGAAATTTTGATAGAAGAGACGGGGAGTGACAGGTGATGGAAGAAATCGAAAGAACGAAGTGCCCTGGCAAGAGGAAAAAGGGAAATCGAACAGCCGGGTTGTTTGTTTCAGCAGTGATCAGTCTGCTGGTTGCTGGAATCACGGTTTCTGCGGGGCAGACAGATTCGGAAAGGATGAACTCAACGGTGGTGAATGCGAATGTGATTCAAAACGGTGACTTTTCAGAAGCAGACATGTCGATGTGGTCGGCTGCAGCGGGCGGTGCTGTGATGGAACGAAGAGAAAGTGAGACTGCGATCTATGGTGATGTGACAACCTATGGAGTGATTTCGAACCGAACCTCTCCCTATCAGTGTTTTGCCCAGGACATCACATCGTCTGTGGCAAACGGTGCTTCCTATGAATACGAGTTTTACTGCATGCTGTCCGATGATTATGAAGGCGCTCCGGAAGAGCAGCGGATGGTGGAATTCGCACCGTACATCACCGTGGACGGCAAAACAACATACCTTGGTTCCTGGTCTTCGGAGATTACCGGAACGGCAAGTCAGACCCTGGAGCCGGGGGTATGGACGAAGTATTCCGGAACGTTTCAGGTGAATGGTTCCGGGAACCTGGAACAGGTGGTGATCCGTCTTCTGGAGCAGGGGACGGAATATGGCCAGGGAGACTGCGTGAAAGGTGAATACTGTGTGACTGGAGTTGCGTTAAGAGAGATTGCGAAAGAGGAAATCGTTCTGGAGGATGTGCCTGCGCTGAAGGATGCAGTTGCAGAGGATCTTGGATCGGATGCAGTTGTCGGCGCTGCCGTTACCGTCGGAGAACTTTCGGATGAGGGCGTGAAAGCGCTTGTGGAGAAGCATTTCAATGCTGTCACGCCCGGAAACGAGCTGAAGCCGGATGCCCTGTTTGGTTACAGCAACCGCACCTGTCCCGGAACAGAAACAGTGGAATTTCAGGGAACCATGATTACGGTACCGAAGCTGGATTTTAGCAGAGCGGAACAGATTCTGGATGTGATTTACGCGTGGAATCAGGAAAATCCGGATGCGGCAATTCAGGTAAGGGGACATGTTCTGGTATGGCATTCCCAGACACCGGAATGGTTTTTCCATGTGGACTATGATAAAAAGAAGCCGTATGTGACGGCGGAAGAAATGGATGTACGCCTGGAGTGGTATATCAAAATGGTTCTGGAGCATTTCACCGGGGAAACCAGCAAATATCAGGGCATGTTTTACGGCTGGGATGTGGTGAATGAGGCGGTCAGTGACGCGTCCGGCACGTATCGTTCCGATGCAGAAAACGAATCGGAGCCGCTGGATCAGGACACCCATGGCAGCAACTCCAGCTGGTGGCATGTCTACCAGAGCAATGCGTATATCATCCATGCCTTTCAATATGCCAATCAATATGCGCCGGAATCGGTAAAGCTGTTTTACAACGATTACAATGAGTGCTCTCCCGACAAAATGGAAGGAATTCTCCAATTGATCGAAGCAGTCAGGCAGGCAGAGGGAACCAGGATCGACGGCATGGGAATGCAGGGGCATTACATGATTGCGACGCCCAGCCTGTCCAATTTTAAGAATGCAATGAGGGCATACTGCGAAGCTGCCGGCTCTGTCATGATCACCGAGTGGGACATGAGAGCCAGCGCTTCATATGACGGAATCGGGGAAACGCAGGCAGATGAATATGCAAAGCAGGCGTACCGCTATCGGAATCTGTATCAGGCAATGGTGGAGCTGAAGCAGGAAGGATATGACATCGACGGCTTTACCATGTGGGGAACGGTTGACAAATATTCATGGCTCCAGTCCAGTTCCGGCGTGGGCGGCGGTGCGGACGGCACCAGACGGCAGTGTCCGCTGCTGTTTGATGATGCGTACCGGGTGAAACCGGCGTACTGGGGAATCGTGGACGGGGAACGGATGGAAGAGGAGATTGCGGCGCGAAAGCGTGATCTGCGCAAGTAAAATCAAGAAATCTGCGCTCTGATTCGATAGAATGCAAGTACAGACCAGGCAGGAGGAGCAGAAGCGATGAACGAATGGCACAGATATGTTCAGATAATTGTAGATGAGATTGACGCATGCATTAAAAATCACAAGGATGAAGCCCTGACTTTAAAGAGCCTTTCCCATAAGCTGGGCTATTCGGAATTCTACATTTCGCGGAAATTCAAAGAGATTTCAGGCATGCAGTTCAGAGATTATTTGCGATACAGAAGGCTTGCCTTCGCGCTGAAACAGATTCGCGACACGGATGAGGGAATTCTGGAGATTGCTTTGGACTATGGCTTTTCTTCCAACGAAGCCTTTACCCGGGCCTTCCGGGAAGCGTATGGCGTGACGCCCAGCGAATATCGCCAGAACCCGGTGCCGGTTGTGCTTCGCACCATCCTCAAGCCCTTTGACTGTTATTTATTGGGAATCGGAGGAAGCGGTATGGGAAAATCAGCAGCAGATGTAAAGACTTATTTTGTAACAATTCCGGCACACAAATTCTTACATATCAGAAACTATGAAAGCATTGGCTATTGGGATTTCTGGCAGAAGCAGAGTCTCATCCCGGGGCAGGACTGTGAGACAATCTGCGGACTGCTTGACAGCATCAAGGGAAAACTGGATGACGCTGGCGGAAGCGCCGCAAACAGTGGCAGCGGTCAGATCATGGCATACATCAACGAACCGACCGGACGAATCTGCAGTTGGGGAATCCCCCTTGCGGAATGCTACGGTGTCCGTTTTCCTCTGGATTATAACGGCGAAATCCCTTCCCAGATGCAGTTGATGGAGGTTCCGGAAAGCGAGTATCTTGTTTTTGAACATGGACCGTTTGACTTTGAGAAGGAAAACAGTTGTGTGGAGCAGGAGATTGAACTGGCAATGAAGGAGTTTGACTATGAGGCTTTTGGCTATTGCCTTGACATGACTCCGGGCAGAGTGTTTTACTTTTACCATGATCCGGAACGGTTTTGGAAGTATGTCAGACCGGTGAGGAAGGCTTCTGTGTTACTGTAATTTTCACCTGATTTTCAACCACAGGTTCACTTCCATTTTCGAAAAAACTGTGATACAATTAGAAGCAGTTATTGTGTGAGGGATGGATTGGATGCAGGTTTTGTTTGAGCTGCAGATGCAGCGCGGAGAGGAGCGTGTTTCGATGGAACGTCCACATTTCGATCTTGCTGCCAGCGGACGCAAAATGCGGGATATTCGCAGGGCAAGAAACATTTCGGTCAAACAGGTCATGGAGTATATGGGATTTGAGTCAACTCAGGCCGTGTACAAATGGGAAAGCGGGAAATGTTATCCCCAGGCAGACAATCTGCTGGCACTGGCAATGTTATATCGGGTAAGCCCAATGGAGCTTTTGGTGGAAGAGGATAGTTTGTCCTCTTCTTGTTCTTTTTTTAGATGGAGAAATGGCGGAATTTCTTCCGCCATCGCCTAAATTGAAAATTTTTTCACTTCTTCCTGTGTCAGATCAACCAGTTTTTTTCAATCGTAACTGTCTGATATCCTTTGTTGATATACCGATTGCCGCACAGCATGTTTATGAACTACCGGTTGCTCGACAAACCATCAAAACGATGCTAAAGTAATCACACAGGGATGGGCAGACGCATCCAGCAAATTATGATTGATATGATTGGTCTTCGAATATAATCCGCAGCCGGAAGATTCCGCGCTGCATTCACCCGCGTCTGGTAAGATCCCTGTACAGAGACCAGAAGGAGGAGACGATGAAACGGGCATTTCGATATGACGGAGAAGAGATGGATCAGCAGATTGCAGCCTTTGTCGGCACATCCAGTCATGGAAGCCGCCGCATGAGCAGGAATGGAAATCGCAGCACATGCAGTTCAGTAAGCAGGTATGTGAAGCAGCATCAGAACCGTTTGGTCACGGAGAACGGAGCGTTTGGTTACCGAACCACCATGCATCCGCTGGCGGATTTGAATTTTATGGTCTCTTCTCTTCGCGGCCGTGACGGAGAATTTATCGTTAAAAAGTTTGTTCAGGCATACTATCAGTCACCGAAATATGCGGTGAAATGGCTGTTTTACCTGCGGGATATCGCAGAGGGGCTGGGCGAGCGAAGGACCTTCCGGATCTGCCTGAAATATCTGGCCGATTCCCATCCGGAAATGGCAAAAGCAGTCATAGAACTGATTCCGGAATATGGACGGTTTGATGATTTGCTGGTGCTTCTGGACACAGAGCTGCGGGAAGAGACCGGCCGTTTTCTGAAAGCGCAGCTGGACCGGGATTTGGCAGCAAGGAAGGAAAACAGACCGGTTTCGCTTCTGGCAAAGTGGCTTCCCAGCACCAACACCTCTTCGCGGGAGACAAGAGCGCGTGCACAGATGCTTGCAGATCAGTTCGGCATGAAGACGAGTGAATACCGGAAACATCTGTCCGCCCTCAGAGCCTGTGAACACGTAACCGAAGTGTACATGTCTTCCTCCAGATGGAGTGAAATTGACTACGAAAAGGTACCGGCGAAAGCAAACCTGAACTACGACGCTGCGTTTGCGAAGCATGACAGGGAGCGCCGCAGTGCCTGGCTTCGCAAGGTCTTTCTGGGCGAGAGCCGATTGAATGGAAAGGGAATCATGCCCTACGAGGTCGTTCATCGCTTTTGGAAGAACGGATATGGGGGATGTGCCTTAAAGGATGATCTTCTTGCGGAACTGATGTGGAAGCAGATTCTGGAGGATGGATTTGTAAACGACTGGGGAATTGATGACTGCATTGTGGTTGCAGACGGCTCCGGAAGTATGTATGCAAACGCAGGCGGGTCGACCAGTGTGCGTGCAATCGAAATCTGCAACGCGCTGGCGATTTATTTCGCGGAACAGCTGAACGGTCCGTTTCATAACAAGGCGATTACCTTCAGCTCCCGTCCGCAGTTCATTGATCTGGACAGGGGAACCAGCCTGAAGGAGAAGCTGGAAATCATGCTCTCCCACAACGAGTTCGCAAACACCAACATCGAAGCCGTGTTTGATCTGCTGCTGGATCTGGCAGTCAGCCACGAGGTACCGACAGACGAGATTCCCCGGCAGGTGCTGATCATTTCCGATATGGAATTTGACGAGGCAAATGCCCTGCCTGTCTGGACTGGCCGCAGCATGAAGACGAACCGATTTACACCGGCGCTTTTTGAGACCATCGAAAACCGGTACCATCAGGCCGGATATCCGATGCCGCGGCTGATCTTCTGGAATGTATGCGGACGCACGGACACCATTCCGAAAGTGGAAAACGGGCAGGGGATCTGCCTGCTGTCCGGTTTCTCGCAGAACGCAATGAAAATTGCAGCGGACAGAAGCAAAAAGGATCCCTATGAAAGCCTGATTCAGGTGCTGGACGGGGAGCGGTATGCGCGAGTCGAGAGAGCGATTGAAGGAGTGATGAGTCGGGAACGGTTGGTGGAATGACTGGTTGTGAGAGTGTGCGGATGTGAGAATGTGTGGATGTGAGATTGCGTGAATGTGTAGTTGTGGTAATGTGCGGCTGCGGGAATGAGTAGCTGGCATGTATGCTTTCTTTGCATTTTATATTTCGAGTTGTATGCATATGTAAGGGGAATGTGGTAGAATGGTTCTGATGGAACTGTGATTGGGTAATTGCAGCTTGATTTGATTTTATGCGGGCAGCAAGCCTGGTGCGGGCACGCGCCAGGACAGCGCCGCAATAACGGAAGATATGTGCAGAAGAAAACATGCAGAAGGAGAACGGATATGATCTATGTAACAGGTGACTGCCACGGTGATTTTGAGCGGCTGAATCAAACGATATTTCCGGAGCAGAAGGAGATGACGAAGGATGACTATGTAATCATCTGCGGGGACGTTGGCGGTGTCTGGAATCGGGGAGCGGAAAGCAGAAGAGAGAAATGGTGGATGGACTGGCTGCAGGAGAGGTCATTTACGACGCTGTTTGTGGATGGCAACCATGAGAACTTCGACCGGCTCGATGCATATCCGGCAGAGGAGTGGCATGGCGGACTGGTTCATAAAATACGTCCCAGTATGATCCATCTGATGAGAGGACAGGTTTTTGATCTGGACGGCAGCAAAATCTTTGCGTTCGGAGGAGCCAGAAGCCATGACATCGACGGCGGCATCCTGGAACTGGATGATCCCCAATTTGAGTTGAAGAAGAAACAGTTGGATCGAGGATGGCGCCCCTATCGGATCAATCATCTGAGCTGGTGGGAGCGGGAATTGCCGTCAGAGGCGGAGATGGAAGAAGGACGAAAGAATCTGGAACGAAATGGAAACCAGGTGGATTTCATCATTTCCCACTGCTGTGCTTCCAGCACGCAGGTGCTGCTTAGCCATGGAATGTTCAAACCGGACATCCTGACGGCTTATCTGGAGGAGATTCGGCAGACGGTGCAGTTTAAAAAGTGGTTCTTCGGGCATTATCATGAGAATCGAAATGTGAATAGGGAAGAGATTCTGATTTACGAGCAGATTATTCGGATTTCGTAGGTATGAGGCGTGAGATGACAGGGAAGTGTGTCAGTGAGTGGAGTGCAGGGAACAGATGGAGTTTGGATCGCTTATCTTTACGAGATGAGCGGTCTTTTTCTGTGTCCACAACTGTTCAAATCTTTGATATAATTGAGTGGGAATAGTTGGAAAATGTTTGAACTCTGTTGTATGGAAATTAAACATTGTGATTAACATGAATAGAATGGAGGATGGATATGGAATTCAAAATACGAAAGGGAAATATTGTTGATGCAAAAGTAGATGCAATTGTATTACCTGCAAACTCAGAACTAAAAGAAGGCAGTGGAGCTTCCGAAACGATCTTTAAGGCGGCAGGACGCAAGTTTCTTGCAAAGGCTTGTAAAGAGATTGGTTTCTGTGAAATGGGTTCTGCAGTGCCCACATTGGGATATGAACTGAATTCCAATTACATTATTCATGCAGTAGTTCCAAAATGGATCGATGGAGAGCATGGAGAGTATCATATGCTGTGTGCTGCATATGCGGCAGCTTTAGAAGTGGCAGATGCGATGGAATGCACAAGCATGGCTTTTCCGTTGCTTGCATCCGGTAATAATGGATTTGATGTAGATTTGGCTTTTGAAATAGCTATTAAGAGTATAGAAAAGTATCAGACAAAAAATCTGAAGGATATTCAAATTATTGTTTTCGGTAATGCTACATCAGAAAAAGTTAAGGATAAAGGCTACGAAGTTACATTGCTCCCAGTTGATTTAGCACGTGAAAAAGAGAAATATGAAATTGCAAAAAGAAAACAGAAAGCAGCTGATGAGGCAAAGGATGCTGCACAGCAATTCCTGGAAGATAGGATTAAGAAAGGGATTGATTACTTCAAGATTCCTGAAAACAGGGAAAAGGCATTTCAATTTGGTGTTGAAATTGTAAAGACAGTCATGTCGGGTAAGAATTAGAAGTGGTGATATAGATGTCAACGGCGATAGAGAGAATAGAAGTTTTTAGAGATACCATAGATTGGATTGATCATGATTCGGTTTTATCAGATTCTGTAAAAAAGGCAAAGAAAAATACGGTTGTTTATTATGAAGATGACTATCCGGATTTTGACGATTCAAAACTTGTTGAAACAGAAGTGACTGTGACAACGGAGCGAAGCTATGAGGCGGCAATGAGGCTTTCTAAAGAATGTAAGGGAAGTAAAATTGCAGTGATGAATTTTGCAAATGCGTTCCATGCAGGCGGGGGAGTGACGAAGGGAAGCAGTGCACAGGAGGAGTGTTTGTGCAGGACTTCTACGCTATATCCTTTGCTGTATAGAAGGACTTTGAGAGATTCTTTTTATAAGCATCATCATGATTTGAATACTGCCAGGGCATCGGATTCGCTGATTTATACAGAAGGTGTGATAATTTGCAAGACGGATGAAGATTTGCCAAAGCGAATGCCAAAAGAGGAGTGGGTTACAGTGGATGTAATCACGATTGCAGCTCCGGATCTTCGTAAAAAATCCAATGTTCATGCCGCACTTGTGGGGAATGGTACCTATATGAATCATGCGGAATTGTTCGGATACCATGTGAAAAGAGCGATTCATATGCTTACCTGTGCAGCTGCCAGAGGAGCCGATAGCCTGGTTCTCGGTGCATTTGGGTGTGGTGCGTTTCAAAATGATCCGGAGGTAGTTGCCAGAGCCTATAAAGTGGCGCTGCAGGAATTTCCCAATGTGTTTACAAAGATTGTGTTTGCGGTATATTGCCCTCCCGGAGGAAGCCGGAACTATGATGTGTTTAAGAAGATTCTCGGAAATATATAGTATGCTGTGACAGAGGCTTCTTCATTTGCAGGAGAGGAAGTTCCGGGTTTGCGAGCACTGCAAACCAGGTCTGAACTTGCCAAAGGATCAAAAGAGGCTGGATAAGTATACAGCCGAGTTTCATTCATTGGTGGAACAATATCGTGAGCAGCTTCTTGCTGCCGGTATGCTGGAGCCAACGAAGAGCAAATCTTCTTAATATTTATATCGGTAAAAATCAGACAAACAAGTCCGGTGACTGTTACTATACCAGAGTCACGCCAGGTGATAGGAGTCCTATGGACTGGCAGGCACTGAGCAGTGGTGTGTTCGATTGCTTTTTGCAGGAGACGGTTGTCCCTGCATTGGAACAGATCATCAGCACGCCTTTGCAGCAGCTCGGAAAAATGCCGGCGACGTGGGTCCGATGTTCCTGTAATCATCAAAAATGCGAACAATGTTGGGTTGAAAAGAATCGCTGGGGAGAATGATGCTGTTTTGAAGAAAAATTGGATAGACGGATCGATGGGGGAGGAATGGTGACAGAGGCATAATTACACTTCACAGGTTTCGTTTCCTGTGATATGATAACATCATACCAGGTTTAAAAGGTCGGAAATTCGATGTAAGCCTGCCTGTGAGAGGATTTTTGACCGTGGAACCCGCTAAAAGCGTGAATAAACAGCTATTTTCAAAGAAAAATGAGCGGATTAAGAAAAAACGGAGGCATCGCCATCATGTGTGATTTTATGGATTTGGCAGAACTCTGCCGGAATCAGAAGGTATATATTCAAACTCATAATTTTCCGGACCCGGATGCCATTGCATCGGCTTATGCTCTGCAGAAGCTTCTGAAGCATTTTGATGTTTCGACGGAGCTTTGTTATGCGGGCCGTATTGATAAATTAAGTGCGGCAAAAATGCTGAACGCGTTTCATATCGAAATGCATTCCTATGATCAGCTGCGCAGAAAAATGAGCAAATCTGACTATATCATCTGCGTGGACAGTCAGAAAAATGCCGGCAATATAACGGATTTTATCGGCGATGAGGTGGCATGTATCGACCACCACCCTACGTTTGCCAGGATCCAGTATCGATACTCGGACATCCGCATTACCGGTGCCTGTTCCAGCATTATTGCGGAATATTATTTCAGGCTTGGCATTGAGCCGGACAGCGACACGGCGGCTGCTTTGCTTTATGGAATGAAAATGGATACGCTGCAGTTCAGCCGGGGAGTAACGCCTCTGGACATTGAGATGTTTGGTTTCCTGTATTCGCGTTGTGATCATGAAAAGCTGAATCATCTGGAGCGGAATAACATGGAACTTACCGATCTGAAAGCCTATGGAGCCGCCATTAACAGCATTCGTTTGTACGGTAAGGAGGGGATTTCGTTCATTCCATTTTTCTGCCCGGATGCGCTGATTGCTTCGATTTCTGATTTTATTCTTGCGTTGGATGAGGTGGATGTTGCTGTTGTCTGTGCGATTCGGCCGGATGGGATTAAAATTTCCGTCCGCTCCGAGGTGGAGTGGGTGCATGCGGGGAAGCTGATCCGTAATGCATTGGAAGGAATCGGAGATGGAGGCGGTCATGCGGTGATGGCGGGCGGTCTGATTCCTCAAGAGAATGTTCCGCGGTTGGGAAATTCGTTGGAGAATCAGGTGGGGCATTTGTTTTTGGAGGCGCTGGAACGCTGTGGGTGAAATTTTGAAATACATTGCCAATGGACGCATTTGTAAAAGTTAAGTTGGTTTACACAGCATATTACTTTCAACAATGAAAGAGAAAACCGGCTGTTTATGGCTGGGTAAAGAAAACGTCATGCTGCCATGGCAGACATGGAGAAGGAGTGAAGCACAATGTCGGATAAGAGAAAACTGCTGTATGGGGATTTTCATGTGAATTCCGAAGAGGAACCCGCAAAAGAGGGCGCGGAAAAAATATTGGAGAAAGCGGAACAAAGCAGGGATACGCAGCCGGAAGCATTAACGGCAGAGCAGCTGTATCAGGAGCACATGCAGAAGCAGCCAAGCGTACTGAAGCTTCGTCTGTCGCTGGATATGGAAGGGCTGGAGCCGGAAGATTATGAAGTGCTTCAAACGTACGGAAAAGTAGAAAGGGGTATCACCCGAGAAGTGCTGGTACCGGCAGATATTACCCTGCATGCGTTAAATTATGTGATTCTGCGTGCGTTTGGCTGGCAGAACAGTCACCTGCATCAGTTCCGCCTGCCGTCTGACGTTTTCCAGAAACTGACTGGTGGAAAGAATCGGGCGGATGAGTATGGGTATGTGGAACATGACGGATTGTACACGGATTGGGTGAAACTCTGCGGATTGTATTTCCGTTTCCCGTGTAATGATTTTGAGGATTTGTATTGGGACGATGATTACGAGGATGGCGAGAACATAAAGTCGTGGTTTCGAAGAAAATATACAGGCCCGTATCGTTATGATGGAAAATGGGAGCATTATCATGTCGCGAATAAAGCTGCAAAAAGCGTGATAACAGAGAATCCTGTTATCCGGGAACGATTGTCCTTTGCGAAGTGGTCAGAACTGAAGAAAGCGGGTAATGAGAAGGCGTTACGTGAGGAGCGGTTCAAGCCGATTGAAAAAGCAACGCTGCGTGATCTGGAGATGGGATTTGAGGGCAGGATGGATGAGCTTTTGGAACGAATTCCGCTGATTGAGCTTTTAATTCCCCAGGGGATTTCAGAAGAGAAGGAACTGATGCGTGGGCTGCGGTTTTTGCAGAAATACCAGGAGCGAAGCACCGAGGAGCTCCCTGTCATACCGGTGGCATATGAGCTGATTTATGCATATGATTACGGCGATGGCTGGGAAGTTCGCATCCGGTTGGAAGAGGTTTATTACACCAGGGATCGCGAGGAAGCTGCAGAGGAAAATGATGTAAGCGGATTCGTAACTGCAGCTGGGGAAGAAAAAGAAGTACCTGTGGAGAAGGAAGCATTTGATCGGAACAACCAGGCGGTGGACAAGATGCTTGCACTGCAAATAGCGGACGCAGAAATGCGGAGAAGACCGGTTTGTCTGTCGCTGGATGGACTGCCGCTTATGGATGATGTGGGAGGAATTCATGGATATGTTGGATTTTTGAAAGTGATCCATGGCAGCAATTCGATTGAGAAAAAAGAAATGCGCGAATGGGCGAAAGGAATGGGATGGACAGGAAGGATGAGTAAACCGGAAACCGTATTATGATACCTTTTGAGGATTTCCTGGAAAATGCTGCAGCGCAGGCAGGGAAAGCCGGCGGAAGTAATTTGTATGATTGACAGAACTGGAGGAGGAACAGGGGTTATGCGGCCACATATCATTTGCCATATGGTGATATCGATTGACGGAAAAGTAACGGGAACGTTTCTGGGCAGAGAGGAGTGCGTTCCGGCAACCGAAGAATATTACCGATTAAACCGTGAGATTCCGGCAGAAGCGTTTGCCTGTGGCCGGATTACGATGGAGGAGAGCTTTACCGGCGGCTGGTACCCGGATTTAAGTGAATTCGCAAAGGAAAAAATGGATCGGGAAGATTTTATTGCGGATTCGAATGCATCCAGATACGCGATTGCGTTTGACAGAAGAGGAAAACTGGGATGGAAAACATCAACGATCGAAGATGAAGATCCGGGATATGGCGGCGCACATATCGTGGAAGTGCTCTGCGAGGATGTGGATGATGCATATCTGGCATATTTGAGGCGCATTGGTGTTTCCTACTTGTTTGCCGGAAAATCAGAAATGGATTTGGAAGTAGCTTTAGAAAAACTGTGGAGTAAATTCTCCATTAATGATCTGTTGTTGGAAGGCGGAAGTGAAATCAACGGTGCATTTGAACGGGCTGGTCTGATTGACGAGCTGAGTCTGGTCCAGACATCGGTGATTGCGGATGCGGACAGTAAGCCGTTATTTGAAAGAGGTAATCTTGGAGATTTCCTGTTAAAGGAAGCGAAAATGGTATCCGGGTATGTGCTTTATCTGCGTTATTTGAAGAAGAATCATCGTACGGATCGTGTGATAAAAATGTCAGTGTTGATGGAGGCAATGGAACTGGCATCGGATGCAGGCACATATTATTATGATTTTGATAAACAGGAGAGCATCTATCTTTCGGAAGACTCCTGGAACTGGGATGAAGAAGATAAGGAAATTGCGGAACAGATTGAGTTGGAGTGGGATCGATTTATTCGTTTGCCCGGCCAATATGAAATTCATGGATATCGTATGATGGAAGAATTTATTGAGGAGCTGGACGATCTGAAAATGCAGTCCGAATTGTACCGTGCAATTCAGGGGCGTGGAGCGTTTCGAAGATTCAAAGATAGGATCCGGCGCGAAGGAATGGAACAGCGGTGGTATGATTTTCAAAATGAGTCGTATCGAAGGTTTGCGCTTCGGTGGTGCAGGGATCGGGAGATTCGATGTGAGATGGATGGGTGACAGGGAGTTTTTTATGGACTTTGAATACTGTTCAAAGTGCAACAGAAGGTATTTCAAAGGGCAAAAGAAATGGTAAGTGGGAAGTTTTGATAGATTTTAATTATATTTGGGAATGAGGATACTGTTTTATGGTGAACACAATAGACTACTATAATAGAAATGCACAGAATTTTATCGACGGAACAGTATCTGTTGATTTTACACAGAACCAGAATGTTTTTCTGGAATTATTGCCGAATGGCGCACATATTCTTGATTTTGGCTGCGGTTCTGGACGTGATACGAAATACTTTCTGGACCGTGGATATCAGGTAGATGCAGTGGATGGTTCCATGGAATTATGCAGAGCAGCAAGTGAATACACGGGTATTCCTGTAAAGCAGATGCTTTTTCAGGAATTGGCTGAAGTAGAAAAATATGATGGTATTTGGGCTTGTGCATCCATATTGCATGTGAAGAAAACAGAGCTGCCGGATATTATTCGTAAAATGAGTTTGGCAACGAAAGAAAATGGAATCATCTATGTTTCTTTTAAGTACGGAGAGTACGAAGGTGAAAGAAACGGAAGATATTTTACGGATATGACAGAAACTTCGATGAAAGAATTGCTGGCTGATTTTCCGGAACTAGAGGTGGAAAAGCAATGGATTACCGGTGATGTCAGAGTCGGTCGAGGAGACGAAAGATGGTTAAATATGATTCTCAGAAAATAGATTATCAGCTTCATATTGATTCCGAATATTATAATACGTTGGATATTGAAGACAACATGAAAACAATTCGAGTAGTAGCAGCGATTATCCGAAGTTCCATCTGTCCATGGATTGCTTTATTTGCAGGATGAAAGCGGGTGATTTGGTTCTTAAGGAACATGAAGCGGCTGCGTGGTTGACGAAAGAGACACTGGATAGCGTGGAGTGGCTGCCGGCGGATCAGGGGTTAATAGAAGGAATTAAGCAGTATTTGAAGGGACTTATGGACAACGATTGAATATTGCAATCAAAGAGCTGAACAAGTTGATGCTATAAAGAATGAAATTTTGCAGAAAAACGACGAATAAAATCTTGAAGAAATGCATATTTTATACTATGATAATTTTGAAGAAATGCATAGCCGGTGGCAGACAGGAGGTAAAATATGTTTTTTAAGAGAAAAGTATATGATCAGTTGTTGGACTGGAAAGAAAAATATGCTGATAAATATGCAGTATTACTTGAAGGAGCAAGACGAGTTGGCAAATCTACGATTGCTGAACAATTCGCTATTAGCGAATATAAATCATATATATTAATTGATTTTTCAAAGGCATCGGCTGAAGAAATGGCATGCTTTGACGATATTAATGATTTAGATATGTTTTTTTTGCGTTTGCAGGCAGTGAGAAGGATTGACTTATATGAACATGAATCTGTTATCATTTTTGATGAGGTACAGTTATTTCCGAAAGCAAGACAGGCAATTAAGCATCTGGTGAAGGATGGAAGATATCATTATATTGAAACAGGTTCTCTAATATCCATTAAGAGGAATGTGAAAAATATATTGATTCCATCGGAGGAAATGAAAATTCAAGTGTATCCTATGGATTATGAAGAGTTTTGTGCTGCAACGGGAAATAGCTACTCTTTGTTAGAAAAGATTTATGGGATGAAAAAAGGGGTTGGTCAGCAGGTGAACCGTAAACTTATGCGCGACATCAGAATTTATATGGCGGTCGGCGGTATGCCTCAGGCTGTAGAAAGCTATGTGAATGGTGATAACTTCTCCATGATTGACCAGGTAAAACGACAAATTATTCAATTGTATGAGGACGATTTTAAGAAATTAGATCCGTCGGGAAAGTTGTCTGCAATTTATCATTCGATTCCAGCACAACTTTCAAAAAACGGAAAGCGATATCGCTTGTCATCTGCAGTTGGAAAAAGAAAAACATCCAAAGATGAAAAATTGGTATATGAATTAATTGATTCGAAAACTGTGTTGCCGTCTTACAACTCTACGGATCCAAGAGTAAGTTTATCTCTTTCAAAGGATTTGGATAGCTACAAATTATATATTGCAGATACCGGTTTATTTATTACTTTAATGTTTATTGACAGACCGGTTGCAGACAATGAAATATATGCGAAGCTTTTATCGGATAAGCTGCCAGCTAATCTTGGATATTTATATGAAAATTTAATTGCGCAGATGATTACAGCATCCGGGCGAGAATTGTATTATCATACCTGGGAAAAGGAAGGAAGCACACATTATTATGAAATTGATTTCCTGATATCTCAGGGAACCAAAGTATCTGCCATTGAAGTAAAATCTTCTGGAACCGGAAAGCATGAATCGCTGACCGAATTTAGCAAAAAGTATGCGAAACATATCAAAGAAAGTTGTATTCTTTCACAAAAAGATATCGGTAACGAGGGAACGATTAAGAATATCCCTGTTTACTTAACTCCATTTTTGTGCAAATAGAAAGTATAGATATGTTCTGTTATCGTATATTTATTCATTGACTGGGATGTTGAGTTTTGTTGTAAGGCGCTTACACTGTTTCTGCTAAACTTATAAGGATTTCTGATATGGAATTTGATTGTCGGCGGCAAATTGTCACCGTATACTTTCATGATGAAAGTTTTTATATGGTTTATACCACAAGTATAATTTACAATCTCAACTTTTTATGCTATGATGACGATATAATTAAGAGAAAAGCGGAACGACACAGGTTCCAGAAAGGAAAAAGACATGACTGCAATGAATCGTTGGTATTGCCTCTATAGTGAAAGTTGTAAATCAGCACATCTCGATGAAAGCGAGCTGGGCTTATGTGTCATGCACTCATCCATAGATAAGCATAAACGGGGAAATTGTAGGATTGATACCGGATTGCAGTGACAGGACTGCGCGGAAGATCGATGAACATGTTCTTAGCGTACCGCTTACCTTGATGATGGGTAGGCGGTATTTTTTATGCAGAGTTGGCTCAACTGGTACAGCATCGGTCTTGAAAACCGACATTCCGAAAGGATATCAGGGTTCGAATCCCTGGCTTTGCGCTGTCTGATGCATTTTTATTGATTGGAAGAAAGGAAACAAACCATGTTAGAAATCAAGGGAAAAGTAAATATAGCAATATGCTATGCCTCCGTAATCGAGGAGGAAGCAATCGGGCAAATCCGCCGGATGTGCGATTACGAATTTACTGCCGGTTCCAGGGTTAGAATTATGCCGGACGTTCATGCCGGTAAAGGCTGCACCATCGGAACAACCATGACGGTTATTGATAAGGCGGTTCCAAACGTAGTAGGCGTCGATATTGGCTGTGGAATGTATACGGTGAATCTTGGTAATATCGAGATTGATTTTGAGAAACTGGATGAAGCATGCCACTTTGTTCCTTCGGGAATGAATGTATGGCAGGGCAGACAGGAGCATTTTGACCTGCAGCAGCTTCGTTGTTTCAGGGAACTGAAGGACAGTAAGAGGTTAGAAAGAAGCCTGGGAACCCTGGGCGGTGGTAATCACTTCATCGAAGTGGATCAGGCTGCAGACGGCACAAAATATCTTGTTATTCATACCGGCAGCCGTAACCTTGGAAAACAGGTGGCAGAAATCTATCAGAGACTTGCCGTTGATTTGAACCGTGGCATGGAAGACTACTTTGAACAGAGGGATGAAATCATCCGCACCTACAAGGAGCAGGGGAGACGAAGTGAAATCCAGGCTGCACTGAAAGAAATTGCAGTGAAAAAGGCAAATGGCCCCACATCCATTCCGGAAGATCTGTGTTATCTCCATGGTAAATATTTTGAGGACTACCTGGCTGATGTAGAAATCTGCCAGCAGTTTGCGAAAAGAAACCGTGAAATGATTGCAGAAATCATTCTTGGCAGATGTGGCTTAACAGCGGCAGATGCATTTCATACCATTCATAATTATATTGATACCGGTGAAATGATATTGAGAAAGGGCGCAATTGCGGCTCACAAAGGAGAAAAAGTGCTGATTCCAATTAACATGAGGGATGGAAGCGTGCTTGCTGTTGGCAAAGGAAATCCGGAATGGAATTATTCTGCGCCTCATGGTGCCGGAAGAGTGATGTCCAGATCTGGAGCCCGTAAGTCATTGTCATTAGAGGAATACAAAAAGGAAATGGAGGGAATCTATACAACCTCCGTCAATGAAGATACATTGGACGAAGCTCCTATGGCATATAAGTCTCTGAGCGACATCATTGATGTCATCGGGGATTCGGTAGAAGTAATTGAAGTGTTAAAACCTGTTTATAATTTTAAGGCATCTGAGCCGGCGAAGTTTGGAAAAAACATGAGATAATTCCACGCCCGGCCTGTGCCGGGAAGGAGGAAGTCATGGCGATTCCAACCATAGACATGGTAAGAACAGGCCAGAATATCAATCGCTTAAGAAAGCTGGCAGGGATATCAGTAAAGGACCTGCAGGATGTGTTTGGCTTTGCGACACCGCAGGCGATTTACAAGTGGCAGCACGGAACCGCATTGCCGACAATCGACAATCTGGTCGTGCTGGCATCTGTGCTGGGTGTCAGAATCGATGATATTTTGGTCATGACAGATGTGCAGATCTCTATATCTGCATAAAAATGAATCATGCGGGTCAGCGCTGGCCCGCAGAACAGGCTCCATTCACTCAATGGCAGAGTAACCGGCTTTTAACCGGTAGGTTGTGGGTTCGAATCCCATGTGGAGCATATGGCCCCGTAGTCTAAAGGCCAGGACATCGCCCTTTCAAGGCGAAAGTGCCGGGTTCAAGTCCCGCCGGGGGCACTATGGTGACGGCAGCTCAAGCAACAGAGCGGTGGATTGTGATTCCACCGGCTGCGCGCTCGAGTCGCGTTGGGCACCCTATGAGTAGGTAAACCGTAATTGGCAGCGGGCCAGACTGTAAATCTGGTGCCTTCGGGTTCTGTTGGTTCAAGTCCAATCCTGCCCACTTTTGTTTGCGTGTCGAGAGGTCGATGGTGCTTCCCTGCTAAGGAAGTGTGCCAAAAGGCACCGAAGGTTCGAATCCTTCCGCAAACGTTGTAGAAGCGTACGAATTGAACGTGGTATTGTGTCAAGATTTAGTAGAAAATAAAATGAGAGGTTATGCCAGCTAGCTGCCGGCAGTTTCTCTTCCTCCATATATAATTTTTTGTAAGTTATTTTTCTTCATACACTTGTAATATGATGAAAAATCGTATACAATTGGTGATAGAAGCTGCAAAGACGGGAATGCCCGGATTTTCTTTAAATAAAAGAACCGGTATCGTGATAGAATCATAAGGATGGATAAGAGATGTTTGAAATTCGCAGGGAAAAATTTTGGCAGGATACATACGGAAACGCAGAATATCTGAATAATTGGCCAATGGTATATATTCTGGAAAACGGAAAGAAGGCATATGTAGGTCAGAGCAATAATGTCCAGCGACGAATGGCACAACATAAAATGGCAACAGGGAAGCAGGAATTTACGGATGTTCATTTTATTTATTCGGACAAATTCAATCAGTCTGCCACGTTTGACTACGAATCGAGGCTTATTAGCTTAATGGCTGCGGATGAGAAATTTTGTATCACCAATGCGAATGCTGGCGTTGTTGGAGCAAATTATTATAAGAAAAATGAGTATGATAATGATTTTCGAGAGCTTTGGAGGCGGTTGCAGGAACAGCAGCTGGTAAAGCATTCCATTGAGGAATTGGAGCACTCCGATTTGTTTAAATATTCTCCATTCAAGAAGCTCAGTGATGATCAAAGGAATGTTGTCAGGATGATTATGCAAAGTTTACGAATCAGTAAAGAGCAGAGAATCATAATCAATGGCATGCCTGGAAGTGGAAAGACAGTAATTGCAGTCTATTTATTTAAGCTGTTCCGTGATACGCCGGAGTATGCAGATAAAAAAATTGCGTTGGTGATTCCGCAAACATCATTAAGAAAGACAATAAAGGATTTATTTAAAAATCTGCATGGCCTGGCAGTCGGTGATGTGATTGGCCCCAACGAAGTAGCGCAGCAAACGTATGATATTCTGTTGGTGGATGAGGCTCATAGGCTAAAGCAGCGGAAGAATCTTTCCAGCTACATGTTTTATGATGAATGCTGCAGGAAAATGGGGCTGCCAAAAGATGCAACGCAATTGGATTGGGTCATGGAACAATCGAAATGTACAATTCTATTCTATGATCAGAACCAGGTAGTTGGTCCATCCGGAATCGAAATGGAACAGCTGAATGCAAGCATTTTGCAATCAAGATATTCCAGGATGTATACCTATTACCAGCTGTTGTCACAGATGCGCTGTAAGGGCGGAACCGAATATATCAATTATGTGAAAGATTTGCTGCATAACAATGTGAAGAATCGAGTACGTTTCGAGGCTTATGAATTCAGGCTGGTTGATGCATTTGGTAAGTTTGAGGAACTATATCGCCGAAAGCTAATGAGTGATTGTTTAACAAGAATGGTTTCGGGATACGCCTGGGAATGGAAGAGTAAGAATGATTCCTTAGCGACAGATATCGTGATTGATAACGTAGGGAAAAGATGGAATTCGACGTTGGCAAACTGGGTGCATTCGCCCAAGGCGACAGAGGAAGTTGGCTGTATCCATTCGATCCAGGGGTATGACTTGGATTATGGATTTGTTATCTTGGGGAATGATATTAAGTACGACAAAGATCGTAACGAAGTGATTGTTGATAGAGTTTCTTATTTTGATCGCTATGGGAAAATTGGGGCGAGTGATAGCCAGCTAAAGGAATTTATCCTTAATGTCTATTATGTACTTATGACGCGCGGAATCAAGGGAACCTATGTCTATGTTTGTGATGATAATTTGAGAGAATATATGCGGAAATATATGGATTCGTGATGATGCAGTTGCTTGATTAGGTTGTGTCAGGGGTATGAGCTTTTCTGTATATGATAAATAACAAGGCTGGAAAGGATGCGGACGCGATGTATGAAGCGGGAATAGTGGAATTCAAGGAAAGAGGATAAATAACATGATTAAGATGCTTTGGTCTGTTACAGCAGCAAGTTGCTTTTCTGGAAAACGCTCGGAAATAGAGAGTTCTATGAGATTTTAAAGAGCTCATTGAATTTGGCATCAGCCGCTATGAACGTGACTTTTCTGATACATATGAGGGAATAGATTTTGTACTATATGAGAAGTATACCTATGAAGATGTATGCCGATTGCTTAACTGGGAAACAGACGAAGTCCCGTTAAATAGTGGCGAACATAAGTATGATTAAAAATAGACTTTTCCGTTTTTATCGACTATGATAAGTCAGAGGATATTAGTGACACGACTAAATACGAAGACCACTTTACAAGCAGTAATAGCCTGATTGCAATATCAAAATCAGGAAGAAGTATTGCTTCTGAAGATGTACATAACTTTTACATGCTACCGAAAGAGACCTGCTATGAAAAGTCAAGTATGAATTGAGAAAGATTTTACCGAAAATTCCAATCCGCTATCGTAGGCAAAAAAGGGTAACCTTAATAAAGCTCCCTACAGGTGCTTTTTTAAAAGCTATCGATTGTGGATATCC
>JAFUPV010000062.1 GCA_017472605.1 Lachnospiraceae bacterium
GAACATGTGTCGCTTCGTTATGAGAACATGCTTGCTTCGATCACCACAAGCTTTGCAACCGGAATCGAAGAGAAAATGGTGATCTATGGGGAAACGGGAAAAATCGTGATTCCGAAACCTCATGTGGCGATGGAGGCAATGTGTTACAACGCGGCGGGAGCGCTGGCAGCTCGTTATGAGGATCGGGAAACGGAGAATGGGTTTACCTATGAGATTCAGGAGACGATGGACTGCATTCGTGCCGGAAAAATTGAGAGCGAAGTGGTGCCGCATTCCCTGACACTGGAGTGCGCGAGACTGTTTGATCAGATTGCAGATACATGCTGGTCACAGCAGCGCATAAATAGGGCTTAGTTGTTACATTTCTATGTTAGGAACGTTATAATGTTTAAGTGAAAATATGCAATAAGGAGGGGTGTGCTGTGCTTCTGCAATATGTTGTTAGCAACTTTAAGTCCATTGGGCATCCGGTTGAATTTAGTATGTTTCCAATTCAATCTACAGAAGACGAACGCTTCTTAAAATCGATACCTACGAAAAATGGTACTTGGCAAGTACTTAGAAGAGGTGGATTTTTTGGACCAAATGCATCCGGTAAATCTTCTTTTATTGAGTCGATTGCATTTGCCCGTGATTTTATTGTTGATGGGCAAAAAAGCGGAAAAGGGATTCGTATTGATCAATTTAGAGGGGATTTTGAAGAATTAAAGGGAATCTCCACGTTTCAGTTCGTTTTATATTTGGACGAAGAAGTATACGAATACGGTTTTTCTTTGGATCGTTATCAGGTTTACGAAGAATGGTTAATGCAGCTCACGGCAACTGGATTTTTGCCATTGTTTACTCGTGCGACGGATAGTGATGGAAAAACTGAAATTGACATTGAATCAAGATTTGCACAGAAAAATTCAAGGGAGAGAATACTGGCCGAGATTTTGAAAGATAGTATTCAGGAGAATCAGAGAAATCAGTTATTCCTCTATAAACTACATGATAATGGTATAAAAAAGGCAGAGAAGATCGTTGACTGGTTTAGAAGCCTTCAGATTATTTTTCCAGAAACTAAAGTAAAAGCACTGCCGATTCGTATGGAAGCGGATACGGAATTAAGAATCTATATCGGCGATATGCTTCGCAAAATGGACACATGCGTTTTTGAGATTTCTGTTGCGAGTAAAGAGATTGACTTCCATGATTTTGCTGAAAAACTACAAGTCCCGCAGGAAATTCTTGAGGAGATAGAAGAAATCAGGAATGGCATTGTGAATTTTGCAGGTAAATATTTTGTTTTTGCAGAGAATAAAAAGAAACGAACCGTATTGGTTCAGTTAAATTTTATGCATAAACTGAATGGAAAGGTTATTCCATTTGATATTGATGAAGAGTCCGATGGAACGCAACGCCTGTTGGATTTGCTTCCAATGCTCTTTGCCATGAGAGAAGATAGCCATGCGATCTATTTCGTAGATGAAATTGATCGGAGTCTTCATACAAAATTATCGCAGTATCTGTTAAGCGAGTTCGTCAATTCATGTGAAAACACATACAATCAGATTATCTTTACTGCACATGATGTAAACCTGATCAATACCAATGAGTTCAGGCAGGAAGAAATCTGGTTTATCGAAAAGAATAATTTAGGCGAATCTCGTTTACGTCCTCTTTCAGATTTTAATCTGAAGAAAGGGCAGGATGCACTGAAAGCATATTTGAGTGGAAGATTCGGTGCCGTTCCGATGATAAGGAGGGATTTCTGATGCCGCTAATCACAAGTCGTATTCCGTTTAGCGCTCAAAATCCGTATCGACCGGTAAGACCAATAACAAGTAAAATCATTTTTCTGTCGTTTGAAGGAAGTGTTACTGAGGAAGAGTATTTCGAAAGAATCTCAGATATATTTAGTGAAATCAGGGTGGACAAGACAGATAGCTGTCCGAAATACTTTGCAACTACCGTATACACACTTCTGAACAAAATGATGGAAATGCTGCCTGAAAAACATTGAAAAAACAGTTGCCGACCGAATCGATTTCATGTAAGATACGAGGCGAACAACCCGATATGACAGCACAGGGGAACGGATGCAAACCGGTTTTGTTCCCCGTGGCTATGAAGGAGGAAATTATGCAGAAAACAGTACATATCATCTCTCACTCCCACTGGGATCGTGAGTGGTACATGGCGTTCGAGAAACATAGAATGAAGCTGATCGACCTGGTAGACACGGCAATGGATCTGTTTGAAAACGATCCGGGCTATCAGAATTATCATCTGGACGGACAGAGCATTGTTCTTGACGATTATCTGGAGATCAAGCCCCAGAACCGGGAAAAGGTGGAGAAATTTGTAAAGGAAGGAAATTTCCATGTTGGTCCGTGGTACATTCTGCAGGATGAGTTCCTGACCAGCGGCGAGTCCAATGTGCGCAATCTTCTGGTAGGCATGCAGGAGGCAGAAGCCTATGGCGGAATCTGTCACATGGGCTATTTTCCGGATGCGTTCGGAAATGCGGGACAGATGCCGCAGCTTCTGAAGCAGGCCGGAATGAAAGCAGTTGCGTTTGGACGCGGCGTGAAGCCGGTCGGCTTTAACAATGCGGTGCTTGGCGGTGAGTATGAGTCCACCTATTCCGAAATGCTGTGGGAGTCTCCGGACGGAACGGCTTTGCCTGGAATCCTGTTTGCGAACTGGTACCACAATGGAATGGAAATTCCGGTGGAAGAGAAGGCGGCAAAGGAATACTGGGACAGAAAGCTGAAGGATGCGGAGCTGTTTGCCAGCACAGGCCAGCTTCTGTTCATGAATGGCTGCGACCATCAGCCGGTGCAGAAGGATCTGAGCGCGGCCATTGAGACGGCAAGAAAGCTGTATCCGGACATTCAGTTCATTCATTCTGATTTTGAAACTTACATTGACGCGCTGGAAAAGGAACTGGAAGAGAAGAAAATTCAGCTGTCACGCGTAAAAGGCGAGCTGATCAGCCAGGAGACGGATGGCCGCTGGACACTTGTAAATACCTGTTCCGCCCATGTGGAGCTGAAAGTAAAGAACCGGGAGTGTGAGACGGCTCTGGAACGTCTGGCCGAGCCGCTGGCTGTTCTTGCCTTCCTGCAGGGAATGAAGCATCCGACGGAATTTCTGCGCTACAGCTGGAAGACGCTGATGCAGAACCATCCCCATGACAGCATCTGCGGATGCAGTGTGGATGAGGTAAACCGGGAGATGGCAACCCGCTTTATGAAGAGTCATCAGGTAGCGGAGGAGCTGATTGCCAACAGTCTGAACTGGATCGGAGAGAAGATTGACACGTCCGCGCTGGCGGCGGATGACGGAAGAAGACGTTACCCCTTTGTGGTTATGAATACGTCCGGCTGGAAGAGAAGCGGTGTGGTTCGTGTGCTTCTGAATCTGGAACAGTCCAGAAATCCGTTCCTGAAGGAAGGATATCAGGAAATGTCTGCGCTGCCTTTTAGAAACTGGTGCGTGAAGAACGCGGAGGGAGAAAGCGTTTTGGCAACCGTTGCGGATGCCGGTGTGAAGTTTGGCTACGACCTGCCGGATGACCGGTTCCGCCAGCCGTACATGGCAAGACAGGCGGCAGTTACGCTGGAAGCAAAAGAGGTTCCAGCCTTTGGATACACCGTTTATTATCTGGAAGAAGTGTCCGGTAAAGCAGAGACGCCAGGTCTGTCTGCTGCAGAATTGTCCACTGCAGGTCTGGTTCCTGCTGAGAACGGCGAATCCGGAATGGGAGAGAAGAGCAAAACCGTTTCTCTGATTTCCGCACCATATACCATGGAAAATGAAAATCTGAAGGTTGAGATCCAGCCGGACGGCTCGTACCATCTGACCGATAAGAAGAGCGGACGCTGCTACTTAAACATCGGCTGGTTCGAGGATGCCGGCGATGTGGGCAATGAATATATTTTCGTTGAGGCTCATGATTATCAGCGCGTTTCCACCCTGGGATCCAAAGCGGAGATCAGACTGGCTGAGGATACGCCCTACCGTGCAGTCTATGAAATTGTTCATCAGATAGAGGTTCCGGTATCTGCCTGCGATGAGCTGGAGGAGGAACGCCGTCAGATGGCCGATCTGTATCGACGCGGCGCATCGAGAAATGAAAAGAAAGTGATTCTTCCGGTGACGACGAGGCTGACGCTGGAGAAGAGCGCGGCCGGACTGAAGGCTGAGACCACCATTGAGAACACGGCGAAGGACCATCGGGTTCGTGTGATGATCCCGACCGGACTGAACGCAGAGACACATTTTGCGGATTCTGTGTTTGAGGTTGTGGAACGTAAGAACCGCCATGGCAGCGCGTGGACAAACCCGAGCGGCTGTGAGCATCAGCAGAATTTTGTGGCAATGAACGATGAAACCTGCGGTCTGCTTGTGGCAAACTTCGGTCTCTATGAATATGAGATTCTGCCGGATCCGAAGAATACCATTGCGGTAACGCTGCTTCGTGCCGTTGGGGAAATGGGTGACTGGGGCGTGTTCCCCACACCGGATGCCCAGCTGCAGGGAACTTACACACTGAATTATGAAATTGTTCCCTATCAGACGTCAGAGCGCAGTGCGGCAATGACAGAAGGCTATCAGTTCCAGGCAGCAATGCAGGCAGGACAGATTGGTCTTCACGCAGGCAGTCTGCCAATGACAAAGGGATTTTTGACCTGGGAGGGTGAGGGATTAAACCTGACTGGCTTCAAGAAGGCCGAGAAGTCCGATGACATCATGGTTCGTTTTGTAAATAACAGCAGAGAAACAGTTGTTCTGAAGCTTGCTCCACAGGACTGGTTTGACGGTGCATATAAGAGCAGTGTCATTGAGGCAGAGGGCGAAGCATTGAGCGAAAGCAATGGTCTGTATGAGCTGGAAATCCGTCCGTTTGAGATTGCTACGGTTGGTTTGAGGCGATAAGTGGAAAAAGATGGCATTTTGCACACAGAATCGTAACAGAATTGAAAGAAAAATGTACATGACAGGTTCACAAGGTTCTGATATACTAATATAGGCTTTGTAAACCAGTGCAAAGTTTATGTCGCAAAAAGACAGACGCGGGTCTTCCCGCGTCTTCTGAAAGTCTGCATCCTGACCGGCGGGTGAAGGGTGCTTCGTTATGATATCAAGGAGGAAATGCCATGGCGAACAGAAGGAAAAGAAAGAAAAGCAAAGCACCAGTGTTTCTGATCTGCTCACTGCTGCTGATTGCTGCCGGTCTTTTCTTTGCAGCAGGATATTTGCTTCTGCTTGACAAAAACAGTACCACGGTTTCGTCCACAGGTACTTCCGTTGCGCAGATGGAAGCAAAGAACTATGAGATTCAGTTGTATGACGGAAGTCAGGAACCCTTCTTCCCAAAGGGCGTCAGTCTTGCGGGAATGGATCTTGCCGGAAAAACGCTCTCCGAAGCAAAGGCGATGGCGGAAGACTATGTTCTGGCAAGAAAGGACCGCGCAGTAACCTTCACGGTTCTGGAAGTCAATCCCTATTACTATAATGGCCACATGCTTGGCGTGACCTGGGAAAACCCGGAAATCGTGAATGAATTTTCTTCCGCGTTCTGTACCGGAAATTTTGTAGAGCAGTACACCAATCAGAAGGACTATGAGGCGAATCCGAAGGATTTTCCGCTGAATCTGAGCTGTGATGAGGACTATCTGCGAAGCGAGGTCGCAACGATCTGCGAGGCGCACACGTCAGACGCTGTCAGCCCGACCTGCCATGTGGAAGGCGGACAGATGGTTGTTCAGGCCGGTTCCATCGGCCGTGTGTTTGATGTGGAGGCAGTGGCGCAGGAATGTATCAATCGTGTCAACGATTACAGTTCGACCGATCTGGTAACCTATGACTTCCCGTGCACGGAATCCCATCCGGAATTTGCGCCGGATCTGCTTTCCTTTGAGTGGTCGGTTCTTGGCGAGTATTCGACCAATAACCTTGGTGATGCGAACAGGCGTCATAATATCGCTAATTCAGCGATAGAAATGGATGGAACGATTGTGATGCCAGGAACACAGGCGTCTGCGCTTTACAATCTGTATGGTGATGTTTCGGAGAATGGCGGTTATAAAGCGGCGCCAACCTATCAGAACGGTCAGCAGGTAGATGATATCAGCGGCGGTATCTGTCAGACAACTTCAACGCTTTACAATGCGCTCCTGAGAGCGGAGTTGAAAATTGTTTACCGCAGCAAGCATTCAATGCTGGTATCCTATGTTCCGCCCAGTCTGGATGCAATGGTAAGCACTGCCGGAGGAGATTTCATCTTTGAAAATAATCTGGAGAATCCGATCTATATCGAGTCCTATGTGTCCGGCGATACACTTGTGGTCCGCATCTGGGGCAAGGAGACGAGACCGGCAAACCGCACCGTTCAGTATGTGTCCGAGCTGCTTGCAATTGAGTGGCCGAGCCCGCTGTACAATGTGGTTGTGGATGATTCGAAGACTACCTATGGTCTGGTACCGGTAGGGCAGAAAATCAGAGCAGAAGTGGAATCCCATCCTTATGTAAGCTCCAGAAGCTGGAAAATTGTCTATGTAGATGGGGTGGAGCAGTCAAGAGAGATATTAACCTCCGATACTTATAAAAAGATGACCGGTCTCATGTACCGCGCGTCTGACTGTCTGGTTACGAGCGCTGCTCCTACCGCGAATTCGCCCGGTGGTGTGTATCCGTTCCTTGGAAGCGGCTACGCAATCCACCATACCGTCACGTTCCTGAATGGTGAGGACTGGAGCGATACCGAACCGGACGGAAACTATGGAAGCTGATTCGAAGCTTGAATAAGAATGAGTGGAAGATGCAGCTCACTGCCCGCGTAAAGGGCAGTTGCAGACCGTTTCATTGCTAAACAAACGAGAGAAATTCGCGTTGCGTGTTTCTCTCGTTTGTTTTGTTTATACATCCAGGCGAACGCGCCAGTGACACGTTCGGTCGGCTTGTGTATACATCCGGACAAACGTGCCAGTGACACGTTTGGTCGGATTTCTCCTGCATCCAAGTGAGCGCATTTGCGCATGATTCCGGAGAGCACAAATGCTCTTTCTGTTATCGCTGCTTCCGGTCCCATGTACTTGCAAAAAAAGAAAAGGTGCGTTACAATAGGAACGCGCACAGGAATCCATATGTGCAAACATTCCGGCGGCATGTGTGGCCGGATTTGCGAGGAGAAAAGGAATGGAATTGGTAAAAGGAAGACCGGATGGGACACAGGGCCGTCTGGAACGTGAAATAAAAGTATATGATCTGCTGGATTCGCTTGGAATCGAATATTTGCGTGTGGATCATGAGGAGACAAATACAATGGAAGCCTGCCATGAGGTGGACCGGATTCTGGATACGCTGATCTGCAAAAATCTGTTTCTCTGCAACCGTCAGAAGACGCAGTTTTATCTTCTGATGATGCCCGGGGACAAGGTGTTTAAAACGAAGGATCTGACAAAGCAGATTGACAGTGCGAGACTGTCCTTCGCGGATCCGGAATTCATGGAGAAATACCTTCACATCAAACCGGGAGCAGTATCGGTCATGGGACTGATGAATGATACGGAGAACCATGTGCAGCTGCTGATTGACCGGCCGGTAATCGAAAGCGAATTTGTGGGCTGTCATCCCTGCGTCAGCACGGCAAGTCTGAAACTGCGGACAGAGGATGTGCTGAACCGGTTCCTGAAAGCGGTGCATCATGAGCCGATTCTGGTTGATCTGCCGGAATATGAAGAGTGACTGAATGAGAGGAATGGGATATGAAGATTTTTGTATCAGGAAAGGTATATACCCAGTCCGGCATGAAGGAAGCGTTTGTTGTGGACGGCAGCCGCTTTGTCTATGCCGGAAGCAATGAGGAGGCGCTGCGCTATGAGGGGGATGTGACGGATCTGCAGGGGCAGTTTGTCTGCGCCGGTCTGAATGATTCCCACATGCATCTGCTTCATTTTGGTCAGGCACTGACGCTGGCGGATCTGAGTTCCTGTACCGGCAGCAGAGAAGAAATGCTGGACGGACTGCGTTCCTTTGCGGCTGAAAATCCGGTGGAGGAAGGCAAATGGCTGATCGGTCTTGGATTTAATCAGGACTATTTTTCCGGCGAAAAACGATTCCCGACCTGCCGCGATCTGGACCAGGTGTCAACAGAATATCCTATCATGATCTCCCGTGCCTGCGGACACATGTGCACAGTCAATTCGAAAGCGTTGGAGATTATGAAGGCTCGGGGAATTATTCGTGGAGGAAACGGGGATTCAAATGGCGGATTAAGTGGTGATCCGAATGGCAGCTTCGACAGTAAGCGGAATGGTAATCGGAACAGTGATTCCGTTGAGGGCGGAAGCGTGGAACGGGATGAGCGGGGAGAACTGACTGGAATTTTCTGGGAGAATGCCATTGAACTGGTGAATTCCTGCATTCCGCCCTACACGATTGAAGATATGAAGCGGATGCTGGCGGCAGCTTCCCGGTGGGTGAACAGACAGGGAATTACCTCCGTACAGACGGATGATCTGGTGACACTTCCATCTGTGGACTGGCGGTTGGTTCTGCAGGCATATCAGGAACTGAAAGCCGAAGGAAGGCTGACAGTGCGTGTGAACGAGCAGAGTCAGCTGACGGACAGAGAGGCGCTGCAGGCGTTTCTGGATGAGGGATATACAACGAATGTGGGAGATGAATGGTTTAAAATCGGGCCGCTGAAGATTATCGGGGACGGATCGCTTGGTGCGAGGTCTGCTTATCTGCTGGAGGAATATGCAGATGCAGCGGGACAGCGGGGAATGGTGGTAACTTCTCTGGAGAAGATGGTGGATCTGATCACGCTTGCCCATACTCATCAGATGCAGGTTGCTGTCCATGCCATTGGCGATGGCTGCGTGGAGCAGGTGCTGGAGGCTTATGAGACGGTCCTGGCAGAGTATCCCAGGGAGGATCACCGCCACGGCGTGGTTCACTGCCAGATCATGCGTCCGGAACACTATGAGCGCTTCCGGGCAAATGGAATCCATGCCTATGTACAGTCTGTTTTTCTGGACTATGACATGAAAATTGTGGAAGACCGGGTCGGTAAGTCTGTGGCTGAAAGCAGCTATGGCGGCCACAGCTATTTTGAACTGGGAATTTCCATGTCCAACGGTTCGGATGCACCGGTAGAGCGGCCGATTCCGCTGAACAGCATGCAGTGTGCGGTGACGCGAAGAGATCTTGCCTGCAAGCTGGCTCCGTATCGTCCCCAAGAGGCAATGACAGTAAAAGAAGCACTGGATTCTTACACGGTCGGCGGTGCATATGCCTCCTTCGAGGAACATGTGAAGGGAGATATCCGGGAAGGAATGCTGGCTGATTTTGTGGTTCTGGACAGAAGTCCCTTTGAGGCGGAAGCAGAAGAACTGGCTGGATTGAAGGTTATCCAGACGTGGGTTGACGGCAGATGCGTGTACTGCGCGGAGTGAAAGTTTGAGAGGATTGGAGAACAGAAACGATGAGATATATATTGGGAAAAGGCGACTGGCAGACTGCGGCACAGGGAGAAAGCAGATGTTTTCTGCTGACAAACGGACTTGGCGGTTTCTGCAGTCAGACCGTGATCGGATCCAATGCGCGCAATGATCATGCGCTGCTGATATCGGCAAACGTTGCTCCTTCCGAACGCTGGATCATGATTCACAGAATGGATGAAGTTCTTTATGTGGATGGGAAGGCTTATGATCTGTCCAGCCAGTCCTATGTGAATCGGACTCAGAACACGGAAGGATACCGCTATTTGAATCAGTTTGAGCTGGACGGACTGCCGAAGTGGGAGTTCATGGCAGACGGTGTTCGTGTGATAAAGCGTCTTGTTCTTCCTTATGGAACAAACAGCCTGGCTGTTTCCTATGAAGTGTCAGCCTGCCCGGGGCAGCATGCTCATCTGGAGGTAACACCGGTCTACGGCATTCATCAGAAATATGATCGGCCTGCAGTCTGGTATCCGGTTCACTATGAAATGATGGCGGAGATGGATGGGTATTGTCTGAAGGCCAATGGAGAGAGCCTGTATCTGAAAACGGACGCAGCGAAAATGCAAGATTCGGATGCGGATGGAAAAGGGATTTTTGTTGCGGATTATTACTATGAGCAGGACGCTGCAGATGGCAGAGAGGGATTTGGAAGCGGCATGAAGCTGCATCGGCTTTGCAGTGAAGAGACAGCGGATTCGAATCAGTGGGAGAGCAGTCTGACAGTGATTTATGGAACGGAGCCGGAGTGGATGAGAAAGGTATGCGCAAAGAAGCTCAGCCATGTGATGGATGAACTCTGTGAGGCAGAACTGGCGCGGCAGACGGAGCTTGTCCGAAAGAGCGGACTGATTTCTCCGGCTGGACAACAGCTGGCTTTGAGCGCGGATGCTTACCTGACCGAACGGGAATCCACAAATGGAATGTCTATTATGGCTGGATTTCCTTTCTTCGGTGACTGGGGCCGCGATACCATGATCGCTTTCTATGGCTGTACCGTTGCTCTTGACAATCAGGAAGCGGCGAGAAGCATTCTGCGGACCTTCATGCAGTATTGCAGGCGGGGCATTATGCCGAATCTGTTCCCGGAAGGAAACCAGGAGCCGATGTACAACACGGTGGATGCATCACTGCTGTTCATCAATGCGGCATGGGAATATCTGAACCACTACGAAGATCCGGAGCTGGAATCCGAGATTCTGACTGCGGCGGAGAAAATCGTCAGCTGGTACGCAAACGGAACCGATTATAACATCCACATGGCGGATGATGGTCTTCTTGTTGCCGGAAATGATCTGTGGCAGCTGACATGGATGGATGTCCGTTTTGGCGATATCCTGCCGACGCCGCGCCACGGAAAGCCGGTGGAAATCAATGCATACTGGTATAATGCGGTTCGGGTGCTGGAGGAGCTGATGCGTCGAAATGGGGCGCAGGAAGCGGTGCGCGTGGATGAGGCAGAGCAGGAAGCGGTATGTGCGGACGTGGCGGAGCAGGAAGCAGTGTGCGCAGATGAGGCAGAGCAGGAAGCAGTGCGCGCAGATGAGGCAGAGCGGGAGGAAGTGCAGACAGATGCAGCAGAGACAGAAGCAGTGCCTGCGCTTACGGCGGGATGGAAAGAAATGGACTGCGCACAGAAAGCAGACTGGCTTGCCGGACTGGCAGAGAAAATCCGGTCCAGCTTTCTGACGAAGTTTTCCAGACCGGATCAGACGCTGTATGATGTGCTTCCGGAACATGAGGAGACAGCTTCCAAAGAGGCGAAGCTGGCAAAGGAACAGGTTCGCTGTAATCAGGTCTTTGCTCTGACGGTGGCATTCCCTGTGGTTGAGCAGGAACAGGCCCTTGCAATTCTGGCACAGATCCGCCAAAAGCTGTATACGCCGGTTGGACTGCGAAGTCTTTCTCCGGATGATCCGCAGTACCATCCGAACTATGGCGGTTCCCAGTTCTGCCGTGACATGGCATATCATCAGGGAACGGTCTGGGGCTATCCGCTGGGCGATTATTATCGCGCCTGCCTGCGCTTTGCTTTGGATAAAAAGAAGGAAGCAGAACGGATCCGCTGGCAGCTGGGTGGAATCGAAGCGGCAATGGAAGAGGGATGCCTTGGCCATCTGGCGGAAATCTATGAAGGCGAGATGCCGGCGGCATCAAAAGGCTGTTTTGCGCAGGCATGGAGCGTGGCGCAGGTGCTGAGAGTGTACCAGGAGATTGAGGAAGTGCTGCGGTAACAGGAAAAAGTGACAGTGCAGAGTAACGGAATGAAAAAACGGAGCAGAACAACAGTTAAATGTTGATGCAGACGATTGGATGGAAAGGCAGGCGAAACGATGGCGGTTGAAAGCAAAAGAAAAGAAGAACTGGCACTGGAGATCATTGAACGTTTGAAGCAGGAGTATCCGGATGCGGGATGTACGCTGGACTATGACGATGCATGGAAGCTGTTAGTCAGCGTCCGTCTGGCAGCTCAGTGTACGGATGCGAGAGTGAATGTGGTCGTGCAGGATCTCTATGCGAAATATCCGGATGTCGATGCACTGGCAAATGCCACGGCTGAGGAGATTGAAGAGATTGTAAAGCCCTGCGGTCTTGGACGCAGCAAGGCGAGAGACATTCAGGCCTGCATGACAATTCTGCGGGATCAGTATGGCGGAAAAGTTCCGGATGACTTTGATGCGCTCCTTGCGCTTCCGGGAGTCGGAAGAAAAAGTGCCAATCTGATCATGGGCGATGTCTTCGGCAAGCCTGCGATTGTGACAGATACCCACTGCATCCGTCTTGTAAACAGGATGGGACTGGTGGATGGAATGAAAGAGCCGAAGAAGGTGGAAATGGCGCTCTGGAAGATCATTCCGCCGGACGAGGGAAATGATTTCTGTCACCGCCTTGTCCTGCATGGACGGGATGTGTGTACGGCACGGACAAAGCCTTACTGCAGTAAATGTTGTCTGCAGGATATTTGTGCGAAGGCCGGGGTGGAGTGAAAGAACAGTACTGGAAACCGAACGGAATGTTTTTCTTACCATTTGCTTACCGGGTCAGCCGCTGAAACAGATCTTCAAACAGTTGATCCCGATGGATTTCGGTAACATATTTGATGAAGTGCCTTCTGTTGTCAAAGCCGTAATGCTGATCATATTCCGGGATCGGACTGGTGCGGAGTTCTTCTTCCATGAACTGTCTGTTTTCGTTCATCAGCCATGCAACCGCGGTCACATCCCAGATCACCCTTGTCCATGGGCGGCCGGCAGCATAGCTTTCCGCCTCTTCAATCGTATGCTGAACCAGATAGTCGCAGAGTGGATTTTTGCCGAGGAGCCAGTGCTCCAGTTCGTAACGGGAGGTGGAGAAACGGTCAACGACTCCGTTACAGGGAAGAAGAACGAGGGGAACGCCGCAGCCAAAAACGACCCTTGCAGCCGCGATGTCCTGCCGCATGTTGAATTCTCCGGTGTGAGGCATGTGAAGGGCGTGACCGCCAAGCCAGATGATAACCGTGTTTTCCTTCATTTCCGGATTCAGAAGAAGCACGGAAGCCACATTGGTAATGGCACCGATGGCAACAATGTAAAGCGGATGCTCCGGGGTATACTGCCTGGAACGTTCCGCCATGAAGGATGCGGCAGGAGAGAGGACGGGAGTCTTCTCGTCCGACAGCCAGTTTTGGGAACCGCTGTATACGATTGAATTCAGATCCTCCCGCCCTGCCAGCTTCAGCAGCCGGAAGATCTCGTCATAGCTTTTCTTCATTCCATCAGCCGGAGAGGAGGAGCGCCGGTTATGAAACGGAGCGGCACAGATTCCTTTTACATTCAGTTTTTCGCCGCAGGCAAGCAGGTATGCCATGGCATACTGATCGTCAATCTCATTGTAGGTATCGGTATCCAGCACCACGTCAACCGGGCCGGACGGGCATTCCAGATTTTTGAGCAATTGTTCCTGAGTCATTGGGTAATCTCCTTTTCGTGGGAAGCAGGTTCCTGATTCTGATATGTTCAGTATAGCGCATTTTTGGGGATGTGGCTATAGTGGATTGGAGTTCTTTCGGCAGCCGTAATTTTTTTCCGGAACCTCTTGCGGAAACTGGGATGATTGGTTATACCTGAATCAGGAGATCAAATGCTATGTCAGATCGTCTGTGGATTGACATAGCGCGGTGTTGACGGAAGGTGGTGTGCAGGATGTTAAAACGGTTTACAGTGAAAAATTATAAAAACTTTAAGGATGAGATCAGCATTGATTTTGAAAAAAGCGCTGGTTATCAATTTAGTACAGACTGCATCGCAGACGGTCTGATAACGAAAATGCTGATTTATGGACGGAATGCTACTGGAAAGACAAATTTAGGAAAAGCATTTCTGGATATAAGCGCTACGATGTCTGATCTGCACAGATATGTAAGTAAAGGAATCTTTTTAAATGCGGACTCGCCCGAGGACGCAGCCTCTTTTACTTATGTGTTTCAATTTGGAGAAAGGGAACTGATATATAAGTACAGACGTGTTTCAAGTTTGGAGTTGCGGGCTGAGGAACTGATTATTGATAAGACGACAATCTATACGTGCGATTTTGCGGAAAAAAATATGAATTTGCTCATTTGGAGATGATTCAGGCATAGACTGCTCACATTGAGAGATATTTGCAGTCTCTGCAGGGAGCAGAAGAACCTGAGGATGCGGTCGAAATCAGGCTGCCTTTTTTGCGGTGGCTAATCAGCAATGTGGCATTCAAAAAAGATTCAGTATTGATTCAGTTGGCAAATTATGTAAGCAGGATGAGCATGCTTACGGTTAGCAATGCAATGTCGAATCGTCCAGGCAGATGGAATGAAGGGTTTTATGAATCACTGGAAAATCCGGAAAAACTGAATGACTTTGAAGCGTTTCTTAATGCAATGGGAATTGAATGTAAGTTGATTTTAAAGAAACTGCCGGATGGACAGCGGGAGTTGTACTTTGAGCATGAGAGATTCGTTCCATTTTATGAGAATGCATCCAGTGGTACGCTGGCACTGGTTGATTTATATCGCAGACTGATATCCAGAGTGCAGGACGCTGCATTCATTTATCTGGATGAATTTGATGCATTTTATCATTACGAAATGTCGGAACATGTAATCCGATATTTTAAAAGTCGATATCCGAGATGCCAGATGATTCTTACAACGCATAATGCCAATCTGATGACGAACAGACTGATGAGACCGGATTGTATGTTTATTTTATCCGGAAGAGGAACTTTGACTGCGCTTTGTGCTGCTACGAAGAGGGAATTAAGAGAAGGCCATAATCTGGAAAAAATGTATATCAGTGGGGAGTTTGAGGCGTATGAGTGATTATGCAGGGGAGGAGAGGAAACGCAGGAGCAGGAATTGAATACATGTGTGTTATTTATTGCAGAGTATAACTTTTCATTGATTAAGGAGGTGGCAGAGAATGGCAGCATATGAGGATGATACATTAGTAATTCCAGAACGGTATAAGAAAATGCCTGTTTCTGAACTTGAAGAGGAAAAAGGAAAGATATGGAATGAGATTATGCATTCAGATAGACCTGAGAAGAAGGTGAAGCAGAATAAGAAAAACGTTATATTTAACTTTTAACATGATTGAGTAGGGATAGGATAGAAGGCATCTGTCAGTAAATGATAGATGCCATTTGTTATTTACGTGGATCGTGAAGCGAATAATGCCGGGCGGTATGGACTGGTTCAGATTTGGTACTTTTCTTGACTAGTACAAAGTGATGCATAAAGAATGGAAAAATGTGAAAAGTCAGGCATGAAAAGAATGGAAAAATGTGAAAAGTCAGGAATAAAAAGAACGGAAAAATGTGTATATAATGCGATTTATAAGGCGGAAAAATGTGTGAGAAACACATTGTAAGAGAAGGAAAAAAGTGCTATACTATTCTTGGTCGAACAGAGAGGAGGGTGATTCTTTTGAAACGTAATGCAATTCAGGAGTTGGCAGATTGGAAATCCAGTGATGAGCGCAAGCCGATGGTGTTAAAAGGAGCACGCCAGGTTGGAAAAACATGGCTCATGAAAGAGTTTGGCAAGAATTACTATGAAAGTTATGTCTACTTCAACTTTGATGAGGAAGAAGAATTAAAATCGATTTTTGCAACAAACAAAAACCCCTATCGGATCATCGATCTATTATCTATGATTGCCGGAAAAAAAATTCAGGCGGGAGAAACGCTGATTATCTTTGATGAGATTCAGGAATGCCCGGAGGCACTGAATACTTTAAAATATTTCAAAGAGAAAGCCAATGAATACCATATCATTGCTGCTGGCAGTTTGCTGGGGACACTTTTGGCAGAGCCAAAGTCTTATCCGGTTGGAATGGTGAATTTGCTTGCTATTTATCCGCTTACTTTTGATGAATTTCTGGATGCAACAGATCCCTCTCTTTTTGCTTTTTATGAGAGCATACAGAAGGGCCAGCCGATTGAAGAAATTTTTCATAATCGGTTGATGGACGCATATAACAGTTATCTGATCATTGGCGGTATGCCGGAATGCGTTGTGTCCTGGGTAAAGTACAGGGATCCGGCAAGGATTTCCAGGATTCAAAGAGAATTGATTGAAATCTATGAGAATGATTTTTCGAAACATAATGGCAAGGTAAACAGCGGGCGGATTCTTATGGTTTTTCGAAGTATTGTCGCACAGCTTGCCAAGCCAAACGAAAAGTTCATCTATGGAGCTGTCCGCGAAGGGGCGCGTGCACGCGATTTTGAGGAAGCAATCGAATGGCTTGTTTCAGCAGGAATGCTCAATCGAGTCTATAATGTTTCAAGGATGGAGCATCCGCTTGCTGCTTTTGACAAACTGGATCAGTTTAAATTGTTTGTGTTTGACACCGGGCTTCTCAAGCACATGGCTGGTATTGACAACAGTGCCATTCTCTTGAAAGCAAGTTATCAGTTTAAAGGTCCTTTGACTGAAAACTATGTACTTCAGCAGCTTTGCGGGCAGTTTGAAGTGGCTCCGCGTTATTTTTCTGATAGACATGGGGAGATTGATTTTGTGCTGCAGCATGGGACGGAGATTATCCCTGTCGAGACGAAAGGCGGAGAAGATAAATCAGCGCCGTCTTTTAAAAATTATGTATCGGAATGTCAGCCAGAACATGCGATTCGTTTTTCAAAGCGTGGCTATCGGAAGGATGGAGGCATAACAAATATTCCTTTGTATCTTGTACGGAAGACGAAAGAATTATTATGATAGAAGAACC
>JAFUPV010000063.1 GCA_017472605.1 Lachnospiraceae bacterium
GAACGTAAAGCAAATCAGAAAATATCAGATTGATGCGGAACATCCCCGCGAAGAAATCGACGGTGTGCTGGAAGCTGAGGATCTCGCCGCCGCAGATAAAATCACGATCGTATTCACGCCCAATACTGTTGTTTATCTGGAACTGAATTGACCTCAAACAGGAGTATATCCGACGTTTCATGCGCTGGATATGCTCCTGTTTTAAAGGAAAGCGATACTTCCCTGTCCCGCGGTATGAATACATAAAGACCTGCACACATTGGATACCTCTGGGGTCCAGCGGTAACCACCAAATAAACCGGGTCTAAAGGAAATAGCAAAACCATGGTAAAATTCCTGCAAAGAAAAAGTGTTCCAAAAACTCCAGCCGAGTAAATGGACACCTGCACAAAATCCAAACACTCGAAACGAGTAATTGGAGCCCAAGATCAGGGAGGACGCCATGAATAAAATAACGACAGCAATTACGGAAATCAAAACTACAGTCTCTATGGAACAATGGCAGCAGCGGATTATGGATTGTCAGCAAAGCGGGATGAGTATCAAAGCATGGTGCCGTGAAAACGGGATTGCCGCGAGTTCCTACTACCATTACCTGAGAAAGATCCGCGAAAACATGCTGCAGGAAAAACAGATCGTTCCGGTCGAACTGCCAAAAACCACAGGATCATCCGGAATACGCATCGAGTCCTGCGGAATCACCGTCACGCTTCCGGAAAGTGTCACCGCAGAACAACTCACAGCCGTTCTGTCCGCACTGAAATCATGCTGAAGGAAATCGCATCGGTAACCCAGGTGTATCTTGTAACCGGATACACGGACTTACGGCTCGGAATCGATGGTCTTGCGGCATTGGTTCAGGGAAAGCTGGAACTGGATCCTTACAGCAGAGCATTGTTCCTGTTCTGCGGAAGACGCAGAGACCGTATCAAATCATTGATTTGGGAGGGAGACGGATTCCTATTGTTGTACAAGAGACTGGATAATGGATGTTTCCGCTGGCCGAGGAATGAAACAGAAGCAAAACTTCTGACAGAACAGGAAGTGCGCTGGCTGTTTGAAGGACTGGAATTGGAGCAGCCGAAAGCAATCAAGTCCGGCAGGAGAAGCACGCTTTACTGATCGTTTTTCGATTGTTTTCAGGATATATACAGACTTTTCCGACAGATTGTGATACAATATTTCCATCACAAAACGTCGGAGGGATATCATGGAACGATTGGATTTTTTACTCAGAGAAGCAATCCGCACACCTGAAATGGAGTTGAAGGTGCGGGCTGTATTCGCAGAAAATACCGCGCTCCATGAGGAAGTCTCTCAGCTGAAGGACGAAAACGCGATTCTGAAGGAACGCTTGGCATGGTTCGAAAAGCAGGTGTACGGACAGAAAAGTGAAAAGAGTGAAGTAGTTCTTGAAACTGCAGAACAGCTGCCTCTGTTCGATGAAGCAGAACAGACTGCGGATGTGAATCCGAAAAATCCGGAGTATATCGACGTAAAAGCCGGCAAGAGAGTAAAACGCACCCGTGATGAGATCTATGCCGATCTGGAAGTGGAAGAAGTATACCACGAAGTCGAAGACAAGACCTGTAACAGGTGCGGCTCTGAAATGACCGTCATCGGCAAAGAAAAGATCAGAGACGAGCTAGTGTATGTGCGCCCTCACTTCTATATCCGCCGTCATATCGCTGAGGTGGTAAAATGTACTGCCTGCGGTATGGACGAAGCAAGGGATAACGAATATTCCGATGATATCGAAAAGTGTCATATCCGTACAGCCGAAGTATCTGCCCCCATGATTCCGCACAGCTTCTGCACACCGGAACTTCTGGCACATATAGCCTGTGAGAAATACTGTAAGGCAGTGCCGCTGACACGTCTTGAGAAGGATTTAAAAGCGAAGGGTGTGAATCTTTCCAGTACCACAATGGCAAACTGGATCATCATGGCATCGCAGAGATGGCTGAAGCCGGTATGGGAACAGATGCATCGTGAACTTGTCACATCTTCTGTCATTCACGCCGACGAAACGGTAGTGCAGGTTCTGCATGAACCCGGCAGGAAAGCAAAGACCGATTCAAGAATGTGGGTGTACTGCAATGGAAAAGTTGATGGAAAAAGCAACATTCTGTTCGACTACCAGCCCACACGGAACGGTGACCATGCAGCAAGATTCCTTGGAAATTACAGCGGATACATCGTATGCGATGGCTATGACGCTTACAACAAGCTGAAGAAAGCTGTCCGCTGCGGCTGCTGGGCTCATGTGAGAAGGAAATTCGTGGATGCCCTGCCGGGTGACAAAGAATTACTTCCCACTTCCGCTGCCGCAAAAGGAGTGGAATACTGCAATCAGCTGTTCATGCTGGAGCGGTATTACAGCGGACGCAATGAAAAAGATGAGCAGATCGCGGATCCTATGTCAAGTGAAGAACGCCATAACGCGCGTCAGACACAGTCGAAACCTGTGGTTGATGCTTTTTACACATGGCTGGATACGGTGGAACCGGCTGGTGGCTCGAATCTTGCAAAAGCGGTACAGTATGCAAAGAACGAGAAGAGATACCTGTGCCGGTTTCTGGAATCGGGAGATATCCCGATCGACAATAACCGTGCGGAGAATGCGATACGACCGATGTGTGTAGGCAGGCGAAACTGGCTGTTCTCGGCATCGGTGAAAGGAGCGGATGCCAGTGCAATGATGTATTCCATTGCGGCGACTGCATGTGCGAACGGATTGAAGGTGGAAGAGTACCTGACAGAGCTGTTTCGCAGCCTTCCGGGGACTTTGGTTATGCCGTGGTAAATGAATATTTGAAAACCGTCAGTCTGTTCGGCTGACGGTTTTATGTTTTCAGGTACGGGGGATTATTTGGTGGTTACTAAGGAACAAAAGAACCACCGCAGAAAGTACAGTATCAAACTGTCCCTCAGCGGTGGTTGTTCAATATATCCCAGCTTATGATATCATTCATGCCTCGCGTACCCTGCATTCCTCCGGGGC
>JAFUPV010000064.1 GCA_017472605.1 Lachnospiraceae bacterium
GAAAAGAGAACCGGCGCGGAATGCCGGAAATAAATAAGACAGGAGAGCGGGAATTATGGGAAATTATTATCAGCCGGAAATTGAAACCATGCCGGTAGAGGAACTTCAGAAGCTTCAGAGTGAGAGACTGGTTGAGCAGGTTCAGTATGTTTATGACCATGTGGAATTCTACAGGAACCGCATGGACGAAATGGGCGTTAAGCCGGAGGACGTGAAGGGAATTGAGGACCTGCACAAGCTTCCGTTCATCACGAAGGATGACCTGCGTGATCAGTATCCCTATGGTCTGCTTGGTGTGCCGTTGAAGGATTGTGTCCGCATTCAGTCCACCAGCGGAACGACAGGCCGCCGTGTGGTAGCGTTCTATACACAGGAAGATATTGATGTGTGGGAAGACTGCTGTGCACGTGCCATCATGGCTGTCGGAGGAACAAAGGACGATGTGTGCCATGTCTGCTATGGCTATGGTCTGTTTACCGGAGGTCCGGGCTTAAACGGCGGTTCTCACCGTGTGGGCTGCCTGACGCTCCCGATGTCTTCCGGAAACACGGAGCGTCAGCTGCAGTTCATGGAGGATCTTGGCTCCACCATTCTCTGCTGTACTCCTTCCTATGCGGCAAACCTGGGCGAGGCCATCAACGAGAGAGGAATGAAGGATAAGATCAAGCTGAAGGCCGGCATTTTCGGTGCTGAGCCCTGGACCGAGGAGATGAGACGCAACATCGAAAAGTCCCTTGGAATCAAGGCATATGATATCTACGGACTGACCGAGATTTCCGGTCCTGGCGTTTCCTTTGAGTGTGAAGAGCAGGCCGGCATGCATGTGCAGGAGGACCACTTTATTCCGGAAATCATCAATCCGAAGACTGGTGAGGTTCTGCCGGAAGGCGAGATCGGTGAGCTGGTGTTCACCTGCATCACCAAGAAAGCATTCCCGCTTCTGCGCTACCGCACCCGTGACCTCTGCCGTCTGTCCAGAAAGAAATGTTCCTGCGGCCGTACCCACATCCGCATGAGCAAACCGATGGGACGCAGTGATGACATGATGGTCATCAAGGGCGTAAATGTATGGCCGTCCCAGATTGAGGCTGTTCTTTTGAAGCAGGGCTTCGAGGCAAACTACCAGATCGTGGTTGACCGTATCGGAAACAACGATAAGCTGGAGGTTATGGTTGAGCTGACGCCTGCAATGGTTGCGGATCAGACCGTGCCCAATGCAAAGAGAGTTGCTGACCTGGTTGCAGGAATCAAGAGCATGCTGGGAATTAAGGCAGAAGTTTCTCTGCTTGAGCCGAAGACCATCACAAGAAGTGAGGGCAAGGCTGTCCGCGTAGTGGATAAGAGAAATCTGTATCAGATGAAATAATGTTCATGAGAGAAGGGAAGTAATAACTATGCCGGTAACTGATTTACTGGAGCGCAACCATAAGCTCTATGGAGAGGAAGTGGCTCTGGTTGAACTGAACCCGACGATGTCGGATACAAGAAAGACGACCTGGAAGGAGTATGATCTGGTTCAGCAGACCTCTTCTGTTCCTTATCGTCGTGAGATTACATGGAGTGTGTTTGATGAAAAGGCAAACCGGGTTGCCAACATGCTTCTTAGCCGCGGAGTCCAGAAGGGCGACCGTGTGGCAATCCTGATGTTTAACTGTCTGGAATGGCTGCCGATCTATTTCGGTATTCTGAAGACCGGAGCAATCGCTGTTCCGTTCAATTTCCGTTTTTCTGCTGAGGAGATTACCTATTGTGCCAATCTGGCAGAAGTGCAGGTGCTGTTCTTTGGCCCGGAATTCATTGGCCGTATCGAATCCATTGCGGACTCCCTTAACCGCGGCCGTCTGCTGATCTATGTCGGTGATGGCTGTCCGACCTTTGCTGAGAGTTATCGCGAACTGGTTGCAGACTGCTCCAGCCAGGCCCCTCTTGTCCGCCTGGAGGAAGAGGATGACGCGGCGATTTATTTCTCTTCCGGTACTACCGGTTTTCCAAAGGCGATCCTTCATAATCACGAGAGTCTGACTCAGGCAGCGCAGATGGAGCAGAAGCACCATCTGACCGGCCGGGACGATGTGTTCCTCTGCATTCCGCCGCTGTACCACACCGGTGCCAAGTTCCACTGGATGGGCAGTCTCTGCGCGGGAAGCAAGGCGGTTCTCCTGAAAGGCGCCACTCCGGAGATCATTCTGGATGCCGTATCCAGGGAGCACTGTACCATTGTCTGGCTTCTTGTTCCGTGGGCACAGGACATTCTCGATGCCCTTGACCGCGGCGATCTGAAGAAAGAAGACTATGATCTGGATCAGTGGAGACTGATGCATATCGGCGCCCAGCCGGTTCCGCCGTCTCTGATCCGTCACTGGAAGGACTACTTCCCGGATCATTTATATGATACAAACTATGGTCTGTCCGAGTCCACCGGACCGGGATGCGTTCATCTTGGTGTGGAAAATGTGCACAAAGTCGGTGCTATCGGTGTACCGGGCTACCGCTGGAAGTGTAAGATTGTGGATGAAAACGGCGCGGTTGTTCCGCAGGGCGAGGTGGGCGAGCTCTGTGTCAAGGGACCGGGCGTCATGACCTGTTACTACAACGATCCGAAAGCGACTGCAGAGACGCTGAAGGACGGATGGCTCTATACCGGTGACATGGCAATGCAGGATGAGGACGGATTTATCTTCCTTGTTGACCGTAAGAAAGACGTGATTGTCAGCGGCGGTGAGAACATTTATCCGGTACAGATTGAGAACTTCCTCAGTGCCTATGAGAAGGTGAAGGATGTTGCCGTCATCGGTCTGCCGGACAAGCGTCTCGGTGAGATCACCGGTGCCATCATTGCCGTCAAGGAAGGCATGGAGTGTACAGAGGAGGAAATCGAGGAATACTGCAGAAAGCTGCCGCGCTATAAGCGTCCGAAGAAAATCATTTTCGCGGATGTACCGCGCAATGCCACCGGAAAGATCGAGAAGCCGGCGCTCCGTAAGAAGTACGGCGCAGATCAGCTGGTAGCGCAGCAGAACAGAGGTTGATTTGCAGATGAGCAGAGAATGACCTGCGAATGAGCGAGGTGTTCAGGGGCTGAGGCGCAGATGCGCACGCCTGCAGATACGGAAACGGGAGCCGGATTTGGCGCAGTGGGGGGATAGAAGAAATGCAGAAAATACTGATTGTGGAAGATGACAGCTATCTGCAGCGGAATCTGCGTGAGATTCTGATGAACCACCACTATGAGGTGCTGACCGCGTCCACAAGACAGGAAGGAATGTACTATGTTCTGAATTGTCCGGACGTGGATCTGTATCTGCTGGATGTGTGGCTGCCGGACGGCGAGGGCTTCGATCTTTGCAGACAGATCCGAAGACAGAATGAAAAGCCGATTCTGTTTCTGACTGCCTGCGACGATGAGACCTCTGTAGTCCGGGGACTGGACATGGGTGCGGATGATTACATTTCCAAGCCGTTCCGCGCAGCGGAGCTTCTGTCGCGGATTCAGGCTAATCTGCGGCGCCAGAGCAAAAACAGCAGCGCCGGTTCCTGCCTGATCTGCGGAGAAATCTGCCTGGACCCGGAAGCCGGAACTGTGACAATCAAAGGAAGACAGCTGGAACTGCGTCCGGTGGAGTACCGTCTGCTTCTGCTGTTCATGCGCAATGCAGGCGCGATTGTCAAACGGGATCAGCTTCTGGAACAGCTGTGGGACGGCAGTGAGGATTCGGTGGAGGACAACACCCTTTCCGTCCACATCAGTCGTCTGCGCAGAAAAATCGGACTGGATTACATTGAAACGGTGCGCGGATTCGGGTACCGCTTTACAAAGCAGGTCGTAAACGGAAAAAATGGAGGATAACAGATGGAGCAGAAGAGGCGTTTGCCTGGCCGCATGCTGTTTTGCATGTTTTTCCTGCTGCTTCCGGCTGTGTTACTGATCAACAATTGTATGCTTGAGAAAAGGGCTGCCGACTATCAGCAAAGTCTGATCGGCAGCCTTTATCAGTCACACCCGGAGCTGTGCAGGGAATATCTGGCAGAAATGTTCGAAGCGGAGATGACAGAAACGAACATGGCAGCCGGACAGGAAGCAATGATTGAATATGGATACACGGTGAAAGGAATGGAATATCTGATCGCCAGACAGAATTACGCTTCCGTGTACCGGATGACCGGTGCAGCCATGGCGCTTCTGCTGGCGGCTGCAGCTGTCCTGTGGGTAATTGGAAGAAAGGACGAAGCGAACCGGGCCCGTCAGATGGAACAGCAGATCTGCCAGCTGCAGAAGCAAAATCAGAAAAACAGCTATTATGAGGAGCAGAATAAGCGTCTTCAGTCCTTCATTGAGAACATTGCCCATCAGATCAAAACGCCGATCAGCCGTGTCATGAGCTCGCTGGATCTGCTGAACGAGGAAACAGGAGGTCTGTCGGCAGGCTGTGGAGGCGTCAGCCGGATCGAGGAATGCTTCAGCCATCTGGAGAGCATTCGCCAGCTGACCAACCGCCTCATCAACATCGGACGCATGGAGGCCGGAACCGTTCTGTTTTCCCATGAGCCGATTCTGCTGGAAGAACTGCTGTATGACAGCTTTTCTGCCGCCGCCGGACCGGATGCCGGGATGAACCTGAAACGGCAGCCAGACGGTGAGGAAATGGTGTATGACGGCGATTATGAGTGGCTGAAGGAAGCATTCATCAATCTGTTCACAAACTGTACCGAGCACGATCAGAGCGGGGAAGCCGTCGAAGTCCGCTGCAAAAAGGAGAAAGAATACTACATGATCCGTATCCGTGACCATGGCCCCGGCTTCCAGGAAGCAGATCTGCCGAATCTGTTTAACCGGTTCTATCTGCCCAGACAGGTGAAAACGGGCCATGTCGGGATCGGACTGAATCTGGTGAAGCTGATCATTGAGGGGCACCGGGGGACGGTTCATGCACGGAATGATGAGGAGAAGGGGGCAGTGTTTGAGATTATGCTGCCGAGGTATGAATTGAAGGAGAAGAGGTGAATCTAACAGGGATTACTTCAAAGTAAATTGAAGTTTGTTTGAAGTGAGTTTGAAGTTGACTTTGAAGTGAGTTTGAAGTAGAACTCGAAGTGAGTTTGAAGTGACACAAGATAAAATAGTTAATTGAATGATGTTTGTAAAAAAGACCTCTCAGGAGGTCTTTTTTTGTGGGCAGTCGAGAAAATGTGCTGAATATTAATTCAGAATGTCACCTTCCTGTAAGATTTCCGCACTATAATGGAATCAGGAGAATGGATAAAACAATCCGACACGAGTACAGAGATCAGCCGACAGGGAGGAAATCCGGACATGAACATGTTTTTAATCAGTATAAAAAGAAGAAAGCAGGAGATCCGCTATGTCATGCTGGTCACGTTCCTTGCCAGCTTTTTCATGGCAGGAATTCTTCTGTTTCAGGGAATCATGAATCGCTATATTCTGGAGCAGAATTATCAAAACTATGGAAACTGGATTGTGGCAGCAGCGGACGAGGAACTCTCACATCCCTATTTTCAGTCCGAAGGAAGCTGCACGGCCTCAGTTCGGCTTTTGGACGAAGAAGGAAAGAAAACAGGATTCTATCTCGGAGCTATGGATGAAAAACTGATTGAGCTGGGAAATATCCGGCTGTACGAGGGGCGGATGCCGCAGGCAGCAGATGAAGCAGCCATGGATCTTTCTTCTCTTGCCGCTTTTGGATACAGCTATGAGCTGGGGCAGGAAATTACCGTCCGCTGGCAGGAGGGAGGCAAAAAGTCTGAGATTCATGAAAAAACATATCGGCTTGTGGGTACCCTCTATGGCTATTCCACGGCGTGGAAGTCTGTTTCCGATTATCCAATGCCGGAGATTCTGGTAACAGAGGAGGAAGCAGCCTCCTATCCGCGGATGCACACCATTTATTACTATCAGCTGGATCCGGACTACGAGGAAATCAATACAGAACAGTTTGCGAAATTCTTTCGTGAGGAACATAAGACAGCGACATACAACAGTTATGTCTATGAAAATCAGATGTGGGGAACGACCGGCGCCTTTGAGCGGGTGTCCGTGGTGATGATCGTGCTTGCGGCAGCGGCAGTCAGCTATCTGCTTGCCAGCTATGCGTCAAAGCGCCGACCGGTTTATTACCGTTATCGCTGCATGGGAGCGGGACTTGGCCAGGTCAGAAAAATGATCCTCGTTGAGTTCCTCTATGCAGTTGTCCCGCCAGCCATTGCCGGACTGGCACTGGCCTGTCTGTCTGGTTACGGAGGCAGCCTGCTGCTTTCCCGGAAGCAGGAGCTGCCGGCGCTGTTTGTGTGGGACGGGACACAGTTTCTGAAACAGGTGGGAACAATTGCTCTGGTGCTGCTTGTTTCAATCGGCTGGAACATGATTCAGATCAGGGATAAGAAGCTGGCACAGCGTATTGGAACGATTCCGGTCCGGAAGCTTTCCGTATTAAGAAAGGCGGCAGTGAAAACAAAACATCCCCAGAAGGATTTTATTCGCCGTTATAACCGGCTTCACCGGCTTTCCTGGCGCGTAGCGCTTTTGTTTACCGTCCTCATATCCAGCTTTCTTGTGCTGTGCAGCAATCAGCTGAACCGCCTGATCATGCAGGATATTCCGGCATATCAGGAAATGAATGATTTCAGCTTTTCCCTGCGGCTGCGCTATGAGGATTCGGTCACAGGTGCATCTTACGAAAACTATTCCGCATGTTTCGGTCTGGAACAGGAGGAGCTGGATGAACTGGAATCCATTTGGGGCGTTCAGTCAGTGGAAACGCGGCTGATGGATCGTTCCATTCATCTGAACTGGGAAGGAAAGGAAGAAAGCCAGCTGCTGAGACACATGAGAGACGTCCAGAGCATGGATGAGGGCACCTACAACATCATGTTTCACTTTCTTCCAGACAGCCGGACGGCAAAGGAGCTGTTGAAATCATTTGATTATAATCGTGAGATTGACTGGGTCGGATGGGAGAATGGGGAGCTGGTACTTGTATTCATCAAAACCAATTTCACTTCTGCGGATGGATTTTGCGCCGTTTCAATTGTGGATGAAACGATGGAAGACGGAGAAATTCTGGAGCTGATCCCGTTCCATGGGGAACATCCGGTTTCTGTGACTGCCGCAGATGTCTGTTTTCTTGATAACAGCGGAAGTGAAGCCCTGTTTGCGCCCTATTATGAAGGCGCAGTCACAGTATTTGGATCGGAGCAGCTGGCACACCGTTTGACCGCTTCGGACGGAACGAAAGTGAAAGCAAATTTTATCAGCGGCCAGTTTGATCAATATTCATCCTTTGAATCGACAGACAAACAGCTGGCGCAGTTTGCTTCTGTGCGCAGTCTGAATTATACATCCGGCGCGGAAGGCAGGCGGACGGAGTATCAGCGGATTCTGCGCGATTTTGGAATCTATGGAATGTTGTTTCTGCTGGTGCTGGCAGTTTATGTGATCCTGCAGAAGAATTTTTCTGACAGCAGAAACTGGTACCGGAAAGAGCAGTATCTGCTGTTTCGAAAAATCGGAATGGAAAAGCGAACCTACCTGAGAATCGTCATGAAAGAAGCCGTTCGGGAGTATTTGTGGATTGCAGCCGGCATTCCGGGCGGCTATGCACTGGACGGATATGTCCGGTATCAGGAAATGAAACGGTATCCGGCCGGCTACAGCATTCTGACCGGTGCGGCAACGGAGGACATGAGGCTTCTGACGCTGGAGGACATCCTGTTTCACCTTAACCATGTCTGGACCATTGTACTGATCCTCGGCGTGATGGGAATTTTACTGTGCAGCTGTTACCGGTCAACAAAAAGGTACATGGAAAAACGTGTAAAGGAAGGTGACGGAAGATGAACATGATTTTGTTAAGCATCCGCAGAAGAAAGAAGGATATCCGCTATGTTTCCATTGTGACGTTTACCGCTGTCTTTTTCATGGCAGGCATCCTTCTTCTGCAGGAGATGTTAAACCGGTTTGTTCTGGAGCGGAATTACCGCAACTACGGGGAGTGGGTTGTTTCCAGTATTGACGAGCAGCTGGATCATCCCTACTTTTCGATGGAAGGATGCAGCAAAACGGCGGCACAGATTCAGGACGAAGAAAAGAAGAATCTCGGGATTTATGTGGGGACGGTTGACAGTCGGCTGTGGGAGATGGGAAACTTTGAACTGTATGAGGGTCATCTTCCTCAGAACAGTGACGAAGCTGTCATGGATCTGTACACGCTGTCAAAGATGAACTGCAGCTATGATCTGGGACAGGAAATCTTAATCCGGTACCGGGAAAAAATTGATGACGAGTGGGTGGAACAGGAAAAGACATATCGCCTTGTGGGGACACTGAAAAGCCGGGAATGGGTGGAAAACGAACGGAAACCGATGCCGGACATTCTGGTGACGGATGAAGAACTGAGAACCTATCAGCTTTCTCATACAACATGGTTCTACCAGCTGAACCGGGCATATCAGAACATCGATACCATGGAATTTGCGGATTCATTTCGGAAAGATAAGAAGCAGATCCAATACAATTCCTATGTGTATGGACAGCAGCTGTGGGTGTCAGCAGAAGCGTTTGACTACGTTTCATACCTGATGATTGCAGTCTCAATTCTGGCAATCGGTTATCTGCTGTCCAGTTACACAGGAAAACGGAGACAGATATACGATCGATATCGGTGCATGGGTGCAGACAGGGGACAGGTACGCAGAATGATCATAACTGAATGCCTCTATGCTTCCGTACCGGCGGCTGTTGGCGGGCTTGCGCTGGCATATGGTACAGCAATTGCAGGAACTGCACTTGCTGCGGGAAAGAACAATCTTCCATCCTTCTTTGTCTGGAATCCATCGCTGCTTCTGAGACAGGTTCTTTCGATCGTTTTGATGCTTGGAGGAGCAATTTTCTGGACTGTGCTGCGGACAGGAGAGCGAAGTCTGGTGCAGAGCAGCAGTACAGTCAGCGGTCGGGCGCTGAAGCGGATGTACCGTCTGGCGAAGAAATCAAAAAAGCCGGAGAAAGAGATTTTGAAGCGTCAGAACCGGATACACCCGGTTTCACGGATGATAGTCATTCTTTTTTCAGTGATATCCTGCAGCTTTCTGGTGCTGAGTGCCAATGTGCTGTATCGGAAAATGAAAGGTTTGACTGCGTCCTATGAACAGGCTCTTGATTTTCGCCTCAGCAAACGGGTGGAATATTCAATCTCAGATGGAATGGGGACGAATAAGAGCGATTACTATGAGGTCATCAGCGGAATTGGAGAAGAGGAGTGGAAACAGCTTTCGTTTATCGAAGGAATCAGCGATCTGAAATTAAAACTGACGGATTCGATCCATTATCTGGCATGGGAGGGAATGGAAAGCAGTCCAAACAGCCAGTACTATGAAAAGAATAACATGGCAGGCAATTTTCCGCCATATTACACGTTCATCTATTTTTATGAAACAGATGAATATGCAAGATCAGTAGCGGCAGATCTGGGGGGCGAATCGGAGTTGAATTGGGAACGCTGGAATGCGGGAAATGAGATTCTGGTTCTGGTAGAAACACAATATGGCTGGGGAGATCAAAGAGAAATTTATCCCAATGAGACGCTGAATTCCGGAGATGAGATTGAACTGGTAAATGCGGTAACAGGAGACAGAACCCCGGTGACGGCAGGAGTCGTGTATAATACGATGATGTCAAATAATGGTTTTCAATACCAGACTGGAAACTATACGGTGTTTGCTTCGCGAAAACTTGCAGATAAGATGGCACAGATTCAGGGAGGCGTGCCGGAAGACAATAGCCTGAACGGATTCATGAATTCTTCTGCTTCCTATGAAGCGACAGACACTCAGTTGGCCCGTTTTGCAGCGGAAAACGGATTTGAATATAACGGAACGGATGAGGAAGCCAGAAATCGGATTTGGGAAGAAATCTGGCAGACACTTGGCATTTACGGCAGCCTTTTCCTTCTTGTAGCTGTCATTTACGTCATTCTCCAACGAAATTTTGTGGAGAGCAGAAACCGATACCGGAGGGAACAGTATCGCCTGCTGAAACAGATTGGAATGGATGATTCCGGCTTTCTGCGGAATGTAGGACGGGACAGCGCTGCGGAATATCTCTGGCTGACAGCCGGAATTCCCATCGGAGCGCTGATGGATGGATATCTTGTCTATCAGGAATTTGTCTATGAGTTTGCAGCTACTTCAGGAATGATGGTAAGCAGCCGCCTGCTGAACAATTATACCGCAGACCCACGCTGGCTGGCACTGGATCATGTTCTGTTCGATATCGACTACCGAATCGGGATTGTATTGACGGCGGTACTGATTCTGTTCATGATCAGCCTGAATCTGATATTGACGAGAAAATATATGAAATCGGAGGAAAAATAAATGAGCGCGATTTTGGAAGCGATTAACATTTCGAAAACCTATCACAGCGGAACCGTTGCAGTCAATGCCCTGCAGCCCTGCTCCGTATCCTTTGAGCAGGGCGAGTTTGTCGCCGTGATCGGAAAAAGCGGATCCGGAAAATCAACGCTGCTGCGGCTGCTTGCGACGCTGGATCAGCCGGATCAGGGCGACATTCTGCTGGAAGGCGAAAGCATCCTTGGATTAAACGACAAAAAGCTTTCTGCTCTCAGACGCAGAAAGATTGGCTTTATCTATCAGGACTACAGCCTCTTTCCGGAATATACCGCGTATGAGAACATTGTGCTTCCGCTCCGGCTGGACGGTAAAAAGGAGAACCGGCAGGAGATTGAAGAACTGATGCAGACACTGGGAATTTCCGCCTGCAGAGACAAATTTCCGGCAGAAATGTCGGGCGGTGAGCAGCAGAGAACGGCAATTGCAAGAGCGCTGTCTGTCCACCCGGCAATCATCCTTGCAGACGAGCCCAC